>CAVXDH010000003.1:0-785621 GCA_963760545.1 uncultured Solirubrobacterales bacterium
CGGCTACCAGAAGCCCCAGAACAACGGCGTGAAGTGGTATTTCGTCTCTGCCGACACGCAGACTCGCGAAGTCGAAGTCAGCGCTGTGCCCGTGATCGACTCGCTTGCGCTTAAGCCACTGGATGGGCTCAGCGTGGCCCGGAGCCTGACGCTCCAATTCGAAGCGATCGCCCGCCGTCAACCCGGCACGCTCGCCACGATAGCGGGACAATCCGAAGATTCAAGCGAACCGGGCGAACCGTTCCCGGGCTATGACAACTACGTCGAAATCCCCTCGCCGAGCTGCGGCAAGAGGCCTTGCGTGCCGCCCAGCTACACCTTCACGAGCTCAGAACCGACGATTGGCACCTTCGTCGAACCCAGCGGTCCGGGCTCGCCGCTCCCCAAGCTGGACGCAAGCGGACATCCGATCCCGTCGTCCACTTCGGGCCTGTTCTGCGCGTACAACGCGGGCACGACCACCGTGTCGATCACGACCGGTCTGTTGAGCTACTCGTTGCCGGTCACGGTCCAGGCCGGTGGCTTTGGCTCGCCCTGTGGCACGGTCTACCGCCCCGGGGTCGGGGAAGTGATCAGAGTCCACACAGCCCAGACGCAGAGTCAGCTGGGATCGGCCGCCGCACCCCCTCCCCCACCGCCGGCGCCACTTGCCGGCTCACTTCCGGCGGCGCTGGCACCTCCACCCGTGCCTGCGCCTCCACCGGCGCCTACGCCTCCGCCTCCACCGGCGGTGTCCAAGCCGCCCGCGCCGGCGGCCAAGCCAGCGCCAGTGGAAACGCCCCTGCCACCGCCGATCGAAAGCGTGGCGGCGCCGCTGGCGATCCTGCCGGCGGCCACTCCACCGGTCGAGCCGATACCGCCGGGTGCCAGCGGCTACGCTCAAAGCCCGTCGGCGGCCGAGCGCAAGGAGAAGGCCCGCAAGCAGGCAAGCCAGTCGGCCTTCTCGACCCGACCCGCCGGTACAAGTGGGGAAGAATGGTTCTACGCGGTCGTCGGTATCGCCACGCTGCTGGCCCTGCTGCTGAGCGCACGCGGGCTGCCGCTGGGACCTCGACTGCGCCCGGCGCTGCTGCGAGACCGCCGCGACAGCACCAATCGCAACGTCGCGACCGATCGCCGGCTCCCACCTACCCGCCGGAGAAGAGCGAAGCGCTGAATGGTTTTACTTCCGAGCCTCCGGCGTACCCGAGCTTGCCCAGCCCGAATACTTCCTCCACGGTGGCGAGCAGCGAGAAGTGGTTATAGGTTTCCTGCGCCAGCCCGCCGCCTTTCTTTATGAACGGTGAGAGCAGCAGCAGTCCAACCTGGCCGCCCCCGTCGCCGGCCAGCGCGGCGGCCCCCGTGGGCGCCGGCAGATTGGGGTACTTCGGCTGCCCGCAGCAGGAGCTCGAATCGGCGTATTCGCCGCTCGAGGGCGCCTGGTCGACGGTAATCGCGAGCATGCCGTTTTGCTTGTATGCCTTCGAGGCGAGGATCTCGGGGACGACGTTTTGCAGGAACGCGTCGGCGGCGAGCATGCCGTCGGGCTTGCCGGGCGCGCACGGCGTGGGGTTCCCGTCCTCGCACGGGCCGGGGGCGATGTAGGAGAAGCTGGCGGTGCTCTTCTCGCTTGCCAAATCGCCCTTCAGCGCGCTCATACCGACATCGTTGGAAGCGCACGTGGAGGACCCGACAACCGAGCCGAAGTAGACGAACGGGTTGCGCCATGTCTGGTAGCCGGGCGCGGTTGCGCCGCTCGTGAGCGGCGCGGCGCTCGGGTCGGCCGCACCGCCGGCGGGGTGCGCACAGGCAGCGGGGGCACCCGAGCCTTCGTCGATCCCTTCGACATACGCCTTCCAGGTGAGGTGCTTGGCGGTGAGCTGGCTCATCAGCGTTTGCGTCGAGGAGGGGTACACGCAGCCCTTGCCGAGCACCTGCCCTTCCTCGCCGCTGCTCGCGGGTGAGATTTCGCTGTAGGTGGGACAGTTGGCGGCGGTGGCTTCGGTGGGCCCCTGCCCACTGAGCAGCGCGATCTCATCGGCGAGCCCTTCGTGGGCCACGGCGTAGTAGCGCAGCAGCAGCTCGCCCTGCTTCTCAAGGGTGCCGGTGAGGTATTTGGCGGGCGAGGCGGGACCGAATGCGGTGGCGTAGGGCTCCTCGTCGAGCATCACGACGAACACGTGCTTGATCGAGGACAGCTTGAAGGCGCTGGCTTTCGATGCGCCTTTGCCAGACCCCGAGGATTCTTTCGATCCGCCCGTGGACCCCGAGGACGAGGAGGGTGTTTTGCTCGCGGGAGCGGGCGCCTTGGATTCCGCCGGCATCGGCGCGGGTTCGGGGGTGGTTTCCGCTTGCGCCGGTGGTGGCGCTTCGGCGGCACTCGAGCTGGGGGTACTGCTCGCGGCGCCCGCGGCGCTCTGCGCGACGAGCAACTTCAGCGGCGCGCGCTCGGCAGTAAGCGAGTCGACCGCGTCGCTCCCCGCGGCGCGACCCATGAGCACTCCAAACCCGAGGAACAGGGCCACGAGCACGACCCACACCAGCGGCGAGGGCAGCGGCAGCGCGCCGAAGCGCTGCTCCCAGCGACGCAGTGGGTCGAGGCTCACGAGCTGGTCTGTATGGGCCGGCCGAGGTCCTTGGGCGGCTGGGTCTCCTCCCCGCCGTCCGACTCGGCGGGCTCCACGAGCAGGTCGATCGGATGCGAGGCGGCGTGCTGACCGTTGCCGTTGATGAGAGTGCGCTCCATCACCTGCGCGCCGCATTGCCAGCAGAACACGGCCCCGCGACTGCGCACCGCGCCGCAGCCCGGACAGTTACCTGCGCTGCCGCTCTCCTGCATGTGCAGCATCCGCTCCACCTCGGCAAGCTCGGCGTCGCGCTCCTGCAGCATCGCGGCGCGGCGGATCAGCACGTCGAGGCGAAAGTGGTCGCGAATCGCCATCTCATAGGCGAGCCCGCCGAGGTTCCAGTGCAGCTCGGCGACCTCCTGCGCGAGTTGCTCGCGGCGTCTGCGCAGCTGCGAGTCGGTCTGTTGTGGGTTGGCGGCGTTCATCCCGTTTCGACGACATCCGGCAGGTTCTTGGATTTCTGCTCGTAGCTTGAGCCACTCTGGTTTTTGCTCACACTTTTCAACACGGCTGGCGGCGCCGGTTTGTTGATCGACGAGCCCGAAGAGGAAGAAGAAGCGGGGGAGGACGATTTTTCTTTCGATGCTTTCTTCGCGGTGGAAGCGGCGGGCGTTTCGGTGGTGGTGGTCGTGGGCGTTGTGGCAGTGCCGGCGGTGCCCGCGGCCGAGCCGCCCACCGAGATCACCTGCGCGGGAGGCACCTTCGCCGAGCCCGTGCTCGCGCGCCCGATCAAGACGCCGACGCCCAGCGCCAGCAGCAGCACCCCCACGCCGGCAAGCAGTGCGAGCGTGTTGTTGCGATTGGACGGTTGCGCGGCGCCGAAGCCGGGGGGAGCATTTGGGGGCGCACCGGGGGTACCGGGCGGCGGGGTTTGCGGCCCGCCCGGGGACAATGCCGACTGCGGCGAGGTCGCGTTCTGTGGCGAGACCGCAGTCGGCGGCGGCCCGCCCGGACGACCGCCGGAGATGGGCCCGCTCACATGCGCGCGCGCGGCCCCGCATTGCAGGCAGTAGCGCTGGTCGGGCGCAAGCGGAGCGGCGCACTGCGAGCAGCGCTCAGCTGTCACGACCGGGAGCGGCTGGGTGACAGCCCTCGCAGCCTCCTCCCCGGCCCTCGGGGACGGGGGGGGTGACGGCTGCTTGACAGCGGTCCCCAGCTCGCTGGGTGCAGCGGGCTCGGTCACGTCGAGATCGTCCACCCTCACCGCCCCATCACTCGTGACGATTCTGTGAACAAACGCTTGCTCCTCACCGGGTCACCCTTCTTCGTTGGAGTTGGCGCCGGGCATCTCGTTGAACGCGCAGCGGAAGTTCTGCGGTTCTGAGACCGGCTGGGAGCCGGCAAAGCCACCCTTCGTTCCGTTTGAGTACACAGTCACATACTGCAACGTCGAGGGAGCCGGCACGGCGGGCAGCGGCACCGGGTTGGGTTCGCCGGTGCGCGGATCGCCGGTGGAGCCGACGCTCACGCCCTCAGAGCCGGCGGCGTCCGAACCGGCGGCGGTCGTCACGAGCGTGGCACTCATCTCGCGCTGGTCTTTCAGCCCGACGCTCGGGTCGGCGTCGATCGTGGAGGTCAGCATCGAGTCGTGAATCGTGGACTCGAGCTTGACGCGGTTGGCGGCGCCGATCAGCTGCGCGGCGGTCGGCAGGTAACCGCCCTCCTTCACGCACGCCTGCGTTGCCCAGAAATAGTTGTTCTCCCCCGCCTCGGCGTTGGTGAGTGGGTAGGGCGAGTCCATCAAGCACCACGTGCCGAGGTTGACCGTCGACGGTGGGCAACTAGGTTCGATGTCGGTCAGCGTCTTGCCACTGATCTCGGTGGCGTTCTTGACCGTTGGGATCGCCGACGCGGCGAACTTCCTGTTTTTGCCGAGCAGCAGCAGGCCGCCGGCGTGTGGGGTGGTGCTGATCTGGTGTCCGTCGATCGAGCTGAGGACCGCGCGACGTGCGGCTTCGGCCAACCCCGTGGTCGAGCCGGCGAGCGCGAGGATCGAGATCGCCAGCGCGACGTGGCCGCTGTGGCGGGAGATGTGTTGTCTCATGTTCGCCTCCTTGAAGACGGAGTTGGAATCTGGCCCTGGTTTGAAACGTGGGTCTGTATAGAAAGACGGGCGAGGGCGGTGCGCCGTGACCGGCGCCGGCCGCCACCGATCGTTGCGCCGGCGCCCGCCAGCAGGATCAGCACGCCCAGCGGCAACCCATACATCGCAAGCCGCGAGGAGCCACCACCGGAGACACCGACGCTCGCGTGTGCACTACTGGACACAAGCGCACCGACAGGCGTGAGCGTGCGTACACCGGCGCGCGTCGAGGGCGAGTAGCGCGCAAACGCCTGCGACTGCTCGGGCGCCGCCTCCTCCTCGCGTTTTTCTTCGAACACGCGCACGGTCGCGCCACCGGGCGGGATCGGCCGCGCGAACGACGCCGCAGGCGGGGGCGGTACCGCCGGGACCGGCCCGACGGCGGGCAGCGCGGCGATCGGCAGGATCGCGAGCGGCAGCGCCACCTTCGGTGCGGGCTTTGGCACGACTTTCACCACAGGCGCCGCCGCGGGCGCCGGAGGTGGCGGTGGTGGCGCGATCGGCGCGGGCGCCGGCGCGGGCGAGGGCGGAGGCGCCGCCGGAGCCGCAGGCGCCGAGGAGGCCTGCGCCTTGAAGTGGCTGGGGCTGAGCGGCACGGTGCCGCACGGCTGCTCGACGCTGCCGCCCTGCACGGTCACCGGAATCGAGTAGGACAGCCCACCGGCGGAGATCGTGACGGTCGTGGTGCCGGCGTTGAACGCGCACAGGATGCCCGAGCGCGGGTCGGGGATCGGATGCCCTTCGGCGTTCTGCAGCGGCTTGCGCAGATTGGTCGAGTTGGGATCCTGCGCGACGAAGTTGGCGATTTCAGGTTCGGAGGAGGTGAACGTGTATTCCGGTTCGATCGCGCTCGAACAATCGGACTGGCGACACAGCGCGGGTGGGAATTCGGCGTAGGGATCCGAGCCCGGCGGGTTTGGGTTGCCACTGGATCCTGAGATCGGCCCCCAGCGGTCGCCCGCCAGCGGCCTGCGCCCCAGGCCCTCGAACAGCGCCGGCGAGCTGCGGCGCAACAGTGTCCCATCGATCGGGTCGAGCGACACTTCCTGCACGAGCGGGATCATCCGCACGGTGACCGGCGCTACATTTGTGGCGGGGTTGCGCTTTGCCACTTCCACGCCCACGAGCAGGTAGCCGGTGGTGCCGAACAGCGCGTCGGGCTGGCCGACGGTGAACGAGTCGGAGATCGCCGAGCGGTAGCCGAGGGTGCCTGTGCCGTACTCGGGAATCGTGACCGAGCCTCCGGAGGGGATGCGGCTGGCGCGGCTTTCTTCGGGGCGTTCGTATAGATACGCGGAAGCCCCACCGGCCACCATGATCTGCGCCTCTTCGGCAGCATCGGTGGCGACGTTCAAGGCGGGCGGTAGGTTCGGGTCGAGCTCGCGGCTGCCGACCACGATCGCGGGGATGCCGCGTGCCCTGGCGTCGGCGAGCATCTCCTCAAGCCACGGTCCCTGCGGTTCGGCCGGGTTCTGATAGGGGTTGGCAGCGGCAAGCGAGCCCCGCGAGTTGTCGATCACGATCACCCGCACCGTGCCGGCGGGACCGGTGCTGTCGAAGGCGTAGTGGGTGCGCGCACCGGGCCTCACCGCGCCCGTGGGCGGCGGGATGTCGGCGGTGCTGACCCCTGCGGGGGTCGCGCCTTCTCCAAACGGTGCGTCGAAGCCGGCAAATGCGGCGTCAAAGGCGGAGTCTTCGCCCCCTTCGGTATCGCCCGCCGAGAGCGCGGGATACACGGGCAGGCTGCCGCCGCCGGACATCAGCTGCGCGTAGCGATTGGCCTCGGCGGGCGACTCGGGGCCCTGTCCCGGGGTCTCGCGCCCCCCCGTGTACAGCAGCATGCGCGGACCGCCCGGCTCGGTCGAAAGACCGCTGATCTGGCCGAGCGCGGCGCTGAGGTTGCGGTCGGGCTCGATCCCCTCGTCGGCTAGCGCGGCGCACGCTTCGATGCACTCCGCGTGACCGCCGACGGCGAATGTCGCCACGCCGCTCTGCATCGGGATCGGCGCTACCGTCTCGCCGCTCGGCGCGGTCGGGTTGCCTTCCGCCGCGTAGCTGTAAACACCGGCGGTTTGCACGTTTTCGTGGATCGTCTGCCCGGAGCTGCCGCTGGCGTCGGTGCCGCGTCCGGCGTCGTCGGCCTCTCCGCTCCAGCCGCCGAGCGCCCATCCGGCGCCCGAAGTGCTGACATCCAGCGCGAGAATGGGGTCGGCCTTCAACGGCTTGTCCTGACTGTCGCCGGCGTAGGCGGCACGCTCCTCGTCCTGCCAGCCGCCGGCCGTTTCGCGCAGCAGGTAGCCGTCGCCCGGTAGCGGGTTGGGCGGGATCACGGGCGGCGGGGTGTCGGGTTCGATCGGCGGCAGCACCAGCAGCGGGGGATACTGGAAGTCGGGCACGACCGACAGCAGCGCGCGCACTTTCGAGCCTTCGAGCAGCGGCACCGCCGCGATCGCGGTGTCGCCGACGATCGGTTGCTCGGAGAAGTGCCACGGCGCGCCGGCGCTGTCGCGCTCGAGCACCACATCGCGCCCGGCGAGCACGGCGCCGCCGTTTGGAAGTCCCGCGACGACGTTCAGACTCGGCGCTTCGGGCAGGCTTTCGAGCAGCGCGTGCACTTCTGGTTCCACTTTCCAGCCCGAGCCTTCGTTTACGAGCAGGTCGTGTTCGGCCACCACCATCGCCTCCGCACCGGCGAAGGACACCGAGCTGAAATTGGCTTCTGAGAAGCCCAAGGGCAGTTCTTCTTCCTGAGTCCAGCTCTTGCCGTACCTCAGCAGCACGCCGTCCTGCCCGACGGCATAGCCGAGCGCCGGGTTGGAGGGGTCGAAGGCGATCCCGTCGAGGTTGCCCTGGAAGCCGTCAAGCGGCGCCGCGGGATCGGGCTCCCACAGACCGGTTTCCGCGCGCCAGATCCACATCGCGCCGAGATTGCCGACGGCGAACGCGCGCGTCGGTTCGGGCCACGCCACCGCGCGCAGCGTGGGCGAGCTGACAGCGCCGCTCGAGGTCTGCAGGAATTCGCGTTCCCACCCGTGACCGGGTGTGTAGCGCGCGACCACCCCGTCGGCGCCGACCGCCAGCGCCTGCGCGCCGAAGTCTCCCGACGGGCTCCCCGGGGCGGGTGTCACAGCAGTGAACGGGGCGCGCGCGGACACCGGCCACCCCACGAGTCGCGCTGGTTGCTGGGTAGTCGTTATCTGCACTGGACCTTCCAGCCACCCGTCTGTCGGCGTGTAGAAGGCGCCACCGGGCGCGTTGTCGGCGCCGGCGCCCGGCATCCACGTGAAGGTGGTTCCTTCGAAGCTCAGGTAGCTGCCCATGTTCGTGGAGTCCTCGCCGCCCGGCTGCAGCGGGTTGGTGACGATCCGCGTCCCATAGCCGGGGCCTTCGAAAGCGAAGCTGCGATAGCCCGCCTCGCGCCCGAAGCGGGTGCCGAGGGGGTGTTCGCAGATCACTTCGTCCGATGGGCCGCGCGCGTCACACCAACTGCCGGTCACATTTTCTTCGGAGATGTCGTAGTAGAGCGTGAAGTCATAGCCGTCGGCGCCGCCGCCCGAAGCCTGCAGGTTGCCGTCGATCCACACGCCTTTTTCGGTAACCGTCAGCGGCTGCGCTTGGCCGGTCAGTGGCTCGACGCCGCTGACACCGTTGGCGGCGGTTTCGCTGTGGGCGAACAACGAGGAGCCAAGCGAGGCGGGCTGCCAGCTGAATTCGCCGGCTTTGGTTTCCTTACGCTTGAACAGCACGATCCCCAGACCACTACTGGCTTCGGCCTCGCCCAGCAGCCACAGATTCTTCGGCGAGGTGCCGGCGATTGCAACGATCGTGAAGCCTCCGCCGTAGCTTGTGGGCAGTTCGATCGCCTCGCGGGTCCACTGCTTGCCGTCCCAGCGTGCCACGCCGAGGTCGCGCGTACGCCCGAGCGCACCGAAATAGGCTTCGGTGTGGCCTTCGCTTTCGACGGCCGCATCGGCGACGACGCCCGAGCCTTCCTCCTCGGCAAGTGCCTCCGCGCTCTTGTCCCCAGTTTCTCCCGGTTCGTCGGGTTCGCCCGCACCCAGTAGGATTCCAGCGGTTGGTTCGGGCAGCGCGCGGAAGCGCCCACCGGGGTCGCGTGCGAGCACCACCGTCTGCTTGCCGTTCGCGCGCGTCGAGTCGTTGCCGACAAGCAGGCCGCCGCCGTGGGGTGTGATCCGCGCCGACATCCGATCGGGGTCCATGTCGCGATAGACCTGTCCCTGTTCTTCGAGCGGCGTTTCGGCGATGGTCCAGTCGGGGTCGGCGTCGGTGGCACGCTCGAACACGAGCTGCCCGCGAGCGCTCGAGCTCGATTTGCCGGCGGGGGCGAACGCCACCTGTTCTGAGCCGCTGGGTGGCGGGGCGTCGAGCGGGAGCACCCGGTAGGCCCATGCTTCGCCAGGCTGACCGGCGGTGGCGGCGCCCATCAGGACAGTGCTTGCATCCGCGGTGCCAAGCGCTGGCTGCGGCGTCGGGGCAATGTTGCTCGAGGCGACCGCACGCGCGCCGTGGCCGGCGATCTGCGCGGCGCCAACCACCACCAGTGCCGATCCGACGATCAGCAAGAGCATCAGGCGCCGGCGGCGCATGCTCGCTCCTCGCGCGACCTCAACCATAGTGATGCACGCTTGTGGTGACCGCGTTTGGTCCGGTGCCCACCGAGCTTTCCGTGCTCGTCGCCGGAACGGGCTTGGGCTTGACCAACTCCTTTGTCTTGAAGCTGAGCCCGCTCGGCCAGCGCTTGCGTTCCAGGCGCAGCGAGAGCGAGTGTTTGCCCGCCTTCAGGCGCTCCTCGCGTGTGCGGGCAATCGCCTTGCCGTGCAGCTTGGCAACGAGCTGCACGTCGGCCAGGGTGCTCAGGTCGAATTTGACGGTGACGGTCAGCCCGTGGCGCGAGACGATCACGTCCTTCAAGAGCGCCGGGATCACCAGCGGCACCGCTTCTTCGGCCAGTTTCGTTTCGACCGCCACGGGCGGCGGGGCGAACAGTTCCGAATCGTCCGGCGGGGGCGCGATCGGAACGAACTGTTCGACCGACTCGTTCGGGCGCACGGTGATCGTCCCGGCCCAGTTGGAATCGGTGTCTTCGGGCAAGACCGTGCCGTTGGTGTAATGAAACAGCCACCCTGCCGAGGTGGCCATCCAGGCTTCTTCGGGTCCGGTGGCGGCGACGAGCTGGGCGCTGCCGCGGCCTGGTCCGGACACCGGGAGCGTGTCGACGCTTGCCCCGCCGCCCGGTTCGACCAACACGACCTTCGCCTTGGCGGTGGTGCTGCGGCGCTCGGAGTAGGGCTGATCGGCTGCCCACGCCGTTCCTGCTCCGGGACCGGCGCGATGTCGACAAAGCGGTCTTCGGAGCCGAACAGGGAGGGGTCGATCGCGTCCTGGATGAAGAACGGTTCGTCGTAGTAGACGGCGATCGGCGGACTCGGTACCGAGCCTTCGTGCGGCGCGGCCGGGCCGGAGGCGGCGCCACCGCCGGAGAACCACAGGCTCGTGGCGTCGGCTTTTGCGGACAGCAGCTCGACTCCTTCGGCGGGCACCCCCGGCGCGAGTGACGGCTGAAAGCCCGTGTCGAGGAACGTTTCGCCGACGAGCTTGTGGATCAAGACCGGACCGTCCGGCTCGGGCGTGGCGAGCGCAACGGGGTCGCTCGGGTTACCCTGCTCGGCGCCGACGAACGTGCTCTCGTAGAACGTGCCGTCGAAGTAGGCCAGGCCAGCTGACGCCGCGGCCCTGCGGCTGGTAGGAGCCGGTCAGGTTGGTGCCGTCCCAGTGCAGGTGATAGGCGCCGATGTGCTGACCGGAGGGTTCCTCGCTGCCGATTCCCGCAAACCAGCAGTCGTCCGGCCCACTGCACGCCGCCGCATCCATCGGGCGGAAGGGTTCGGGCGACTGAAAGGGCGTCGAGTAGGAGCCGACGATCACCCCGTCTTCGAAGTGGCACAGACCGAGCCCCGCGCCCGAGCGCGGCTCGCTCGGTTCGGTGATGACCCAGAAGTCGTCGGGGCCGGCCCAGGCGATCCGCGACGCTTCGCCGGCGGCGCCGCACACGGTGGACAGCTGGTGCCAGTCGCGCCCGTTCCAGAAGAACAGGCCGGCGGGGACGGTGGCGTTGCCCTCGACGCTCAACAGGCCCTCGTTGGGCGCGTAGAACTCCATGTCGTCGGGCGTGCCGAGCGGAACCTTGAAGGCGGCTCCGGCGGGCGGCGCCGGTTGTTCCAGGCGCCACGTCGCTTCCGCATTCGCGGTAGCGGCGCCGAGCGCGGCGATCGCCGCGGCGATCAGGACCGCGGCGGCGGCAGCCTTCAAGGCCCGTGCCCCGGGTCCTGCTCGCGGGCCCGGCGGGTGACGTCGCGCAGCTCGCTGAGCTCGATCTCCTGCACGGTCGAGAGCACCGCGTCGAGCGCGACGCCCGAGAGCGTCTCGTGCTCGATCAGCGCGTGCGCGGTCTCCTCGACCGCCTGCCAGTTGCGGTCGAGGATCACGGCGGCCTTCGCCTCGGCGTCGCCCACAAGCCGCTCGACTTCGCGGTCGATCGTGTCGAGCGTCGAGGGCCCGACCGAGCCGAGGTCCTGCAGCGAAGCGCCGAGGAACACCTCCCCGCCCTTCTCGCCGATCGTGACGGGTCCGAGCGCGTCGGACATGCCGAAGGAGGTGACCATCGTGCGCGCCAGGCTGGTGGCGGCGTGCAGGTCGTCGCTGACGCCGGACGACAGATGGCCGAAGGCGATCCGCTCGCCGGCGGTGCCGGAGACGATCACCGTCAGCTGCGCTTGCAGGTCGGGCTCGGTCTGGATCAGCTGGTCGCGGTCGGTGAGCATGTGCGCGGCCGTGCCGAGCGTGCGCCCGCGCGCGACGATCGACACCTTGCGACTCACCGATGCCTGGCCCAGCGCCTCGGCGACGACGGCGTGGGCGGCCTCGTGGATCGAGATCAGCCAGCGCTCTTGCTCGGTGAGGATGTGCTTCTTGGCGGGCCCGGCGACGACACGGTCGATCGCCTCCTCGAGCGTCGCCTGTTCGATCAGCTCTTGGGAGTCGCGCACGCTCAACAGCGCCGCCTCGTTGATCACGTTGGCAAGCTCGGCGCCCGCTGAAGCCAGGCGTGAGACGCGCGATCTCCTCCAGCGACACGTCGGGGCCGAGCGGGCGCTTGCCGCCGTGCAGGCGCAGTATCTCCAGGCGCCCGTGCACGTCGGGCACGTCGATCGTCACCTGACGGTCGAAGCGCCCCGGACGCAGCAGCGCGGGGTCGAGGATGTCGGGGCGGTTGGTGGCGCCCATCACGACCAGTCCTCCGTCGCCGCCAAAGCCGTCCATCTCCACCAGCAGCGCGTTGAGCGTCTGCTCGCGCTCGTCGTTGCCCTGCCCGATGCCGGCGCCGCGCTTGCGCCCGGCGGCGTCGAACTCGTCGATGAAGATGATCGCGGGCGCTGTCTTGCGCGCCTTGGCGAACAGGTCGCGCACGCGCGCCGCGCCGACGCCGACCAGCGACTCGACGAAGTCCGAACCCGACAGCGAGAAGAAGGAAGCGTCGGCCTCGCCGGCGACCGCCTTGGCTAGCAGCGTCTTGCCCGTGCCGGGAGGGCCGACGAGCAGCACGCCCTTGGGGGCGGCAGCGCCCACGGCAAGGTACTTGGACGGATCGGCGAGGTAGTCGCGGATCTCGCGCAGCTCGGCCACCGCCTCGCCGGCGCCCGCCACATCGGAGAACGTGACCTGGTGCAGCGTGCCCTTGCCCTTGCGCTTGCCCTTGCCGGTGAACTTGGAGAAGCCGGCGATCCCGCCGGCGCCGCCGTCTGCCCCGAAGCGCATGAACAGCGCGAACAGGCACACGAGCAGCACGATCGGGATCAGGAACTGCACGAGGATCGCGCGTTGCGCCTTGCCGGGCTGCTGGTCGACGGTCACGACCGTGCCGGCCGCGGCGAGGCTCTGCAGCAGCTGCTGGGTCTGCACGCCGGAGGCAGGATAGGCGGCCCAGTATTCGAGCGGCTTCACGACGCCGCTCGTGGTCGTGCCCGTGGTCGCGCCTGTCACCGAGCCGGTCGAGGCGGCGCCGCCGGTCGCCGAACCGGTGACTGTGCTCGAGGGTTGCTTGAGCGTTATCTCGACGCGGTTGTCGTGGTCGTACAGCGTCGCGGTCGCGATCTGCTTGTGTACCGCGAGCTGCAGCACGCGGCTGATCGGCAGTTCGGTGCCGTGGCTTGAGGGACCGATCGCGCCGAGCAGCGAGAAGAACGCGATCACGAGTCCCGCCGAGGCGAACGCGAGGAACAGCGCGATCTTGTCGCGGAAGATGAGCTTGCGCGCACCCGTGGCGAAGTCGCCGAGCGTCACCAGTGCCGGGTTGCGCTTGTGCGCGAGGCCCGAGCGCACCTGACCGCCCTTGACGGGGCGGACGGGGATGGGGGGACGGCCGTTGCCCTGCGAAGACTCGGGCGGGGTTGTGTTTTCGTCGTCTGTCATGTCTCCTCAGGGACTTCGTAGTGCATAGGGACTTCGTAGTGCATTTCAGACCAAAGGCGACGCCCGGCATCGGGGAAGATGCCGGACGCCGCCAGGGGCCTGAGGGTCTGGGCTCTCAGCCCATTTTTGGTCCTATTTCTTCTTGCCTTTGCTTGCTTTTTTCTTGGGCGGTGTCACCGCGGCCTGCGTGACCGTCAGCGTCTTGGTCTGAGTCGCCGCCGTACCGCCGGTCGGGGTGAACGTCACCGTGATCTTCACGCTGAGCTTGTGCCCCTTGGCTTTGGCGAGCTTGCTGAGAGCGGATTTCGAGATGGCAAGCGTCACCGTACCTTTGCCGCCCGAGGTGCTGGCGGTTACGCCGCCGACGGTGAGAGTACCGTCGGTCGCCTTGACCCGAATGGTGCCGGGATCGGGCAATACGAGCGACAGGACGATGTCCTTGCCCTTCACCTTCGCGCTTGCGATCGAGAAGGCGTCGGACGGGACAACGGTGCCACCACCCGTGGTACCGCCACCTGTCGTACCGCCGGAGCCACCACCGCTACCGCCGCTGCCACCGCCGCTACCGCTGCCGCTGCCGCTGCCAACCGGGTTCCATTCAATCGCGGCCACACCTTTCTCAGCGTCTTCGAGGAGTGGCGTCTTTGTCGTGTCGGGCAGCAAGCCATAGTCGAATTCCGGCAGCTCGGTCTGGCCAGGTTCAGATGCAACCGAGCTCAGATACTCCTTGACTGTGCGTGCCTTTTCTTCTTCGGGTGCCTTACTACCGTAGACCGAAGCGTCGTTCTGAAACGCCAGGTCGTAGGTGATCGCGCACACCGGGTAGGCGCTGCCCCCCGTGGCGATCGCGTTCGCCCAGTTGCCCAGCGTGGCTTCTTTGTCGGGACTTTCGCTTGCCGATGGAATCCCGCGGTAGTCAGCCCCTTTGCAGTTGGCGCCCTTTTCAAGCACCGATGTCGTGTTGAAATGCGCTTCCGGGTGAACCGTCGGCTCGTCGAACACCAGAGGATGTCCAATTCTTTTCGACGGTTCGGATTCAGCTGGGTTCACCGCTTGAAGCGGCAGCCAGTACAGATAGTTGGGTTTCCCCGCTGTCAACACGAAGCCTTCTTTACGCGCTGTCGCGAGATCCAGGTAGCCGATCGACCCGTCGGTAGCCTTCACGGCTTCTGCCAGCGATTTACCGCCTTCGGCGTTGGCTCGACATATCTGATTCGGGCTGAGCGTGACAGTGCATTCTTTGCTGGCGGGAACTTCGACGGGAATTCCGGTTTTCCCGGCGCCTTCAATCGGCCAAGCCGTGTTGATACTGCCGACTTCGCCTTCCTTCCATAGTTTGGTACCGCCATCTTCTTTGTTCGACGGGAGCAGGCCCAGGTAGGCCTTGAAGTTGTAGGTCGTACCCGACGTGTCATTACGCGCTATCCGGAAAATGGGTTTCGTAGCGCAGTCCGATCCCGATACCGTTTCCGTCATGTAACTTGCGAGCGTCGAGCTACCCGTCGGTGTGGGGATTTCTCCCCACTTTGTGATCTTGTGCTCCCAGATTTCCTCGAGCGCCTGCGCAGGCAAGTGCAAACGCAGGGTGTTGCTCACTTCGGAGTCGCCCGTCACTTCGTTCTTTGGATCATTCACGCCGCCAGTGCTCACGTCTTCGTTTATGGTGCCTTCACCGCTATCGGCTGTCCCGGTGCCCGGGCCCTCCAGTGCGCAACCTTCGGGAAAGTGCACGACCACCGCGATCGCGGCCGAAGCGACCGGTATCACATGGACTTCGCCTTCCTGTTTTTCACCGGTAATACCTTTGTCGATATTCGCCTCTTCTGCGGGGTCGGGCGGAAAGTCGCTGGCTCCAATGCGAACTGTTGTATCCCGATAACCCGGCGTATCGTATTCTTTTTCGGTCTTCCCCGAAAGCGAGCACCCAGCGGCCGCGATGCCGGCGCCCATCGCATCGAGGCCGCAACCGCTGCTCTTGGATTCATAAGTGACAGCCCCAGCCCCGGATCCACATCCGAAGGCGCCGAGATTTTCAGAGAGATATATCTTGGGGGAATTCCAGAATTCGATCGCCGATTTCTGCAATGACGACCCCTCGATTCCGATCGGAGCGACATTGCCGGTGGGAGCACCATTTTGACAGGCGCCGATTGTCGCCTTGGCAGATCCCGGCGAGCCGGCTGCGAAGATGACCAGAACGGCCATCGCGCAGAGCGCCGCCAGGAGGGCGCGGGTGCGACCGCTTTCAGCGGTCAGGGGAAGACTTACGCGCATGAGCGTGAGATGTCCTTTCAAGAACGTAGATAGAGATCTTGGTGATTGAGCCGGAGTCTCACAGCGCTATCGTCCGCGCGCAATCCCTGTTTACAGAAGCGACACATCTTGGTCACAGCAGTGAAACATGTCCGTCAGCATGAGTGGGGCACGTTTCACGACTTAATCTCACGCACGTAACAGTTCGGTAACAAGACCAGGCGCGCAAATCTGTACTTCGAGCCCGCCTATCCCTACTTCGAGCCCGCCTATCCCTACTTCGAGCCCGCCTATCCCTACTTCGCCTTGCCCTTCGCCTTGGAGGACCCTTTGACTGACTTCTTTGCGCCGGCGAAGACAAACGTCGCGTTCGCTTCGGCCGACAGCGCTTCGGAAGGCTGAGGTGGCGTGTAATCCACCGTAACGAGGGCCTTGAGCTTGCCGGCGCTCTTGAGATCCTTAGCGTACTTGGACGCGAGCTTCAGGACGAGCGTCGCGGTGCCCTCGGCCTGGGTGGCGCCCGACGTACGCGCGAGCACAACTTTCTTCTTGCGAGCCCTCTTTCCGACCTTGGTCGAGATCGTCCCCTGCGCCTGGGCGACCAGCTTGCCTGCGCCCGGCGTCTCGACGAGCAGGATCAGATCGCCGTCGGCCGCCCGCTTGACGCTGAGACCGAGTTCAGGTGAGGCGACGCCGGTCAACGAAAACCCCCCTTGTGCCGAGTTGAAGCTGCTGGGAGGAGCGACCGTGCCGGTCGGGGCCTGCAGTGTCGCGGTGAAAGCATCTGAGAAGCCGTTGGCGTCGCCGAAGATCAGGTTGGACGCCCCGGATACGAACGCGACCGTCGACCCGTCTTCGGTGAATGTGGGGTTGCCGGCGCTCGAACCGTTAGGTTCGGAGCCTTCCACGCCAAGCACAGCCCGTTCCATCGTGTCGGTGACAAGATCGACTACGTAGAGTTCAGCCTGTTGGGCCGTAGCGCTGACGCTGCCTACCAGTTGCGGCTCGGGCAGTACGAAGACATTGCGCTGCGAGACGAACGCTATGTGCGTGCCATCGGTGGAGAGCGCGAGCGAGGTGATCGAGGCGCTGCCGTCGCCCTGGACGTTTTTGACGGCAAGCGTGAGCTCACTCGTGCTGTTCTTGGGCGTGCTCGGCGGCTTCATGTCTGTCGTGAACAGATCGAGCGCGTCGGGCTTGTTGTTCTCCGGGCGCAGCTCGCTGCCGGCGAGAAAAGCGACCTTGTAGCCTTCAGCGCTGAGACCCGGTGCCGTCTCGTTGATCGAAGCGAGATCGGACTCCGGGAAGGACAGCGGCCCGTAGCACGGACCTTCGGCGGCCGGATTCAGTTCGATGTGTTCGGCCGGGTCGCATTCCGGTTCGGCGATTCCCGTCACGCGCCGCGTCGCCGAGTCTGGTTCTTGCCAGCGCCGCCACAGGTAATAGGGAATCGATTCGTCCAGATCCTCGCCTGGAAGGAACACGGTCTGCGACGGCGCGTCCGCGCCCACCCACGCCACGGTCGACCCGTCGGCGCTGAGGGTCGCCGGGCCTTCGGCGCCAGCTGCTGGTCCGCCGGCGATCTTGCTAGTGACGAGCGTGGTCGTCTTGTCCTGCACGTCGCGCACGAACAGCTGGCCGGGCGGAGTGGTGGGCGTGGAGCCTTCGGGCAGGCTGGACGGCACTTCGTCGGTGCGAAACAGCACGTAGCGTCCGTTTGCGCTGATCGCCGTGTTGGGCCACAGCTGAGTACCGGGATCGCCGCCGGGAGTCGGAGTGGTTATCGAGGAGTCATCGAACACGGGGGGTTCTTCGCTGCCGTCCTGCGCTGAGACAAGCGTGTACGCACCGGGCTGCCCCGGCGCCACGTCCATGTCGCGCTCGTACACCTCCACATTTTCGGTGTGCTCAGACTGCGAGTGGGGAACGAGCTGCTGAGCTGAGATGAACGCGATGTAGCGTCCTTCGGCGCTGACCGATGGGTTCTCGGCGCCGCGTACGAGCACCTTGCCCGCTTCGGCGCCTTCGCTGACGACGAGGTTGCCACTGGCGACCAGTTCAAGCCCGCCAGTTTCGCGGTCATAGCGGAAGATGCCGCCTTCGCGCACCGTGCCGGGCGGTTCGGCGGCTTCTTTTTCCTGCTGTGTTTCGCCGTCGCCTTCGAAGAAGTTGGTGGCCTTGGTCTGAAACACGACGTACTGCCCGTTGGCCGAGATGTCGGCGTCTGTCGTAGGCGCATTGGCTTGTTCATCCGAGACGTTGTCGACCGACACGATGCTCGCTCCAAACCCGCCCCCGACAGGCCCGTAGACCGCATGGGCAGACGGAGCAAGCGCCAGCGCTCCAAGCACAACCAGCGCCACGAGCAGACCTCCTAGGCAACCGACAGCGCGCACGCGACCGATGCTCCCTACGGGACCCAAACCGCTCGCATGAGCCAGGCGCCTCACGAGACCCGCACCCGCCTGTGTACCATCGTTTTGTTGCCCGCGTTGTCGGACGCGCTCACAACGATCGTGTAGGTGCCGGCGCGAGTGTAGGTGTACCGCAAAGTCTTGCGCCCGCTCGCCGAGTGGCCATCGCCGAAGCGGACTTTGACCGACCCGAGTTCAACGCCGGACACTTCGCCCTTGGGCCCGTCGCTGACACGGACCGTGACTGTGGCGCCGTGCACGCTGATGCGCGCGCGGGGGGGCTTGCGGTCGACCTTCAGCGTGGCGGGCTCGGAGTCGACCACCTGCCCGAGCGAGTCGGTGGCCTCGACCTGCAGCGAGTGGACACCTTCGCCCACCTGGCTTGGGCTGAGCGCGTATTCGCTTGAGGTGATGTTTTCGGCGACTTCACGGTCGTCGATCAGGATCGAGTAGGTGAGCTTTCCGGCGCCCGCGAGCGGCACTTCCCACTGCAAGGGGATGCGCGCCGATTTGACCCATGAGAGCGGCGTGTCGGTGACGAACTCACCCGGCGGGGCGCGCACCACGACGGCGGCGATCTGGGTGTTTGAGCCGCTGCCCTGCAGGAACCCGAAGATGGCGTCGCCGCGGTGGGAGCCGCCGATGTCGAGCTGCTGCACCGACCCACCGTGGGGCGCGGCGACGATCGCGCGGTTGGGGGTGCCGTCGGCGCGGCGTTCGAGCACAGCCACTCCGCCGGCGCCGTGTACCTGCACCTTCCAGGCGGCGGCAAGTGCGCCGTTGACCGCGCGCGTGAGCACGGGATCGCCGGGGACTTCCGAGCCCTGGTCGAGCCTGACAGGCGAGCCGTCGCCGTCTTCGGCGCCACTCGTGTCAAAGCTCTCGTCGCCGGCGGCGTAGCCCACGTCGAAACCGCCTTCGGCGTCGACGGCCATGCTGATCGGCCCGAGCGCTTCGCTTGGGCCTTCGCCGCTCGAGAACCCCGCGGCGGGTCGAGCGGACCCGAACGTGGCGCCCTTGGGGTTGAACGAGGAGGGCAGCTCGCTCACGAACACGCTCGCGCGCGAGAAGCCCGAGCCGGAGGAGGGCTGCTGGCGGTAGGCGACCGCGCCCTCGCCGAAGCCGGTGAAGTCGAGCGACAGCTCATCCGCCGCTCCGTCGAGCGCGTGGCCGTCGTAGGTGGCGGGGCTGACCTGCAGGACATCGCCGAGCACCATCCCGAAGATGCGCCGCGCGTAGATGCGGCTGACGAACGATTCGTCGGGCTCCTGCCAGGCAAGCAGCCCTTCGCCTGAGAGGTCGATCCCGACCTGGGGAGAGTTGAGCGCCGTCGGCTGGGGCACCGCTTGGGCGACGTTGCGGTTGAGCGGCTGCCCAAACGAGGACCAGTATTGGCCGTTGTAGCGGGCCATACGGATTTCGTCGAGCACGTAGCCGGGGGGAATGCTTGGCGTGGAGGGGCCGCTAACGGCGGTGATCACAAGGTAGGCGACAAGCGCCTGCCCGGAGTCGTTCATCGCGATCGAGGGGTGGGTGCCCGTTGCCTGGCCGATGTCGAGGTCGACCGGCACGGGCGGCTGGAAACCCGTGGAGCCGGAGTCCATCGTGGCGGAGAACAGCCCGTCGGTGCTGGAGGAGTAGTGGTTGACCCACACCACCACCAGTCGCCCTCCTTCCCCGGCCGCGATCGCGGGGAAGGAGGATTCGAACTTCTCTCCCGTGTCGAGACGCTGAGGGGCATTCCATTTGCCTTCGGCGTACTGCGCGACGAAGATATGGGCGCGACCTTCCACGCGCTTGCGGTACACGATCCCGCCGGTGCCGTCGGCGGCCATCGCGACGCCACCGAGTTCGACGATTTCAGAGCTCGGTCCGTCGAGTGGCGTCACAGCTGAGATTTCGGCGTGGACTGCGGGAGCGCACACGAGCAACCCGGCGAGCAATGCCGAGCAGACGTAGATACCCGCGCGGGCGCGGGCCGGCCGCGTCCGAGTCAAAGAGAGCCGGACGAAGTTCGCGACGTACGCGCGAGACACGCCGTTAGGCTGACCGCCGCCGGAGCCCGACTTGTGAACGACCTGAGAAGTTCTCCCGCCGCGCTCATCCGTGGCGGCGATGTTCACCAATTCTTCTCAACTTGAAAACGTCCTGTTCACCTGAGGGGGTCCCTCAGACCACGACACTGACGCGCGACGCCCATCTTGGGCGAGGAGCGCCCACTCGCGGCGCGCCCGCCGCACACACCAGCAAAGGAGCCCCCACGTGCGCATGACCCGCACCCTGATCATCCCGCTGATCGCCGTCGCGGCGCTGGCGGTGCCCGCCACGGCCGGCGCCGGCTCGAGCGCACTGTTGATCGATGGCTCGACCTCGATCTATCCGCTCATGATCCAGCTTGCGTCCGCCTACCACAAGGCGACCAAACAACCCGCTCCCAAAGTCGGGCAGGGCACCTCCGACGCCGGCGTGACCGATGTGGAGGCCGGGCGCGTGGACATCGCCGACGTGTCGCGCAACCCCGAAGAAAGCGACCCGAAAGGCCTCGTGTTCACGAAGATCGCGCGTGACGGCGTGTGCATGATCACCAACGAGAAGAACCCGATCTCAAACCTCAACGACGAAACGGTGAAGGCGATCTTCACGGGCAACGTGCGCGAATGGAGCGAAGTGCCGAGCTCGAAGATCACGGGCCCGATCGATCTGATCGACCGCATCGCCTCCTCCGGTACGCAGTCCGCCTTCCAGGACATCTTCCTCGGCGAACAGCTGAAGATCTCCCCCAGCGCGGAGGCTGAGGAATCCAACGGCTTGGTGCAGAACAAGGTGCACGTCGACGAACACGCGATCGGGTTCGTGTCGCTGGCGTTCACCGCCGGGGTGCACACGGTGAGCTACCAGGGCATTCCGTGCACGCTGCAGAACGCCAAGTCGGGGCAGTACCAGGGTGTGCGTAACTTCTGGATGGTGACCAAGGGCGCACCGAAAGGCGCGGCGGCGAAGTTCATCGAATGGATCACCAGCTCGAAAAACGCGACCGCACGCAAGATCATCAGCTCTCAGTGGATCGCGATCCACTAGCTCCGTCCGCTTCGACCGGGCCGTCCACGAGGCGGCCCGGCGGGGCGTTCGGACATGTGTTCGGCCGCGGCGCGGCGGCCGCCGAGCGACGCACCGAGTGGGCGCTGCGCACGCTCGCCGTGGGTGTGCTGGTGGTGATCGCGGGGATGGCGGTCACCGTGTTCTCGAAAGCGTGGCCGTCGTTTCAGCACAACGGGTTGGCGTGGTTTGGCAGCGGCGGCGACGTGGACACGCAGCTGACCGCGATGATCCAGGGCCCCACCAACCCGGCGCACTACATCTACCACTTCAGAGCGTGGCCGCTGATTTGGGGCACGGTCCTGACATCGGGGCTGGCGGTGATCTTCGGGATGGTGGTGTCGCTGTTCGCGGCGGTGTTCATCGTCGAGTTCGCCCCACAAGCGGTGAGGCGCGTGATCGACCCAACGATCCGCCTGCTGGCGGGGGTGCCCTCGGTCGTGTACGGGTTGATCGGGATTCTCGCGATCGCGCCGTGGATGGAACACGCGCTGATCTCTACACAGCGCAAGCGCTCGGTCGAGTACGTGGTGCAGCTCACCGGCGCCAACCTGACCGTGGCAACGCTGATCCTGACGATCATGATCCTGCCGATCATGGTGGCGATCATCGTGGGGGCGCTTGAGTCGGTGCCGAACGCGTGGATGGAGGGCTCGGCGGCGCTCGGGGTCAACCGTTGGCGCACACACCGGCGCGTGTCGCTGCGCACAGTCCGCCCGGCGATTGTGGCGGCGGCGGTGCTCGCGACCGCCAGAGCGCTGGGCGAGTCGATCATGCTCTCGATGGTGTCGGGGTCGCGCGGGTTCGCGCCCAACCCGCTGGACGGCCTGACGTTCTTCTTCGAGCCGGTGAGGCCGTTGGCGGCGACGATCATCGACTACATCGACAGCATCGAGGTGGTGCCGGTCGAACACACGCTGTATGCGATGGCGGCGGTGCTGCTGGTGTCGTGCGCGCTGCTCTCGCTGGCGGGCTGGGCGGCAAAGCAGCCGATGAAGCGCTACGGAATACGCGCATGAGCGCCCCCACGCCACCAAAGCGCATACCGCCGTCGCCCATCGTGGGTGTAGGCGTGGGCGTGGGGCGGGTATAGCGATGACAAGCGCACGCCAAGCCCTGACGCCCCCGGCCGGCTCGATCCGCGCGAGCCGCGGGCGCGACTCGATGGGCAGCTGGCCGCTGGTCGATCGCATCGCGTATGTGGTGTGCTGGGCGGTGGGGATCGGATTGTGCTTGGTGACGGCTGGCATCGTGTTGTTCATGGCGGTAAAGGGCGTCACCTACCTGCGTCCGAGCTTGCTGCTGGAACACCCGAGCACATCGCAGAGCCAGACCAGCTCGGGAGGCTTTCTGGACCCGATCGAGGGCACGCTGTTGCTGACCGCGGTGGGAATCGCGATCGCCGCCCCCGTGGGTGTGGGGTTGGCGGTGTGGATGAGCGAGTACCAGCGCCCGGCGTGGCTGGCACGGTTGGTGGAGTCGGGCGTGGAGATGATCGCGGGTGCGCCGAGCGTGCTGCTGGCGATGTTCGGGCTCGTTCTGTTTGCGCGCCCGGCACTTGCGTTTCTCTCGCAGACCTCGGCGGGCGGGTCGGTGTATGGGAAGTCGTTCCTCACCGCCGGTGCGATGATGTCGCTGATCGCGCTACCGCTGGTGGTGGCGTCCACGCGCGAGGCACTGATGCAGGTGCCCGCGCACGTGCGCGAGGCGTCTTATGCGCTCGGCAAGACGAAGGCGACGACGATCCGCAAAATACTGCTGCCGTCGGTGCGCCCAAGCATCGCCAGTGGCGTAACGCTCGGGATCGGGCGGATTGTCGGTGACACGGCGATCGTGGTGATCCTGTTGGGCGCCTCGATCCGCCTAGAAGGCGCGGGGGGCACACCGCTGTTGTCGGTGTTGCGCGGAACGGGGGGCACGTTGACTAGCTACGTGCGCTACAACTCGCCAGCGGGCGAAGGTAACGCGCACGAAAAGGCGTACGCGGCGGCGTTTGTGCTGCTGCTGATGGTGCTGGCGCTGAACGTGCTGGTGATGCGCTTCAGCACGACACGCAACATGGATGAGCCAAGCCGCTGGCGGACGTTGACGGGGAGGTTGCCATGGATCCGCTGATGCCCCCGCCCGTGCGACGGATCGTGCTCGACCGCGAGCCGAGTGTGGCGGGCACCCCGCCAAACGGAGCTCAGTCGGCGGCGGCGACAGCAGCGCGACCCGCCGCAAGCACCTTGCCGGGCACAGGCACCTTGCGGGGTGTTCCCGCGAGTGCAAGCGACGACGCCGTGCTCGTGCAGACGCCGTCCACCGACGTACATGAGCGGATGCGCATCGAAGGGGTGTGGCTCGCCTACGGAGACCGTTGGGTGGTGCGCGACGTGAGCCTCCCGGTGCGAAAGGGCGAGGTGCTGGGCCTGATCGGCGCGAGTGGGTCGGGCAAGACGACGCTGCTGCGCTCGCTGAACCGCCTCACCGAGATTACCGCCGGGGCAGCGCGCGCGGGACGGGTGACGCTTGACGGGCAGGAGATCGGCGAGATCGAGGTCAACTCATTGCGCCGGCGCGTGTCGATGGTCTTCCAGCAGCCCAATCCGTTCCCGATGAGCATCTTCGAGAACGTGGCGTACGCGCTGCGCGAGGAGCACGGCGAGCGGGGCGCACGCAGACGCAAACGCCGCTCGCGCGACGATCTGATGCCGGCTGCGATGGACGCGCTGCGACGCGCGGGACTGTACGAGGAGGTGGCGGGCAACCTCGACCATCCTGCGCTGCGCCTGTCCGGCGGCCAGCAGCAGCGGCTGTGCATCGCGCGCGCGCTGGCGGCGGGCCCGGAGGTGCTGCTGCTGGACGAGCCGTGCTCGGCGCTCGACCCGATCTCAACGGCGACGATCGAGCAGCTGATCGTAGAGTTGCGGGAGAGCGTGGCGATCGTGATCGTGACGCACAACCTGCAGCAGGCTATGCGCGTGGCCGATCACGTCGCGTTCATGCACCTCGGCGAGCTGGTCGAGTACGGCCACAGCAAACAGATCTTCGACCACCCGCGCGAGCAGCGCACGCGCGAGTATGTGAGCGGGGCGTTCGGGTGAGATACCTGCCTGCAGGGCTTGGCGCCGTCGTCGCGGCGCTGCTGCTGTGCGGCTGTCAAAGCACCCAGGAGCGCAGCGCCGAACTGCAGCGCGTGGCAAAGCACGAGGTGCTGGCCACACAGGGCATATCGGTGAGCAAGGAGAACCCGAACGTACAGGTCCTGCAGAGCACGGTGGTGCGCTCCCACGAAGCGACCGCGGTGATGGTGGCGCTGCGCAACACCTCCTCGCACGCCCTGGAGAACGCGCCGATCGAGGTGACGGTGCGCGACGCGCGTGGCGCGGTGCTCTACCAGAACAACGTGTCGGGCCTTGAGCCCTCGCTGACGACGGTCTCGCTGCTACAGCCCGGCCAGGAAACGATCTGGGTCGACGACCAGGTGACCGCCACGGGCACACCGGCGTCCGCGAGCGCGCTCGTGGGAGAAGCCGCACAGGTCTCAGGAAGCATCCCTCAGCTGAGCATCGTGGGCACGCATCTGAGCGCCGAAGCCGGCGCCGAAGCGACCTTGTCGGGGAGCGTTGAAAACCACTCGCCAACGACCCAGCAGAATCTCGTCGTATACGCCGTCGCACGCCGCGCGTCGAAGATCGTGGCTGCCGGTCGGGCGGTACTCCCGGAAGTAACAGCGGGCACGAACGCGGGCACGAACGTGCCATTCCAAATCTATTTCGTCGGCAACCCCAGCGGCGCGCAGATTCAAACCAGCGCCCCGGCTACGACGTTCTGAGCACCAACATTTGTGTGCTATGCTGTGGCCATGCGTATGCACATAAGTTTGGATGACGAGCTAGTGGCTCAGCTTGACCAGCGCGTGGGCGCAAGGCGACGTAGCGCTTTTATTTCCGCCACCGTCCGTAGGGCGCTTGAAGACGAGCGTCGCTGGGAGGACATCGAGGCTGGACTGGGCGCACTCGCCGAATCAGGGCATGAGTGGGATACAGACCCCGCCGCCTGGGTAAGAGTTGGGCGTGCGGGCGATTCCGCTCGCGTCGGCTAACGGTTGTCGATCCTGCTTGACACAACAGTGCTGATTGATGCGCTGCACGGCAGACCCGCGGCTGCGCGCATCCGCGGACTGCGCGAGGAAGGACAGCTGCCGTGGATCTGCGCGATCAACGTCGAGGAGGTGCTGCGCGGCGCCCGTGACCGCGAGGAGCCATTGGTACTGCGCTTCTTGGAAGGGATGCGACTGGCTCCGCTCGGACGCGAAGAGGGTCTGCACGCGGGACGCTGGCGCAGAGAGCACGCGCAGAAAGGGATCACCCTCAGCCAAGCCGACTGTCTGATCGCCGCCGCCGCACTGGGAGTTGGCGCACGGCTGGCCACGGGCAACCCAAAGCACTTCCCAATGGACGACATCGAGGTGGAGCACTGGCCTGTCGGGGAATGATTCGCCAAGAGCGTGAGAAGCACGCTCTTGCGCAGCTTGCGTGCCTCAGTGGCGTTTGCCGCGTTTGAGCATGATCCCCTCGATCACGTGCGCGACCGTCTCGCACGCGTCGACCGCGGCCTCCAGCGACTCGAAGATGTCCTTCCAGCGGATCACCACCATCGGGTCCGCTGCGCCCCCTGCAAACAGCGAGGCGACGCCGTCGCGCAACAGCCGGTCGCCCTCGTTCTCCAAGCGATGGATCTCGACCAGGTAGGGCCCTGGCTCGCCCCCCGCGCCAAGCCGCTCCAGCGCCTTGACGATCTGCTCGTCGGCGCCCACCAGCACCTCAGCCATCTCCACCGCCTGCTCCATCGGCGCCTCCACCCCGTACAGATACAGCAGCGCGGCAGTCTGCTCGGTGTGGTCGAGCACGTCGTCCAGCGCCGTCGCCAGCGCGTAACCGTCGCCGGCGTTGAACGGCAGGCGCAAACGCCTGCCGCCACCGTTGAGGCGGTGGATGATGTCGTGGGTGATGCGGTCGCCCTCCTGCTCGAAGGACTTCAAGTCCTCGGCGAGGCTCGAGCGCTCGGGCAGCTCCGCCAAGAGCTCGCGCAGCAATAGCCCGGAGCGCAGGATGTTGCTGCCCGCATTCTCCACGAGCGTCACGAGAGTAGGGTCGGGCGAGCGGCTCAAAAAGCCCATCCGACTAGGGTATGTGCCCGGCAACTCGCGCGTCGTGTCCTTCACGACTTCTTCACGAGTCGATCACGAGTTTGCAACTCCTTGACACGCCTGTACGCGCGACCCTACAGAGTGGTGGCCGTGCACCAAGACAGCTCAAGCACCCTGTATGCGGGTGAGCTCGAGATCAGGCTCGGTGAGGGCCTGGTGCTCGCGACCGGCCGCGCGCTGACGCTGTCGGTGCGCGAGTTCGAGCTGCTCGTCGCCCTTGCGCGCCGGGCCGGAGCGATCGTCACACGCGACGAGCTGTACGCGTCGGTGTGGGGCGGGCAGCTGCGCGCCGGCGATCGCTCGGTGGATGTGTATGTGAGCAAGCTGCGCAACAAGCTCGAGGAGGTGATGCCCGACCGGCGCTTCATCCACACCCATCCCGGATTCGGCTATCGATTTCAGCCGCAACCGACGGGGCAGCTTTCACGAGATGTTCACAACGGGCACCCCGTCGATTGATGAGACTGGACGAGCACTGAGCCGGCGCAGGGACCGACGTGCCCTTCTCGCCGCCCAAAAACCCATTCAGAGGAGAAGTTGTGAACAAGAACAAGATCGGCGTGCTCGCAAGTTGCGCGCTGCTCGCGCTGACTCTCGCCGCGTGCGGCAAATCGAGCTCGACCGGCAGCACCGCATCAACGTCTGCGACCATCTCCGGCGCCGGCTCCACGTTTGCCGCCCCGGTCTACCAGCAGTGGGGCTCAGGCATATCGGGCCTGACCGTCAACTACAACCCCGTCGGCTCAGGCGCCGGCATCACCGCCCTGGAGGGCAAGACGGTCGACTTTGGCGCCAGCGACCCGCCGCTGAAGCCCGAAGAATTCGCGACGCTTGAAAAGGTCGGGCCCGTCCAGCAGATCCCGATGTTCCTGGGCGCGATCACAGTCTCCTACAACCTCCCAGGCGTCAAGAGCGGGCTGAAGCTCAACGGTCCCACGATCGCCCAAATCTTCCTCGGTACGATCAAGACCTGGAACGCCGCCCCGATCGCGGCGCTGAACCCGGGCGTGACGCTGCCGAGCACCCCGATCACGGTGATCCACCGCTCAGACTCCTCCGGTACGACCGCTGGCTTCACCGGCTTCCTCGCATCGGTGAGCCCGGAATGGAAGAGCAAGGTCGGCGAAGGCAAGGTCGTGCCGTGGCCCACGGGCACCGGCGCCAAGGGCAACGCGGGCGTCGCCGGCGCCGTGCAGCAGACGACCGGCGCCGTCGGCTACGTCGAGCAGTCCTATGCGCTGGAGCACAAATTCACCTACGCCAGCGTGAAGAACAGGGCGGGCAACTACGTCGAACCGACGCTCGCCTCCACCAGCGCCGCCGCCGAAGGCGTCTTGGTGCCGGCCAACCTCGGCATCAAGATCAAGAACCCAGCCGCCCCGACGGCCTACCCGATCACCTCGCAGACGTTCGTGGTGGTCTACAAGGACATGTGCAAGGCTGGCGTGCCCGGCGGCGAAGCGGCCGCCAAGGGCGTCGTGAAGTTCCTGGACTACGGTCTCGGCTCCGGCCAGAGCATCCTCAGCCAGGCCGACTACGCCGCGCTGCCCGCCGCGATCCTCACGAAGTCAAAGGAAGCGGTTGCGGGACTACAGTGCAACGGAGCCACGATCTCCGGCTGACATGACACGGGACCACCGGCCAAATAGAGTCCGGGTCATCGTGGATCAGGCGATGACAGCGGAGTCCGGCCACGCGCGGCGTGGCCGGACGGCCGGTGGCTAGGAAGTTCAATGGAGACTGCATCTGTAGCGAGCGGCGGGCACTCGATCCTCGAGCGCTCACCGCTTGCGCGTCTGCCCGATCGGGCGCTGCGTTGGGGTCTCACCGCCCTGGCTGCCTCGATCCTCGCGCTGATCGTCTATTTCTTCGTCAAGCTCGTCGGCGAAGCGGGCCCGGCGTTCTCCAAGTTCGGCGTGCTCGGCTTCACGTTCGGCAGCAACTGGGACGTGAGCGCCAACCACTTCGGCGCGCTGCCGCTGCTGCTGGGCACACTCATAACCTCCGGGCTCGCACTCGCGATCGGAGTGCCAGTGGCGGTTGCCACCGCGCTCTACATCACCGAGCTGTGCCCGCTGCGCATCCGCGGCCCAGTGACGATCATGGTCGAGCTGCTGGCAGCCGTGCCCTCGGTCGTGTATGGGCTGTGGGGGATCTTCTTCCTGGCGCCCAAGCTGCAACCGGCCGAGCAATGGGTCGCCGACCGCCTTTCGTTCATCCCATTCGTGGGCGGTGGGCTTGCGACGATCCCCAACTTCTTCATCACCGGGCTGGTGCTCGCGATCATGATCCTGCCGATCGTCAGCTCGCTCTCGCGCGAGGTAATGAGCACCGTGCCGGCCGACCACAAGGAGGCCGCGCTCGGCCTTGGCGCCACACGCTGGGAGATGATCCGCACCGCGGTGCTGCCCTACTGTCGCAGCGGTATCACCGGCGCCGCGATGCTCGGCTTGGGGCGCGCGATCGGCGAGACGATCGCGGTGACGATCCTCGTCGGCAACGATCCGCAGATGCCAAGCCACCTGTTCGACCAGGGCTACAGCCTCGCCGCGTCGATCGCCAACGAGTTCGGCGAAGCGCAGGAACTGCATCGTTCGGCCCTGTTTGCGGCGGGTCTCGTGCTGTTCGTGCTGACGCTGCTGGTCAACGTGATCGCGCGCCTGCTGGTGCTGCGCGCAGCGCGCTCCACCAAGCCCAAGCGCACGGCCGCGGACTTCACCGAGGCCAACGCGCCGCTCGGGGCAGGGCTTAGCCGATGAGCGCATCCGCCCAGACCTTCGAGCGCTTCTCGGTGAGCGCGAGGCGCCGGCGCAAAGACCGCGTCGCGCGCAGCGGGGTGCTGGCCGCAACCGCCGTGGCACTCGTGCCGCTCGTGCTAATTCTGTACTACCTGCTCAGCAAGGGCCTCGGCTCGTGGAGCGTCAAATTCTTCACCACCGACCCCACCGGCAACACGTTCTTCGCGGCGTCCTCCATCGGCGGCATCAAGAGCGCGATCCTCGGGACGATCGAGATCGTGGGGCTCGCCTCGGCGATCTCGGTGCCGCTCGGGCTCGGGGTGGCGGTGTGGCTGGTGGAGTACGGGCGCAACAGTCGCTTCGCCCACACGGTGCGCTTCTTCGTGGACGTGCTCACCGGTGTGCCGTCGATCATGTTCGGCCTGTTCATCTACATCGCGCTGATCGTAGGCACCGGCAGCTCCTACGCTGCTTATAAGGGCGCGTTCGCGCTCGCGCTGCTGATGCTGCCCGTGGTGACGCGCTCAGCCGAGGTGGTGCTGCTGCTGGTGCCCGGCTCCTTGCGGGAGTCCGCGCTCGCGCTCGGAGCCCCGCGCTGGAAGGTGATCTTCAGGATCGTGCTTCCCACCGCGCTGCCGGGGCTACTCACGGGGGTGCTGCTGGCGGTGGCGCGCGCCGCCGGGGAGACCGCGCCGCTGCTGTTCACCGCCGGGGCGACCATGAAGACGAATTTCAACCTCAGCGGTTTCATGAACTCGCTGCCGATGCAAATTTACACAGACGTCACATCTCCCACCTCCGCTGTGGTAAACCGTGCGTGGGGAGCGGCGCTGACGCTAGTTGTCATGATCCTGCTACTCAATCTCGCCGCACGCCTTCTCGCCCGAAGGAGCCGCCTAGGATGAATGCCGAGGAACCGCCCACCCAGATGCTCGATCCCAGCCGCAGCCAACCCGAGAAGGCCCCACAGGCCACACCCTCCGCCGCCGCCCACCCCCGCACGAACGTGCGCGACGGGCTCGCCGTGAAACTTGAGAAACTGCGCGCTTTCTACGGCGATGTCGAGCAGGTGAAGGGCATCAACCTCGACTTCCACGCCAACGAGGTCACCGCGATCATCGGGCCCTCGGGGTGCGGGAAGTCGACGATGGTGCGCTGCATCAACCGCATGCACGAGGAGGTCCCCGGAGCGCGCGCCGAGGGCAAGGTGCTGCTCGACGATTTCGACGTCTATGACCCGAGCGTCGACGTGGTGGCGGTCAGGCGCGCGATCGGCATGGTCTTCCAGAAGCCCAACCCGTTCCCCACGATGTCGGTGTTCGACAACGTCGCGGCGGGCCTGCGGCTGGCGTCGCGCGGACGCGGAGACCTGCACCACAAGGTCGAGTCGGCGCTGCGCGGAGCGGGGCTGTGGGAGGAGGTGAAGGATCGTCTCTCAGAGGCAGGCGCGGGCCTCTCCGGCGGCCAGCAGCAGCGCCTGTGCATCGCGCGCTCGCTTGCCGTGGAACCCGAGGTGATCCTGATGGACGAGCCCTGCTCGGCGCTCGATCCGATCGCGACGCTGAAGATCGAGGAGCTGATCGACCAGCTCAAGGCGAAGGTGACGATCGTGATTGTCACCCACAACATGCAACAGGCGGCGCGTGTGGCCGACCGCACCGCGTTCATGCTCAGCGGCGAGCTGGTGGAGGTCGCCCCGACGCAGAAGATCTTCACGAATCCAGAGGATTCGCGCACCGAAGAATATGTCACCGGAAAGTTCGGCTGAGAGCAAGACGGTGTCGATGAGCTCCGAGGTCAACGCGGGACAATCCGCGCCGCTCACCGCCCAGCAGGGCCGCCAGCACTTCCAGCAGCAGCTGCAGGAGCTGGAGACGCGCGCGCTGGGCGGGCTCGATGTGGTGCTCGAGCAGCTCGACCGCACGCTGGAGGCGCTCGCCCACCAGGACGTGGAGCTCGCCCAGATGGTGATTGCCGACGACGACCGCGTGGACGGGCGGTATCTGGAGGTCCACCAGGGGATCCTCTCGCTGCTCGCCACACAGGCGCCGGTGGCGGGCGATCTGCGGCTGGTGGCGGCGCTGCTGCACGTGATCGTGCACGTGGAGCGGATGGGCGACCAGTGCGTGAACATCTCAAAGCTGATCCCGCTCTCAGGCTACGAGCCGCCGGTACGACCGGAGGTGCTGGAGATGATCCTCAAGATGGGCGCGCACGCACGCTCTGAGATCGTGCAGTGCAAGGCGGCCTTCTCCGGACGCGACGTGGGCCTCGCCGAAGACCTCGCCCGGCAGGACCGCGAAATCAACCGCCTCAACCGCGAGATCTTCCGTACCGCGCTCGAGATCGGGGATGACCCCGACACGCGTGAGTGGGCGATGCACATGATCCTTGTGGCGCGAGCGCTCGAGCGCATCGGCGACAACGCGGTCGACGTGGGCGAGCAGGTGGCGTTCGTCGTCACCGGCCTGTTTCGCGAGTTCTCCGACCAGTCGAACCCGCTCGGGCGCTAAACCGAGGCCCGCCGCAAGAAATGTTGCGGGCCCGGCCGTGGGCAACCGGCGATTCCCGATGGAACGGGCCCGTCGCGCAAACAGCGTGATCGCCTGTGAAGATCCTGTGACTATCGTCTGCGCAAATTGTATTTCACCGCTCGTGTGCCTATACACTCCGCGCTAGATGACGACTGGCGTCCTCTCCATGGATGAAGGGGTGACAGCGAGCGCGGGGGGCGCGTCCTCTTTGCGCATCGCGGTTCTCGACCGCGATAGCGGGTTCATCCAGGTCCTCGGCAAGCGCATGGACCGCCTTGGCTGGGAGCATCGCGTGCTTGCGAGCGCCGTGCCAACCGACGCGATCGCCTCGATGCGCCTCAGCGCCCTGGTGATCGACCTGACGGTGCTCGGCCCACAGGCATGGGAATGGCTGGAGCGTCTTTGCGGTGCGCTGCCCGAGCTCGGGATCGTCGTGTGCACCGGGCCCTCCACCGTGGCCCAACGTGTGCGCGGGCTGCGGCTGGGCGCCGACGACTGGATCACCAAGCCCTGTCACCCCGAGGAGGTCATCGCGCGCGTGCAGGGACTTGTCAGGCGCCGACGTCGCGCCACGCCACGGACCGAATCAAAGCCAGTGTCAGCTGGCGAGGTGGAGATCCGCTCGGACCGTTTCCAAGCGTTCGTGGGCGGCCGCAGCCTCGAGCTGACGCGACGCGAGTTCGAGCTGATCGAGCTGCTCGCCGGCGGCGAAGGTCGCGTGCTCGAGCGCGAGGAGATCTACTCGCGTCTGTGGGGCTATGCGATGGTGCGTGGCGACCGCTCGGTGGACGTGTTCGTGCGCAAGCTGCGCCAGAAGCTCGAGAAGGCCTCACCGCAGTGGCGCTACATCCACACCCACTTCGGGATCGGCTACCGCTTTGCCGCCGAACATCACGACGCCGAGCGGGGCGAGGACGCAAACGAGGGCGCTGGCGTCCTACCAGGCGATACCACAGGCAGTGGCAAGCCAAACGCCGCGCGCGCGGCCGGCGAGCTAGACCCGCGCGATCAGCGCGAGCTCGGCGGGGCGCAGCAGGAGTACGAGCTCAGCACCACCGGCGCCTAGCCTCACGACGGCAAGCCCGCCCTTCTTCAGATCGACACGAGCGCCCGTGAGCTCACCCACGATCCCCGAGAGGTCGGGCTCGTGAGCGACGAGCAGCACCGGCCCGTCGGCACCAACACCGCCAAGCAGCTCAAACACTCCACGCGCGCGCATGCCACTGGCAAGCGGCGGGTGCAGCTGGAGCAGACCCGACTCGGCGTCGGGCAGCTGCTCGCACACCAGCTCGGCGGTTTCGCGCGCGCGCGCCTTCGGACTTGTGAAGATCGCGGCGAACCGCATTTTCATCGCGGCAAACGCTGCGCCGGCATGATGGGACTGTCCCCTGCCGCGATCGGTCAACTGCCGCTCTGCGTCGGGACGCGTACCGTGAGGCTCTGCGTCGGCGTGACGGAGCAGCCAAAGCTGGCGGGCCATAGCCATGGGGTTCTGCGAGCATAGAGGACTTGAGCGACTCGATGAACGACGGACATGAGCAGACCGACCAGCGCGAGCCGCGCCTGGATGACCCGTCGCTGTACATCAACCGCGAGCTCTCCTGGCTTGACTTCAACGAGCGCGTGCTGCAGCTCGGCGAGGACGAGAGCACGCCGCTGCTGGAGCGCGTGAAGTTCTGCGCGATCTACACCACCAACCTTGACGAGTACTACATGGTGCGCGTGGCGGGACTGCACGACCAGATCGACGCGGGCGTGGAGAACCCCAGCCAGGATGGGCGTACGCCGTCGGAGACGATCGCGGGGATCCGCGAGCGAGTGCTCCAGCTCGGGGGGCGCCTCAGCAGCTGCTTCGAAGAGCACCTCCGGCCCGCACTGACCGAGCAGGGCGTGCGCGTGCTCGACTTCGAGCAACTGGACGACGAGCAGCGGGCGCATCTCGCACAGCACTTCCGCGGCGTGATCTTTCCGGCGCTCACCCCGCTAGCTGTGGCACCGGGACGCCCGTTCCCCTACATATCGAATCTGTCGCTCAGCCTGGCGGTGCTCGTGCGCGATCCCACCGGCGGGGAGACGGTGTTTGCGCGGGTGAAGGTTCCAACCGAGATCCTGCCGCGGTTTGTGACAGTGCCAGGAGCGAGCGGCTCCGGTGGGTCTGGTGGATCCAGCACGTCTGTCAGCGGGGCCGGCGGCGGGAGCGGTGGAGCCGGCGGGAGCTACCACACGACGCTCGTTCCGCTCGAGGATGTGATCGCCCACCACCTCGACGCGCTTTTCCCCGGCATGGAGATCGTCGACTACGACGTGTTCAGGGTCACCCGCGATGCGGACCTGGAGGTCTCAGACGACGCTGCCGACCTGCTGCAAGCGGTCGAGGACGAGCTGCGCCGCCGGCGCTTTGGAGAGATCGTGCGCGTGGAGATCGGCTCGAAATGCTCGGAGCGCCTGCGCGAGGAGCTGATCGGTTTGCTCGGCGTGCGCGAGGACGAGGTGTATCCGGTGGATGGGCTGCTCGACGTGGGCGCGCTATGGCAGATCGTGAAGCTGCCCGGGATGCCCGAGCTGCGCAACGCCCCCTACACGCCGGTGACCCATCCGCGGCTGCTGCGCCACGAGGGCGAGCGTCCAGACGTGTTTGCCACGATGCGCGAGGGCGACGTGCTGGTGCACCATCCCTATGACTCGTTTGCCACCTCGGTGGAGCGCTTTGTCGAGCAGGCGGTGGCCGACCCCAACGTGCTCGCCATCAAGCAGACGGTGTATCGCACCAGCGACGACTCGCCGCTGGTGCCAGCGTTGATCGCGGCATCGGAGCGCGGCAAGCAGGCGGTCGCCCTGGTCGAGCTGACGGCGCGCTTTGACGAGCGCATGAACATCCATTGGGCCAAGGCGCTGGAGGAGGCGGGCGTGCACGTGGTGTACGGACAACCCGCGCTGAAGACCCACGCCAAGTGCGTACTGGTCGTGCGCCGCGAGGGCGACGGCGTGCGCAACTACGTGCACGTGGGCACCGGTAACTATCACTCGGCGACCGCACGCCTGTACACCGACTTCGGCCTGTTCACGATCGACGAGGACATCGGCGCGGATGTGACCGACATGTTCAACAACCTCACCGGCTACGGTCGGCCGGCCGGCTATCGCAAGGCGCTGATCGCGCCAGCGCATCTGCGCGAGGGCCTTATCGCCCAGATCGACGCGACGATCGCCGCCCACTCCCCCGCCTCGCCGGGGCGGATCGCGATGAAGATGAACGCGCTCGTAGACGGTCACTGCATCCGCGCGCTGTATCGGGCCTCGCGGGCGGGCGTGAAGGTCGATTTGAACGTGCGCGGGATCTGCTGTCTGCGCCCCGGCGTTCCCGGCGTCTCGGAGAACGTCAGGGTCGTCTCGGTCGTGGGACGCCTGCTCGAGCACTCGCGCGTGTACACGTTCGAGCGAGGCGGCGAGCGCACGGTATACATCGCCTCCGCCGACCTGATGCCGCGCAATCTCGACCACCGTGTGGAGCTCGCCGCGCCGATCGACTCGCCCGAGCTGCGTGACGAGCTGATGGACACGCTCGAACGCGCGTTTGCCGACAACCAGAGCTCGTGGGAGCTCGAGGCAAATGGAACCTGGCGGCGACGTGTCGCCGGCCCGGGCGAGCGCCCGCGCAACATGCAGCTGGAGTTGATGGAGCTGCACGCTCGGCGTGCAGCCGAAGCGCGCCCCGCCGAGCGCGAGACGCCGCCGCCCTCGCGCCGCTGAGCGATCCGACACGGCGCCGTCCTCGCACCGCTGAACTATCGACGCGGCGCTCCCGGCGCCCGCTCACAGAAACACGCTCCACCCTACCGGCGGCACACCGTCGCACCGAGCGTTGCCGCGACGCCGTGTCGGCCGTCTTGACTGGCGCGGAACTCAACCGAATCTCCGAACACTCGATCAGGGAACGAAGAATTCGATTGAATCGATTAGCCATTTGTTCGAGCAAATTCTGTTTCGCTGAACTAGATGTCAAACCTTGCCGCTGAGAAACACGTAAGTAGTCTCTACGGAGGAGGTCACTGACAATGTACGTGCAGTCTGATAGGCATCACGCAGTACGGCAACCCTCGATCGGTCGCCTGGCGGTCGCGATACTGTCCGTATCGCTCGTCACGCTGTTGGTCGCCATACCCGCGACACGGGCAAGCGCAAATCCGCCCACACCAAGCATTACCGGGCCTGCGACGGTCTCCGCGCTCCCCGCGGGCGAAGTCGAAGAATTGCTTGCCGGCATCCCGCTCGGCGAGCTGAACGCAACACAGCTGACCGAAGCGCTCTCGAAACTACCCAGCCTCAGCACACTGTCCACCGTCAAGCTGAAAGAAGCGCTGGCCAACACCATCGCAAGCCTGACAAATAAGAACGCGACGGTAGGAAAGTTGCTCGAACCCACCGAAATCGTGCCGACGCTGGAAGCCGAACTGAAAAAACTTCTCTTGCCCGGCGAACTGCTGTCTGTGCTCAAAGGCGAAAGTCTGACCACCAAGCTCTCAAGCGCGCTCGGCTCGCTGGACCCGAGTCAACTGCTGGATAAGCTATTGAGCTCGAGCACCACCCCCGAACAACTGCTGACGCAGCTGTTTGCCACGCTGAACCCGGAAAATCTGCTTGGCACCACCCTCACCGGCGAACCGTTCATCAAGACCACCGTCGGCGAACTCGCGGGCAATCTCGGGATGACCCCGGCGACGCTTGCCAAAGAACTCGACACCACGACGACGGAAATCCCCGAAAACGCCGCCGCGTTGACGGCTCCGCTAGCCAACGGCGAAACTCTGGGCGTGCTCAAAGGGATCGACGCCGTCACCCTCGGGTTGCTGAAAAACGCGGAAGGTGCGCAGAGCAAAGAAACGAACAACGAAACCACCAAAGAACACAGTAGTTCCGAAAACAACGAAACGACTAAGGAAAACGGCGGTTCCGAACAGAAGGGAACGACCAAGGAAGGCGCCGGTAACGGTGGATCGGGCAATTCCGCTTCCGGGAACCCCGGTACGACCATGATCACCGTGAACGTGCCGCTCCTCCAGAGCGCCTCCACCCGCTCCTCACCGACCGCGGCGGGCTCCGCGAAGAAGGCTGGCAAGATCAAGATCCTCAGCCACCGCGTGAGGGGCGGGACGGTGACTCTCGTCATCCAGGTCCCCGCGGCGGGGAAGCTCGCACTGAGCGGCAGGGGCGTGAAGTCGGTGAGCCGCAAACCCGCCAAGGCCGAGCGCCTCACGCTGCGGACGACCCTCACCAGGGCCCGCGTCACTTCACTGCGCAGGCATCCTCACAAGCTACGGGTCAAGCTCGAGGCGTCGTTTGCGATCGCCGGGGGATCGGGTTCCTCGGCGCAGCTCACGGTGAGCTTCGCCTGACGCGCGCTCGAGTGTCGATCGGGGGTGGGTGCCGAAGGTGTGGCGCCCACCCCCGGTCAGCTCGACATCGGCCGTCCCGCGCCGACCGTCTTGAACGCCGCGGTGATCTCGCCGCGGAGCGCCTTCAGCGCGCCGACGTAGATCTCCGAGAATGTCGGGAACGGCTGGATCGTGTCGGCGAGCACGTCGAGCGGGATGTGGGCGCGGATCGCGAGCGTTGCCTGCTGCAGCCACTCGCCCGCCTCGGGCCCGAGCGCGTAGGCGCCCGTCAGCCGCTCACCATCGCTGAGCAACGTCAGGAAACCGTTCTGCTCGGCGTACGCGCGCGTGTAGGTGGCGGTCTTCGCCACTTCCGACACCGGGACCATCGCGCTGAAACGGCCGTCGGAGGCGCCCACAGCCGCGGCTTGCGGGTCTGTGTATACGACGCGCGGAACGGCCTCGTAGTTGGCCTTGCGCGGCTCGCCGAGAATGTTCGCAGCGACCACCTCGCCCTCGTACTTGCCAACGTGTGTCAGCGGCCACAGACCGTTCACGTCGCCGATCGCCCACAGGCGCTCACCCGCACACAGGTGCTCATCGACCGGAACACCGTGCGCATCCGTCCCGACGCCCACGGTCTCCAGGCCGAGCCCATGCACGCGCGGACGCCGTCCGGTGGCGATGAGCAGCTTCTCACCGCGCAGCTCGCGCCCATCGTCGAGCTCGAGGATGTAGTCCTCACCCTCGCGGCGTGCCGCGGTCGTGCTCGCCGATAGGACGAGCTCGACGCCTTCTCGGCGTAGCACCTCCCCGAGCGCTTCACCCAGCGGCGCCGGCTCGCGCCCGAGCACGTGCTCGGCCATGTCGGTCACCACCACCTCGCCACCGAGTCGACGAACGGCTTGCGCCATCTCCACTCCAACCGGTCCGCCACCGAGGATCAGAAGACGGCGCGGAATGGTCTTCATGGACGTCACCTCGCGGTTGCTCCAAACGCCGTCGAGCTCACGCAAACCGGGTACGGGTGGCACGACGGGATCGGCGCCGTTGGCGAGAACGACGTGGTCTGCGGTGTGCCGCACGCCGTCGATCTCGACGACACCAGGGCCCGCGAGCCGTCCGCTGCCACGCAGCAGGTCGATGCCCCGATCGGCCAGCCAGCGTTCCTGTCCGGCGTCGGAATAGTCGGAGACTATGGAGTCACGCCAGGCGAGTGCCGCATCGGCATCGACCTCGGCGCTCGCGGCGGCCTCGCGCGCCCCATGAACCGCCTCGCCTGGCCGCAACAGCGTCTTCGACGGGATGCAAGCCCAGTAGGAGCACTCCCCTCCCACAAGCTCCCGCTCCACGACCGCAACGCGCAGACCGCCCTCTGCCAGAGCGCCCGCACAGTGCTCGCCCGGTGATCCGCCGCCGAGCACGATCACGTCATAGTCGCTGTTCATCTCGGCAGCTCCTCGCCGGCGCGCTCGCGCACCATGTAGAGCGCGTACCAGTCAGGCCAGTCCTCGTCCGCATGGCCCGTTCGCTGCTCGTGCTTGCCGTGCGCCTCTGACGCGCGCCTGAGCGCGTCCGCCAGATCCTCCGCGGACTCGTATGTCGTGGCCATCAGCCTCTCCTCTCAGCGACCTGGCAGCCGCGTCGTGATCTCCTGAAGCAGCCAGCCATTGCCATCCGGATCGCTGAACGCGGCGAACGAGCCGTAGGTGCCGCGGTCGGGCGCCGGCCCGTGCGCACGGCCGAGGTCGTGGAAACGGTCGCCCAGCGCCCCCTCGTGGAACACCTCGCCCACCTCCACGCCATGGGCAAGCATCTCGTCACGCGCGGCTTCGATGTCGGGGACGGCCAGGTACAGGCTCTGGGCCGAGCCGGGCGCACCCGAAGCGATGTTCGTGCCGAATTGGATCGAGCACCCGGAGCCCGGGGGCGTGAACTGAACCAAACGGAGGTCCTCGCCGCGGGCAACGTCGGCGTCGAGCCTCCAGCCGAGGCTCGCATAGAACTCCTTCGCCCGGTCGACGTCCGAGACCGGCAAGACCACGACCTCGAGCCTGAACTCCCCGGCTTTGACAGGCGGAGCATTCGCCGAGCCCCCACTGCTCACATCGACACTGCTCATATCGCCTCCATCCGTCGGGTCGCACACACTTTCCTCTCATCAGAGCAGAAGTCAAGCTCGTCCCGGCGTTAGTCAACAATGCCGTCCGCCGCGGCCTGTATGAGTGGACCTATTCCTCTGACTAGCTGCTCGACGGTGAAGGCTGTCGAGGGCGCCGTCACGTCGATGGCTACCGCGTAGCCATATCTGAGGGTCCGAGGCACGAGCGCGGCAATGGACCGGGAGCCACTGAACAGCTCTTCGTCGCTGACGACGACACCGAGCGGATCGACTCCCTCGATTGCCTTTGCGAATCGCTTCTTACTGGTGATCGCATTTGGTCCGTGGCGCGTGAGCTTGATACGTGCCAGCAGCCTATCTCGCTCGTTACTGGTGAGACTTGCCAATAGCGCCTTGCCGAGCGCAGTGCAGTGAAGGGGTATGTTGGCGCCGACGCCGAGGTCGTGATCCACTTCGTACTGGCCAGGCTTGTGCCCGTACAGACGTTCGACAAACACAACGCGTGCATGGCCCAGCACTCCCAGACTCACCGTATGCCCGGTCTGATTTCGCAGACCTTCCAGCGCCGCGCGGGCTTTGAGCGCACGTTTGATCGTCGCGATAATTTTGGCGCCGGGATCGCCGGCGCCACTGGTCAGGCAGTATCTTCGCTTACTGTCCTGGTGGAGATTCCCGAGCGCCAAATGGGTTGTGGCATAGCGAAAGGCTGTCGTGCGACTAGTATTGAGCAGGTCTGCCAGCTCAAAGATACCCAGCGCGGCGCGATCAGCGGTAAAGCATTCCAGCATTGCGAGCGCCAGTTCCAACGAGTGTGAGTAGCGCCCCGTGGATTCCGCAACGATCCGCGGCTCCTCGCCACGATCCAGGTCAGACACGATGATGTCGTCTCGTATGGGGCTCATTTGAAGTCGGCGCGATACACGCGGGGAGTCCGTCCCCAACCGCCCGCTGGGAACGTGCGCGGCGACAGGCAATAGGTCTGCCCTGTTGTCGGTTCCAGATAACCGAGCAGGCACAGTCGCTCCACCGCCCACGTCAGCTTTAACCAGTCCAAACCGGAGAGGACCGCCAACTCGATAGCTTCCAACTCGTGATCGGGTACGAAGCCGAAGCAATCAATGACACGGATGCCGTCGAGGGCGGAAGCCGTCGCCTCTGGATTGTTGTCTGCCGTGGTCAGGCGGTCTATGTCCCCCTGTATGGGAGGCTTGTTTCCCATCGTTCCCTTATCACCGATAGAAAGACCGAATGCCCCGGCCCTCCCTCCGGGCATTCGGCGGTCTCATCGGGCTGGCTCGTTGCTGGTCATGTGCTGCGGGTTGTGGAGAGATTGTGCGCACGTTTATCCACCGCGCGACGGATGATGCCGGCTATTTTCGGGCCTGCATAGGGACACGTCTCCGTTGTCTTTTGCCAGACCGCTGCGTCTTTTTACGGTCAGTCTTAGCGGCGGCTGGCAAGGACCACCTGCGAGCCGGCGTGCGGCGCCACGATGACGCTGCGCCATCGTGGCCGCTCCATCCGCCGTGCGCTGGCGCACGGCGTCCTCTCTCTGAGCACGGTGCGCAGGACCACCTTCATCTCAAGCATCGCCAGGTGCAACCCGGGGCAGCGCTTTCGCCCACCACCCCAGGGAATCCACGTCAGGGGGTCTGGCGGCGTATCAAGAAAGCGCTCTGGACGAAACGCATGGGGATCGGGGTAGATCGCCGGGTCGTGATGCAGGAGGTATATGCACGCCAGCAGTTGTGTCGGCGGGACGTATATCCATTTGCCGATCTCCACGGGCTGGACTACGGCGCGCGGGATGGCGAAGACGAACACACAGCGATGGCGCAATACCTCTTGGATCGTTGCAGTGAGGTAGTCATCGCCAGCGTCAGCCTCGATCTCACGAATTAGCCGATCACGTGCCGAGGGATGGTGAGCTAGCAGTTGAAAGGTCCACGCCAATTGGGCTGCGGTCGTCTCGTGCCCTGCAAGGATCAGCGACATGGCATTGTCCCGCGCGAGCCGAACATCCTGGATCCCGTCACCCCCTTGTCGACCAACTAGACCGCTGCCTAGCAACAAGGTGAGCCTGTCGTCAGAGATAAGCGTGGCTAGTAGTTCATCAACCCGCTCTCGGCAACGCAAAAAGCGGTTCCAGATGGGTTTGCCTGGCCCCTGGCGCAGACATGGTTCCACGAACGTTGGACTGGCCGTAATGGCGAGCATGTCAAGGACATCGCGATGCAACAACGCCACCTGCGAATCAAGCTCACCTTCTAAGTTCCCGGTGAGAGTTCGCAGGATGATTTCGAGCGTCAACGCACGCAAACGACCGTGTGTCGGCAACGCTACGTCGCTGGGCCAACGTGCCAGCGCTTTCTGCGAGGCCGCAGCGATCATCGCGGCATGCCCCTCAATGGCTCTGATTCCAAAAGCCGCGAGTGCCGCTTTACGCCCGGTGCGATGCGACTCGCCGTCGGATAGCATGAAGGAATTCTCGCCGACGATTGGTGAGACTGTGGCGCCGCCCTCTCCAGCGTGAAGTGCGCTATCCGGTCCGCCAAGCACGACGCCGACTTCCCGCGGATCTCTAAAGAATACGAGCGGTGGCCTGTTAGTGGCGCGAATAGTAAAGGGCCGACCGCACACAGGGCTACGTGCCACGAGGTGACTAAATGGGCGGAACCACATTAACGATGTTTGGATCGCCGACGGAGTCGGCGAGTCGCATGGCAGTGCACCGATCGGATACATCGCTCACCAGCGCGTTAAGCTGATCTTAGGTCATACATGATCCTCCATAGTCGCAGGATTGGGAGTAGAAATCTACTCAGGGTCCGCCGGCATTAGCCAGCTGGGCGGTACCGCACTGGCTAGCTCAGGAAGTCATGTGCGCCGGTATGGGTACGGACGTATAGCTGCGGCCCGATAGCCAGGGATGCCGACGATTGCGGCACCAACGATGGTGATGATCGCAAAACTACCGAGCGCCAAGAACGCTTCGGCTGAGAGCCTGACCGGAAAACCCGTAACCGTTAGCAGCGCGCGGCTGAGCATGAATTGTCCGTACATGCCCAGGGCGGCACCGAGCGCGCAGCCGCCGCCAAACAGGATCAGGCTCTCCCAAATAAGCGCCGACCACAGCACCTTGGTGTCGTAGCCCTGGACCTTCATCCGAGCATAGCGTCGGCGACGCTGCCAGATTGCAGCGCTCATCGAGGTAGCCGTGGCCAGCAGACCGGCTAGGAGTACGAGTATGGCAATCTGGGTCAGGCGTGCCAGCCCTTCCTTGCTGGCCGCGTCCTGCCGGAGTTCACGTTCACGGGCGGTTTGCACCGTCAGAGTGGTGTCAGAACCGATCACTCGGCGTATCTCGGCCTCTACCATTGAGGCAGAAGCACTGGGCGCGATCATGATGTTGTAGGCGCTCGGGGTGGATTCTCCCCAACCGTGCACATAGTCGGCTGGGTTGAGTACGATCGCTCCTGGCGGCCATCCGAGATTTGTGGTCGTAGCGGCCAACCTCACCGTTATCGGGTGAGGTGTCGGCAGCGTAAACGTTTGACCGATGTGCAAATGCTCGTCTTTGGCAACGGTCTCGGAGAGGGTGGCCCAACCGCCTGCCTTGATCCGAGACGTCGCGAGAGCCAAGTCGCTCCCGGTAGTCAGCTGGCTAGGCGGTACCGGCCAGGTGGCGGTCGATGGGGGAGCCAAGACCCAGGTGCGTCGGGCATCGTAGGTTAGAAAACTCGCCCTATATGGCTCGGCGCTGCGCACACCGCGAAGGTGGGAGAGATCGAGGGGTTGCGAGCCGGCCAAAGGCGTGGTTGCCAGCAAATCTTGTTGACCCGACGGCAACACCCAAATGTTTGCGACGTTAGACAGCTGCGATACCAGCTGGTTCAGACCACCTTGGAGTTTGACGTGTGAACCTTGAATGGTGACGCTGGCGAACACGGCGATAGCTGAAATAGCCGCGATGGTTATCGAGCGAACGCGGGTCTTGGGCGAGCGTATTTCGTGAACAGCGATTATGGCACCAGCATTTCCGGCGACGCTGTACAGGCGCTCAAAGGCTACGGTCGCGGTGTCAACTACAAGCGGCAGGAGCAAGAGCAGCCCGACGAGCAGCGTCACGATGCCGAGGATCGCAGACTGCGGGGCTACCACCAAGACCCCAGTAGTCACCATCAAACACGTCAATGCAGTCGCAAGCCATAAAAGCGAATGAGGGCCGAAAACCTGGGAGCCTTCGGGCGCGTTATGGGTGGTCGCTGGACGGCTCCAAAGTTCGCGCGCAGGACTTACGACACCGACGGTCGCGGCCAGCATTCCGATTGCCCCACTGACAACGATGGCCTGGATGGTGACGATGCGCTGCGTCCCGACCGGGAAAGCAAATGCGAGATAACCGGCACTCGATGGAGACACCAGTATCGAGAGCACATCGCCGATGGCCAGGCCGAGCGTCGAGGCGATCCCACCGAGCACGAGCGCGTCAAACAGGAGCACCTTGCAGGTTTCCAACCGGGTCGCGCCACTCCGGCGCACTTCTTTTATCAGAGCCCGCCGCAAGTCGATCGTCAGCAGGATCGAGCAATAGGCAAACACGAATCCGACCAGCGCGCAGATCGCGGCGAAGGTACTCGTTGACTGGTTGATCGGCGTGGCCGCTTGATCGAACAGCGTGACGTCGAAGGTAGCCGGCTCAACGTTGAGGCGATTACCAGCGAGGCGCTTCAAACCGGCCTGAACCTCAGCATCACGACCTGGCCGAGGACGCACGAACACCCGGCTGATTCGACCGGGAGTATCCAAAAGCTTCTGCGCGTAGGCGAGCGGCGCGATCACAACCGGGCTACCCACCAACTTGCCGATGTTGCGCGAGCTTAGTTCGAGCGCCACGACGGCCGCTATACGCCTGCCGCCAATTTGCAAGGTTACCTGTTCCAGCTGCCCGACGCCAATAGCGCGGGCGACCGGCTGGGGGAGCGCGAGGGCTTCCTGGTGGACCAGCTGCGTGGCCGTGAAATGGTGCAGAAGCGGGCCGACCAGCTTTACGGCGTGTGGGTCGGTGGCGATGAGATCGACCGGACGGGTGCCGTGCGGGCCACTGATGCTCGCCTGCTGTTCGAGGATGGGAATGGCGCCGTAGACTCCAGGGAGCCGACGTACCTCCCCTAGGAGCGCTTCGCTGAAGCCAGCGGAGCTGCGGGCGGTCAGCTGGTACTTGGACTGCCCGACCACCCCGCTGGTCAACCGCGCTACCGAGCCGTTGAGGCTCGTGCTTGCAATCTGGGAGGCGAACAGTAGAGCCACACCAACGGCGATCCCCAAGACGACGAATGCCTCTTGTACCAGGATAATACGGGCTTTGAGCCGCACGACGTAGAGGTGGATAATGTTTGACAGCGGCATGGTTAGCGGGTAACAATCCTGGCCGCGCCAGGCACGAGCAGCGCCTCGTCGGGCTCATAATCCAGAAGGCGACCGTCGCGCAGCGTATGAACCCGGTGAGCGAACATCGTCGCCTGCGGGTCGTGTGTAGCGAGCAGAACCGCTGTCCCCAGCTCCTGGCACACCGAGACGATCAGGGCGAGTACTTCACGGCTGCGCTGGGTATCGAGGTTGCCGGTCGGCTCGTCCGCGAGTAGGAGCTTGGGTTCGGTTGAGAGCGCTCGCGCGACCATTACGCGCTGGCGCTCGCCCATCGAAAGCTGATCGGCGCGGTGGCGCAAGCGCGATTCCAGGCCCAAGCGGACCAGCAGCGGGCGCACGCGCTGCTCAGCGGTACGCGCGTGTTCCAACAGCCACAGCTTCATGGCGGCGTTCTGGACGACGTTCGCCCCTGGCAAGAGATCCTGCTCTTGGTCAACAAAGCCAAGATCGCGCAGCCGGTATCTGGACTGCTGCGTGTCGGAGAGCGAGCCGAGATCGACTCCGTCCACGCTTATGCGGCCGCTGTCCGGGCGTGCCAGCGCTGCGATTAGGTTGAGTAGGGTCGTCTTGCCCGAACCGCTCGGTCCGTACAACGCGACCATTTCCCCGCCAGCAATCGAAAGCGACACCCCGTCGATCGCACGGATCGGATCGCCGTCGCCGACCCGGTAATGCTTTACCAGATCACGTATCTCAAGCATTACGGGCTCGCGCGTCGTGACTGATCGAACTCGATCACATTCTGGGGCTCAGGAGGCGCGGGCGGCAGCAGCAGTTCGCCGCTCGAGATCGTAGCGACGCGATCAAACCAAGTGGTCGCATCAGCGCTCGACGCGCTCATCAAGACAGCCATCCCCTCCTCTTCAGCGATTGACCGCAGCTGGCGACCGATCAGCTCCTTTACGCCGATCCCGAGGCCAGCCGTCAGGTCATCGACCAGCAGCAACTCGGGGTTACGAACTATGCCCTGAGCAAGCGCCACCAGAGCCCGCTCGGAATCCGACATGCTCGTCCACGGTTGCTCTGCAAGATCGCCGGCATCAACACGCTCCAACGCACCTCGCGCCCGCTTGTAGGCAGCGCGCTTGCTTAGGGTCGAGAACATCGACGCAGCGACGTATGTCACCACCGGCAGTTCGAGATCGGGACCACCCGGCTCAGCAAAACCGATGTGATGGCGCAGTAGTTCAGACCGACGTCGGTCGGACATTCGGCACAAATCTTCGCCCTTGAACAAAACCTCGCCGCGACCTGGCCGATCAAAGCCTCCGGCGATCCGCAATAGCGCGGTCTTGCCCTGGGAGCGCCGCGCTAGGAAAGCCACCAGCTCGCCCGCGTGAACGTCGAGCGAGACGCGAGAGAACACCGCAACGACATGTCTGCGCCCGCGAGAAAAGCTCAGAGACACGTCTCGCAACGAGAGCAGGGCATCCATCACGCCAGCCGCTGGAGAACGGGACGAGGGCGTAGCTGCGCCTGGTACCGACACCACTCTTCTTCGAGGAATAAATGCACCTGCTGGAGCCATGAGATTCGACTCTCCCACCACGCCTGGTCGCCGGTGCTCACCACCAAGTCCATGCGCGTGGACCAACGCTGTGGGTCAGTGTCATTCCGGCGAGCCTGCACTTCGCGGTTGAGGTCTCCGAGCTTGCCGACGCACACAGTCTCCGCCTCGCGCACCAGCGCAACCATGCGCGGCAGGTCGCTCGGCTGACAGAGCGCGATCTTGGCATGAAGTTCCTCACGGACGGGCGGCGTTGTGACCGAGGTCCACATCCATTGCCTGAAGTGCTTGATGCCAGCCGACGTCGGCTCATACACGATGACACCCCCTCGACTGACACCAGGCGGAGGAGTCGTGCCTGCGTCAACATCGACGGTGCGCACGAGGCCAACCTTGAGCATACGTACGATCGTTTGTCTCGCCATACCGTTGGTGTAGCCGGCCGAGCCAAAGCGCTCGGTGAGACGGCGATCGAGCTGGTAGCAGCAGGACGGCTCCTCAGCGAGCAGTCCGAGGATGACCTCTCGTCCAAACTCGTCCGATGCCGTTGACCCGTGTCCCATAAGCAACCGAATCGTAAACCACTCCATTCCGCATGTCGAATCGTTCGCTTCCTCCGACGTTTGCAGGCACGGAAGGCAAGCGAAGAACGAGCGACGCCTGCCGGAACTACCCGCACACCAGAAAGAGAGACCCGACTATCTCGGAGCAGATAGTTACTCCCAAGATGCGGCCCTGAGCCGACCGGCCTGAAAGCCGTCGGGGACTATGCGATCCTCAGGCGGCCGGACCGGGCAGCGTCTGCAGCGCTGCTTTGAGCTCGTCCACCGTCTGATAGTCGAGCCCCAGACGGTGGTCGTGACGGTGGCGCACGACGCCCTGCTCGTCGATCACGATCACCGCGCGCGCGGTCGAGCCGACACCCGGCATCGTGGCGCTGTAGGCCTTCGCGACCGCCTTGTCCTCGTCGGCGAGCAACGGCACGTTGAGGTTGTTCTTGGCGACGAATCCCTCGTGGGACTCGACGCTCTGCGAGGAGATCCCCACAACCGTGGCGTTCAGCGAAGCGAAGTCCTCCGCCCGATCGCGATAGGAGCAGAACTGCTTGGTGCACACCATCGTGTTGTCCCCTGGGTAGAACAGCAGCACAATGCGCTCGCCACGATGCTCTGAGAGCTTGAACGGCCCGCTCGTACCCTGCAACTCGAAGTCCGGCGCCTGCTCGCCTACCCGTGGTGTCTTGGCCATGCTGCCCTCACTCTCGCTCGCCGATCGCTGTGGCCACCGAGGATAACCCACCTCCAGGTGTCCGGATTCCCGACCACGGCGAACTCCCACCGAGTACCGTCCCAAGCAACCGGCAGAATCTCCTCCATGCTTCAATCGACCCTCGATCGTGCCTCCGCCGACCCCAGTAGTACCCTTGGTGCTACCATGTCGGACTTGGCAAAGATAAGCGTTAGCCTCGAAGACGGTCTCTACCAGCGCATACGCGACGCCGCCGGCTCCGAGGGCGTGTCCGGTTGGCTCGCGGCAGCCGCATCCGCTCGGTTGCGCGCCGACGCGCTGTTGGCGGTGGCCGAGGAGATCGCGCAAGAGACCGGGGGTCCATTCAGCGAGCAGGAGCTCGAGGAGGCCCGCCGATGGCTGCCATCGTCTTCGACAGCGGCGCACTGATCGCCCTGGAGCGAGGCGATCGCGATGTCGCAGCACAGCTCGTGGCGGCGGCAACGAGCGGCGTCGAGGTTATGACCTCCTCGACGTGCGTCGCTCAGGTTTGGCGCGACCCGGCTCGACAGGCGAGGCTCGCACGAGCGCTCGCCGGCTTCCTGGAGTGTGATTTGAGCGCGGGGCGCGCACGCGATTGCGGCATGCTTCTAGCTCGCAGCGGCACCCAGGACATCGCGGACGCGGCGGTATCGCTGTTGGTCGAAGACGGCGACACGATCCTGACAAGCGACCCGCGCGACATCGAGCGCTTGCTTGACGCGGCCGGTACTCGCGCGCTGGTTCGCGTCGTGTGAGATTCGTGCGGTCTTGAGATTCGTGCTGCCTGAGAGCTAACTGAGCGCGACTGTCCATGAGCGCAGCTATCCAACAAGGTGACTCAGCCCTTTGGACGCTCGGCCTGCTCCATGACCGTACGCTCGACGCTATGGCCTCTCGGGGTGAGCATCCAGGCGTTTGGCTCACCGCGGGCGGAGCCGGTGCCGGCGTTGTCGATCAAGCCCAGGTGCTGCAGGCGGGCCAACAGCTTGGACATCTGGCCCTGGTCTGAGACGCCGGCGGCCTGCGCGACCTGCCGGTTGGAGGGACCGGGTCCCTGCCCACCCAGCGTGGCGATCGCCATCAGCACGCGCACCGTGCGGTAGGTGAGGCGCATCTCCAGGTCCCTGAGCGGATCCTCGACCGCCCGGCGGGTGGCGGTGTCGCGCTTGGGCGCGGGACGCGCGACCTCCTTCTGCGCGGCCGCCGCGCCCAGATAGGGCAGTACGATCATGCCCATCAATGGGCCCGTTAGCCCCAACAACGGTGCGGTGCGCTCGTCGAGCATACGCGTGTGGATAACCGAGAAGACGGCGCCGACGACCCCCTCGGCCACCAGCGGCGCCGGCTCCTTGCCGGGCTTTGCCTCAACGCGACCCAAATCCACCGCATCCGTGACCCGCGCGAGCACACGTGCCCGATGCTCCAGCGCCCTGGGTCCGGCGCCGAGAACCTCCACAACCAGCAGGCGTCCCATCGCTGGCTGATCGTCGAGGAACTGCAGCAGAGCAGCAAGTGAGGCCCTGATGCGCTCGCGCCAGCGCGACTGCGCCCTATATGCCTCCAACACACATTCCGAAACGTGAGCGACAGCCTCGTCAAATGCCGCCAGGAAACAGTCCTCGCGATCGGCGAACAGCTCGTAGAACGTACGCCGCGAAACGCCCGAGCGCGCCACCACATGAGCAACCGAGGCGTTGGCGGCGCCCCGTTCAGAGACGACGTCGAACATCGCAGTGAGCATCCGCGCCCGCTGGATCTCGATTACGCGCTCACGGCCGAGGCTGTTGGGTAGTACCGCCGGCTCGTTGGGTGACACCGCCAGCTCGTTTGGTGTCGCCATCAGCCCGTTAGCTGACCGTATCGGTCCACCCGTCCCTAGATGGGATTTGGGTACCGTCCTCCCTGACGACACCTTTGCCTTGGTGCGCATGTCATTTCTTCTTGTTGCGTTCGTTGTTCTTCGCCTTGGTCTTCTTGGTCTTGAGCTTGACGGTCTTTTTCTTGGGGCAGCCGGTGGCGGTGATGGGTGTTGTTTGTTTGAGGTTGACGCCATTGGCTCCGACGAAGATCGTCGGCATCGTGAGTTTCGCGGTGCAAAGATTCCCGTTGGCCGCGAGCGCACTGTCTGGTCCTTGCGGAAGCTTCAGTTCGAATACTCCGATCGGGACATCTGGGAGCGTGCGGAACGTGCTGCTGGTGATCCCGGCTGGACTGATGAACGTTTCGCCATGCAAATAGACCGTGACTCCCTCACCTGAAAGCGCGACGATCAGTTCGGGAAACTTCTGTCCACCATGACTCACAAAATACGCGGGTCCTTCCAAATGGACCGGTAGCACCGGTGTGGTCGCTGTCGCAGAACCAATCCTCGAATCCGCTGGACAGGCTGCCGGATTCGCCGCGAATGTAGCGGCAGGACACGCCTTCTGCAGCGTCGTCAAGCGCGACGGGAGCTGCTTCGGCAGATCGACCTTGACCTTCCCGATGTTCGCCTGGGTCCCGAACGATGCTTTGGGATAGGTTAGCTTGACGTTCAAACTCGCCCCATTGGCCCGCGAGGTTTTCCCGCTCGTCGAAACGCTGAAGATCGGTTTGAACTTCAACACTGCGCAGTTAGTGACCTGGAAAGGCACGTGCAACACCGAGACGGCGCCCTGACTGCTCGTGAGACTTCCTCCGATTTCTTGTGGGGCGCAGTTGGTCGGATTGAACGTGAAATCGTGCCTGTTGACCGACACGTTGATGTGCTTGATCTGCAGCGGGATCCCGTCGATCAATTGCGGTATAGCATACGGACCCCTACTATCGCTCGTGATCGTCAAGGCCGCGTTTTCGGGATTGACTTCGATCTTCGCCCGAACAATCACCTCACCCAAGTTGAACGGGCCGGCCTTCGCGGGATTCACAATCGATAGACCGTAAGGCGCGCCCTCATACGGGCCAGTGATATAGATCTTGCCACCCGTCACGGTGTAGGGGTTCCCTCCCAATCCGACGCTCACGGTCGTTTCGCCGATCAAGCTTTCAGGACCACACGTACCCGCGTTGCCTTCGGCTTCGCCGCAGAGCTTCACCGACGATAGGGTTCCCAACAAGCCCGAGGGCATCTTCAACTGGATCGCGTCCAGGTTCTGATTGCCGTCTTCACGGCTCATCGTCATCGTGAACGGCGTAAACGCGCCTGCCTGGATGTTGAGGCTGCCCGTCGTCAACGACGGAACGAACGGCAATGGGTTCGAGCACGGCGTCCCATTCGGACCAGACGTGATCCTGAATTCCGAAGAGGAGCCGACCGCTTCGTTGCCCGACCACGGCGCGATCGAAGCGGTAGTCGTATAGCCACCGCACAACGCCGGAGTACCCAATGGCGCGCGAGACCCACCGAAGAAATGCGGCTTCAAATCTTCAAATGGCAATTGCGGCGTGTTATCGAATGTGGAGACCAACTGACCCGTCACGGGATCCGGTTTGACTTCCCCGGCAAGCTTGACGAGTACGCCCGCGGTCTTGTCTTCGACGACGATATACAAGGCCACCAGGCTCCCGAACGGGTTCGTGTCCTGTGTCGCCAGATACGCGGCTCCAACGAGTGGATCGGGAAGCAGCGGTGTGGCGATTTCGACCGTCCCGACCTTCGACGCTTCGGGGCAAGAGATCGGAGCAGGGCTTTCAAGCCCGACCTGTTCCTGCGTACACGCCATTAGCCCGTCCGCTCCCGCGGGGTTCAGGCCAACGCCCGCGGGAAGTGTCACCGTCGTGTCCTTTACGGTCGACTCCGACAACCCAGTTGGGTTCAAGCTCGCGCCCTGCGGCACGTGTACTCCGACTGTTAGGCCTGTGGGCGTGCTCGCCTGCTGGCCGTCGGGGGCAACGCTAATCGAGGGTTCGAAGTTCAGGCGGTTGCAGCCATCCTGCCCGTATGGTTCTCCCGCGTCGTTCTGCGATTCGTATTGCCTGCCCGTGAACCCTCCCGGCTGCAGCCACGAGTCGGCTTCGACGCTCGTTTGCAAGGGACCCGAACAGGACGTCGGGAGCACCAGGAACGGCTGCCCATTTTCCTGCCCAGGACACGAGAATTCCCAGTGGAATTCTTCTCCTGGAGTACGTTCTCCAAACTCATCGAGACAGCCAAATCCGCGTGTGGTGTCGTGCCGTGGATCGCTGGGGTTGCCCCAGAATGTCACCTCGCTGCCGATGAACCCGACATTCTGGACGATGTTGTTGACCGACACCACGACACCATAGTCGCCACCTGTGCGTACGGACGTATCGAGGATCACTCCTCCCCCGAGCGTACGGAAAGCGAACTTCGCAGGCTCGCCCACCGACGGCACGAGATTGTACAGGGGTACTGTTTCGCCCCACGGAACCTCCGTGCCTTCCCTGGGGTTTGTAACGACGACCGTCGCCACGCCGATGGCGGTATCGTCCGGGCAATCGCCATGACCCTGAACCGACTGCGTGAACACAAAATCGCTGCACTGTGGCAACGGTGTGGGGTTACCGACGAGCCCGGGGGGGAGATCGAAACGTAGATCCTTCGTCAGCGCAAGTGGCTGCACTTCTGACGAAACCCCGTATGTTTGATCGCCAGGTCCGGCCGGCACCGTCTGGGCGTTCAACCCCAGTGTCGCAGTAATCTGGAACGGATGTGAGCCGGCCTGAGTGGCGGGTGCGCCGCCTTCTTCTTCTGGAATCAATTCATAGTTTTCAACGCCATATGGCGGCGCACCGTCGAGCGCCAGCGCACGATACGACACAAGCGTCGCGGCGCCGCCACCCGATACGCTCACTTCGTTCTCACCGTGACCCGCTCCGGGCGCGACTTTTACGACAATCGCGATCATCAGGCGTTCGTATGCAAGCAAAGGCCCGCTGTACGTACACGTAAGCGTCGCGAGCGAGCAGTTCGTAAAGGACCTCGCGTCGCCCCTGGCGAGTTCGTTACCTCCCCCTTCGCCGTAAATCGCCGTGGCCGTTACGCCCGCTGGCAACCTGTCCTCGACCGTCACCGGGTGTTCGAGCCCGTTGACCATCGCGTCGCCCACATCACTTGCTTCTACGACGATCCTGTCTTCACCGCTCGGCGTACTCGCGGGCGCCGAAACCGTGTTCACGTGCCACCACGGCTCGGCCGCCACAGCCTGGCCGACCCCGGCCAGCACCACGAGCACCGTCAAGACTATGGCCAGAATAGCTCTCTTTGGGATACTCACAACGATCACCCCTTGCCCTTCCTGCTTGCTCTGCCGGCACCGGACTTCCCGGCTTTCCTCCCCTTGCGCTTTTTCTGCTTACGCTTCTTCTGCTTGGCATGTCTCTTTGGCTTTGCCTTGCGCTTGACCACGGTATTCTTGGCCTCTTCAACGACATTGCCGACGCCCGAGAAGGTTGCGCTCGGAGCGGCGCCAAAAATTTCGGGCTGCGGCGAAGGCGCCGCCTTACACGAGTCACCGGATGTGCATGGAGGTGACGAGACTGTGACTGTCGCGCAGGGCACTGCCGAGGAGCATATGTGTGCGTCGTACACGTCAAGGCTCGTGTCATAGTCGGCGGCAGTCAAGCGACCCGAGGTCAGAAGGAACACGTCATTACCGTCTTCGCTAGCGTCGAGGAATATCGATTCCGAGCTCGAGGTCCCGGCAGAGATCAAGTTCACACAGCCACCGAAGCTTTCACTAAAGCCGACGCCCCCGCTTGTACAGCCGCCAACACCCGCCGGCTCATACTCGTACACATCCATCAGTCCGTTCGTGTCCTGCGGCACGAGCGCCTCGGTGCTGTCGAAGAACAACCTACCGCTATTCGACAGGTAACGCGGCTGATACACAGACCTTCCTCCGTTGGTGGCGCTGTCCCAACCCGGGATCATGCCCGCCAACCAATGGCCCTCCCAAGTGCTCGTGTTATTCATTTTGCGCTCCATGAGATTTTCGTTGTTATCGAAGATCCCCACAGGCCGTGCGCCAGTCGGATCGCACGAAGCGCACACGAGGTGATCGGTCAGCCCGTCGTACAAATAGACCTCCTCATCCGGCTTGCCACTGTTCGCGTCGACATTGTCGTAGCCCGTCAGTGACCGATTCGACATGAACGTCAGATAGCGTCCGTCCGGCGAGACGCGCGACCGCACCCCTTCAAGTTCCAGACCCCCGCCAAACGCCGGGCTGTACCAATCGTGTTCATCTTCGACCGAAAGCGTCGCGATATACCTCGGCGCTTCCCATCTCGTGCCGTCGTAGTGAAGCAGATAGAGATTGCATGTGGCACCGGGCAAGGATTCTTCTCCAATAAGGCGTTTGTCAGCGCAATGCCCCGGCACGGCACCCGGAGCGAGCACCCCGTTCGCCACAAAATAGATGTACGAGCCGTCTTCGCTGACGCCCAGCAGAGTTTCCTGCACTCCGGCGCTGCTTTCACCCGCCCCATGATCGGAAGTGAGAGCGATCTGCTCCTGGGTGCTGGTATCAAACTCGTAAAGTTCCCCATCTTCTATGAAGAAGATCCTCGATCCGTCGGCGCTCATCGTCTGAAATTCCGCATGGCGCCCACCGACTTGCACGGTTTTGCCTTCAACCATGTCACGTACATACAAAAGCCTCGATGGGTACGGCCCTATCCATGCCACCCAACGGCCGTCGCTTGAAATGGCGCGCGGCGCCAATCCGAATTCAGCGCCATCTTCACCAGCGAGAGTAGCGTTCAGGTCTGGGTGCCCATTTGGGGCGACGTTCACAGGCCTCAGCTCTCCGAAGCCCCACTCATAGAGGTTGCCGTGTCCTTCTACCGATTCAGCCGTCAAAGCCAAGTCTGACTTTATGATCGCGTGACCCAGATCCGGCGTCCCGGCGAGGAATTCCTGCCCTTCCTCTCGAGATGCCTCGTTTTCCCCGGCTACGCCATCGAGCTTTGCGCTCTGCAGGACGTTCGCGGGAGTTAGCAGTGCCGAGAAGCTTTCGTCGCTGTCCTTACGTAGATATAGGCGATTTCCGGGCGCCGCTTCGGGCGAGAGCTGCACCAGTGCGGTACCTTTCTGGCGTATCGCGGCAAGCGACAGGTCCGATGAGAACTGCTCGTATTCAAAGCCAATATCCTGCACTTCTTCCTCGGCACCAAGACGGTGCGGCAGATCGACAGTTTGCGTGTCCCAGCCATCAGCGCCGCGCTTGGAGAGGATCTGTGAGATGAACGCCTTACCCATCGGAGCGCCTTCGCCAAGAGGTTCGGAGGCCGGATAGCTGATGGCGCTACCGTCGTCTGCCGCCATGACCGTAGTCTGGTAGTAATCTTCGATCAGCGCGCCGCCTTTGTCCGGCGGTGAGACAAGTTCCCACTCGCGCCCGTCAGGCAAAACGAGCTCCTGTCCGACTGCTGCCTGCGTCGTGAACGTGTGGTCGGCACCTTCCACGGTCCCCACTTCGTTCGTCGTCACAAGCCGGTAGTGGTACGTGGCGCCAGGCTGCAGCCCCTGCTCGTGATAGCTGATCAGCGAATAACTCGTGCCTTCGCCAACATTACCCGTCAGAGTGTGCCCGTATGAGGTGCTGGTGCCGTATTCGAGCCGATATCCGGTGCTCGCTCCGAGCGGGTCGATCTGCGCCGCCAAGGTCGCGCTGGTGCTTGCCACGTCCGTCGCCCAAGGACCTTCAACCAGCACAGGCGGTACCTCGGTGAACTGCTGATCGGAGCCGACCGCATTGCCGGAGGCGTTGCTCGCCACGATCCGATAATGGTAGGTGGAACCCGGCGTGAGTTTGCTCAGCGCGGCGCTCTCATCCTGGATGTCAAAGCCGGAGCCGATCGAGACGCTCGGAGTGCTCGAGGCATCCGCGAAGCCACTCGCCTGATAGGACGCCTCGGCCACATATTCAAAATGAACACTCGTTTCACTGCCCTGCCGATCGACCGATCCTGCAAGCGTCGCGGCGCCGCGTTCACCCGCGACAGCGGACTCGCTTTCGATCGTCGGACCTGGCGGGGGGACGGTCAACGGCACCACTTCGTTGCCGTTGGATACATACAGCTCGCCTAGAGAATCTGAGAAGGCAATGCCCTGCGCGCTATCCACAGCATCGAAGCCGAAGCTCGAAAGCTCATTGCCGTCCGAGTCGTACTCCAGCAGGTGAACGCCGCCTTGCGAATCCGCGACGAATAGGTGGCTAGGCACGCTGGCCGTGTCCAGCGTAATCGCTTGCACAGAAGTGCTGAGCGCATCGAACTGCGTGGCCTTTTCGACCCCGTCCGGTTCGAACTCGTGCACACCGGAGGCTTCTTCGTCGGCGACGTATACGTCGCCCGTCGAATCGACCGCGAGCGCCGTCGCCCTCCCCGTGCTCGACAGGCCCGCAAGCGAGATGTTTTCCCTCCAGGAACCGGAAGGTTCAAATATCTCCACCCGCGCCTTGTCACCTACATAGACGGCACCATCGGGACCAACCGCGATGTTGCTTCGTGCGTAGGCCCATTCAAATTCGCCGTTGCCACCACCTTCTGTGCCTTTTGTGCACGCTTCGCCGGCGACGCACACGTTTCCGCCCGTCGTTGTGTTTACGTGCCCGCCAAACATGAGCAGGAATTTCCCCGAAGAATCGAACTTTTGCACACGATGATTGCAAAAATCCACCACATACACGTCTTTATAGGATGAGCTCAGCGGATCGTTATCGACCGCCACAGCCTGTGCACCACATGAACTGGCGAACTGTCCGGCACCTGGGCCTGGTGTTCCTTTTTGGCATTCCGTAGCGAGCGTGCATGTTTGCAATTCTTCGGCAGGGCTCGTGAAATTGACGCCCCAGCCCCAGGCAAACAGAAATCCCCCCGACCCATCGAACTTCGAGACGCGTTCGTTGTAGAAATCCGGGACGTATATGTCGCCAGATTCCTGGTCAATAGCCAGACCCAGTCCATACGCCAGCTGTCCGGCGCCTGTACCCAGACCACCGAACCGCGACGTACCGGCCACCGCCGGAGTCACCCCGCCTACCAGTGCGCAGGCAAGCCCACACAACGAGACCGCGACCATCGACCTAAGCTTGCGAGCAATCATCGAACCATCCCCTCCTCAAGAGACCTGACACGAAACCGCCCGCCGGCGGACAGCACAAGACGGCGTGGAGCAAACCCACGACGCCGGCAGAAGTACAAAAAGAGGCCGCCCTCGGTGCGTACGAGGGTATGACGAGACCCTGGGCTGGCCCACCACAACCCCACCCGGCGCGACGCCCGGTGATCCGAGGGCCTTTGACGGGCTGAGCCGTCTAGCGCGTCTGAGCCGGCCCGGCCAGAGAGAGAGAGAGAGAGAGAGAGAGAGACGCGTCAGCGACGCTGACGCGTCCTATTACGTCAGCACCGTGAGCACACGGACTCTCAAGCACGTTATTCCCCAATGAATGCACGCGAAATACAACTCCCTCTCAATACGACGACCCGGTCCCTCTCCTGGAACCACTTGCATACAGCGCTGAAGATCTCCACGAGTGGAAGTCCCCAACCCGATCTATGTCTCATTGCGTACCGCGCTCACCACTTGAGAACGCGACACGATCACTATACGCAGGTCAAGGGTGACTTGTCAAGCCCAAACGCGTGAGTTGCCCAATCGACAAGCCATGCCTTGGCGGCAGACCCCCGCGGCTGCGCTACAACCGTGGGATGCCAACTTGTCGCGTCTCCCGCCTGGCCATCGCTCTCATCCTGTGCGCACTGTTGAGCGCATGCGGAAGCTCCGTCCCTGCCGACGTCTCCACGCCGACGACAAAAACGACGGCAATCCCACGTGTCGCACGTGCGGGGAGTGGGATGTTGCTCGACTGGAGCGAGTTCGGGCTCAACCCGCAGCGCTCGGATGTGAGCCCACTCTCGACGGGGATCACCGCCGCCAACCTCACCCATCTGCGACGCGTCACTGTCAGGCTGCCCGGCACGGTCGACTCCTCGCCCATCTACCTGCACGCGGCGAGCGTCGCGGGCGCCGTTCACGACGTGGTGGTTGTGACGACCACCTACGGCAAGACGCTCGCGCTCGACGCCACCAACGGTCACATCCTGTGGAGATTCACGCCATCCGGCTACAGCACGTGGGCCGGCGGCTCACAGATCACGGTCAGCTCGCCGCTTGCGGATCCCGATGGCTTGTATGTGTATGCGCCTTCGCCGAACGGGCTGATCCACAAGCTCTCGCTCACAAGCGGCAGCGAAGCGCACGGCGGCGGCTGGCCCGTGTCGATCACGCGCGACGCCACGCATGAGAAGCTGGGCGCGGCGCTCAACATCGACGGGCCCTACCTGGTCGTCGCCACGAGCGGCTATCTCGGCGACATACCCCCATATCAGGGCCATGTGGTGTTGATCGAACGGACCAGCGGGCGCGTCGCGAGCGTGTTCAACACTTTGTGCGCCAACCATCGCCATCTCATCGTGCCCAGCAGCTGCTCGGCAAGCGACTCGGCGATCCTCTCGCGCGGCGGCGCGGTGATCGAGCCGGGCGGCACACGCTTGCTCCTCTCCACCGGCAACGGTCCTTGGAACGGAAGTACCGACTTCGGCGACAGCGTGATCGAGCTGACGGTCCCGGGTCTTGACTACCGTCAGGCGTTCACACCGACCAACCAGGAAGAGCTCAACACGACCGACACCGATCTGGGTTCGAGCGCTCCGGTCCTGCTCGGGCAGAACCGCGTGATGATCGCCGGCAAGGACGGGGTCATGCGCGTGCTCTCGCTCTCGCGCCTGGACGGCGCCGCGCCGTCACGGCCAAGCAGGCTCGGCGGGGAAGTGCAGCGTCTGGCGCTGCCGGGCGGCGGCGAGCTGTTCACTGCGCCGGCCGTGTGGACGACCTCAACCGGCTCGCGTCGGACCTCGAGCACAACGATGTTCATAGGCGACGAACACGCCACCGCCGCATACGCTTTGATCGGCGGGCGACTGCGCGAGGTGTGGCAGAACAGCACCCCCGGCACAAGCCCGGTGATGGTCGGTGGCCTGCTGTACGTATATGACCCGGCCGCGGGCGGCATCTACGTGTACCGGCCGCGCTCGGGGCGCCCGATCGCCAAGCTCCCTGGCTCCCCCGGGCACTGGAACAGCCCGATCGTCCTCGACGGGCACGTGGTGGAGCCGGAGGGAAACGCCAACGAACACAAGCTCGCCGGCACCCTGGACCTCTTCTCCTTCTAAGCTCTGACGATGCTCAAATTCGCTCGTTGGTCCACAACCCACCGTCTATACATCGCGATCGGTTGGGTATTCCTGCTGATCGCCGTCAACGTCGTCTCCCAGGCGGCCGGAGGGGCAGCCTACTCGAACAACTTCACGCTGCCCAACTCCGACGCGCAGCGCGCCTCTGACCTGCTGGCACACAGCTTCCCCGCGCAGGCCGGCGATCGCGACACGATTGTCTTCAAGGTGGCGCACGGCAGCGTGCGCGAACCTGCCGTACAAAGCCACATGAGCGCGCTGTTCGCCAAGGTCGGCGGCCTGCCGCACGTGACGGGCGTGATCAGCCCCTACGCCGCCAGCCAGGCCGGCAAGGCCATCTCCGCTGACGGACGCATCGCGTTCGCGACGGTCGTATTCAACGAGAAGGCCAACGAACTGCCCAAGAGCGCGGGCGAAGGCGTCGTCAAAGCAGCCGAGGCGGCGCGCGCGCCGGGCCTACAGATCGAGCTCGGCGGCCAGGCAATCGAGCAGACCGAGCAGGAAGGCTTCGGCCTGACGACCGCGGTCGGCCTGATGGCGGCGATCGTGGTGCTCCTGATCACGTTCGGCTCACTGATCGCGATGGGCCTGCCGATCCTCACCGCGCTGTTCGGGCTCGGCACCGGCCTCGGGCTGATCGCGCTGTTCACGCACGTGGTGGACACGCCCAACTTCTCCTCCGAGCTCGCGGCGATGATCGGGCTCGGTGTGGGGATCGACTACTCGCTGTTCATCCTCACGCGCTTCCGCGAGGCCTACGCCACGCCCGGACCCAGCTTTGGCAACGTGCGCGAGTCGGTCGTGCAGGCGATGGACACCGCCGGGCGCGCGGTCCTGTTTGCCGGCTGCACGGTCGTGATCGCGCTGCTCGGGATGATGCTGCTCGGCGTCGACTTTCTATACGGGGTGGCGATCTCCGCCTCGATCGGCGTGCTGCTGGTGATGCTCGGCTCGCTGACGCTGCTGCCAGCGCTGCTCACGATCGCCGGCAACCGCGTCGTGCGGCCCAGCCGCCGCGCGCGACGTCGGGGCGCGAAGGCCACCGACGAGCGCCACGGTCGCGTGTGGTTGCGCTGGAGTCAGTTCGTGCAAGCCCACTCGTGGCCGATCGCGGTTGCCGCGACACTGTTGCTGCTGCTGATCGCGGCGCCCGCCACCGCACTGCGGCTCGGTTCCAGCGACGCCAGCAACGATCCCGAGGGCTTCACCACCTACAGGGCCTACGAGCTGCTCGCCGAAGGCTTCGGCAAGGGCTTCAACGGGCCGCTTCAGGTCGTCGCCCAGGTCCCCGGGGCAGCCAACCCACCAGTCGGGCAGGCCGCCAAGCAGAGCGTGCAGCTGACAGTACCGCCCTCGAACGCAGGCAAGGCCGCGGTCGAAAAGCTGCGCGCGGCGATCACAGGCGTGCCCGACGTGGCCGCCGTCGCCCCTGCCAAGTTCAACCCCGCCGGCGACGTCGTGACGATCTCCGTATATCCGACGTCCTCTCCGCAGGCCTACGCCACGACCCAGCTGGTCACACGATTGCGCAGCGAAACGATCCCGCCCGTGGAATCGAGTACCGGCCTGCACGTCTACGTCGGTGGCGTCACCGCCGGAGCGGTCGACTTCGCCACCGTGCTCGGCAAGAAGCTGCCGCTGTTCATCGGAGTGGTGGTGCTGCTTTCAGCGCTGCTGTTGATGATCGTGTTCCGCTCGCTGGTGATCCCGCTGCAGGCCGCCGTCATGAACCTGCTCAGCATCGGCGCCTCGCTGGGCGTGATCGTGGTCGTCTTCCAGTGGGCGTGGTTCGACGGGCTCGTGGGGGTCAAAGCCGGACCGATCGAGTCGTTCGTGCCCGTGATGCTGTTCGCGATCGTGTTCGGCCTGTCGATGGACTACGAGGTATTCCTCGTCTCGCGCATTCACGAGCAGTGGACCCGTAGCGGCGACAGTCGCCGCGCTGTCAGCGAGGGGCTGGCGCTCACCGGTCGCGTCGTAACGGCCGCGGCGGCGATCATGATCTGCGTATTCCTGTCGTTCATGCTCGGCGAAAGCCGCGTCATCAAGGAGTTCGGCCTGGCGCTCGCCTCAGCCGTGTTCCTCGATGCGATCGTCGTGCGCTGCCTGCTGCTGCCTGCGGTGCTCCACATCCTGGGGGACGCGACCTGGGCGATCCCCGCGCGGCTGGATCGATTGCTGCCGCGCTTGAACATCGAGGGCGGCACCACGCGCCTCAGCCCAGCCGACGAAGCGGAGTTCGCGGCGCTCTCAGCCAGCAAGGAGCCCACGCCCGCCGGCACGCGCGGGGGGACGGAAGGCTGATCGCAGCGCGCCGAGGGCTGGTGGCGACTCTGCTGTTTCTGGCACTGGCATCCATTCCAGCGACTGGCGCATCGGCCTTTGGCGACAACGAGCGCTCGGCCCTGGTCGTGTTCCTACCCGCGGGTTCACAGGCCTCTGCCCGCTCCGAAGGCGACGTCATCCAGCACGAGATGGCGTCGGTACCGACGCTGTCAACGACCATACTCAGCGCCACCCAAGGCACCTACAAGACCACCCAACTGCTGCTCGATATCACGCAGGGCGCGCGCGTCTCCTATTCGGCCTACAGCCCTGCCTATCCCCCCTCACTGTCCTCCCTGACACTCGGGCCCGGGGCGAGCGCACACATCTCATCCTGGAACGCCGTCCTCAAACGCGCCAAGGGCGCTCCACAACTACTCGATCCAGGACTGTTGGCAACCGCTATCCCGGGCGGAGCGGCATACGCGGCTCCCTACAGCCTCGGCGGGCTCCGGCCATCGCGAGAAAGCGAAGTGAATCTCGCCAGCACCGCGGCTATCTCCTGGCCACTTGCCGCTAACCGTGTAGGTGCGCTCGCCGCCGTCTCCTTCGGTTCACCCGCCACGTTGCTTGCGCGGATCGGCGTCCTACAGGCAAGCCGTCGCCTGGTTGTCGCCGACTTGCCGCCCGGCGCGGCCGGCTACAAAGACCTGCGCACGCTGGCCGCCACGCGCCGATCCGGAGAGCTGCTGAGCGTCATCCAAAGCCCACCCGACACCCCTGGCAACGAACTGCTGTGGAGCGCGTTTGCCGGCTTGGGTCGCGGTGGCCAAACGCTCACCTCGCAAACCACCAACGAGCGCGGACTGATCGCCTCGATCGACATCGGCCCAACGATCCTCGAGCACCTCGGCCTACCGATTCCCGCCGACATGCGCGGCAAGCCGGTACGTCTCGACGGCCCGCTCGACGACGGGAGTCTGCGGGGACTGAAGGAACGCCTGGTAGTGATCGATTCCCGCAGGATCCCGGCGCTTGAGTGGCTGGTGCTGGCGTGGGCGTTGCTGTTCGCGCTTGCGCTCATCCCGAGGGGTAATACCTCCATGCGCTGGGCGCCCGCAGGCAGGGCTATACGTACAGGGGCGCTCGCGATGATGTGGACTCCCGTAGCCGTGCTCGTGCCAGCCGCCCTGGAGCCAAGCCGCACCGGCGAGTTCGCGCTGATCGTCGCGATTTGCTTTGCGCTCGGCGCGCTCACCGACCGGCTCATACCGTGGCCGCGCGCTCCAATCGCGCCCGCTGTCATGGCGGTGCTCGCGCTGAGCGTCGACGCGCTTGCCGGCACGCAGCTCTTGATGCGCTCGCTACTTGGCCCCAACCCGGCGTTTGGCGCGCGCTTCTACGGGATCGGCAACGAGCTGAAGTCGGGGCTTGCCGTGCTCGTATTTAGCGCGGTCGCGGCAGCGCTGTATCCGGCAGTGCGTGGGCGCAGGGCCGCAACGGCGATGGCCTGCGCGGGGATACTGCTCGCGATCGTCGAGGGTTCGGCGCGCATCGGCGCGGGCGTCGGCGGCGTGATCCTCGTCAGCGCCGGTACCGCCGTGGCGACCGTGATGCTGCTGCCCGGCACGTTCAACCGCCGGCGTGCGCTGATCGTGATGGTCGCTCCGGTCCTGGGGTTGGCCGCGCTTGCGGTCATCGACCTGACGACCGCGCACGGCAGCGGCCACTTCACCGGCAGCGTGCTCGACGCCCGTTCGCCGGGCGACATCCGCGACGTCATCGTGCGCCGCTACGGCGCGGCCTGGGACGAGCTGAGGAACCACTTGATGCCGCTCGCGACAGCGCTTGCGCTGGTCGCCTCGTTTATCGCCGTGCGTCGCCGCGATGATGTGCTCGCGCCCGTGCACGGCGACCCCGCCTGGTTGGCGGCGCTCTCCGGAGGGCTCACCGCGGGGGTGATCGGCGCGCTCAGCGAGGATTCGGGCCCAGAGCTACTGGTGGTCGCCGTGTTCGCACTCGCGTGCGTGCTCGGCTACATGTGGGGCAAGCCGGCCCCACAGACAACTGCTCAGACCACGTCGCGGAAGGGATTCTCGATGCAAACCGAGCCGATCACCTGACCGTCGTTCAGATCCTCGGTGAGCAAGCGCTCGCAACCCGCCCGGGCAGCGGCTGCCACGACGAGACCGTCCCAGTAAGAGATCTGTGAAGAGCGGCTGATCTGAACCGCGCTTCTCACCAGAGTCTGATCGACGGGCACTACCGGGTGCTGGCAGAGCCGGTTAAGCCCTCGCTCTGCATCTGCCTCGGACACCCGCCCGGCGAGCTTGCGAGTCACAGTGACGTAGAACTCACCGAGGACCTGCGAACTCAAGACCAGCTCGCCGTACTCACCAGAAGCAAGCACGCCCTTTGCTATATCTCGCTTGGCGGGCTCAGCGTCATCGATGGCATAGACGAAGACGTTCGTGTCGACGAACGTCCTATCGCTCATATAGTTCGTCGCGCGTCCATGTGCGACCCCGTGGGCCACTGCTCGCGTGGACCGATTTGGCCCAGTCCAGGAACTCCGCCATGCCAGGCCGCGCACCGGACTCCCGTGCAACGAAGCTCTGCAGGTAGCCACGCACTAGCGAGTTCACGGACGTGTCCTCCTCAAGAGCACGAATGCGCGCGCGCTTCAGCAACTCATCGTCGATAGAGAGGGTCAAGTTAGCCATATCAATTTTCTCCGCGTAGCACGGCTTAAGTGTAACACGGGTTTAGGTAGAGCAGTTCCGGCACTCCCCCCGCAACACGATCTCGTGCTCGGACACCCTCAGCGGCACCCTCTGGCTGAGGCTCCTTATCGCCTGCTCGAGCGCTTCGTCTGAGAAGGGCATCACCAGGCCGCAGCCGTCGCACACGAGATGATGGTGGTGCTCCTCGTGGGTGCACACACGCTCGTAGCGCACCATTGCCTGACCGGTCTCCACACGCTGCACGAGCCGCAGGCCCTCCAGCTCATCGAGGATGCGATACACGCTCGCACGGCTCACCCGCCGCTCGGCCTCGCTCAGCAAGCTCTCGATCTCAACGGCCGTCAGCGCACACGTTTGGGCATCGAGCAGCTCCAGCACCGCGCGCCGCGCACCGCCGCGCTTGTGACCGGCCTCGGCCAATGCCGCCTCGGCGCGCTCGATCCACTCGTGGCTCGGGGCAGAGGAGACTGCGATTTGAGCGGGTGCGCTCATAACGCGATGGTAGAGACCGCGCAGGCCGCAATCAGTGTGCTCACAGGGCAACCTTTGGTTGCTGGACGGTGGAGCTCATGTGAGGACCGTATGGCGTTCGGGCGCGTGCGCCTCTGTCTGCGCATCGACCATGGTGCCCCCTTCGCCGCGCCGCCACGCCGCCCACCCGCGCCCCAGCGCATACCACAAAGCACTGGAGCTCCCGACGAAGAAGCCAATCGGATAGTTAGTCTCATAGGAGGCAGCAATCCCCACCCACACCGTCACCAGCGCGATCACCAACGACAGCGCCATCGCGCGCGACGGACTGGCCGTGAACGAGCGTGCCGCCGCGGGGGAGCCGATCATCAGGCTGAAGATCAGCAGCGTGCCCACCACCGGCACCGTCATCGTGGTCGCCAGCGCGACCACGGCCAGGAAGCACATCTCCATGCCGAAGCGGCTCACACCCTGCGCCTCACCAACCTCCCCCAGCACGGAGGAGAGCATCAGTGGCCTGTATAGCAGTGCGACCGCACCCACGCACACGATCGCCAGACCGGCGGTCGGGACCAGCTCGTTGGGGCTTATGCCCAGCACCTCGCCAAACAGCAGCGAATAGATCTGCGGCGCGTACTCGACGCTGAAGCTCAAAAACAGGGCTCCCAGGCCCAACATCGTCACCAGCGCCAGCGCCGTCACCGCGTCGTGGCGCCCGCGGCGCCCGAGCACGCCAATGCCAAGCGCACCCAGCAGCGAGAACACGCCCAGACCGACGATCGTGCTGACCCCCACGAGACTCGCCCCCGCCGCGCCCGCGAACGCGCCGTTGGGCACCGCGTGGGCGACGAACGCCGAGCCACGCAGCACCACGAAGAACCCCACGAGGCCCGCCACCACCGCGACGATGCTCGCCACGATCCACGCGTTGATCATGAACCCCGAGAACACAGCCCCGCCACCAGATAGAACAACAGAATCAGCGTCACCACGAAGAAGCTCACCGGCCAGCCGTGCCCCACCGGGGGCCAGTGGTAGCTCTCGTATGCCAGCGCCACCCCCAGCCACACGGCGGCGATCCCGATCGCGCCAGCCACGAGCATCGCGTGGCCCGGACGCCTGGTGAGACGAAGCGCGCTTGCGGCCGGGCCGATCAGCAGCGCCGTCGAGAGGATCGCGCCGATCGTCACCGCCGCGAGCGCCACCGAGATCGCGAGCGCCAGCAGGTAGGCGGCGCCCACCAGGCGCACCGGCACGCCGCGCGCCGCCGCCATCTCGGCGCTGACGGTGCTCAAAAGCAGCGGGCGATACAGCGCCAGCACGATGCCAAGCGCCGCCACGCTGAGAGCCGCCACGAGCGGGAACGTGGAGCTGGAGATCGCAAACACCGAGCCGAACAGGATCGTGATGGTCGCGCCCGTCGTGTTGTGCAAGGTCGTATCCCAATACAAGAACAGCGCCGCCAGGCCGAGGCCCGCACCGAGCACGACACCCGTCGCCAGGTCGCGCCCACGCGGGCGCTGGATGCCGATCAGCTCCATCACCCCCGCTGCCGCGATTCCCATCGCCAGAAAGCCCCACAGCGGACCAACGCCTAGGAGGAACGCGCCCGAGCCGCCAGTCGCACCGAGATCTCCCAGCGCCTCGCCCGCAAACGACTGGCCGCGCATCACCGTGAACACGCCCACCGCGCCTGCGACGATCGCAACCACCGTGCCCACGGCCAGCGCCACTCGCACAGGTTCGTCGGCGAAGAAGCCCGTTTGCGCCACGGCCAGCAGCTGACTCACGAGACGACCTCCCCCGCCGCCGGAAAGGCGATCTCGTGCCCGCCCAGGTCAGAGGGCTCGCCCGCGCCCGCCACGACCAACAGGCGTCCGTGCACGCTCAGCACGTCCACGTGGTGGCGATACAACGCGCTCAGCACGTCCGCGCGCACGACCTCCTCAGTCGTGCCGCTCGCGGCGCGGCCGCCAGCCAGATACACGATCCGGTCCATCGCGCTCACCAGCGGGTTCATCTCATGCGCGCTGATCAGCACCGCGATCCGCTCACGCCGAGCGATCCCCGACAGCAGCGCGACGACTTCGTCGGCGCCGCCCAGGTCGAGGTTCGCCAGCGGCTCGTCGAGCAACAGCAGCCTCGGCCTACCGATCAGCGCGTGTGCGATCAGCACGCGTTGCTGCTCGCCACCGGAGAGCGTGCCCACACGCGCGTCTGCGTACCCGCCCGCTCCAACGGACTCAAGCGCTCGCTCCACCAGTTCCCGGCGAGCGCGTGAGGGGCGCGCGAACCCCAGCCGGTTGCCGTCGAGGCCGAGCGCTACGAGGTCGCGCGCGCGCATCGGCATGTCGGGGTCCAGCAGGAACTTCTGTGGCACATAGCCGATCGAGGACTCGCGCCGCGAGCGCGGGCGTCCCGCCACCAGCACCCCGCCGGCACTCGGCGCCTGCAACCCGAGGATGACGCGCAGCAGCGTCGTCTTGCCGGCGCCGTTTGAGCCGATCAGCCCCGTGAACTGGCCCGACGCGATCGCAAAGCTCACGTCGTCGAGAATCTGACGACCGGACAGCCGCACGCCCACGCCCCGCACCGACAGGATCGGCTCGGACCCAGCCAGTTGCGAAGACTCAGCCGCATCGCCCGCTCGCTCGATGCTCGCTTCAGCCATCACAGCTTCCGCGTAGACACTTTGTCGGCAACCGCCCGTTCCAGCGCCTTGACCTCGGCCAGCATCCACGTCTGGTAGTCGTATCCCGGCGTGGGCATCGTCTCGTACACGCCCACCACCGGCACGCCGTGCTGCTTGGCTTCCGCGAGGAACGACTCCGTCAACGAATCGGTCACCTGCTGGTTGTACACGAACGCCTTCACCTTGCGACCGGCAAGAAGGCCTTGTTGCAGCGTCACGCTCTGCGGTGCTGGATCGACCCCGTTCATGATGTCCGCCTGCAGCGCGAACGGCGTTTCGTTCTTCGTCCCGGCGGCTTCCAACATGTAGTCGCCAACCGGCTCGGTCGTGGCCACCGGGGTGCCAGGGTAGCGCGCCTCCAAACGCGCGATCGCGGCGTACCACGGTTGCAGCGACCGGTCGAAGCGGGCCGCGTTGGCCTGAAAGTAGGCGGAGTGCGCCGGTGCAAGCTTTGACAACGCCGCCACCAGCGCGCTCGCCACCGCCGGCATCGTCGCCGGCTTGTACCAGAGGTGCGGGTTGGAGGTCGATTCCGCCAGTCCCAACAGCTTCTGCGCGACGATCACATGCCGTGAGCTGTCTTCACTGGCCGACTCGATCTTGTTCATGAACGTGTCGTAGCCCACCCCGTTCTGCACGACCAGCTTCGCCGCCGCCACCGTCTCGGCCACGCTCGGGCTCGCCTCGAAGGTGTGCGGATCGGTGTTCGGGTTGCTCTCGATCGCACTCACCTGCACGTAGCGCCCCCCGATCTGTTCGATCACGTTGGCGTACTCGTTCTCGGCTCCAACCGCGAGGATCCTCCCGTCCGAGGCGGTGGTAGACGTACCGCAGCCGGCGAGCACGATCGCACCGGCAGCGGCGATCGCGGCCAACGGCGCGATCGCGAACCTTGCCCGCGGACGCGTGGTTGAACCCGAACGCTTCATTGAGCGGGAGCTCCCCAGTTGGCATGGTCGAAGCACAGTGCATCGCAACCTACCATAATAAGACTGAGTCTTGTTCTCAGTCTGGGGGCTTACCCGCCCGAGACGATCTTCTCTACGGTGCGGCGCTCTCTCCGGTAGGTCGCTCGCCACCCTCGGCCAATGCCCGGCGCCGTCCTATCAACAGCACGATCAGCACGACGACGATCACCAGGATCAGGATCCCGCCCGCGATGTAGCGCAGTTTGTGTTTGACAGGCGCTGCTTTTTTGACCTGAGCAGTGGCGATCTGCACGCGCGCATGATCGGCCTGCGCCTGTGCCACCAGCTTGCCCTGTTCGGACGATGCGTATGCGACGGTAAAGTGCGTGCCGTTGCTCATCGAGATATGCAGGTGGCCCGTGGGCGTGCCGGGATGAAACGTCAGCGCATGCACTTCGCCTTTGTGCAGCTGCACTTCGTAGGCCTGCACGCCCTCCTTCTGGAAATGGATGACCGTCGCGGCCCCCGCCGGCACGGCAAGCACGACCATCGCGAGCGCCGCGCACAAGATCGCCAGCACCGCTTTCGATCCTTTAGTCGATCTGTTCATGGCCCGCACCTTATAGGCACTGCCAGTCATATGGGGAGGCTGAGCTACACGCGCGCGGTGTCGCGACGATAGGCGCGCCTGGCCACCGCGGCGAGTACGACCGTCCAGACGACGATCACGATCCATCCCTTGGTGCTCATGGGATGGGCACCAAGTGCGATGTGACTGGCCTGCACCAGCCAGTAGGAGGGCAGGAGCTGTCCGATGTCGTGCAGGAAACCCTGGCTTGGGATCGGAAACCAGGTGCCCCCGAGAAACGCCAGCAGCGCCACCCCGCCTCCCATCGCCGGACCGATCGAGTCGGGAGTGAGCATGTGGCCGATGGCGATCCCAAGCGCGGCGAACGGCACCAGGCAAAGCAGGATCAGGACGGTCATCTCAAGCCAATCGCCGACCGACATGCTGACTCCAAGCGACGCGCCCGATATGTAGAGCACGATCATGCTGAGCAGCGCCATCAGATAGGCCGTGAGCACCTTCGCACGGAAATAGGAGCGTGTCGAGAGCGGACTGATGCGCAACTGGCGATTCCAGCCGACCGCGCGCTCGGCGGCTATGCGCGCTCCGCATGAGAGCATCGAGCTCATCGTCCCGAATGCGACCATCCCCACCATGTAGTACATCGGCGCTGAGATGCCACTGCCCGCCAGGTCGTGCACGTTGCGCTGGGGCTCGGCGATCAGGAAGAACAGGACCAACGGGAATCCCAATGAGAGCACGAAGAAGCGGCGGTTGCGCAAGGTGCGCAGTAGCTCGTAGCGCGTGTAGGAGAGGGCGCCGCTCACTGCAGCACTCCCTCTGGCTGGGGGCCGGCGTCGCCGGTCAGCTGCAAGAAGGCCTCCTCCAGCCCTGCCGCCGCGATCTCGATGTCGCGCGCCTGCGGATGCTCGGCCAACAGCGCACGAATCGCTTGGTCGGAGTCGGTGCACGCGAGCACGACAGACTCGCCACGCCGCTCCACCGCGCTCACGCCGGGCAGCCGCGCGAGCGCGTCGAGGTCGGCGCCCGGCAGCGTCGCGCGGATCGTGCGCGAGCCGACCATCGCCCTGATCTCAGTGGGCGGCCCGTCGGCCACGATCAGCCCGTGGGCCATCAGCACCGCTCGGTCGGCGTATGCGTCGGCCTCCTCCAGATAGTGGGTGGCAAACAGGATCGTCCTGCCGTGCGCGGCTTGCTCGCGCATCGTCGCCCAAAAAGAGCGACGGCCCTCGACGTCCATTGCGACCGTCGGCTCGTCGAGCACGAGCAGCTTCGGATTGCTAACCAGCGCCACTGCGAAGCGCACGCGCTGTGTCTGCCCCCCAGAGAGCTTTTGCGTGCGCTGGCCGGCGGCCTCGGTCAGACCTGTCAGCTCCAGCGTCTCAGCCACATCCAGTGGCCGTGGATACAGCGAGGCGACCATCGCGACCAGCTCGCCCACCGACAGGTCGCGGATCAACGCCCCCGTCTGCAGCATCGCGCCGATCCAACCGGCGTCGACCGCGGCCGTCGGAGAGCCACCCAGTACCGAGACCGTGCCGGCGTCCGGGGAAGCCAAGCCGAGGATCATGTCGATCGTCGTGGACTTCCCAGCCCCATTGGGCCCCAGCAGGGCAACCGTTTCGCCGGTGTTGATCGAGACGTCGATGCCGCGCACGGCTTCGATCTGCCCGTAGCTCTTGCGCAGACCGCTCGCCTCGATCGCACTCGTCACCGTCGTAGCCTAGCCGCCTTCAACCGGTCGGTCTTGCCCAGCTGCACCTTGCGCATACGCACCGTCTCGGGCGTGACCTCGACGCACTCGTCCTCGCGCACGAACTCCAAGGCCTCGTCCAGCGTGAGCTTGCGGTGCGCCGCCAGACGCTCGTATATGTCAGAGGTCGAGGAGCGGATGTTGGTGAGGTGCTTCTCCTTGGTGGGGTTCACATCGATGTCCTCGGCGCGCGAGTTTTCGCCGACGATCATTCCCTCATAGACCTCCTCGCCGGGGCCGACGAACAGCATCCCGCGTTCGGAGAGGCTCGTGAGCGAGTAGCCGGCGGTGACGCCGGCGCGATCTGCCACGAGCGAGCCGCTGGGGCGCGTGCGCAGCTCGCCCGCCCAGCGCTCCCAGGACTCGAACACGTGGTGCATCAGACCCGTGCCGCGCGTCTCGGTGAGGAACTCGGTGCGGAAGCCGATCAGGCCGCGGGCCGGGACGATGTACTCCATCCTGACCCAGCCGGTGCCATGGTTTGTCATGTGCTCCATGCGGCCCTTGCGCAGCGCGAGCATCTGCGTGACAACGCCGACAAAGTCCTCGGGCACGTCGATCGAGAGCCGCTCGAAGGGCTCGTTGCGGTGGCCGTCGATCTGGCGAATCAGCACATGCGGCTGGCCGACGGTCAGCTCGAAGCCTTCGCGGCGCATGATCTCCACGAGCACCGCCAGCTGCAGCTCGCCGCGACCCTGCACCTCCCAGGCGTCCGGCCTATCCGTGTCGACGACGCGTAGCGAGACGTTGCCGACCAGCTCGCGTTCCAGACGCTCGCGCACCTGGCGTGCGGTCAGCTTCGAGCCCTCTTTGCCCGCGAGCGGCGAAGTGTTGATCCCGATCGTGATCGACAGCGAGGGCTCATCGACGGTGATCACCGGCAGCGGACGCGGGTCGGTGGGGTCGGCGAGCGTCTCACCGATCGTGATCTCGGCGATGCCGGCGACCGCGATGATCTCCCCGGGCCCCGCTTCGGGGGCATCGACACGATCCAATGCTTCGGTCACGTACAGCTCTGAGACCTGCGCGCGCTCGATCGAGCCATCGGCGCGACACCAGGCCACCTGCTGCCCGCGCTTGATGGAGCCGTTGCGCACGCGACAGATCGCCAGCCGCCCCACATACGGGGAGGCGTCGAGGTTGGTGACGAGCGCCTGCAGGGGATGCTCGGGGTCGTACTGAGGGGCCGGTATGTGCTGCACGAGCAGGTCGAGCAGTGGCGCGAGCGTGCCCTCGGTCGGGGTCGGCGCCTGCGCGTCGTAGTCGAGCGTGGCGATGCCGGCGCGGGCATTGCAGTACACGATTGGGAACTCGATCTGCTCCTCGTCGGCGTCGAGGTCGAGGAACAGCTCATACACCTCATCGACGACCTCGCCCACGCGCGCGTCGGAGCGATCGACCTTGTTGATCACGAGAATCACCGGCAATCGCGACTCCAGCGCCTTGCGCAACACGAAGCGCGTCTGCGGCAGCGGCCCCTCCGAGGCGTCCACCAGCAACAGTACGCCGTCGACCATCGTGAGGCCGCGCTCGACCTCTCCGCCGAAGTCGGCGTGGCCGGGCGTGTCGACGATGTTGAGCTTGACGCCCTCGTAGCGCAGCGAGGTGTTCTTGGCGAGGATCGTGATGCCCTTCTCGCGCTCGAGGTCCATCGAGTCCATAACGCGGTCGGCCACGTCCTGGCCCTCGCGGAAGGCGCCGGACTGCCACAGCATCGCGTCTACGAGCGTGGTCTTGCCGTGGTCCACGTGGGCGACAATTGCCACGTTGCGGATGTCATCTCTGGGAACGAGCATCGGCGGGACAGGCTAGAGGCTTCCCGCCCGTGAAGCCGATCCGAGGCAAGCGCGACCTACTTGCGCGCGGCAAACGCGCGGCGGCTCATACTCATAGAGAAGCGCAGGAATGCCCTGGGGACTCGCTCCGCGCGCGCCACCACGTCCTCCAGAGCGGCCGCGAAGCGACGGATCTCCTGCTCCTCGATCACGAGCGCCGGCAGCGCCTTGACGACGTTCATGCGATGCCCCGCGACCTGGCAGAGGATGCGGTGGTCGTGAAACAGGGGACCCACGATCAGCTGGGAGAAGATGCCCGGCTGGGCGCGCTCGGCAGCGTTGTAGATCGAGCGGCGCGCGCCGCCCTCGGGTGGACCGAACTCGATCGCCCACATCAGGCCCAGACCACGCACGTCGGAGACAACCTCGTAGCGCTCGACCAGTGGAGCGGTCAGCTCCAGCAGCAGCGCGCCGAGACGCTCCGCACGGGCCACCAGCCCCTCGCTGTCCAGCACCCGCAGCGTCGCGAGCGCCGCCGCGGCGGCGAGGTCGTTTCCCCCGAAGGTGGATCCATGGCGTACAGCGCGCTCCATGCCGTCGAACACGCTGTCGAACGCCGTGCGCGAGACGAGCACAGCACCAACTGGGACCAGTCCACCCGATAGCGCCTTCGACAGACAGATCAGATCCGGCTCAAGACCCCAATGCTCGAGCGCGAGAAAGCGCCCGGTGCGGCCGATGCCAGTTTGCACCTCGTCGCATACGAACAGCGCGCCGGCCTGACCACAAAGCCGCTGGGCAGCCCGCAGATAGTCCTCGGGCGCCAGGTTGACGCCCTTGCCCTGCACGGGCTCCACGATAAACGCGGCCACATCGCCGCGTTCGAGCTCGCGCGCCAAGCTATCGATGTCGCCGAACGGCACCGCTTCGCAACCGGGCAGGAGCGGCCCGAAACCCTCGCGGAACTCGTCGTTGCCGTTGAGCGACAGCGAGCCGAGCGTGAGGCCGTGGAAAGCGTGCTCGGCAAACAGCACGCGTGGACGACCGGTGGCCGCACGGGAGATCTTGATCGCCGCCTCGACCGCCTCGGTGCCGCTGTTGGCGGGCACCATCGCGGCGACCGAGCCGGGGGCTCGCGCGAGCAGCTGCTCGGCGAGCACCCCGCTCAGCAGTGTCACCCCGAGCTGGGGCAGGTTGGCGGTGTGCGCGGCCATCGTGTCGCTGAGCGCCGCGATCGCCTCGGGGTGGTTGCGCCCGATCGCAAACACCCCGTAGCCGCTGAGCAGGTCGAGGTAGCGCTCACCGCTTGCATCGATCAGGTATGCCCCCTCGCCCGAGACCCACTGCTTGTCGAATCCGAGTGTGCGCAGGATCCGCCCCAGCTTGGGATTGAGATGCGAATCGTTGAGCGCCATCTCCTCGCCGGCCCGCTCCGCAAGGATCTCGCGGACGGGCGGGAGGACTTCGGTCATACCTGGAAGGGTACGCCCGTGCGCCGGGAGGGCGCCGGGAACGAGCGGCGCACGCCAGGAGGGCGCTAGGAGCGTGCCCGCGCGCGCGTGCGGCGCGGGTTGCGGTTGCGCGAGTTGCGCCCCTGACCCCGTGGCGCGCCCTGCGCGGGGCGCGTGGAGTCGCTTGGGAATCCGCCGAGCTCAAGCTCGCGCTGCAAGCCGAGCCCACCGACCATGCCGGCGAACTCGCGTGCCTGGTCGTGCAATACGAATGTGACGCCGATACCGGACGCGCCCGCGCGTGCGGTGCGCCCGACACGGTGCACATAGTCCTCGCGCGTGGCCGGCATGTCGTAGTTGATCACGTGGGTGATGCCGGAGACGTCGATGCCGCGCGCGGCCACGTCGGTGGCGACGAGCGTGTTGACGTGGCCTGACTCGAAGCGAGCCAGTGCCTTCTCACGCTGGGCCTGGGACTTGTCGCCGTGCATCGCGACCGCCGGCACGCTACTGGCGGCCAGCCGCTTGACGAGCCTGTCGGCCCCGCGCTTGGTGCGCACGAACACGAGCGTGAGGCCGCGCTCGGGCTCGGACAGCTCGGCCACCAGACGATCGACCTTGCCCTCGTGAGAGACGGAGACGAAGCGGTGCTCGACATCGCCCTTGCGCTCCTCGGAGTGCGCGTGCTCGTGGCGAGCGGCGTTTGTCGTGTAGGCGGCGGCGATCTTGCCCACCTCACCTTGCAGCGTCGCCGAGAACAGCAGTGTCTGACGTTCGGGACGGGTCATCTTCACGATCTTCTCGACCACCGGACGAAAGCCCATGTCGAGCATGCGGTCGGCCTCGTCGAGCACCAGCAGGCGAACCTGCTTAAGCGAGATGTCGCGACGGTCGATCAGGTCGAGCAGGCGTCCGGGCGTGGCAACCAGGATGTGGGCGCGCGCGGCGATACGTGCCTGCTTGACGATGCCGGCGCCGCCGTACACGGCGGCGATCGACAGCGCGCGAATGTGGGCGATCGAGCGCAGGTCCTCGACGATCTGCAGCGCAAGCTCGCGCGTTGGCGCCAGCACGAGCGCCGAGGGTCGCGGATCGCTGTCGCGCAAGCGTTCGACGAGCGGCACGCCGAAGGCGAGCGTCTTGCCCGAGCCGGTGGGCGACTGGGCGAGCACGTCGCGACCGGCGAGCACGTCGGGGATGACCATCTTCTGGACGGCAAACGGCGAGTCGATGCCACGCTGGGCAAGCTCGCGAGAGACGACCTCGGACACGCCGAGGTCGGCAAAAGTTTCGGACTTCATGTTGTGATGCTCCTTTGTCGCGACCCTGTGGTCGCCATGCGGAAGGGGGAGATTCGTACTGGCCCCATCCGCGCCCTAGCGAGCACCAACAAAGACAAGAACCTCGCGGATGACAGATGTCATCCGTGTGTGCACCGTAGCAGCCTCAGGCAGTGAAGCTCTTTGCTGCCTTGCGCTCGGGCGCGATACGTACCACGTCCCAAGCGAGCCCGACGCGCTCCATCGCGCGGATCACAAGCGCGGAGATGTCGAGTTGGCGCCGGCTGAAGCCGTGGAAGGCGGAGGTGGGAAAGGCGTGGTGGTTGTTGTGCCATGCCTCGCCGAGCGAGAAGGGCGCGAGCCAGGCGAGATTGCGCGAGTGGTCGCCGGTCTCATAGCTGCGCCGCCCGAAGAAGTGGCACAGAGAATTGATCGAGTAGGTGACATGGTGCAGCACGAGCATCCGCACCGCGCCACCCCACAAAAGGCCGGTGAGCCCAGCGGTCCAGGTCCCGCCGATCGCGTAGCCGAGCCAGAAGGAGGCCACCAGGCCGCCGATCGCCCACACGAAGAACGTCTTGTCCACGAACGAGACGACCGGGTCGGCGATCAGGTCGGGCGCGTAGCGTTCGCGGTGACCGCGGGCGGTGTGGATGAACAGCCAGCCGACGTGCGCGTGGGCAAGGCCACGCAGGGCGCCACGCAAGCCGGTTCCGTGATCCACGTGCGGACTGTGAGGATCGCCGTCGCGGTCGGAGAATGCGTGGTGCTTGCGGTGGTCGGCCACCCAGGAGATGACCGGGCCCTCGATCGCGGCCGAGCCGAGCACGGCGAACACGAAGCGCACGGCCGGGTATGTCTTGAACGACCTGTGGGTAAAGAGACGGTGAAAGCCCACCGTTATCCCGAGCGCCGTAGACAGGTACATGATCGCGAACACGATGAGGTCCGAGCCGTGAAGCAGGCCATCCCACAGCTGCCAGCCAACGAAGCCGAGCGCGACGATCGGGCCGACTGTGATCAGCCCCGTCAGGAAGCGGTCGAGGTTCTCGTAGGCGGCGGGCTGGACGTCCTCTGGCGTGGGGCCGTCGAGCCGGGGGCGTTCAACATGGGCGTCCTCCGGGACGGGCTGGGATGCTGGAGGACGCTGGATAGAATGGGTGCTCATCGGTGTGCTCGCCGCTGGAAGGTAGCACGCCACGCTGACGCGACGAGACACCACACTATGCGTGATTCCCCGCTTGTTTGCTTGCGAAACACTGGCCGAATAGCCAAGGGTCCGCCATATGCCGTTCGCCAATACTGAGCCACTGCGACGCGAGCTTGCCAATGCGCTTCCCGAGCGCGGCTTCAGGGTGCGCTTTTGGGACGGCTCGGAGCTACCGTCCACCAGCGGAAACGGCGACGGACCGACCTTCATCGTGCGCTCGCCCAAGGCGGTGGCGCACGTAATCCGCGCTCCGGGCGAGCTGGGACTCGGCCGCGCCTATGTGGCGGGGGATCTGGAGGTGGATGACCTCGACCGCGTGATCGACCTGATCGACGACTTCGAGGAGCCTCACATCGACATCGCCACACGCGCCCGCATCGCCGCCGCCGCGCTGCGGGCGTGCGGGCTGACGATTCCTCCGCGGGCGCCCAAGGGCGAGCTGCGACTCAAGGGTCGCAGTCATAGCAAGCAACGCGACTCCAGGGCGGTGCGCCACCACTACGACGTGTCGAACGAGTTCTTCGAACTGTTTCTGGACAAGTCGATGACCTACAGCTGCGCGATCTTCTCGCGCGGGGCGAAAACGCTGGAGGAGGCGCAGTTCGCAAAGCTCGACCTCGTGTGCAAGAAGCTCGCGCTCAAAGAGGGTGAGCGCGTGCTCGACGTCGGCAGTGGGTGGGGCGCGTTTGTGATCCACGCCGCGCGCGAGTATGGAGTGAATGCCGTCGGCATAACGCTGTCGCCTCCCCAGGCCGAACTGGCGCGCCGTCGGATCGCGCAAGCCGGGCTGAGCGACAGGGTCGAGGTGCGCGTGGCCGACTACCGCGACCTGCATGGCGAGCGCTATGACGCGATCGCCTCGATCGGCATGGTCGAGCACGTGGGCGAGAGCAACATCGACGTGTACGCACAGAAACTCAGGAGCCTGCTCGGCTCCGACGGTCGCCTGCTCAACCACGGGATCGCGCATCTGTATCCGAACGTGGGCTACCACGGCGACTTCACCCAGCGCTACGTGTTCCCCGACGGGGAACCGGTGCAACTGTCGCGCATCCAGCTCGGATTGGAGCGCGCGGGCTTTGTGACCGAGCACGTCGAGGAGTTCGGCAAGGATTACTACGACACGCTCACGGAGTGGATCAAGCGCCTGGATGAGAACCTCGAGCGCGCCGAGCAGCTGGCGGGCAAGGAGCGCCTGCGTGTGTGGCGTCTATACCTGCGCTCGGCTCGCAACATCTTCAAGACGGAGTTCGTCTCGATCTATCAGACCCTCGCGAGACCCCGCCTCGGCTAACCCAATGCGCACGCTGGGTGCGTTATTCCAGGGAAGCCATTACGTGCTTGACGACCGTGTAGTCCTCCAATGAGTAAACGCTCAAGTCCTTGCCGTACCCGGACTCCTTGAACCCGCCGTGGGGCATCTCGGAGACGAGCGGGAGGTGGTCGTTGATCCATACGCACCCGAAGCGCAGCGCCCGCGATACGCGCAGGGCCCGCCCCACGTCGCGCGTCCATACCGAGGAGGCGAGCCCGTAGCGGGTGGCGTTGGCCCACTCGATCGCTTGCGCCTCCTCGGTGAAGCGCTGCACGGTGATGACGGGACCGAAGATCTCATCGCGGATCATCTCGTCGTCCTGCTGCAGCCCGGCGACGACGGTGGGCTCGTAGTAGAACCCGTGCCGCGCGGGTCGCACGCCGCCGGTCACCACCTCGGCGTGGGCGGGCGCTCGCTCGATGAAGCCCGACACGCGCGTGCGCTGGCGCTCGGAGTTGACGGGACCGAGCGTGGTGTCGGACTCCAGCGGGTCGCCGATCACAAGCTCGCGGGCCTGCGCGGCCAGGCCGGAGACGACCTCGTCGTAGACGCCTGGGCCGGCCAGTACGCGCGTGGCGGCGGTGCAGTCCTGGCCGGCGTTGTAGTAGCCGGTGGCGGCGATCGTGGCCATCGCGGAGGCCATGTCGACGTCGTCGAACACGATCACGGGCGCCTTGCCGCCGAGCTCCAGGTGCACGCGCTTGAGCGTCGCGGCAGCGGTGCGCGCAACGTGCTTGCCCGTCGCGACCGAGCCGGTCAGGGAGATCATGTCGACGTCGGGATGCTCGAGCAGCGCCTGTCCGGTCGGCTCGCCGGGACCCATCACGACGTTGAGCACGCCCGCCGGCAGGATGTCGGCGGCCAGCTCGGCAAAGCGCACACTCGTCACGGGCGTGGTCTCCGCCGGCTTGAGCACGACGGTGTTGCCGGCGGCGAGCGCGGGCGCGATCTTCCAGATCGCCATCATCAGGGGGTAGTTCCATGGGGTGATCTGGCCGATCACGCCGACCGCTTCGCGCCGCACGAACGAGGTGTAGCCCTGCATGTACTCGCCGGCAGCGCGTCCCTCCAGGCAGCGCGCGGCGCCAGCGAAGAAGCGCAGGTTGTCGGCCATCGCGGGGATCTCGTCGCGCGAGACCGCCACGACTGGCTTGCCGGCGTTGTGCGCCTCCAGCAGCGAGAGCTCATCGGCGTGCGCTTCGAGCACGGCGGCAAGCGACAGTAGTGCGAGCGAGCGCTCGGCGGGGGTCGTGGTCGACCAGCCCTCGAACGCGTAGCGCGCGGCGCGCACGGCGTCGTCCACCTCCTTGGCGCTCGACACGGGCGCGCGCCACAGCTCTGTCTCGGTGGCGGGGTCGAGTATCGCCATCGTGTCCCCCTCGGCGCACACCGACGAATCCCCAGCGATCAGGTTGCGAAGCATTTGTGGGCCGCTTGACATATCGCCGTCTCCTTGGAATCTGTCGTGTGGTTCTCTTTGGGCTACTTATTTGTGGGATTTGCTGTGCGTGCCCTGCGCCCTGAGCGCTCCCCGTCGAAGTTAACGGGAGCCGTCGCGAGTGCGTGCGCTACGGCCGGGTGGACGATCTGACCGGCGCGCACATTGACCCCACTGCGCAGCGCACTGCTGTTCTGGATCGCCTGCTCGACTCCGCCGGCCAGCTCGAGCGCGTAGGGCAGGGTCGCGTTTGTGAGCGCGTATGTCGAGGTGATCGGCACGGCGCCGGGCATGTTGGTGACGCAGTAGTGAGTGATGCCGTCCACTTCGAAAGTGGGATCTGAATGCGTGGTGGGGCGCGAGGTCTCAAAACAGCCGCCCTGGTCAATCGACACGTCGACCAGCACCGCATTGCGCTTCATGCAGCCAAGCTGCGCGCGTGAGATCACATGCGGGGCACGGTCGCCGTGGACCAAGACTGCGCCTATCACCAGGTCGGCATGGGACAGCATCTCCTCGATCGCAAGCGTCGAGGAGTAGACGGTCGAGGCGCGCCCGCCGAAGGCGACTTCCAGCTCGCGCAGGCGGTCGATCGAGCGGTCGAACACGAACACGTCGGCCTGCATGCCGATCGCGATGAAGGCGGCGTTCATGCCGACGACGCCACCGCCGATCACGAGCACGGTCGCGGCGGCCACGCCCGGCACCCCGCCGAGCAGGATGCCACGCCCCCCCATCGGCTTCTCGAGCATGAAAGCGCCGGCCTGCGTGGCGATCTTGCCTGCCACCTCGCTCATTGGAGCGAGCAGCGGCAGGCGCCCACCGGCGTCCTCGACCGTCTCATAGGCGATGCAGGTGGCGCCCGAGCGCCGCAGACCCTCGGCGAGATCGGGCTCGGCGGCGAGGTGCAGATATGTGAAGAGCGTTTGCCCCTCGCGCAGCAGCTCGACCTCGGAGGCTTGTGGCTCCTTGACCTTCAGAATCAGCTCGGCGCCCGCGAACACTGACGGCGCGTCGGCCACGATCGTGGCTCCCTGCGCAACGAACTGCTCGTCGGTGAGCGCGCTGCCGAGCCCCGCTCCTGACTGGATCAGAACCTCGTGTCCGCGCGAGCTCAGCTCGCGCACGCCGGCTGGGGTGATCGCGACGCGGTACTCGTCGGGCTTGATCTCTGTGGGAACGCCAATTCTCATTGGCTCATCGTGCCAGCTCTCTGCCACGCAAGGCAAGCCAGAACTCGATGCGGTCGCGCGCGTGGGAGAAATCGCGGCCGGTGAGCGCCTCCACGCGCTTGATGCGATAGCGCAGGGTGTGGCGGTGGCAGTAGAGCGCCTGCGCCGCCTTCTCCCAGTGGCCGTTCTGTTCGATGAACACATCGAGCGAGCGCAGCAGCTCGTCGCCGTACTCGCCCTCGTCGTTTTCGATCGGGCCGAGCACGCTCTGGCAGTAGGAGGCGAGCGCGTCGTCGTCCTGCAGCGACAGCAGCAGCTGGAACGCGCCGAGGTCTCTGTAGGAGGCGACCTCGGGGGCGTTGCCGTTGGCCAAGCGCACGGCTTCCAGCGCACAGCGCGCCTCGTGGAAGCTGCGCCTGAGGTTGTGCGTCGGCGCGGGGCGCGAGGCGGCCGCGCGCACCTCCCCGAAGCGCGCGCTCAGCTCTTTGCGCACGCGCCTGGCCAGCTCGACCGGCTCCTCGGACTCGCCGTTGCCGTCCACGACCGCGCACAGCAGACCGTTGCGTAGCGCCACGAGGCTGTGGGCGCCGGCGCGCTCGAGGATCGCTTCGAGCGTCGAGGCCGCCGTGCCAGGCTCGCGTAGCGCGAACGCGAGCACTGCCGCGCTCTCGCCGATTCCAAACGGCCTTAGCCGCGCCTGCAGCTCGTCGGGGTACAGCCGGCCGGTCAGCGCCTCGGCCAGCACGTCGCCGGCCATGTTGCGCTGCAACAGCTCGTAGCGCTCGTTGAGCAGTTGCGCGAACACGCGCTCTGTGACAGCGATGAACGGTAGCTCGTAGGGCACCTCGAACAGCGGAAAGCCGCGCTTGCGCGCCGTGTTGAGGATCGCGGCCGGAACTTTCTTGTGCACGAAGCCGGTGCCGAAGCCAAGGCCCGCGATCTCGCGCTCGACCAGGCGCTCGACGAACTCGCGCTGGGGCTTTGCGCCCATCAGCTGCAATCCCGTCGTCAATAGGAGCTCGCCGCCGCGCAGCCACGGCGTGGGGTCGAGCAGCTCGGTCGAGTGCACCCAGCGAACGGTTGCCTGCGCATGCTCCTCGCCCGTGGCAAGCGTCAGGTCGAGCTCCGCCAGGAGGCTCTCGACAGTCAGCATCGCGGCTCCATCCGCATTCGCCTCACGTATCTACCGCTTTACGATCCGCTCCCACGCCTCGGTGAGCACGGGGCGCAGGATCGCCTCGATCTCCTCGAACTGCTCGCGGTCGGCGATCAGCGGCGGTGAAAGCTGGATGACGGGGTCGCCGCGATCGTCGGTGCGGCAGATCAGGCCGCGCTCGAACAGGGCGCCGGAGAGAAAGCCGCGCAGGAGCTCCTCGGACTCGTGTGCGTTGAAGGTCTTCTTCGTGTCCTTGTCCTTGACAAGCTCGATCGCGTGGAAATAACCGGCGCCGCGCACGTCGCCGACGATCGGCAGGTCGCGCAGGCCCTCCAGCATCGCGCGGAACTCGCCCTCGCGGCTGAGCACGTGCTCGTTGATGCGCTCGCGCTCCATCGCGTCGATGTTGGCCATCGCCACCGCGCACGCCATCGGGTGCCCGCCGAAGGTGAAGCCGTGGTTGAAGATCTCGTGCGCTTGCAGGAAGGGCTCGGCAACGCGGTCGGAGGCGATCACCGCGCCCATCGGCGCGTACGCCGAGGTCATGCCCTTGGCGGTCGTGATGATGTCCGGCGCGTACTCGAAGCGCTGGCATCCAAACCAGTATCCGAGCCGCCCCCACGCACAGATCACCTCGTCTGAGATCAGCAGCACTTTGTGGCGGTCGCAGATCTCGCGCACGCGCTGGAAGTAGCCCTCCTGGGGGACGAAGCAGCCGCCACCGTTCTGGACCGGCTCGAGGATCACCGCCGCCACGGTGGGCGGGCCCTCAAATAGGATCGCCTCCTCGATCGCATCCGCGGCCCACAGCGGGTCGCGCTCTTCACTCCAGCGGTAGGAATTGGTGCTCGGCACGTGGACCCCACCCGGGGTCAGCGGTTCGAACGGCTCGCGCAGCGGGGGCAGTCCCGTGGCGGTAAGCGCGCCCATCGAGGTGCCGTGGTAGGCGAGGTTGCGCGAGACGATCTTGTGCTTGCGCGGCTCCCCGCAGGCGGTGTGGTAGGCCTTGGCGAGCTTCCAGGCCGACTCGACGGCCTCCGAGCCGCCCGATACGAAGAACACGCGGTTCAGCTCGCCGGGCGCCAGTTGTGCGATGCGCGCTGCCAGCTCGATCGACGGCGGGTGCGCGTAGCTCCAGTTGGTGTAGAAGCCGAGCTGCTTTGACTGTGCGGCAGCGGCTTCTCCCAGCTCGGCGCGACCGTGGCCGATGTTGACGCAGTACAGCGCCGAGAGCCCGTCGAGGTAGCGCTTGCCGTGCGTGTCATACACGTAGCAGCCCTCGCCTCGCTCGATGATCGGCACCTCAGCATGGTCGTATGAGCCCATGCGGGTGAAGTGCATCCACAGGTGGCGCTTGGCCTTGGCCTGCAGCTCGGCGGCCGCTCCGCGCCCGGCCAAACTCGCCGATCTCTCACCCGCGGCGGCGCCAGCAGCGGGCGAGAGCGAGCCGGTCCCCACCAGCGACCCCTCGCCCGGCGAAGCAGGTGATGTCAGATTTGACGGCTCACTTGACATAGACACCACGGATAACCATAGCTCCGGCACATGTGCCTATCAATGCGCCGCCCGTTCAACAAGATGTCTAGTCGTTATACGGAATGTATAAAACGCTTGCGACTTCTTGGCGATTGTGCCCCTTGTGCGTGCGCCGATCCGGTCCTAGCCTTGTTCGCAGCTGCTTGTAACGATCATAACTTGACCGTCGCGGGTGACCGCCTCAGGGGACCGGCGACAGGGAGGTTGCCGCCATGGCCAGCATCGGCTCAGCCGCAGAAGGACACCTCAGCGCGTCGGGAGAGGTAGTCGACAAGGGTCTGAAGAAAGACGCGATCGGCTATCTGTCGAATCTCGTGATCGGCGTCGCCTCGACGGCGCCGGCCTATTCGCTGGCGGCGACGCTGGGGTTCATCGTGGCGGTGACGGGCGTCGGCGTGCACGCGCCGGCGGTGCTGCTCGTGTCGTTCATCCCGATGCTGCTGATCGCGGCCGCCTACAAGTACCTCAACCGCGCCGACCCCGACGCGGGCACCACGTTCGCGTGGACGACGCGCGCTCTGGGCCCGGGCACCGGCTGGGTCAACGGCTGGGCGATCTTCCTCTCCGACGTCCTGGTGATGGCCTCGCTGGCTGACATCGCCGGTATCTACACCTTCAAGCTGTTTGGCTTCACCGAACTCAGCGAATCGCTGCCCGCGATCATCATTGCCGCGATCGTGTGGATCGCGCTGATGACTTGGATCTGCTATCGCGGCATCGAGCTGTCGGCGCGCATCCAGCAGGGCTTGCTCGGCGCGGAGATCGCGATTCTCACCGTGTTCGCCGTAGTGACGTTCATCAAGGTGTACGCCAACCACCCGGCCAACTCGATCGAGCCGGCCCTCGATTGGTTCAACCCGTTCGCGCTCAGCTTCAAAGCGCTGATCGACGGGGTCCTGCTGGGGATCTTCATCTACTGGGGCTGGGACTCGGGAGTTGCGGTCAATGAGGAGTCTGAGGACGCCAACGAGGGACCGGGGCGCGCGGCGGTGATGTCGACGATCCTGCTCGTGCTGATCTACGTGATCGTGTCCGCCGCCGGTCAAGCCTATGGTGGCACCCATCTGCTCACCAACCCCGAAAACCAGGGTGACGTGCTGAGCGTGCTCGGCTCGAGCGTGTTTGGCTTCCCGTGGGACAAGCTCTTGATCATCGCCGTGCTGACCTCCGCCTCGGCCTCGACACAGACCACGATCCTGCCAACCGCGCGCACGACGCTGTCGATGGCCCACTGGCATTCGATCCCGGGCGCGTTCGGGAAAATCCACAAGCGCTATTTCACCCCGGGCTTCTCCACCCTGATGATGGGCGGCGTGTCGATCCTGTGGACGCTTGTGATCCTGAATCTCTCAGAAAGCGCGCTTGAAGACTCGATCGTGGCGATCGGCTTTCCGATCTGCTTCTACTACGGCTTCACCGGCATCGCATGCATCGTGTACTACCGCCACGAACTGAGCAAAAGCGTGCGCGATTTCCTGCTGCTCGGCATCGCCCCGCTGCTCGGCGCGCTGATGCTGTTCGGCGTCGCCGCCTACGCCGCCGTGTACTACGGCCACGCCGAAAACGTGTCCTCCAAACCGATCCTCGGCATCACGCTGCCACTGTGGATGGGCATCGGCGGGATGCTGGTCGGCGTGATTTTGATGATCGTGTCGCGCCCGTTCTTCAGAGACTTCTTCTCACGCAAGCTCGAAACGGCCACGCCAGGGCTGCTTGAGGAACCGGTCGAGCACGCTCCGGCGCACTTCTAGGCGTTCGCCGCGATCGTTATGCGTTCGCCGCGATCGCTTGGTGGATGGCTTGGCCGCGCTCGGTGAGCTTCCATACGTTTGGTGCGCCGGTGCCTGGTCCGAGTCCGGTGTTGTGTACGAGTCCCGAGCGCTCCAGGCGCCACAGCAGCTTTGACATCTGGCCCTGGTCCGCGATGCCGGCCGCCTCTCCTATTTCGCGGTTTGAGGAGCCGGGGTGCTCGGCGACCGAGAGCAAGGCTCTGACGGTGCGGTAGGTCAGGCGCAGGCCGAGATCGCGCAACGGATCACTCGTGCTTGGGATGCGGGATTGCCGTCGCTCCGGCATGGCGCGCTCCAGCTCCCGGTTAGCCGCTGCCGTACCGAGATAGGGCATCACGATCATGCTCATCAAAGGTCCCGTCAGCTCCAACAGCTCTCCAGGATCCTCCGCGGATAGACGGGCGTGCAGGATCGAGAGGACCCCGCCAACAACGCCCTCCGCCGTCAGGCGCAATGGTCGCTTGGCTGTCTTTGACTCCGTGCGGCCCTCGTCGATAGCGGCGATCACGCACGCCAACACACCACGACGGGACTCAACAGCCCTCGGACCCGCTGCCAGCGACCCCACGATCAACAACCGACCCATGACAGGCTCAGTGTCGAGGAATTCGAGCAACGCCGAGAGACCCGCTCTGACCTTCTCAGACCAGCGCCCACCGTGGCGATAGGCCGGTATTACATGCTCGGATGCGCGGCGCAGGCCCTCCTGGAGCGCAGCGAGCAGACAGTCCTCGCAATCCTCGAAGACTTCATAGAACGTACGCCGCGAGACCCCAGCACGCTCCACCACACCAGCGACCGTTACTTTCGCGGGACCATGCAAGGCACACTCTTCGACCATCGCGGCGAGCATCCGAGCCCGCTGAATCTCAACCATGTGCTCCGCACCGCTCGCCCGCCACTCCCGACGGACGGCCCCCGTGTCGGGAAGCCCACCATCAGCAGGAGACTGCCCATTACTCCACCGTCTCAGTCCATTTGGCGCCGGCCCCTCTGACAGCACCTTTGTCTTGGTACGCATCTCATTTCTTCTTGTGCTTGCTGGTTTTCTTGGTCTTGGTCTTGACTGTCTTTTTCTTGGCGCAACCGGTCGCCGTGATCGGCGTTGACTGTTTGAGGCTGACGCCGTTGGCGCCGACGAAGATCGTGGGCATGACGAGCTTGCTGGTGCAGAGGTTCCCGTTGGCCGCGAGTGCACTGTCTGGGCCTTGCGGGAGCTTCAATTCGAACACACCGATCGGGACGTCGGGAATCGTTCTGAACGTGCTGCTCGTAATCCCCGCTGGACTGATGAACGTTTCCCCATGCAAATACACGGTCACACCCTCGCCTGATAGCGCAACGATCAGTTCGGGGAACTTCTGTCCGCCATGGCTCACGAAATACGCCGGGCCTTCCAGATGCACCGGTAGCACCGGAGTCGTTGCTGTGGCACTGCCGATCCTGGAATCCGCCGGACAGGCTGCCGGGTTTGCCGCGAAGGTCGCCGCCGGACACGCCTTCTGCAACGTCGTCAATCGCGATGGGAGCTGCTTGGGCAGGTCAACCTTGACCTTCCCAATGTTCGCCTGCGTCCCAAACGCGGCTTTGGGATAGGTCAGCTTGACGTTCAAGCTGGCACCGTTCGCTCTTGATGTTTTCCCATTGGTTGAGACCGAGAAGATCGGTTTGAACTTCAGGATCGCACAGTTGGTCACCTGGAAGGGAACATGCAACGCTGAGACTGTGCCTTGACTGCTCGTAAGGCTCCCTCCGATTTCCTGTGGAGCGCAATCGGTTGGGTTGAACGTGAAATCCGGCCTGTTGACGGACACGTTCACGTGCTTGATCTGCAAGGGGATCCCGTCAAGGATCTGCGGGATGGCATACGGACCGGTCGCATCGCTTGTGATCGTCAGCGCAGCGTTTTCGGGGTTCACTTCGATCTTCGCCCTGACGATCACCTGCCCCAGATCGAACGGACCGGCCTTCGCGGGATTCACGATCGACAAACCATACGGCGCACCCTTATACGGACCGGTGATATACACCTTCCCGCCCTTGACCGTATAGGGGTTGCCGCCCAACCCAACGCTGACGGTCGTTTCCCCGATCAGGCTTTCCGGACCACACGTACCCGCGTTGCCTTCCGCTTCCCCACACAACTTGACCGACGAGAGAGTCCCCAGCAATCCTGAAGGCATCTTCAACTGGATACCGTCAAGGCTCTGATTGCCGTCTTCTCTTGACATCGTCATCGTGAACGGCGTAAACGCGCCAGCTTGAATATTCAGGCTGCCCGTCGTCAAGCTCGGATCGAACGGCAACGGGTTAGAGCACGACATCCCGTTCGGTCCCGATGTGATCTCGAATTCAGAGGAGCTATCGACCGGAGTGTTGCCCGACCACGGCGCGATGGACGCTGCCGACATATAACCGCCGCACAATGCCGGCGTTCCGAGTGGTGCTCTAGTCCGGATCTTGCATGAAGCTGTTTGATGTGAGTGTTTGGCCGAGTGGTGGTGGGTGTGGCCAGTTGGGGTCGTCGCGGAGGATCGGGTTGTGGGTGGTTGTGGTGCGGCCAGGGGCGTGGCGGCGGTTTTGCGGGGTACGCGGGCAGGCTTCGTGGGGCGCGTCGCGCCGGGGTGAGGCTCGTCATCTCGGGGCCGGCGGTCGGGTCAGGCCGGAGGCGCCGGGAGCGCTCTGAGGCGCTTGAAGGCGATCGTGAGATCCTGGGACCAGGGCCAGTTAGCTTGTATGCGTAGCGTCGCGGTGCGTGCGTGGAAGGAGAGGCGCGCGGCGACGTGCAGCAACCGGTAGCGCAGGCGCTTGGGCTCGGCGCGGGCGAGCTCGCCGGTGAGCAGCAGGCGCTGGGTCCACACGATGAGGTCGTGTGCGATGCGCACGAGCTCGAGCCAGACACGGTTGTGCTCGAAATCGCGGAACGGCATGTTGCGTAGCCCGGTGTCCTTGTCGTTGCGAATGTGATCCTCGACTCTTGCGCGACCGCGGTGATCGCGCTCGACGTGGGCGATCTCGCCGGGCTGGTCTGTGAGGATCGCTTGGAAGCGATGCCCGTCATGGTCGGTGAAGGAGAGTTGCGCGCCGGGGTGCGCGCGCTCGCGGCGGACGATCACCCTTGACCCCTCCGGCCAGCCCGTCAGATCGAGCTGTCTGGTGATCTCGCAGACCTGCCCGTTGGGGCGCGGACTGCCGTCCTGGTCGAGCGCTGAAACCCAGTCACTGTCAAGGATTTCGAGGATCGCGGCACGGACCGCCTCGTTCAGTTCATAGCCGACGGAGAACTCGATCCGGCCCTCCCGACACCAGTCCAGCAGCTCATGGCTGGCACCAGCGGAGTCGACGCGCAACAGCAGCTTGATGTTCTCGATGTGCCCGGCGGGGATCTGCCCGATGGCCTGCTCGGCGACCTTGATCTGGTCGGCGGCGGTGTTCGCGCCGGCGTTCCCCGGCCGCAGCTCGCCGGCGAGCGCTTCGCTGGTCTCATCCGCGTAGGCGAGCATCGGGTGAAACCCGTAGCCGCCCTTGAAGTTTCCGGCCGCGCCCTCCTTCTCCGAATGCGAGCCGACGAGCGTGGCATCCAGGTCGATCGTCAAACGCTCCGGGGCGCCCACGATCTCCCACACGCGCGCTCGTGCCCTGGCGTGAGCATCCCGCAACCGCTCCAATCCCTCCGGGTCCCGGGCGATCCGGTCGACGGAGCCGGAACGCCGTCGAGGACGACGCGACACCCCCAAACAGCGACTCCTGATCGCCGAGCGCCCCAAGGTCAGCCAAACAGTCCCCGCCGTCGGCGAGCATCACCGCGAGGTCACGGACCACGCGACCCTGATCGTGCCCGGAACGCCGCTTCTTCAAGCCTGCAAGCCCCCACGACAGCGCGCCCGTCAGCCCCGTCTTATCAGCCATCCGGGCCAGCAAAGCGCTGCCCGCGTGCGACACCAAACCCTCTCCGTCCGGCACGACATCTACTGTGAAACTGCGCCCATCGCGTGTCACCTTCAAGGTGATCCCTCCCAAGCTCGATTCCAAGGTCTCAGCAACCCCAGAATCCCAGCTCGGGCGGACAGTTCAGCGGCCCCGACCATCGGGGCCGCTGCTGCTTCATGCAAGATCCGGGCTAGACCCCCCGAAGAAGTTCAAACGCAGGTCTTCGAAGGGAAGCTGCGGTGTTTCCTTGAACGTCGAGACCAACTGTCCAGTCACCGGATCCGGTTTGACTTCGCCCGCGAGCTTCACGAGCACACCAGCAGTCGGATCTTCCACGACGATGTACAACGCGACCAGACTGCCGAACGGATTCGCGTTCTGTTGAGCCAGATACGCAGCCCCAACCAACGGTTCCGGAAGCAGCGGTGTCGAGATTTCAACAGTCCCAACCTTCGACGCTTCAGGACAAGTACTCGCAGCAGGACTCTGCAACCCCACCTGTTCTGTGGAGCACGACACGAGACCATCCGCACCAGCCGGGTTCAACACGACACCAGCCGGCAACGTCACCGTCGTGTCCTTCACCGTCGAATCAGCGAGACCTTCAGGGTTCAAGCTCGCTTCCTGAGGCACATGCACCCCAACCGTCAAACCCGTAGGCGTACTGCCCTGCTGCCCGTCAGGCGTCACATTGATAGACGGTTCAAAGCTCAACCTGTTACACCCATCCAGCGAGAACGATTCGCCTTCGCTGTTCTGAAACGCATAGTCCTCCGACGGCGTGAACACTCCCGGTTCTGCCCACGAGTCCGCTTCCATAGTCGTATGCGGCACACCCGTGCACGACGTCGGCATGATCAAGAATGGCTGCCCCTTGGTGACCGGGCACGCCTTTTCTTCTCCGGTAAAAAGATAGTTGATACCGCTGTCGAGGCATTCGCCACGCGACGTGTCATGCCGCGAATCGGTCGGCGAACCCCAGAACGTGACCTGGCTGGACAAGAACGCGGCGTCGGACGGAATATTGGAAACGCTGACCACGACTCCATAATCCCCGCCGGTACGCACCGAGGTGTCGAGGATCACTGGTATCAGTTCGCCGGCCATGAACCCAAACCTCGCAGGCTCGCCATGCGCCGGTTCCAAGCTATACAACGGCGTGACTGCCTCAAACGGCGCATTTGTATGGAATGCGAGCGCCGTCATCGCCGCACCCACAACCGTATCGTTTGGGCACTTCGCCGTGCCCGCCCCTTGACTGTGCACGAACACAAGCGTGCTGCACTTCGGCAATGGTGTCGGATTGCCTATAAGCCCTGGCGGCAGGTTGAAACGCAGATCCTTGGTTGTCGCGTACGGTTCCGCCTCCAAATAGAACAATTCTCCCTGATGATCGGACAGGCCGTCTAGTTTGGAATGTAGTTTTAGAGCGCCTAACAGAAAGAGGTTTTGGGATGCTGTCGTCGTAGATAGTGTCCATGGCGAAACCACTGGTTAGTGATGGGTTGTGGGCTCGTATCGAGCCGTTGTTGCCGCGCGTGGAGCGTCGGTATCGGTATCCGGGGCGCAAGCGGGTGCCTGATCGGCAGGCCCTGACGGGCATCTTGTTCGTTTTGAAGACGGGTATCCCGTGGGAGGATCTGCCGCAAGAGATGGGCTGCGGGTCGGGCATGACGTGCTGGCGTCGCCTACGGGACTGGAACGAAGCTGGGGTCTGGGAGCGCTTGCACCAAGTGCTCTTGGACGAACTGCAAGACGCGGGAGCGTTGGACTGGTCAAGGGCGGTCGTTGACAGTTCGCACGTGCGAGCAAAGGGGGGGGCGAAAAGACAGGCCCCTCGCCCGTCGATCGCCGCCGACCGGGCTCCAAGCACCATGTGATCTGCGACGGTCAGGGTATTCCGCTGGCCGTGACTCTCACAGCCGGCAATCGCCACGACATCACCGAGCTCATCCCGCTCGTTGATCGGGTCCCGCCGACCGGCACTCACGGCAAGTTCAGGCCAAAGGCACTGCTCGCCGACAGGGCGTATGACAGCCGCAAGCATCGCGAGGCGCTCCGCGAGCGCGGCATCACACCGAGGATCGCCAAACGCAACACCACCCACGGGTCGGGACTCGGCAAAGAACGCTGGGTGATCGAGCGCACGATCTCCTGGCTACACCAACATCGTCGCCTCGAGCGTCGCTACGACCGCCGCGCCGACATCCACGAAGCCTTCCTCACAATCGGCTGCGCACTCATCTGCCACCAACAACTCCAAAACTCATTCTGTTAGGCGCTCTTAGTGCGAAGCTCGTCGTCAGCTGGAATGGGTGTGAGCCGGCCTGCGTGTCCGGACCACCGCCTTCTTCTTCAGGGCTCAATTCATAGCTTTCGATACCGTAGGATTCACTCGCGCCTTCAAGAGCCAGCGCTTGACGGGATACGACAGGTGGCGCGACACCACCGGAGACCCCCACTTCGTTTACACCCCTGCCGGCACCGGGCGCCACTTTTACATGGATATCGACGAGCATACGTTCATATGGCAGCACAGCCAGTCCGAAAGTACACGTTGTTGTCGCAAGCGAACAACTCGAGTCGGTGTCTTGTTGCAAACCGAGACCATTCAAACCGCCACCGCCTTCGGGGTAGATAGCCGTAGCCGTCACGCCCGCCGGTAGTTTGTCAACTACTGTCATCGGTTCGAATTCGAGAAATCCCAAGCGCTTGTTCGCGACCGCATCACCCAAATTCACGACTTCGGCGACGACCACGCTTTCCTCCTGTGCGGAGGGCCCTGCCGGTGCGGATAGCGTGTGGATTTTCCACCACGGCATCGCCGCGGTCGCTTGATCGGTCCCTGCTAGCAACACGAGCGCCAGCACGAGTCCCGTCATGAGAAGAGCATGTTCCTTGATAGACCTCACCGCGATCACCTGATGCCCTTCTTGCTCGCCTTGACTTTCCCAGACAGTTTTGCTGCATAACGTTTCCTCACCTGCCGCCTACACAACGCGCGCTTGGACTTGCTCTGCCTCTTTTGACACGCGGCCAGTGCCCGTGCGAGCTTCTGTGCTCGTGTCAACGACTTTGAGATTACAAGCGGCTTCTTGGCTTCTTCAACGACATTGCCGATACCCGAGAACGTAGCGCTCGGCGCCGCCCCAAAAAGTTCGGGTTGCGGTGAGGGCGCCGCCTTGCACGAATCCCCACTAGTACAAGGCGGCGGTGTCACTGGTTCGGTCTTGCACGGCACGGCCGTTGTGCACACATGCGCATCATAGATATCATCGGTTGTGTCGTAATCTTCGCTGACCAGTTTCTGCGCAGTGGAGAAGAACACATCATCGCCGTTTTCACTTGCGTCCATAAAAGCTGATTCCAGGCTCGAAGTTCCCCCAGAGATCAGATCGACACAGCCACCTGAGCGTTCGCTGAACGTTGCACTCATATTCGTGCAATCGCCCGTACCAGGAGGCTCATACTGATAAACGTCCATCAGACCGTTAGTATCCCGCGGCACCAATGCATCGGAGCTATTGAAAAACAGCCGTCCACTATTAGAGAGATAACGAGGCTGATTCAACGGATCTTCGTTAGTGTCATGGGTACCGTCACCGGTATGGATACCGGGGATATTGGCCGCGATCCAGTCCCCTCCCCACAACCCTTCGCGATCCACCAACGGTTTTGCGATGGGTGATCCTTCGGCATCGAACAGACCGACCGGACGCGCCCCAGTCGGATTGCAAGACGCACACACAAGACGATCCGATGTAGTGTCATATAGATAGACCTCCTCGTCGGGCTGTCCGCTGACAGCGTCGAGATTGTCATAACCCGTCAACGAGCGACTCGACATGAACGCGAAGTACCGTCCGTTTGGCGACACGCGAGCGGCATCCAGGAATCTCTGGACGATAACACCCCCGCTACTTCTTTCCTCACTTTCCTGCTCCGCGAGCTCAGGCCGATCGGTCTTGGATAGCGTCGCAACCAGACTCGTCGTCCAGCCGGTCCCATTGTCGTGGGAGACATAAAGATTGTCTTCACCGCTTACAGCACCCCGCGCAAGCACGCCGGTGGCCACATAGTAAGAGCGCCTAACAGAATGAGTTTTGGAGTTGTTGGTGGCAGATGAGTGCGCAGCCGATTGTGAGGAAGGCTTCGTGGATGTCGGCGCGGCGGTCGTAGCGACGCTCGAGGCGACGATGTTGGTGTAGCCAGGAGATCGTGCGCTCGATCACCCAGCGTTCTTTGCCGAGTCCCGACCCGTGGGTGGTGTTGCGTTTGGCGATCCTCGGTGTGATGCCGCGCTCGCGGAGCGCCTCGCGATGCTTGCGGCTGTCATACGCCCTGTCGGCGAGCAGTGCCTTTGGCCTGAACTTGCCGTGAGTGCCGGTCGGCGGGACCCGATCAACGAGCGGGATGAGCTCGGTGATGTCGTGGCGATTGCCGGCTGTGAGAGTCACGGCCAGCGGAATACCCTGACCGTCGCAGATCACATGGTGCTTGGAGCCCGGTCGGCGGCGATCGACGGGCGAGGGGCCTGTCTTTTCGCCCCCCCCTTTGCTCGCACGTGCGAACTGTCAACGACCGCCCTTGACCAGTCCAACGCTCCCGCGTCTTGCAGTTCGTCCAAGAGCACTTGGTGCAAGCGCTCCCAGACCCCAGCTTCGTTCCAGTCCCGTAGGCGACGCCAGCACGTCATGCCCGACCCGCAGCCCATCTCTTGCGGCAGATCCTCCCACGGGATACCCGTCTTCAAAACGAACAAGATGCCCGTCAGGGCCTGCCGATCAGGCACCCGCTTGCGCCCCGGATACCGATACCGACGCTCCACGCGCGGCAACAACGGCTCGATACGAGCCCACAACCCATCACTAACCAGTGGTTTCGCCATGGACACTATCTACGACGACAGCATCCCAAAACCTCTTTCTGTTAGGCGCTCTAAATATAGGAGCCGTCTTCGCTTGCATCCATGACGAACCCGTCCTTGACACCACCATTGTGTTCACCAGCAGCGTGATCTTTGGTCAAATTGGTCGTCGTTTCCGCATCGATATCGTAAGCGTACAATTCCGAATTTTCCCAGTAGAAAACCGTCGAACCATCTTCACTCATCATCTCAAAACGAGCTCCCGGACCACCCATTTGGCGTGTCTTGCCTTCCACCATGTCACGCACATACAGCGTATTCGTGCGACTGTGCTGCAGCGAGCCGTGGGACCACACGATTCTGCGCCCGTCGTTGGATATCGCATGCAGCGTATCTTGGCTGGAGCGACCAAGATATGCCCCATTTCCTTCTTCGCCTCGCAGCGGTGTCCCGTCCGGCAAGATATCGACGAGCGACAAGCGCCCAGCGCTCCACTCGTACAGATTCTGAGGACAACCCGTTTTTCTAGGTTCGTCGCACCCGGCATGGCCTTCGCTCCCGCCCGTGCCTTCTACCGCTTCGGGCGTCAAACGCCGCGGCGACTGAAACACGATATGACTCAAGTCAGGAGTCGCACCAAGATACACCATCTGCTGATAGTACGCCGTTTCACCGTCTACAGTTTCCGCCCCGATCTTCGCGCCTGCCGGCACATTTGCGGGAGTCACAAGCGGAACATATTTTCCAGTCGTATTGTCATGTAGATAGAGTGTCCTTTCGGTTGCTTCCGGCGAGAGTGACTGCAAGTCATAAGGTCCTGGTTCCATGACAACCTGCGAAAGATCACTTGAGAACAGGATCGCAAAAGTAGGCTCTCCCACTTCTTCCTGATTGTAAAGATTTTCCGTCAGGTCCACCGGCGCCCCGACTTCCTGGGTGTGCCAACCATCGGAGCTACGCACCGAGAATGCCTGGTCGCCGCCCGCACCATAGCTAGCCGGCGCTTTTTCACTGATCGGTTCGTTGACCATATAAGCGATGCCGCTTCCATCGCTCGCGGCCTGCATCTCACCAAACAACCCGATAAGTTCAGGTTCGATCAACGCACCATGTTTATTTGGCGGTGTGACCAGTTCCCATGCGCGACCGTCGGGCAGTGACACTTCGCCGGTTGTCTCAGCCTGGGTCGTGAACGTGTGATCGGGACTTTGCCACGTCCCGACTTCGTTGTTCGTCACGATGCGGTAGTGGTAGGTCGTCAACGGTTCGAGTTCCTGGATATGACGACTGATCGTGACATAGCCACTGCCTTCACCAACACTGCCGCTGAAGACATGTCCGTAGGAAAGGCTCGTTCCGTATTCCAAGCGATATGTCGTGCTCGTCCCCTGCGGATCGATCTCCGCGTCGATCGTGACGCTTGTGCCAGCCACATTCGTTGTCCATGGGCCGAGGATCAACGCCGGCGGAATCTCTTGGAAACTTTGACCTTCGCTGCTTGCGGTTCCGTTCGAGTTTGTCGCAACCACCCGATAGTGGTAGACCGTACCCGGGACAAGCTCCGGATGAGCAGTTACCGTCTGGTCTTCAAAGCTCGGAGTGGAGCCGACGATGACAGGAGACGTGCTCGTCGCGCTCGCATAGCCACTCGCTTTGAAATCGGCTTCATCGACGTATTCGAAGCGGACGGTCGTTTCATCGCCCTCAGGATTGACCTGCGCTTCAAGCGTGGAGGCACCCTGCAGTTCCGGCGTTGCCGACTCTCCTTCGACAGTAGGACCGGGAGCAGGCGGAGAAATGACCCAAATACTGGCTTGGTATTTTTCTTCTACGAAACCATTCCCAGAAGAGACATCGAATTTATATGATTCGGGGGCATACAGCTCGCCTGTAGCGTCCGAGAACGCGAGACCGCGGTTTTCTCCGTTGACCGTTTTCGCGGCGAAGCCCGCGAGTTCTTTTCCATTCGAATCGTACTCGAGGATATGAAACTCGCCGCTCGAATCGCCCACGAACACATGACCGCTTGAAGGGTCGAGCGCGATCGCGGTGACCGTCGTGCTGTTTCCGTCAAAACGCGTGCTCATTTCCGTCCCGTCCGGTTCGAACTCGCGCACCCCCGGGACACCACCGTCCTTCAAGAAGATATCGCCCGCCGAGTCGACCGCCAGCGCCGTCGGCCGAGCTTCGGTGGAGAGCCCCGTCAACGAGATGTTTTCCTTCCACACACCGGAGGATTCGAAGACCTCCACACGCCCCTCATCCCCGACATACACCTCTCCCGTCGGACCAACAGCGATGAAACTGTTGACTCCATACGGAGACAGCATGTAGCTGAACTCGCCGTTGGCGCCGCCATTCGTGGCATCCAGTTTGCATTTTTCACCGGCACGACATACGTCTCCACCTGTCGTTTCGTTTACTTCACCGCCAAAAGTCAGCAGGAATTCGCCCGTGGCGTCAAACTTCTCGACACGACTATGTTCCTCATCGAGCACGTACACATCGCCATATGAGGAACTCAACGGGTCGTTATCGACCGCAACCCCACCATCATTCGCAAGCGCTTCTGGAGCGCCGGCGAATAGCCCGCCCTGGCAGCTGCTCGTACACGTCTGCATTTCGGACGCGCCGTTGAGCACGCCGGCACCCGACGCCCATTCCCAATCCCCCGCGCCATTGAACTTGTCGAGGCGGTTGTTGTTCTGGTCGCCAACGTATACATTCCCCGTCGCGTCGACGGCCACACCCGCCGGAAGCTCGAACTGTTCGGCTTCCGGCCCATAGCTACCGAACTGCGTCGCGGCTGAGGCCAACCCCACACCGGCCATGAGCACGAGGGATAGTGCGCAAACACATATAGATACAGAGAACATCAACCGACGAGCACTCATCAAACCCTCCTCGAACGATCGACAAAACGACCACCCGAGGAGCTCGGGCAGCACAAGGCTCCCGCGGGCGCAAAACCCACGAGAGCAGACGTACAAGAACCTTCTGACGCGCCTACAACGCGCGAATACCCATTGGGGCGCCCCCAATGGCGGGGGGAACGCAAGCAACCAAGCCGGCCTCTATAGCCGGCGGGCCGCAGGCGATAGCCGCGGCGGAGGGGCCTAGCGCCTAGCCTCGATTCGTCATCAAGGGTCTGTGGGCTGGGCTTCGATGTGATGTGAACGTCTGCCCTGGCGGGCAGGATTGCGGCTTCCACGCTCAGCAATCCACCCGCTCAGGAGGTCACCTTGAAGGTGATGGGACGTTCAACGATCAATACGGTAGATGTCGTCGCGGACGCCATGGGTTTGTCCTCGCGGGCGGGCAGCGCGCTGTTGGCGTTGGTCGCGCAGCGCCTGGGGTTGGCGGACGGGCTCAGCGGGGCGTTGGCGGGCACCCGGGAGCGGCGCTGCGGTCACGATCCCGGCCGGGTTCTCTGCGATCTGGCGGTGATGGCAGCCGACGGCGGACGGTGCGTCTCAGACCTCGCGGTGCTGGCTGGTCAGCCGGCGCTGTTTGGGGACGTTGCGTCGGTTTCTACGGCGCGGCGGGTGCTTCTCTCGATCGGGGAGGCGGAGCTTGACCGGGTCCGCCAGGCGCGTGCCGTCGCTCGCGGGCGGGCGTGGCAGCATGGGGCGGTTCCCGGGCGTGTGATCCTCGACTTCGACGCGACCCCGATCACGATCCACTCCGAGAAGGAACACGCCGCCGGCCATTACAAGGGTGCGTTTGGGTTCAACCCGCTGCTCGCCAGCTGTGGGCGGGAGGTACTCGCCGGGATCCTGCGGCCGGGGAACGCGGGCGCCAACAACGCGGCGGATCATTTGAGCGTGCTGGAGCTCGCGCTCGAGCAGCTCCCGCAGAGCGCGCTTGATGGGGAGATCCTCGCACGCTCGGACTCTGCCGGGGCCAGCCACGACCTTGCTTCAGGGTGCCGCGAGTGCAGCATCCATTTTTCCTTCGGATACGCGATCAGCGAGCGGGTCAGAGGAGCGATCCTCGCGCTCGCAGAGACCGCGTGGATACCCGCGGCAGGCCAGGACGGCGAGCCACGCGAGGGAGCGTGGGTAGCCGAGTTGACAGGCCACGTCAACCTGGCCTCCTGGCCGACGGGCACCCGGCTGATCTGCCGGCGCGAGCGTCCTCACCCCGGAGCGCAACTGAGCTTCACTGACGATGACGGACACCGTTTTCAGTGCTTCATCACCGATCAGCAGGACCCGGACATCGCGGCCCTGGAGGCCCTGCACCGCCAGCACGCCGAGGTCGAGGACCGCGTCAAGACGCTGAAGGCGACCGGTGCCTCGCGCCTCCCGTTCCACTCTTTCAAGGCGAACGCCGCGTGGTTCGAGCTCGCTCTGCTCGCGCACGACATCATGGTCTGGACACAGCTCCTCGTGCTCGATGGCGAGCACAAGATCAGCGAACCCAAGCGCCTGCGCTACCGCATCCTGCACGTCGCCGGGCAACTCACCCGCCACGCACGCAGGAGCACCCTGCACCTTCCCGCCGACTGGCCCTGGGCCACAGCGATCCAACGCGCGTTCAAGCGCCTGCGGACACTCCCCGCCTACGGCTGAACCCAGCCGCCGCGCACACCCACATCTAAAGCCAGCTCCCCGGCACCCCGCCGAAGATCAACCCTGACCCAAAACGACTGCGAGGACAGTCGAGCGCCCCCGAAACGAAGCCCCGCCGTGCCCACGCCACCACCCCACAGCAATCCAGCCGCCCGCTCACCTCAAAACTCACCTGCTGGACGCCACCCACCGCTTCGTGACGAATCGAGGCTAGGCGCCGGCAATCCCAGAGAGAGAGAGAGAGAGAGAGAGAGACGCGTCAGCGACGCTGACGCGTCCTATAACGCCAGCACCGTAAGCACACGGACTCTCAAACACGTTATTCCCCAATGAATGCACGCGAAAAACAACTCCCTCTAAGAGCGCCTAACAGAATGAGTTTTGGAGTTGTTGGTGGCAGATGAGTGCGCAGCCGATTGTGAGGAAGGCTTCGTGGATGTCGGCGCGGCGGTCGTAGCGACGCTCGAGGCGACGATGTTGGTGTAGCCAGGAGATCGTGCGCTCGATCACCCAGCGTTCTTTGCCGAGTCCCGACCCGTGGGTGGTGTTGCGTTTGGCGATCCTCGGTGTGATGCCGCGCTCGCGGAGCGCCTCGCGATGCTTGCGGCTGTCATACGCCCTGTCGGCGAGCAGTGCCTTTGGCCTGAACTTGCCGTGAGTGCCGGTCGGCGGGACCCGATCAACGAGCGGGATGAGCTCGGTGATGTCGTGGCGATTGCCGGCTGTGAGAGTCACGGCCAGCGGAATACCCTGACCGTCGCAGATCACATGGTGCTTGGAGCCCGGTCGGCGGCGATCGACGGGCGAGGGGCCTGTCTTTTCGCCCCCCCCTTTGCTCGCACGTGCGAACTGTCAACGACCGCCCTTGACCAGTCCAACGCTCCCGCGTCTTGCAGTTCGTCCAAGAGCACTTGGTGCAAGCGCTCCCAGACCCCAGCTTCGTTCCAGTCCCGTAGGCGACGCCAGCACGTCATGCCCGACCCGCAGCCCATCTCTTGCGGCAGATCCTCCCACGGGATACCCGTCTTCAAAACGAACAAGATGCCCGTCAGGGCCTGCCGATCAGGCACCCGCTTGCGCCCCGGATACCGATACCGACGCTCCACGCGCGGCAACAACGGCTCGATACGAGCCCACAACCCATCACTAACCAGTGGTTTCGCCATGGACACTATCTACGACGACAGCATCCCAAAACCTCTTTCTGTTAGGCGCTCTAAGAAGTGCGACCCGGTCCCTCTCCCAAGGGCCCCGTCAAAACAAGTTGGTGTCGACCACAGGGACCGACCCAAACCCGACCTTATGTTGGCCCGCACACCCCGTGGCACACGGACATAGGCCAGTTATACACGAGCCTGCCGCAATTGTCAACCACTTTGAAAAACTTGCGCCGATCCTAAGAGCAGATAACTTGCGGAGAGCGCGGGCACCAACGCCCCCGGTCCAGGGGCCTATAGATCCCTTCGTAGCCCATGATAGATCGCTATGCGCGATCTTCCGGAGTTGGTCCCTGTACGGCGATGGCGGCGTGGATGGCTTCGCCGCGCTCGGTGAGCGTCCAGATGTTTGGAGCGCCGGTGCCAACCCCGAGTCCGCTGTTGCGTATGAGACCAGAGCGCTCCAAGCGCCATAGGAGCTTTGACATTTGGCCCTGGTCTGCGATGCCGGCGGCTTGACCGATTTCACGGTTGGAGGACCCCGGAAGCTCCGCGACCGAGACGAGCGCTCTGACGGTGCGATAGGTCAAGCGCAGGCCGAGATCGCGCAACGGATCGCTCGCACTCGGGACACTAGGTCGCCGGCGTTCGGGGGTGCGCCGCTCGAGCTCTCGACTCGCCGTGGTCGATCCCAGATAGGGAAGCACGATCATGCTCATCAACGACCCGCTCAGCTCCAAAAGTTCTCCTGGGTTGTCCTCAAGCAGACGGGCGTGGAGGATCGACAGGACACCTCCAACGATGCCCTCCGCCGTCAGCGGCGGCGGCTGACCGGAGGCCTTGGACTCGCCGCGGCCTTTATCGACGGTGGCGATGATCTGCACGAGTACACGGCGGCGGGACTCGAGGGCCCTCGGGCTTGCACTGAGGGATCCGACGATCAACAGGCGGCCCATGACCGGCTCAGCGTCGAGGAATTCGAGCAACGCCCCGAGAGCCGCCCTGATCCCCTCAAGCCACCAACTGCCATTGCGATAGGCAGGTATGACATGCTCAGATGCGCGGCGCAAACTCTCCTGGAGGGTGGCCAAGAGGCAGCCCTCGCAATCGTCGAAGACCTCATAGAACGTGCGCCGTGACACCCCAGCACGCTCCACCACACCAGCGACGGTCACGTGCGCCGGACCATGCAAGGCGCACTCTTCGACCATCGCCGCAAGCATCCGCGCGCGCTGAATCTCAACCATGTGCTCCGCCTCGCTCGCACGCCACTCCTCGCGGACGGTTCCCGCATTGGAAAACCCACCACCAGCACGGGCCTGCCCGGTACTCGACCGTCTCAGTCCATTTGGCGCCGGCCCCTCTGACAGTGCCTTTGTATTGGTACGCATCTCATTTCTTCTTGCGCTTGCTGGTTTTCTTGATCTTCTTCTTGACTGTCTTTTGCTTTGGACAGCCGGTGGCCTTGATCGGGGTCGACTGTTTGAGACTCACACCGTTCGCGCCGACGAAGATCGTGGGCATCGCGAGTTTGGAGGTGCACAGGTTTCCGTTGGCCGCGAGCGCACTGTCTGGTCCTTGCGGGAGCTTCAGTTCGAACACGCCGATCGGAACGTCGGGGATCGTCCTGAATGTGCTGCTCGTGATGCCCTGCGGGCTGATGAACGTTTCCCCATGCAAATAGACGGTCACGCCCTCACCCGACAACGCGACGATCAGTTCTGGGAACTTCTGGCCACCATGACTCACGAAATACGCCGGACCTTCCAAATGCACCGGTAGCACCGGAGTAGTCGCTGTAGCCGACCCTATCCTGGAATCCGCCGGGCACGACGCCGGGTTTGCCGCGAAGGTCGCCGCAGGACACGCCTTCTGCAGCGTCGTCAATCGCGATGGGAGCTGCTTTGGTAGGTCTACCTTGACCTTCCCGATGTTTGCTTGGGTTCCGACCCCGGCTTTGGGATAGGTCAGCTTCACGCTCAAGCTTGCACCGTTAGCACGCGAGGTTTTGCCGTTGGTAGAGACACTGAAGATCGGTTTGAACTTCAAGATCGCGCAGTTGGTCACCTGGAAGGGAACATGCAGCGTCGAGACCTCGCCCTGACTGCTGGTGAGGCTACCTCCGATTTCCTGTGGAGCGCAGTTGGTCGGGTTGAACGTGAAATCCGGCCTGTTGACGGACACGTTCACGTGCTTGATCTCCAAGGGAATCCCGTCGATGATCTGCGGTATCGCATACGGACCAGTCGTATCGCTTGTGATCGTCAACGCAGCGTTTTCGGGATTCACTTCGATCTTCGCCCTTACGATCACCTGGCCCAGGTTGAACGGCCCGGCCTTAGCAGGGTCGACGATCGACAAACCATACGGCGCACCCTTATACGGACCGGTGATGTAGACCTTCCCGCCCTTGACCGTATAGGGGTTACCTCCCAATCCCACGCTAACAGTGGTTTCCCCGATCAAGCTTTCAGGACCACACGTACCCGCGTTGCCTTCGACTTCGCCGCACAGCTTGACGCTCGACAGCGTACCGAGCAGACCCGGGGGCATCTTCAATTGGATAGCGTCCAGATTCTGGTTGCCATCTTCGCGGCTCATCGTCATCGTAAACGGCGTGAACGCACCAGCCTGAATATTGAGGCTACCCGCCGTCAGCGTTGGGTCGAATGGCAACGGATTGCTGCATCCGCTCTCGTTTGGTCCCGAGGTGATCTTGAATTCCGAGGAAGAATCGACCGCAGCGTTACCGGACCACGGTTCTATCGAGGCCGTCGTTGTATACCCACCACACAACGCCGGCGTGCCCAAAGGAGCACGAGATCCCCCAAAAAAGTTCAACTTCAGATCTTCGAACGGTAGCTGTGGTGTTTCCTTGAAGGTCGAGATCAATTGACCCGTTACCGGATCTGGTTTGACTTCACCCGCAACCTTTACGCGTACACCCGACATCGGGTCATAAACGACGACATACAGAGCTATGAGACTACCGAACGGATTCGCGTTCTGTTCCGCCAAATAGGCGGCGCCGACCAACGGGTTCGGCAACAGCGGCGTTTTGATTTCTACAGTTCCAATCTTCGACGATTCAGGACACGACTGTTCGTCCGCGCTTTCCAACGCGACCTGCGCCTCGCTGCACGCCGACAAACCATCCGCACCAGACGGGTTAATCGCGACACCAGCAGGCAGTGCGACCGTCGTATTCTTTACCGTCGAGTCCGCGACTCCCGTTGGGCTCAGGCTCGCCACTTGCGGAACGTGCTCATCGACGGTTAGCCCGGATGGCGTACTGCCCTCCTGTCCATCTGGAGCAACACTGATGGACGGTTCGAAGCTCAGACGATTACACCCATCCAACCCAAACTGGTCGCCTTCACTATTCGCCAACACATAGTCGAAAGGCTTGGTGAATTGACCCGGATCTTCCCAGGAATCTATTTCAAGACTGGTATGCAACGAGCCGGTGCACGATGTCGGCATGATCAGAAACGGTTGCGATTTTTCCTGCAGCGGACAGGATTCGCCCGATAGCGTGCTGACGTTCACCAAGCATTTCGAGCCACGAGTAGTGTCATGACGCTCGTCGCCGGGCACACCCCAGAACGTAACCTGGCTACCGAGAAACTCGACGTTCTCGACAATGTCCGGGACGGTCACTACAACGCTATAGTCCCCGCCGGTGCGCACCGACGTATCAAGCACCACAGGTGTTTTGGCCGGCGTGACAAACCCGAATTTCGCCGGTTCGCCAACCGATGGTTCCAGACTGTAGAGAGGTGTGGTAAACGCAAGTGGGACATGCGTGGAGGTATCCGTATTGGTGACGATTGGCGTAGCTACTCCGATAATCGTATCCGTAGGACATTCTGCCTTGCCTTCTGTCTCCAGCGCAAACGTGTAGGTGCTGCACTTTGGCAGCGGCGTCGGGTTACCTATGAGTCCGGGCGGCAGTACGAAGCGTAGATCCTTGGTCAGCGCGATCGGCTGCACTTCAGGGAGGTCTTCTTTATGGAATAGGTCGAATGCCGGCACGGTCTGCGTGTTCAGCTCAAACGTGGTAGTCAGTTGGAAAGGATGGGAACCGGCCTGAGTATCAGGAGCTCCGCCTTCTTCTTCTGGGTTAAGTTCATAGTTTTCGTTGCCAAACGTCGGCTTGGAATCATCGAGCGCGAGAGGCTTGTGCAACACAACCGCTTTCGCACCGCCGCCCGACACACTCAATTCGTTCATACCGTTGCCCTGACCGGGCGTAACTTTTACGTTGATCGAGATCATCAATCGTTCATAGGGCAACAACGGCCCGGGATAGCTGCATGTGACCGTCTGGCCACTGGTCGAGCAGTTGATCAACAGTCGCACGAGCTGGCGTCCCAGTTCGCCACCGCCACCTTCGGCATTGGTAACTATCGGCGTGACTCCTGCCGGCAGTTTCTCGGTAACGCTGATTACTTCCCCGCCACCACTGGCAAACGAGTCGCCCAGATTGCTGACTTCAACTATTACAGTGCCTTCTCCTCCGGACGTGCTCGCAGGCGCAGAGACAGTATTTAGATGCCACCACGGCATCGCAGCCGCCGCACTTCCGACGCTTGTCACCAAGACCAGTGACATGGTCAAAAGAATGGCCGGCAGTATGATTTTCCCGGTCGACCTCACGATAATCACCTGTCACCCTTCTTCTTCGCTTTGGCCTTACCGGGTTTTTTCGTTGGATAGCGTTTTCTTGCCTGTCGTTCGCAGAGCTCTCGCCTAGGCTTATTCTTCTTCTTGTGGCACCCGGTCAGTGCTCGCGCGAGCTTCTGTGCGTTGGTCAACGTCTTCTGCGTGACCGAACTCGATGGCGCCACACTCACGTTTCCCTTCCCCGAGAACGTTGCGCTGGGCGCCGACCCGAAGAGTTCCGGCTGCGGCGAGGGCGCCGCCTTGCATGAGTCGCCCGAAGTACATGGAGGTGATGAGACCGGTTCGTTCGCGCAGGGCACAGCTTCTGAGCACACATGCGCGTCATACACGTCATAGCTATTGTCATAATCTGCCGCCGTCAATCGACTCGACGTCAGGAAGAACACGTCGTCGCCGGTTTCGCTGGCATCCAGAAAAACCGATTCGCTCGCCGACGTACCAGATGAGATCAAACCCAGACAACCGTCTGATTTTTCATTGAACGTCACATCGGACATCGCGCAGCTTCCGGTACCGACCGGCTCATACTCATACACGTCCATCAACCCGTTTGTGTCTTGCGGAACGAGCGTATCGGGACTATCGAAGAACAACCGTCCGCTATCAGACAGATAGCGCGGTTGATGCAAGATCGGCCCGGTTCGCTCGCCATATGTCCAACCTGGAATAAGTCCAGCCAACCAATGAGCGCTGGAACTGTTCTCTTCGGACCAGGAGCCAGAGCGATCAGCCAGCAGTTCCCCGCCGTCTCCATCTAGAACACCAACGGGGCGAGCTCCTGTTGGGTTACACGATACGCACACTATCTTGTCAGAGGCGATGTCGTACTCAAAGACCTCCTCGTCCGGCTGTCCGCTGTTAGCATCGAGATTGTCATAACCGGTCAAACTACGGTTCGACATAAACGCCAGATACTGTCCGTTTGGCGATATTCTGGAGCTGGTGAGCTTGCGTTCCACAGGATTCCGCCCCGATGCAGAAGACCAGTCTTTTTCGTCTTCGTTTGACAACGTGACAACGTACGAGATAGACCATCCATCTCCCGTGTCGTGCGCCACGTACACGTTCGGGGCGCCGCTCACCCCGCCTTGAGCCAGTACCCCCTTCGCAACGAAATATACGTATGACCCATTTTCGCTTATACCCAAGACAGCTTCCTTGACACTGGCGTTGCCTTCACTATCGCCATGGTCTGCCGTGATATCGGTCCGCGTGTCGGTCGCGGTGGAGAATACATAAAGTTCTCCCTTTTCCAACACAAATATACGAGACCCTTCGCCGCTCATCATCTCAAACCGCGCCAACGGGCCCCCTAGGCTATACGTCTTTCTTTCAGCCATGTCACGAACATAAAGAGATGTGTTCGATTGATTCCAGACGACCCAGCGACCATCTTCCGAGACAGCCGAAGCACTCTCTTTGCCCCCTGAAGCCAGTTCGGAACTCGCTGCAGGTTCGCCACCGGGCAAGATGCTCACTAGCTGCAACTCACCAGCACTCCACTCGAACAGATGGGTCGGATGACTGCATTCCGAGGTTTCACATTCAGGCGGCCGGACTTCGGCAGTCAACTGTTCCGGGGATTCCAAGATGATATGACTTAGATTGAGACTTGCACCAACAAAATGCATTTCCGAGCCACCGGAGGTAACGCCAAAAGATCTTCCACCGTATTTGACTCCGAATGGCACATTGTTGTTACTTACGAGTGGCGTATAGGTTCCGGCGGTATTATTGCGCATGTAGACTGTACGTTCCGGAGCTTCAGGCGACAGCGAGAACGAATAGTCGGCAAACGCCGGTTCGATAATCGCAGATGTCAGATTTGGCGAGAGCAGTTCGACGCCATTTGTAGCGCCGAACAATTCAATCCCTGAAGCATTTTCACCCTTGGGGATGTTATACGGAGTGGAGATATCTTCTGAACGCCACCCGCTCGGTCCGCGCATAGCAAGAATTGACGAAGTTGCGGCATTTCCGCGTGGCTTTTCGCCTGTCGGCTGATTAGTCACATATGCGATCCCGTCTCCATCGACAGCAGCCTGTATCTGACCTTCTTCAAATGGTTCAATCAAGCCGCCGGCTTTATCCGGGGGTGATACCAATTCCCACTCGCGGCCATCGGCCAGGGTGAGCTCCTGGCCACCTGCCGGCTGGGTCGTAAATACATGATCTAGCCCTTCGACCATTCCTACTTCGTTACTCGCCACAACACGATAATGATAGGTCGTGTCAGGCAGCAATTCCTGCCGGTGAAAACTGACTGGCACGTAGGTCGTACCTTCGCCCACATTTCCAGACAAACTTTTCCCATAAGACGTACTCGTACCATATTCCAAGCGGTATTCGGTATCCGATCCCAGAGGATCGATCTGCACGGCTATCGTCGCACTCGTCGAAGCGACGTCCGATACCCACGGGCCGTCCACAAGCATCGGCGCAACCGTCGTAAACGTATGGTCAGGACCAGTGGTAGTGCCATCAGCGTTAGTAGCGACAATCCGATAATGATAGGTTTCACCAGGGACAAGGCCGGTCAAACTTGTACTCACTGATTCATCTTCGAAATCCGTACTTGACCCAAACGCGCTGCTTGTAGTGCTAGACCCGTAAGAAGAAGTCATGCCATATTCAAACCGGTATGCTGTTTCGTTGCCCTCCGGATTGATAGTTGCGTCCAATGTCACCGTCCCGCGCTGACCGGGAGTCGCCGACTCACTACCAGACGCGAGCAAGGGCCCGGGAGCCGGCGGCGTAAATGCCCATACGCCAAGACCTTCGTTCAGAAAACCATTTTCGTTTTCGTTTTCGCCGTATATCAGCAGTTGGTCGGATGTGGCATCGAATGCCATAGCACTAAACGCATAAGTCAGAATCCCAGAGCCAAAACTCTCTAGCTCCTTGCCTGCGGAGTCATACTCCAAGAAATGGATACCACCACTGGTGTCTGTTACAAGGAGATCACCCGATGTATCGAACGTTATGCCTCGAATAGATTCGCTTCCAGCATCGAACTGCACGCCCGTTTCCGCCCCTGATGGTTCAAACTCACGCACCCCAGATACTTCTGTGTCCTTCAGGAACACGTCACCAGCCGCATTGACGGCGAGCGCGGTGACCATGCCCACCGTCGATAGCCCCGCCAAGGAAATATTTTCTTGCCACACGCCCGATGAGTCGAAAATCTGGACGCGACCTTTGTCTCCGACATAGACGTCGCCGTTGGGATCGACGGCGATGAAATTGGCCTCTTCCGTCCATTCGAATTCGCCGTCGGCCGTGCCTCTGGTTCCCTGCCGGCACATTTCGCCCACCACACATACATTTCCGTTGGTGGCCTTGTCCACATGTCCACCAAACGTCAACAAGAAAGTACCGGAGGAACTGAACTTATAGACCGTATTTCCATTGCAGCTAGTGGCGACGTAGACGTCTTCGTAAGAGACACTTAGCGGATCGTTGTCGACCGCCACGCCCTCCGGCCCACAGAACGCCCCGGTAGCATCGCTTACGTCCCCTATCCGACAGGAAGCAGTGCACGTCTGCAGTTCTTCGGCGCCATTGGCGACACCCCAGCCCCACGCCAACAAGAATTTTCCGGAGGCGTCGAACTCGTCTATCCGCTCGTTTTCCTGGTCACTGACATATACGTCGTGCGTGGCATCGTTGACCGCGATCCCATACGAGAACCTAACCTGTCCGGCTTCAGTGCCAAAACCACCGAAGAGAGGAGCCGCGACCGCCGAGCCCGCGCAAACACCAAGCGCACACAGCAACCCGCAGCAAAAAGCCACGCTCATCAAACCAAGCCTGCGAGCACCCATCAAACCGTCCCCTCCTCGAGAAAGCCAACAAGACGCCGACCCGAATCCGGGCAGCACAAAGCTGTCGCGAGCACCGTGCCCACAACGGCAGAAGAACAAGAAGCAGTAGAGGCGCCTATAGAGACGCGCGAGAAATCAAGCCGAGCTTTCTGCCCGGCGGGCCGCGGGCTTTCGCCGCGGCGAAGGGGCCTAGCGCCTAGGCGCCGGCAATCCCAGAGAGAGAGAGAGAGAGAGAGAGAGAGACGCGTCAGCGACGCTGACGCGTCCTATTACGCCTGTGCCAACAGCACACGGACTCTCGAACACGTTATTCCCCAATGAATGCACGCGAAAAACAACTCCCTCTAAGAAACACGACCCGGTCCCTCTCCCAAGAGCCCCGTCAAAACGTTTGCTGTCGACCACAGAGACCGACCCAAACCCGACCTTATGTTCGCCCGCGCACCCCGATGGCACCCGGACATAGGCTAGTTATACACGAGCCTGCCGCAGTTGTCAACCGTCACGACGGAACTTGCGTGAGCCCTAACGCCAGACCGCGATCAGCGCGCGCCATCACCGAGTGAGCCGTCCCGGTCCGTGGAGGGGATGGCGGTCGCGTCATGACAAATCGCGCTTAGCCTTGATCCACCGGTGTTGTCCGGGTTGGGGCGTTGAATGACCTCCTGAATCGGGCTTGGTAGCGACAGATTGCGGCTGTCGCGGCCCGGGGTCAGGAGGTCACTCGTATGGTGCAGGATGACGAGCGGGTCGGATTGGACGGTGTGCGGGTAGTTTTCGATGACGAGCGCGTGGTCTCAGATGCGGGTATCGCGCTGGTCGCGACGTTGGCCGGCCGGCTTGGGATTGAGGGGTTGGTTGGTCGGTTCGTAAGGCTTCGGCGTGATATTCCGGGCGCTGCGAATCCTGGCCGCAAGGTGATGGCGCTCGTGTTCGCGATGCTGCTCGGCGCTGACTCGATCGATGATTGTGATGTGTTGCGAGCGGGTCGCACCCGCCGATTGTTGGGTGGCTGGCTGCCGGCGCCCTCGACACTCGGGACGTTTTTGCGGGCGTTCACTTTTGGGCATGTGCGCCAGCTCGACCGGGTACTCGATCAGGCGCTGATGCGTGCGTGGCGGGCGGGCGCCAGTCCGGGCGCCGAACGGCTGATCGTTGACGTGGACAGTTTTATCGGCCAGGCCTACGGTTATAAGAAGGAGGGTGTCGGTTTCGGGTACACCAAACAGCGTGGCTACCATCCGCTGCTCGCCTCTCGGGCCGGGACGGGGGAGGTCCTGCATGTTCGGCTGCGCAAGGGGCAGGCGAACACGCAGCGCGGTGTCGTGCGCTTCGCTGAGGAGTTGATCGCTCGCGTGGCGCGGGCAGGCGCGAGTGGCGAGAAGCTCCTGCGGGCCGACTCGGGGTTCTGGAACGGCAAGCTGATCGCTAGGCTCCAGGGCGCCGGGTGGTCCTATTCGATCAGTGTGCGCCTGCAGTTCTGGGTCCCTGAGACCATCAAGCAGATCCCCGAGAAGGCGTGGCAGACCTTGGAGGACTACTCCCAAGACGGTGAAGCGCAGATCGCCGAGACGACCAGTCACGGACGACGGCTGATCGTCCGTCGCACCCGGCTCATCGGCCCGCAAGCAGAGCTGTGGCCTGACTGGCGGTATTTCCCGTTCATCACCAACCGCACCGACGCCCTGGAGGTCGTGGAGGCTGAGCACCGCCAGCACGCCGTCGTCGAGCTCACGATCCGCGACCTGAAGGACCAAGCCTTGGCGCACTTCCCCTCCGGCCAGTTTGCCGCGAACAGCGCCTGGACAGTGATCGCCGCGATCGCGCACAACATGGCGCGCTGGACATCACTGATCGGACTACCCGGCGAAACCCTCCGTGCCGCTCGCACCCTCCGCCGGCGACTGCTTCGCATCCCCGGCAGACTGACCCGCACTGGTCGCCAATGGACGCTTCACCTACCCGCTCGCTGGCCCTGGCAGGACGACTTCGCACGCGCGCTCGCTCGCATCCGCGCACTACCCGCAGCGACCTGACCGCCGTCCGCCGAACTCGCCGACCATCATGCACCTCGCGCCGACACCGGCGATTTCGCCCTGCCAGAAAACACGCCGACACACCCCCTTGAAGCCTCCTCCGCTGTCACCGCGTCCACAGACGCACGATCAGACCGCGCCGCACCTCCAAAAAACGTCGACCACCACCCAACCATCAATCCACGCGGTGGATCCAGGCTTAGAGCTGCTTTACGAATTCACGGGAACAAGCAGCTCGGCCAAGCGCTCATACTGCGCGCTGTCGGCGCCAAGTAGCTCCTCGATCCATCCCAGCACCACCTCTCGCTCGACTTCCGTCCCCCAGCCCACGATCTCTTCGATGTCGACCCAGTCCTTCGGCCGGTCGAAGATCGCCTTGCAGACGATCAGGTGCTCGGGGGAAAGAATCGGGATCTGCACCGGTCCGAAAGCGACCTCGCGCGAGCGCGTTGCCATCTCCCGGTGCAAGTCGAGCGTGGCGAAGAAGACGTCGAGATAAGAGCCGTCCCAGTCGAGGCGGGCCTGACCGTCACGCTCGATCGCGGCTCGGCCCGACTCGGCGACACTCACACCCAGATGCGACAACGCGCCAAGCACCGGCTCGGCCTCCGACGGGGAGAGGGTGACGTTCAAATCGATGTCTGTGGTAGCGCGTGGGCTGCGGTACCACGCCAGCGCGATCGCCCCTCCGAACTGATGCGGGACCCGCATGGAGTCCAGCATCTCGTGCACCGCCACGATCCGCGAGCTGAGACCGTCGAGCCTCCTAGCGCCGCTCACGGTCGCTGCGCAACCACCGCAGCGACGTGGCGGCGAGCCGCGAGCTCAGCCAGAACGGGGAACGCGAGCGGCTCGAAGGGCCGCGGCGGCTGGCTGGCCCTAACCGTGTCGGCAAAGCCCAACAACTCCAGCAGCGCCGCGCCGGCGTCCGCGCGCGCGCCGATCGCCGGCGTCCCGAGAGCGACCGCCATGCGCTTGGAGGCAGTCACGAACCGATCGCTGGTGCGACTCGCCCCAGAGGCAGCGACACGCACCGGTGCCCGCGCACGCCGTGCCGAGCGAACCACGGCCCCTGCGTCAAACGGCCTCTGCGCACGTCGAGCGGCAGCCGCGAGAGCGTCCTCTGTCAAGACGCTAAAGCCCGCAAGCGTACGCGCACGTGGTCCTTTCGCCGTATGCACAGACTCACGGATCTCAAACCGCCCGCCGCGACGGGCTACTACATAAGCCATACCCACTAGATTACCACTAGTCCACCCACTAGACGCTCGACAAAGCAAAGCCATGTGACGTGATAGCGAGATAGGTCGTTGCATGACCTATAATAGGTCGTGATGCGTGATATCCGCGAGCTGTTCCCAACCGACGATCCGGTCGAGCCGGAGCTCCTGATCGGCCGCACAAGCGACGTGACAGATCTCGCTTCGCGTCTCGGGATCGGTACACACGTCGTGATGGCCGGCCCCAGGCGCACAGGCAAGTCGACGGTCGCCCTGGCAGCACTTTCCAGGATTCGCTCGGCCGGGCTATACACGGCAAGCGTCGACCTATGGGATCACGAGGATGTCTCGTCGCTCACAAAAGCTCTTGCCCAGTCGATACTCGCCAACCGCGGCCCCGTGGCCAAGGCACTGGATCGTGCCCGCGAGAGCGGACGCGGGTTGCGCGAGCTGCTGCCCGCCGGCGTGGTCGCCACGCTGCGCACGCACCTCGGCGAGGACGTCGAGCTGGCATGGAGCACATCGTCAAGCAGCCGGCCGTCCCAGAGCGGCCTCGGCGCCACAATCGCCCTAGCGCAAAGCATCGCCGAGCGTGACAAGCAGCGGATCGTGCTGTTCCTCGACGAGTTCCAGGACATCGCAACCACCTCTCATCGCTTCGGCGACCCGGACGTGTTGAGCAAGCAATTGCGTGCCCAACTGCAGCGCTCGCCACTGGTGAGCGTGCTATTCGCGGGCAGCATGGAGCATTTGATGCGCGACCTGTTCGGTCCCACGCGCCGAGCGCTCAGCCAATTCGGCAATTTCCACGAGCTCAGCCCGATCCTGCCGAGCGAATGGGAAGCTGGAATCGCGGCTCGCTACAACGAGCTTGATGTGCTCGTCGCCGACGGAGCGGTCTCTGAGATAGTGGCACTGGGAGAAGCTCATCCACGTACCACCATGCTGATCGCACGTGAGACACTGACCGTCGCGCTCGCCCGCCCAGAGCACCGCACGATCGAGCTCGGCGACGTTCGCGGCGGCCACGACCTCGCGATGCAAGCCGACCGCTTGCGCCACGAGGAGATCGTCGAACGCCTACGGTCCACCGCCCACGCCTACCCGATCGCGCTACGCGTCGCACGCGCCCAACGCCCCTACAGCGGCACAGCCTCATCAGCCGCAAGGCGGGCCCTGACAATGATGGAGAAGGCCGGAATCGCCGAGCGTCGCGGTCGCGGCGATTGGATCATCCCCGAGCCGCTCCTGCGCGCCTACCTCGCCGAGCGCCTTTAGCCACGCGCACAGTCAGCGACGCTGTCCAGGCACAAGCAGCTCCACGCGGGTTGGAGTCAGGCGCCTCTTTGTGTGGTAATGGTGGCATGGATGGCTCGGCCGCGTTCGGTGAGCTTCCATACGTTGGGTGCACCGGTGCCTGGTACGGGGCTGGTGTTGTGTATGAGTCCTGAGCGCTCCAGGCGCCATAGGAGCTTTGACATTTGGCCCTGGTCCGCGATGCCGGCGGCCTCCCCTATTTCGCGGTTTGAGGAGCCCGGACGCTCGGCGACCGAGATCAGCGCCCTTACGGTGCGATAGGTCAGGCGCAGGCCGAGATCGCGCAACGGGTCAGTCGCACTCTCGACACTGGGTTGCCGTCGCTCGGGTATCGGGCGTTGGAGCTCGCGAGCCGCGGCAGCTGCGCCCGAATATGGGAGCACGATCATGCTCATCAATGGGCCAGTCAGCTCCAGCAGCTCTCCGAGATCCTCTGCGGATAGGCGGGCGTGCAGGATCGAGAGGACGCCCCCGACAATGCCCTCCGCCGTCAGACGCGGCGGTTGCTTGGCTCTCTTGACACCTGTGCGCTTGAGGGCACTACCTTCGTCGACCACGACGATGATGCGCTCGAGCACCACGCGGCGGCGCTCCATCGCCCTGGGGCCCGCTGCCAGCGACCCGACGACCAACAACCGGCCCGTGACGGGCTCATCCTCGAGGAATTCGAGCAAAGCCACAAGAGCGGCCCTAACCCTGCCTGCCCAGCGGCCACCACCGTAATAGGCAGGCATCACACGCTCGGATGCGCGTCGCAAACCCTCGTCGAGTGCTGCAAGCAGACAGTCCTCGCAATCCTCGAAGACTTCATAGAACGTACGACGCGAGACCCCCGCACGCTCCACCACACCCGCAACAGTCACATGCGCCGGACCACGCTCCGCGCACTCTTCGACCATCGCCGCGAGCAACCGCGCGCGCTGGATCGCAACCATGCGCTCCGCGCCGCTCGCGCGTACCCCATCTTTGGCGGCGCCCGTATAGGACAGGCCGTCGCGGGCAACTCTCACTGCGGTGGACGCGACACCGTTATGGTCAGCGCGTCCTTCCCCGGACATTCTCTCACCTCCTCAATCCGTTTTGTTTTTACGTGCTCGTGTTGCACCTAATCCGGACGACGGTCACGGACGCCACTCAGAGGGACCCGCGAGCGGCGTCCGTGCACGTACGTCTTTTTGCGTCGCTAGCCGGTCACCGCCCACGTGCCATGAGCGAACAGGCCAGCGGCAACGCCTTGGAAGAACAACTCGGCTCCGGCAGTGAACGCTTCTGCTTCTTCGAAGGTCGCATCTCCCTCTGTGCTCGTGTATACGCACAGGAAGCCTTCAGCAGCCTTCGGGTCTTGCAATGTCCCTCCGCATTCGCTGATGTGTTCATTGGCTTCTTCGCCTTGCTTGATGTACTCCACTGTCGGCGCCGCGGATAGCGGGATGCCGAAGGAGATCGCACCATTACCGAGGATCGAGTGGAATGGGGTTTCGATTATGGGTGCTGACCATGTGCCCTTCTCGCTTGATCCTTTCGGCAGCGTGCCTCCGGTTGTCCATGGGGACCCTTCTTTGCCGTTGCACGCGTAGGTCTTCTTGTTTTCGGCGGCAGTGAATTCTGTGCCACCTTCTTTGCAGGTGCCCTTAGCTCCCGTGAACGCGGTGCCGGTCACGCTCGCCCCGTTCGTGCCGTCCGTTCCGTTGGTTCCGGTTTCGCCCTTTTCGCCTTTACCACCGGTGGGCCCGGTCGGGCCCACCGGTCCCGCGGGACCGCCTGGGCCCGCCGGTCCGGCCTGTCCGCTCGCTCCGGTTTTGCCCTGTAGTGTTTTGAGCACCTTCGGGCTGATCTGTTTGGTCGAGCTGATCACGTATTTGCTCGCAGCGTACGCTCCACCGCTCATCGCGAATACGAGCGCAAGGGTCATCGCGACGTTAGCGTAAGTAAAACGCTTTTTGATCTTAGAGAACATCACGTTCCTCCATAGCTTTATCGGTCTCACAGGCACACGACCCACTTGCTGCGCGCTCATTTCTTCTCGCCGCCCTTGCTCTTGTGTTTGACTGTTTTTGTTTTGGTCTTCTTGTGTCTCGGGCAACCGGTCGCGGTGATCGGCGTGGACTGTTTGAGGGTGACACCGTTAGCCCCCACGAACGTGGTTGGCATCACGAGCTTGCTCGCACAGAGATTCCCATTCGCCGCCAGCGCCGAGTCAGGACCCTGAGGCAGCTTTAGTTCGAACACGCCGATCGGGACGTCGGGGATCGTTCTGAACGTGCTGCTCGTGATCCCCTTGGGACTGATGAACGTTTCGCCGTGCAAGTAGACGGTGACGCCCTCCCCGGACAGTGCGACGATCAGTTCGGGGAACTTCGCACCACCATGCGACACGAAATACGCCGGGCCTTCCAAATGCACCGGAAGCACCGGGGTTGTCGCTGTCGCACTGCCGATCCTCGAATCCGCGGGACACGCAGCCGGGTTAGACTCAAACGTGCTATCCGGACACGCCTTCTGGAGCGTAGTCAGACGCGAGGGGAGCTGCTTGGGAAGATCGACCTTGACCTTCCCGATATTCGCCTGTGTCCCAAACGCCGCTTTGGGGTAGGTCAGTTTGACGTTCAGGCTCGCACCCTTCGCTCTTGAGGTTTTCCCGTTCGTCGATACCGAGAAAATCGGTTTGAACTTCAACACCGCACAGTTGGTGACCTGGAAAGGAACATGCAACGTCGAGACGGCACCTTGACTGCTCGTCAGGCTACCGCCGATTTCCTGTGGAGCACAGTTCGTTGGGTTGAACGTGAAATCAGACCGATCCACGCTCACGTTGACATGCTTGATCTCCAATGGGATACCGTCGATGATCTGCGGTATCGCATACGGACCCGTACTATCGCTCGTGATCGTGAGCGCGGCGTTGGTTGGATTGACTTCGATCCTCGCACGGACGATCACCTTGCCTAGATTGAACGGGCCCGCCTTCGCCGGGTTCACGATCGACAGGCCATACGGCGCACCCTCATACGGACCTGTAATAAACACTTCGCCGCCAGTGACCGTATATGGATTTCCGCCCAATCCGACGCTGACGATCGTGTGACCGATCAGGCTTTCCGGACCACACGTACCCGCATCGGCCTGCGCTTCACCGCACAACTTTACACTAGATAGCGTACCCAGCAAGCCCGAGGGCATCTTCAGCTGGATCGCATCAAGGTTCTGATTACCGTCTTCCCTGGACATCGTCATCGTGAACGGCGTGAACGCACCAGCCTGAATATTCAAGCTCCCCGTCGTCAAAGACGGACCGAACGGCAACGGATCGCTACACGGAGTCCCGTTGGGACCGCTGGTGATCTTGAATTCAGAGGAAGAATCGACCGCTTCATCGCCTGACCATGGTTCGATGGACGCCGTCGTCGTATAACCGCCACACAATGCGGGCGTACCCAACGGTGCTCTTGACCCGCCGAAAAAATGCAACGTCAGATCTTCGAACGGTAGTTGCGGCGTATTCTTGAACGTCGAGACCAATTGGCCAGTCACAGGGTCGGGTTTGACTTCACCAGCAAGCTTTACTCGCACCCCAGACACGGGATCGTAAACCACGATATACAATGCCACCAACGACCCAAACGGATTAGCTTCCTGGGTCGCTAGATATGCAGCACCAACAAGCGGGTTCGGCAACAACGGCGTCTTGATTTCAACGGTCCCGACCTTCGCCGATTCAGGACAAGATTGTTCGGCAGGATTTTCAAGCCCAATTTCGCTCAAACCACAGGCAGACAACCCATCCGCACCAGCAGGATTCAAACCGACACCCGCAGGCAACGTCACAGTCGTATTCCTCACCGTCGAATCGGCCAAACCCGTCGGGTTCAGACTCGATTCCTGAGGAACATGCACATTCACACTCAAACCCGTCGGCGTACTACCCTCCTGGCCATCCGGAGCGACCTTAATCGACGGTTCGAAACTCAACCGGTTACACCCATCCTGCACATACCGTTCACCAACACTATTAGAAGACGTGTATTCACCGGGCGGACTATACAACCCGACATGTTCCCACGAATCGCCTTCCACGCTCGAATGCAACGAACCCGTACACGACGTCGGCAACACCAAGAATGGCTGTAGTTTTTCCTGCACCGGACACGATTCTTCTTCAGTCGTTTCACGCTGGACCGCCGCCTGAATGCCAACGCAATCTCCGCGTGCACTGTTATGACGCGGATCCGCCGGGACACCCCAGAACGTCACCTGAGACCCGACGAATTCAATCTCGTCGGGAATATCGGGCACGCTAACCACGACACCGTAATCGCTGCCGGTACGCACCGACGTATCAAGGATCACCGGACCCAGCGGCGTCTGGAAACCAAACCGCGCCGGCTCACCAACAGCCGGTTCGATAGCGTACAACGCCGTGGTGGACGCCAACGGCACATGCACACCCGCATCGATGTTCACGACGACCGGCGTTGCGACACCCACCGCCGTATCGTTAGGACATTCCACAGCCCGGTGTACAAACGTGTATAGGGTGCACTTCGGCAACGGCGTGGGGTTGCCCACAAGACCCGGCGGCACATTAAAGCGCAAGTCCTTCGTCAACTCGATCGGGCGCACTTCGGGCAGGACTTCTTCCAGGAAGCCCTTATAGGCCTGTACCGAGTCCGTGTTGAACGTGAGCGTCGTGGTCAACTGAAACGGGTGCGAACCAGCCTGCGTATCGGCCGTCCCGCCCTCTTCTTCGGGCGTCAATTCATAATTTTCCACGCCATAAGACGGCACCGAACCGCCAAGCGCGAGTGCGTGCCTCGAAAGAACCGAAGGAGCACCACCACCCGAGACACTCACTTCATTCATCCCAGTCCCATCGCCCGGTTCGACTCCCGCAGTGATCGCGATCATCAACCGTTCATACACACGCAAAATACCCGTAAACGTACACGTAACAACCTGCCCCACGATCGAACAATGCGTGTGTGACGCAGCACTATTTTGGCCGACGCTACCACCACCGCCTTCCCCGTAAACGTGAATGGCACTCACACCCGCAGGCAGCGTATCCACAACCCTCACGGGACTCAGCATCCCGTTCACCATCCCATCACCAAGATCGCTCACTTCGACGACCATGCTGCTTTCACCGCCGGGCGGACTGGACGGTGCGGAGATCGTGTTCACATGCCACCACGGCTCGACGGCGAACGCCTCACCACTACCAACCACCATCACCATGACCACCACCAAGCCAGCCAGAAGACCCTTCTTTGGAAAACTCATCGAAATCACCCCTTGCCCTTCCGGCTCGTCCTGCCCTTGCGCGACCTCACGCCCTTGCTCGCCTTTGCTTTCTTGCCCTTCTTCTTAACCTTCCCCTTCTTGGTCTTTGCTTTGGTCTTGCTCTTCGCCGTACCCTTTGCTTCTTCTAGGACATTCCCGGTACCCGAGAATGTCGCACTGGGAGTAGGCCCAAACAGTTCAGGTTGCGGCGAAGGCGCGGCCTTACACGAGTCGCCAGACGAGCAAGACGGCGGGGCCACAGGCGCACTCACACAAGGGGCTCCTGTCGCGCACACATGTGCGTCATACACATCATAACCATTGTCGTAATCCGCGCCCACCAGTTTACTCGCCGTGATAAAGAACGCATCATCGCCGTTTTCACTCGCGTCATAAAACACAGATTCCTCACTCGAAGTACCAGAGGAGATCAACCCCACACAGCCACCCGAACGTTCACTGAATGTGGACGCCACAGAATTGCAATCACCCGTGCCTTCGGGCTCATACTCGTACACGTCCTCCAACCCGTTAGTCGCCTGCGGCACAAGCGCATCCGGACTATCAAAGAACAGCCTTCCACTATCAGACAAGTAGCGCGGCTGATAGTCCGAAGGCGCACCACCAGGATTATCCCAGCCAGGGATGCTTCCAGCCAACCAATGATCACTACCAGACTCCGTCTCAGCCCAAATTCCACTGCGATCAACCAGCGGCCGTCGACCATTTTCGTCCAGCACGCCGACGGGACGCGCACCCGTCGGATCGCACGACGCGCACGCCAAACGACCAGTGACCGCGTCATACAGGTATACCTCCTCATCCGCATGCCCACTGAACGCATCAGCATTGTCGTAGCCAGTCAACGACCTATCCGACATAAACGCCAGGTAACGCCCATCCGGCGAGACCCGCGATGTCACACCAGACAGTTCCGTTCCACGGTATCCAGGCTGGTACCAATTTTTTTCGTCTTCGCTCGACAAGGTCGTTATATACGTCGTCGACCAACCACTACTTACGTCGTGCAGCAAGTAGAGATTATCCGCGCCGCTCACCGCGCCAGCCGCGTCACCCAACACGCTACTGGCCACAAAATATACGTACGAACCGTCTTCGCTCACATCCGAGACAAGTTCCCGCACACCACCGCTAGCTTCACCAGCACCATGATCGGCTGTCAGATCAGTCTGCGTGCCAGTTTCGAAGTCGTACTCGTACAGGTCGCCGTCTTCCAGAAAGAAGATTCGCGACCCATCGCTGCTCATCGTTTGAAAGAACGCATGTGCCCCACCTACGCGTACAGTCCTTTCTTCGACCATGTCACGAACAAACAAGCCTCCGTACTCTTCGTCCTTATACGGGACCCCAATAGTCCATGCTATCCGCCTACCGTCATTTGAGATAGCGCGCTGTACCGATCCTTCTACGTATCCTTCGGCATGACTCGCACCTGCAAGCCTCGCTACCAGCGCGTCGCCACGTTCAACTTCATTGTCTGTCGCTTCGCCATCTTCCAGGATGTTCACGAGCTGCAGCTGTCCCCCACTCCACTCATACAAATTCCAGTCTTCCGCTTTTTCAGGTCCGCTCGTGGCTTCCGGCGTCAACGCATACGGCGACGTGAACACGATATGGCTGAGATCGGGCGTCGCGTCAGCGAACTCCATCTGCGTCTCGCTTTCGCCGTTGCCTCCAAATTTTACTTCCGTCGACACATTCCCAGCATTTGCAAGCGGGACGAAGCTTTTATTCACATCATTACGCAGATACAGAGTCCTTTCCGTCGCTTCAGGCGAGAGCAACGGCGTCCCATGCTCCTGTGGAACGACGGCCGCCAACGACAAATCCTGTGAGAAAAGCGCATATTCCGGTTTAACAAGAGCTGCTAGAGCCGCCCCTTCGCTAGTGGTATAGTGAGCCGGTAGAGTCAGATCGGCCGAGATCCAACCACCGGGGGCAGCACGCATTGATAGAACCTGCGACCAGCTGATTTTGCCCTGCGGGCCTTCCCCCACAGCAGGTCCGGCCGAAACGTAAGCGATCCCATCCCCATTACTAGCGGCCTGAATCTGCGTATCAGTTTCAAAGGGTTCGATCAGGGCACCTTTTTTGTTTGGTGGAGACACGAGTTCCCACTCCCGGCCATCGGGTAGCGTCAGCCCTCCGCCTGCGGGTTGTGTGGCGAACGTATGATCGGGCTCTTCGAAGCTTTCGCCGCCCTGCACGACGACGAGGCGAAAGTGGTATGTCGTGCTCGAGGCCAGGTCCTGTAGATGAAGGCTTACTGTCTGCTGACCCGTCGTCGACTCGATGTCCAGGCCGGGAGGAGAAGTCGGTGCGTAACTACCATAGGCAGTCGTCGTGCCATACTGGAAGTAGTAGCGCGTATCGTCGCCGTTAGGGTCGATCTGGGCCTGTAGCGTCGCGCTACTCGACGCGACATTCGTGACATACTCACTACCAAGGACAGGACCGGCCGTGAGTTCATGATCAGATGTCGGGCTGGCGACGTGAGCTTCGTTTTCGGCTACGAGCCGATAATGATATTTGGTCTCAGGTACCAGACCGGTCAATTCAGCGCTGACGGCCACCGGACTGGCACCCGAACCGGGATTCGGCGAACAGGGAACACTATGCCCGTACGCGCTCGTTGTCCCGTATTCAAACACACAGGATGTGACAGGCAAACCTTCCGGGTCAACCGTCCCATTCAACGTCACGCTCCGCGGCTGACTATCACTGGCCGGACCGATACTCACGCTCGGCAGCTCAAGCGCATTAAACACCAAGACGTCGCCCGCGTCCTGATCGGTGACATAGACCGTACTGTTGCTTTCATCCACAGCAATACCACCGCTGTTTGCGACGATCTGACCCGAACCAAAACGCTCAATCGGCGCTCCGCTCAAACCGAATACCCCAATCGTGTGATTAGTCACCCCGGTCGTTTCGTTGTCAGTGATATAGACCTGCTTACCCTTCGAATCGACCGCGATCCCAAGCTGATAATTACTCCCGGGATCAATTCTTTCGACCAGCTGTTCCCCAGAACTGTTGAACTCCGCTATACCAAGCCCGTTATCGCTAACAGCTCTGTAAACGTCACCTTCGGAATTAACCGCAAAGCCCCTCGACGGATCGCTTCCGACAGCGCCCCTCAACGCTTCGGGTCCGACATCATGTAGCAGCTTCCGTTCCGATAGGTACCGGTTTACCGACGTATCACTAAAACTATCGACGATCGATTCGTTGGTGAGCGCGACCCATACAGAACCACTCGGATCGACAGCGACACCCACGATCCCACTAAATGGACCACTCGGCGTCCCCGTCAATTGTCCTTCATAAGTGCCGCTGGCACTGAACTTGTCGACCACGTTATGACCGCTATCGACCACATACACGTCGCCCGCCGAAGGATCGAGCGGATTATCGGAGTTATCGACCGCTATATCGGTCGGATCGGCAAACACACCAGTAGGAGACCCAGACCCGTCAAATTCGCTCAAGAGCGTCGAGCCGGTCGAATTGAACTCCTCGACACGATCGTTTGCACGATCGACCACATACACGTCATGCGACGTATCGTTCACGGCCACACCCAACGGTTCCCTGAACTGACCCGCACCGGACCCTTCGCTACCAAACGACCCAGCCAGCACATGCACAGTCAACGCCTGCGCCGACACACTCCAAAACAACACACAACCAGCCACCACACACAACCAAACCGCAGCCAACGACGTGAACCGGCGAGCACCCATCAACACATCCCCTCCTCAAAAGAACCAGCACAACGCCGACCCGGCCACGGGCAGCACAAAACCGCCGCAGACAACTTGCCCACGACGGCAGAAGAACAAGCAGCTCTATGCGCGCCTGCGCCTACAACGCGCGAGTACCCTTCCGGGCACAAGCAACCAAGCCGGGGCGGGCGGGCCCTAAAACCGGCGGGCCGCGGGCTATCGCCGCGGCGAAGGGGCCTAGCGCCTAGGCGCCGGCAATCCCAGAGAGAGAGAGAGAGAGAGGGAGAGAGACGCGTCAGCGACGCTGACGCGTCCTATAACGGACCCGCCAATCACACACGGACTCTCAAGCACGTTATTCCCCAAAGAAACCACGCGAACAACAACTCCCTCTCAGTAACGACCCAGTCCCTCTCCCAAGGGCCCCGTCAAAACGTTTGATAAGTCGACCACGAGGACCGACCCAAACCCGACCTTATGTTCACCCGCGCACCCAAACGGCACACCGACATAGGCTAGTTATACACGTCCCTGCCGCAGTTGTCAACTGTCACGACAAAACTTGTGCGAACCCAAACGACAGACCGCCAGATCGTCGCTACCCAGTCCATTCCGACCAAGAGGGTCTCCGCGAGGTTGCTTCGGCTACCGTTCGCCGTCAAGCCAACCACGCCAAATCATGGCCTCCGACCTAAACAGCCCAAGCCGCATGGCTCGCAAGAGCACTCAGCGCGAGCGGTTGATCGCGGGCATGATCGCGGCCGCCGACCGCTACGGGTACGCGGGCGCGAATGTCGCCCATGTGATCGACCATGCCGGCGTGTCGCGCCCGACCTTCTATGAGTACTTCGCCGACAAGGACGAGTGCTTCCTGGCCGCCCACCGCGAGATCAGTCGGCTGCTCGTATACGAAATACGTCGCGCGATCGCCGCGCAGGCGCCCGAGCGAGCGGTCTATGTCGCGATCCACACGATGATCAAGCTCAGTGAAGAGTTTCCCGACCGGGCAGGTTTTCTAACGAACGAGGCGATGGCCGCCGGGTGGCGCGGATTGGACGCGCGCGACCGGCTGATCGACAAGATCGCACGGGTCGTGGTGCGCGCGAGCGCCAAGGCGCCCGCATCGACACCGACGCCGGATCTGCCAATCGAGCTGGCGATCGGCGCGGGGCGCTGGCTACTTGCCCCGCCGCTGCGTCGCGGCGAGCGTGACCTGACGCTGCTCGAGCACGAGCTGACCCGTTGGATCGAAAGCTATGAGAGGCCAAACGGCGAGCACCGCTGGGACACGCTCGAGCTGGGCCCGGTACTTCCGCCGTCGCCTCATGTGGCCGAGATATCACTGAGTCCGCCCGCCCCGATCCCTCCGGGACGATCAAAGCTCTCAAGCGGCGAGATCGCCCGCAATCAGCGCGAGCGGATCCTGTATGCAACGGCGGAAGTAGCAGCCCTCAAGGGCTACACGGTGACCACGATCGCCGACATAACCGCCGCCGCCGGCGTGGACCGGCGCGTGTTCTACAAGCACTTCCAAGACAAGCAACAGGCTTTCCTGGCCGTCCACGAGTTCTGCGTGCAGCAGCTGATGGCAGTCACCGCTGGCGCGTTCTTCAGCGTCAGCGACTGGCCCGAGCGAGCGTGGGAAGCGATGCGGGCGGCCACCCAGTTCCAGGCCACACACACGATCGTTGCCCATGTCGCACTGGTCGAGTCCCACGCCGTGGGACCCTCGGCGATCCAGCGCATCGACGACATTCGTACGGCATTCACGATCTTCTTCCGCGAAGGCAACCAGTACACAAACGATCCCGCCTCCCAGATGGCGATGGAAGCAATCCTCAGCGCCATCTTCGAGATTTGCTACCGGCGAGCGCGGGCGGGTGAAAGCGATCAGATATCGCGCATGGCATGCAACGGCGCCTACATGATGCTGGCCCCCTTCCTCGGGCCGGCCGCGGCCAACGAGTTCATCGACGGGAAGCTGCGCGAGGCGGGCGTCGAGCCGATTCAGCCCTCGGGCGAGAGCTCCATCTGCCCGTGAGGGGATCCGAGCTCGGCCAGGCGCTCCAGGAAGGGTTCGGGCGCAAACGCCTCGGGGCCCAGCACGCCGGCGCCCTTCCAGACGCCCTCGTCCAGCAGCTCGAGCGCCACGACCGGGTTGATCGCCGTCTGCCACACGACGGCCTGGCTACCGTACTCGTGCATCGTGTACTCGTTGTCGACGATGTGGTACAGGTAGGTCGAGCGCGGCGCACCGTCTGTTCCCGTGCCCGTCACCCACGTGCCCGCGCAGGTGCGCCCGGTCATCCGCTCGCCGAGCGTCGCGGGGTCGGGCAATGTCGCTGCCACCACGTCGCGCGGAGCGACCTGCACGCCGCGCACCGACACGGGCTCTGTCGAGTCGAGCCCAAGCTTGTGCAGGGTGCGTAGCACATCGATGAACTCCTGCCCAAGCCCATACTTGAACGTGACGCGCTCGCACTGCACCCAACGCGGGATCAGCACGACCTCCTCATGCTCGACGTTCACGCACTCCACCCGTCCGATGCCCTCGGGGAAATCGAAGACCTCGGGCTCTGAGAATGGAGCGGTCGTGTAGAAGCCGCGCTCTCGCTCCCAGATCAGCGGCGGGTTCAAACACTCCTCGATCGTCGTCCAGATCGAGAACGTGGGTGCGAAGTCATAGCCGTCCACGACCAGGTCGGCCCCGTCGCGCACCCCGACCTGATCGACCTTGGAGAACAGCCGCTCGGCGGCATAGCGAGCGAACACGTCGGAGAGACCCGGCTCGACACCGATCCCAACCAGTGCGAGCAAGCCGGCCTGCTCCCACTGCTCGCCGCGGGCAAGCTGCACGTCGCCGAGCATCACGCCAGGCTGCTCGTAGGGACGCCGGGGGTGGGGGTGGGACAGCGTCATCGCCATGTCCAGGTAGGTGGTGCGCGCGTCGTAGGCCGCGCCGAAGATCGGCTCGTTGAAGCGTGGATCGCACGCATTCAGCACGGCGTCCGGACGCACCCGCTCGATCAGCTTGACGAGCGCCTCACGGTCGGAGGCGTCGACGCACTCGGCCGAGAAGCGATCGGCCTCGCCGAGCTTTGCGACCACATCGTGCGCACGCGCCGGCGAGACGTCGGCAAGCGAGACGTGCTCGAACGCGGGCCGCCGCTGAGCTATCGCCGCAAACGCAGCCCCGACCCCGCCGGCTCCTACAACGAGCACGCGCATCTGCTTATTGTTGCGCATCGACCCGCCAAGGCAAAGCTCAGATGTGCTTCGACGGCGCTCTGTCTCACGTATGCTCCAGCCCCAGATGGCGAGCACGCTCACGGACAGGCCCTCGACCGCCCGCGTCGAGCGGCAAGCGGGTCGCTGGGCGCCGTCGCCCGACATCGGCCGTAGCGAGGTCCTGTGGGTGATCCTCGGCGGGATCGCGCTGGCAATCCTGACGACCTGGCCGCTGGTGCTGCACATGTCAAGCCGCATCGCACCCGATCTTGGCGACCCCGTGCGCACGGCGTGGGAGATCGCGTGGGTCGGGCACGCGATGCTGCACGACCCGCTGCACCTGTTCGACTCAAACGCGTTCTACCCCCACCCGCTGAGCCTCGCCTTCTCAGACTCGCTGCTCGGCTACGGCCCCATCGCGTTCTTCGGCTCGGGGACCGTCGCGGCATTGGTCCGCTACAACCTGCTGTTCCTGTTCACCTGGTCGCTGGCGTTCGTGGCAGCCTGGATGCTCGCCCGCGAGCTCGGACTCCGGCGAATCGGCGCGGCCGCCGCGGCGGTCGCGTTCGCCTACGCCCCCTACAAGGTCACCGAGGCCGGCCATCTGCACGTGATCTCCTCCGGCGGGTTCGTGCTGGGGATGTTCCTGCTGCTGCGCGGCTACCGACGTGACTCGCGGGGGCTCGTGCTCGCCGGCTGGCTTGTGTCGGCCTGGCAGGTGAGCCTCGGTTTCACGCTCGGTCTGCAGTACGCCTACCTGCTGCTCGTGCTCGCCGCGCTCGTGGCGATCTACTGGTGGCTGGGCCGCCTGACGCCGGGGCCTGCCTGGGACAGGCGCGAGCGGCCCTCCAGGCGAGCTCCCCAGACACGTGACGCAGCCCTCGCGGCAACCCCGGACCAACCCTCAGACAGACCGCAACCGGACACTCAGGCGGTCCCGCGACCGCGCACAGGACGCGGGCCGCTGATCCCCCGCCGGCTGCTCGCGGTGACCCTGATCGGGGTCGCGGCGCTCGGCGCGGTGACGGTCTACCAGGCAAGGCCCTATCTGAAGGTCGCCGCGGAGTATCCGACCGCCAAACGCACGATCAGAGAAGTCGAGACCTACTCCGCCGGCCCCGCGGCGTTCCTGTCGGCCTCCTCGGAGAACCGCGTGTGGGGCTCGATCACCTCGAGCATGCGCGCGAAGGTCAACTCCAAGAACGAGAGCGTGTTCTTCCCCGGCGGGCTGATCCTCGTGCTGGCGCTGATCGGTCTGGTGGGAGTGGGTGGAGCCTCCACGTATACGCGAGGATTGCGCCTGGGTCTGCTGTGCGGGATCGTCGTGTGCTCGATCCTCGCGCTTGGCTTTGGCATCACCGGCGCGGGCTATCCGTACCGGTTGCTCTACGACTACGCGCCCGGCTGGGACGGCGTGAGGGTGCCGGGCCGAATCTTCACGCTGGCCACGCTCTTCTACGCACTACTCGCCGGGGCGGGTGTGCAAATGCTCGTGGCGCGGATCAAACCGTGGGCCAAGCGTCAGCGACTGTACACCCTGCCCGCGCTGCTTGGCGTTGTGCTGTGCATCGGACTGCTCGGCGAAGGCGCGGGCCACCTCGGCCATCCGCTCGTACCCCAGCCGGCGCGCGCGGAAGCCGACCTGCCCGGCCCGCTGCTAGACCTGCCCACCGACGGCGCGCTGGATCGCATCTGGCAGTACTTCTCGACCGACGGCTTCTACAAGATCCCCGTTGGCAACAGCACGTTTGACATGCCCGACGTGGACGACCTGCGCGGTGGCATGAACGGCTTCCCAGATCGCGCGAGCGTCGAGAAGCTGCGCTACTACGGCATCAAGACCGTCGTGCTGCACACTGTGCTCCCCAAGGGGCTGCCACCCGAACACGGCCCCGTGGTCGCCGAGCCGCCCGACCCGGCGGTAGCCGCGGCCAAGCCGATCGCGGGGCTTGGCATCACCCGCAGACAGGTGGGCTCGATCGTGATCTATGAGATCGGCCCAGGGCCGGCCGCACTGCACGGCAGCGACGGATGAGCGGGCTGCTTGCCAACAAGCGCCGCCTGGGGTTGGTGGCAGTGCTGCTCGTGGGCCTGGCCTACGCCACGATCATGCAGAGCTTCTCCTGGAATCAGACATCCCACTACGACCTGATCCGCTCGCTGAACCAGGACAAGACCACGATCGACCAGTATCAGGAAAACACCGGCGACAAGGCCTATTACAAGGGCCACTGGTACTCGGCGCGCGCGCCCGGGCTCGCGCTGTTCTCGCTGCCGTTCTACGACGCGCTGAACCTCGCGGACGCCGAATCGTGGACCGACCGGCACGTGGCGCCGCCGAACCATCCGGGCGACGAGATGATCTATCTGATCGGACTATGGGCCAACGTGCTGCCAGGGCTGATCATGCTGCTGCTCGTGTGGCGTCTGGCCGAGAGCATCGAGCCCGGCTACGGAGCGGCGACGGCTGTGATCCTCGGCCTGGGCACGCTGGCACTGCCGCTGTCGACGCTGCTGTTCAGCCACGTGCTCTGCGCGTGCCTGGGCTTTGCCGCGTTCGTCTTGATGTGGCGCGAGCGCGAAGGGCCGCCGAACCCGTGGTATCTCGGCGTGGCCGGGCTGCTGATCGGCTACGCCGGCTCCTCGGAATACCCGATGTTCTTCGCAGCGGTGGTGCTTGGCCTGTATCTGATCTCACGCCGCGATTCGCTCACCCCGATGGGGTTGTTCAGCCGCGCCGGCGCCTACGTGCTGGGCGGGCTGATCGGGATCGTGCCGCTGGCGCTCTACAACCACTACGCCTTCCACTCCTGGACGCACCTGGCCTATTCGAACATCCCCCGCCAGCAGCAGGGCTTCTTCGGGATCGACCTGCCGAGTCTGCGGGTACTGGCGACGCTGCTGCTGGATTCGCGCGGCCTGCTGACGATCTCACCGGTGCTCATCATGGGCGCAATCGGCACATCGCTGCTCTACAAGCGCGGCAAGCGTGCCGAGGCGCTTGCGATCGTCGGCATCTGTGTGTGCTATTTGGGCTACAACTCGGGCTACTACCTGCCGTTCGGCGGCGGTTTCATGGGCCCGCGCTTCTTGATGACGTTGCTGCCCTTCGTCGCGCTGCCGATCGGGATCGCGCTGAAGCGCTATCCGGGCCCCACGATCGCGCTGGCGGGCGTTTCGCTGACGACGACGATCATCGCCACCGTCACCCATCCGCTGATCGGCTATGAGACCGAGGCGGTCACGTGGATGCGCTACGTGCGCGAGGGCCTGTTTCAGCCGACGATCGCAAGCGCCTACGGCCTCGGTCGCGGCTGGGGTGGGATCTGGCCGTTCTTCTTGGCCGCCGGCGCGGCGGTTGTGCTCGCCACACTCGCGACCGCGCGCACGCGCATCTCGAACAGCTCGCTTCGCGCGGGGGTGCTCGCACTCGTCGGCTGGTGCGTGTTCGCGGTGCTCGCTCCCACGCTGCTGGGGATCGACCACCAGGGACTGCTCGACATCGTCAAAGCGGGCGACAACACCGCGCTTCACAAGGGCTTCGGCAACTACCCCCTGCGCGTGCTCGCCCCCATCGCCGCGGGCGTCGGCCTGTTTGGCCTTATCTGCGCCCGCATCCTCGCGGGCGGACTGGTCAAGCGCCGTCCAGTAGAGCGCCGCCCTGCCCGCACGCTCGCTGGCTGACCGTCCAGCGCTCGCGAGTTGACAGAGGACCCAGCTCGCCTCGCCGCCTGAGGATAATAATTGATATATCAAGCATTAGCGTCTAAAATGACTGATATATGCAATCTAAAGATGACTCATCGTCCCCGCCAAGCAGACGCTTGCCTCCGCCCAGGCGCGTACCGCCGCCCGTGCGGCGCGCGCTGAGCGAGCTCGCGGAGAACCTCACGCACTGGCGCAAGCTGCGCGGCCTCACCCAAGCCCAGCTTGCCGACCGCGCGGGAGTGTCGCGCGACACCCTCTATCGCTTGGAGCGTGGAGACGGTGGCGTGAGCGTGGAGAATCTGCTGCGCATCGCGCGTGGACTCGGCGTCCTCGCAAGCCTGAGCGGCGCGCTCGATCCGTATGAGACCGACATCGGCCGCTTGCGCGCGAGCGAGCGACTCCCCTCGCGCGTCCGACCGCGCGACTTCACCGGACGCGGTGATGGCTGAGATAGAAGTCGAGGTGTTGGTCCAGATCGATGCCGAAGACGTGCTTGCCGGGAGGCTGTGGTCACATCGTCACCACTCAAACGAGTCGGCCACCTTCAACTACGCGGTCGACTATCTCGCCCGCCGCGACGCGTACGAGCTCGATCCGGCGCTTCCGCTCGTTGCGGGCGCCCAGCAGACCCAAACCGGACAGAGCATCTTCGCGGCGTTCTCTGACTGCTCACCCGACCGCTGGGGGCGCCGGCTGGTCCACCGTCGCGAGAGGGAGCGTGCGCGCAATGAGCGAACCGTCGAGCGTAGCTTCGGCGAGATCGACTACTTGCTGGGCGTGCGTGACGATTTGCGCCAGGGCGCTGTGCGATTTCGCGACCCGCAAACGGGCGCCTACCTGGCCGACACCCACAGCGGCGTTCCTCACCTGCTGGACTTGCCGCGATTGCTGAATGCGAGCGAGCATCTGGAGCGCGACGACATCGACACTGAGGATCTTGAGATCCTGCTGCGCGGAGGCAGCTCGCTGGGGGGAGCACGTCCGAAGGCGCACGTTCTCGACCGGACGGGTCGCCTGGCGATCGCCAAGTTCCCGAGCGCCTCGGATGAACGCTGGGATGTGATCCGTTGGGAGGCGGTCGCACTCTTGCTGGCGGCCAACGCGGGCATCGTGACCCCCACATGGGATCTGCACGTTATCGACGGTCGTGGCGTGCTGATCGCGGTCCGCTTCGACCGTGTGGGTGCGCGGCGGATCGGATACGTGAGCGCGATGACAATGCTCGAGACTGGCGACGGCGAACAGGGAAGCTATCTGGATATCGTCGAGACGATCGAGGACAACTCCCCTCACGCCACCGAGGACCTGCAGCAGCTGTGGCGTCGGATCGCGTTCTCGATCCTGATCAGCAACACGGACGACCACCTGCGCAACCACGGCTTCGTGCGCGCCGACAGCGCTGGCTGGTCGCTATCGCCCGCGTTCGACCTGAACCCCAACCCGGCACCGGGTCCCAAGTCCCTGAGTACGGCGATCGACTACAACAGCACGGCGGCGCGCATCGACACGCTCGTATATGTAGCCGACTACTTCCGCCTCGGAAGCGAAGAGATGCGAAACGTGCTCGGCGATGTCGTGGCAGCGGTGAGCAACTGGCGCAGGATGGCACAGAGATATGGACTTGGCGACTCGGAGATCGAGGTCATGGCGCCGGCGTTCGAGCATGAGCAGACCGGAGCGGCACGTGCGATCCTCACGTGACACAGCGCCGATCGGGATGTTCAGTTCTTGGCGACTTTGACGTTGCACTTCGCGGCATGCAGCTGCTTGCACACCACGACATAGCCCGGGCGCGGCTCGTACTTGGCGTTCATCAGCCCCGCGTCGAAGCGCGTCGAGCTGGTCCCGCCGGTCCAGTCGTAGATGTACAGGCGCTTGATGCGCGAGGAGGAACCGGCGATCTTGAACATGTAGGACAGCGCCTTGGCGGCCCGCGTCAGACCCGAGCCTTTCTTGTTGGGGAAGTCGCTGCCGAACTGCACGATGCCGCCTGTCTCGGTGAGCCACACCTGACCCGGCACGGCAGCGAGGATCGCTTTCGTGCGGGTGCTCTGCAGGCGGTTGGTGTCGGAGTAGTTGTGCAGCCCCCAGATGCTCGGCATCACGGTTTTCAGGCGCGCGATGTAGTGCTTGAACTGGGCGATGTACTGCAACGTGGGCGTGACCACCGGCGCGTCGAGCACGTCGAGGCCGACGATCGTGCAGCCCTTGCACACAGTCTCCATCGCCCTGTAGTACTGAGCCGACTGCAGCGGCGAGGGCGACACCAGCGCAATGTGCTTTTTGTGTTTGACGATTTCGACGATCGTCCCGCGGTTGGCCTCATCCCAAGGCTGATACTGGCGGACGTGCGGGAACAGCTTGATGAACTTCTGGATGTCGCGCTGGTAGACCGCGACGCTCGGCATCTTCGCGGGGGTGTACTCGGAGTGGTAGAACGCCACCAGCACCTGCTGGTGGGCCGCTTCGGCATCCCCGATCCATTCCCTGGCGAGCTGTAGCGAGTAAGGCCGCACGGCCGCGTCATACGGCGCGATGTAGCGTGCGATTTTCGTGTGCAGCTGTGTCCACAGCGGATCCGTGAACATCTCGGTTCCCTCGTCCCCGATGCCGGTGAGATACGACGCGGCGGCGTGGGCCCGGGGCTGGGAGGCGCCGGCGGCGCGAGCGGAGGAACTGCCGGCAAGCGCACCGGAGGCGCTCATGCCTCCGACTGCGGCAAGCGCGCAAACAAGGGCGCAAAGGAGCAGCGGGCGGGGCGAGAAGTGGGGACGGAGAGTTTTGAGCATGGTCATTGCAACAGCCTATGTGGCGAGACGTTGCGCTGCGCAGGCAATCTTTCGCGATTCTTCATTGAGTACCTGCTCGCGTGGGTTCGCCGCTCGGCACGCCACGCAAATCCCCATCTCAGTCGGCCGTATCCTCCCCCACCGCGCGCCCATCCTCGCGCAAGGCGGGGTCGGCGACGATCCGCACGTCGATGCCGGGCAGTCCCTCCAGCAGACGGGTGAGAAGCGACTCCCTGAAGCGCTTGACCCCCTTGCGGGGTGAGGGCGCGCCCATCAGCACGTAGGTGCTGCCCAGGCGCCGCACCGTCTCGATCGCTACGGCGGCCACCTCTTCGCCTTCTTCGACGAGCAGTCGCGCGCCGAGCATCGCCGTCAGACGCCGCAGCGACTCGAGCTGTTCGCGGTCCTCGACGCTCGGGGTGCGGCCATGGGGGCGCACCACCAGCACATCCAAGCGCGCCCCCAGGCGTTCGGCCGAGCGTGCGGCCCGGCGCACGATCCGCTGTGAGTGGGGCGCGAGGGCGACCAGCGCGAGCAGGCGCTCGGCGATCGCCTGTGTTCCCGCGCCCCCCTGCGCGGCGGCTGGAGCGATGCCTTCCTCGCGACGCACCACGACCGGCGCGGGGGCGAGCCGCTTGATCTCCACGCCCTCGGCGACATGACGCAGCGCGGTCTCGCGCAGTGCGGAGAGGTTCTCGATCTTGAAGAAGTTGTTGAGCGCCGCGGGCACGCGCTCGCGCGGGTAGACCTTGCCAGCCCGCAACCGCTCGATCAGCGCCTCGGGAGTCAGGTCGATCAGTACGACCTCGTCCGCTGAGGCGAGCACTTCGTCGGGGATCGTCTCGCGCACGCGCGTGCCAGTGAGCTGGATGACCTGATCGTTGAGGCTCTCCAGGTGCTGCACGTTGACGGTCGAGTACACGTCAATGCCGGCGGCAAGCACGTCCTGCACGTCTTCGTAGCGCTTCTCGTGCTCGGTGCCCGGCGCGTTGGTGTGGGCGAGCTCGTCGATCAGGCACAGCTCGGGTTTTCGCGCGAGCACGGCCGGCAGGTCCATCTCGGCCAGCGGTGTGCCGCGGTAGTCGATCATCCGCGGCGGGATCTCCTCCAAGCCCTCGGCCTGAGCGGTCGTCTCCTCGCGTCCATGGGGCTCCAGGTAGCCGATCGCCACGTCGCGGCCGCTGTCGGACTCGGCACGACCCTCCTGCAGCATGCGGTAGGTCTTGCCAACCCCAGCGGCCATTCCGATGAAGACCTTCAGGTGGCCGCGTGGGGATGAGTTGGGATCGTCGGGCGGCACGGGAGCATTCTCTCCCACCGCGCGGCCGAGCGCGGAGACCTCCCGTGCGCGCCTGATCACAACCTAGACTGCAATCATGCAACCACTTGCACGTCCAACCGCCGAGGCGCACTCGGTTTCTGAATTCGTCGAACTGGCTCGGCAGGGCAAGCTTCGCATCCCGCCGTTTCAGCGCCGCTTCCGCTGGTACGGAAAGGACGTCGAGCAGCTGTTCGACAGCGTTCGCAAGGGATATCCAATCGGCAGCCTCCTTCTGTGGGAGCGCGAGGCCCAGGCGGGAATCGTTGAGTTCGGACCCCTTGAGATTCATGCGCCAGAGATGACGGACGCGTGGTGGGTCGTGGATGGCCAGCAGCGACTCACGAGCCTGATTGGCGTACTGGCTAGCCCACCCAACCCGGGAGCCGAGTTCGACCTCTACTACGACCTTTCGGCCGAAACCTTTATACGGCCTGGATCGCGCAGACCGCAGGCGGGCTGGATCCCGTTGCGTCGCGTGGTCGATACGAACGATTTTCTCGGTTGGCTCTTGGAGTTTCGCAACGAAGGGGCTACCCGAGAAGAAGTGCAGGCGGCGACCGAACTCGGCAATCAACTGCGTGATTACCGAATTCCCGTTTCGCTCGTACGCTATGCCAGCGAGGATGAGCTGAGAGTCATTTTCGACCGCATGAACACCTACGGTCAGCGCTTGACCCAGGCAGAGGTGTTTCAAGCGTTGCACGCGGCAAACGGCGACTCCAAACCTGCGGACCTTCGCACGCTGGTCAACGAGATACGCGACCTCGGCTTCGGGCCGCTACAGGAGGACACGGTTCTCCGCGCCTTGCTTGCGATGCGAGGCAGCGACCCATACCGCGATTTTCGCAACGAGTTCAAGGGAGAGGATCCCGCGACGGCGTTTGCACAAGCCGCCCAGGCACTGCGTCGAGCAATTGATTTTTTGCAGAAAGACGCAGGCATTCCTCATCTAAGGGCGCTTCCCTACGTGTATGTGATACCCGTGCTTACTCGATTTTTCGGGCTATTCCCACATACGAGTACCCGCAGCAATGTTCTGCTTCGTCGCTGGATCTGGAGAGATGCAGCGGCAGGAGGAAGCGGAGGCAGCGGCGCTGCGGCGGTGCTCGAAAGGGCCACGCGAGCGATAGGAGAGGACGAGGATGAAAGCGTGCAACGCTTGCTGGGACTGACTCCCATCACCGACGAGACCGTACTGGACTTCGAATCGCACAGACTGAATCGCGCCGCTGGGCGCATCAATATGGCTCTACTCGCTCAACTGCATCCACTCGACCTCCAGACAGGGAAGCCGGTCGACGTGCCGGCACTGATGGATGAGAATGAGATGCTGCGCGTACCGTCGTCGACAGGGCATATCGACAGCTTGGGATGCGTGTTTCTCAACCCCCCGCTGAGAGACGACGAGACTGGGACAACGCTTCTCAGCGCATCGGCCGAGGTCTTGAGAAGTCATGGACTGCGTCCAACGGATGTAGAAGCAGCGGACGGCGACCCCGCCGGTGTCGTGACTGCGAGGATGGAGGCCCTTTCGCATCTGCTGCCAGAACGGCTCGCGGCCCTGACCGAGACACACATAAGCGACCGTCCACCCATCGCGGCCTTGACCGTTTCCGACGACGACTAGCGATGGCGGACTTGGTCGTCTCCGTCGGCGGTGTCCGCGCCGGTCTGCTGCGCCGAAATAACGAGGGCTCAATCTTCGAGCTGGACGAAGAGTATCTCGCCTTGGCCGGTCGTCCGGTCCTTGGGCAGATCTTCGAGGACAGCCCTGACCGGCCCTACCGCACCCGTCAGGGCGTGCCTTCCTGGTTTGCAAATCTGCTGCCGGAAGGTCCGTTGAGACGCCTGATCGCCGAACGCGCGGGCGTGCATGAGCGTCGATCGCTGTTTCTCCTCGGCCTACTTGGCGATGACCTTCCCGGCGCCGTGGTGATCCACCCGTCCACAGACATGGGATCAGAAGAGGAAGAGTCGCAACCCCACGCGGTCGACGCCGACGCCGATTTGCGGTTCTCGCTCGCGGGCGTGCAGCTCAAGTTCTCCGCCGCCCGCGACGACCGCGGACTGACGATCCCGGCGCGCGGCCAGGGCGGCGATTGGATCGTCAAGCTCCCCGATCAGCGCTACGACGGTGTGCCCGAGAACGAGTACTCGATGATCGAGCTAGCGCGCCGCTCGGGTATCACGGTGCCCGCAGCCCAGCTCGTGGAGGTTTCAGACATCGAGGGGCTTCCCGAGGGCGTGCCGGCCAGCGACAGGCGCGCTCTTGCCGTGGAGCGCTTCGATCGAGTCGCAGACGGGTCCAGAGTGCACATCGAGGATTTCGCGCAAGTGCTGGGCCTGCCGCCCTCGGCCAAGTACGGCGCGACGAACTACGACACCATCGTCCGGGTGCTGGCCGCGCTGCGTATCGATGAGGACGTAGACGAGATCCTCCGCCGGTTGGTGTTTATGGTCGGCATCGGCAACTCCGATGCGCACGCCAAGAACTGGTCTTTGATTTACCCGGATGGGCGAACGGCCCGACTGGCGCCCGCCTATGACCTCCTGGCCGTCAGCCTGTACGAGAAGATCGACCCGCGTCTCAAGGCACGACTCGCGTTGAAGCTCGCGGGCCATGACACGGCGGAGACAGTCACGGAGGCCACATTTCGCCGTCTGGCCCAGCGGGCGCACATCGACGAGGAGCGGACAATCGCTGTCGTTCGTGCCCAGGTCACGACGATTCAAAACGCTTGGACAGAACTGCAGCGGACATCTGACACGCTCGAACCACAGCTGAGCGAATTGCTCGACGAACGGTTCGCGAACCTGTCGCTATTTCGATGACGACTCAGGCCCCGAGGAGGTTGTGCACGATCAAGTCGATCAACTTGATGCCGATGAACGGCGCGATGATGCCGCCGAGCCCGTAGATCCACAGGTTGCGCCGCAGCAGTGCGCTCGCGCCGATCGGGCGGTAGCGCACGCCGCGCAAGGACAGCGGGATCAAGAGCGGGATCACGATCGCGTTGAAGATGATCGCCGAAACGATCGCCGACTGGGGCGTGCCGAGATTCATGATGTTGAGCACGTGCAAGGGTCCCTTGGGTGGGTGGGATCCCAGTCCCGTCGCGTATGTCGTCACGAAGATCGCGGGCAGGATCGCGAAATACTTGGCGACGTCGTTGGCGATCGAGAAGGTGGTTAGCGCACCGCGCGTGATCAGGAGCTGCTTGCCGACCTCGACGATCTCGATCAGCTTCGTCGGGTTGGAATCCAGATCGACCATGTTGCCGGCCTCACGCGCCGCCTGGGTACCGGTGTTCATCGCCACGCCCACATCTGCCTGGGCGAGCGCGGGAGCGTCATTGGTGCCGTCTCCCGTCATGGCGACAAGCCGCCCGTCCTGCTGGTGCTCGCGGATCAGTGCGAGCTTCGCCTCGGGCGTGGCTTCGGCCAGGAAATCGTCAACGCCCGACTCCTCGGCGATCTTGGCTGCGGTGAGGCGATTGTCGCCGGTGACCATCACGGTCTTGATGCCCATCGCGCGCAGCTGGTCAAAGCGCTCCTTCATGCCCTGCTTGATCGTGTCCTTCAGGTAGACGACACCGAGGATCTGGTTGTCGCGCGCGACCGCCAGCGGCGTGCCACCCTCGCGCGCGATGCGGTCGAGGTGCTCACGCAGCTCCGGCGGCGCCTGGCCGCCCTCGTCCTGCACGAACTTGACGATCGAATCGCCGGCGCCCTTGCGCAGCCGCCGTCCGTCGATGTCGACGCCGCTCATGCGCGTTTGCGCGGTGAACGGCACGAACTCCGCGTTGAGCGTCGTCATGTCGTGCTCGCGGATGCCGTAGGTCTTGGCGAGCACCACGATCGAGCGGCCCTCGGGCGTCTCATCCGCCAGCGAGGAGAGCTGCGCGACCTCGGCAAGCTCGGACTCGGGCACGCCCGGCATCGGGATGAACTCCGATGCTTGGCGATTGCCGAGCGTGATCGTGCCGGTCTTGTCGAGCAGCAGCACGTCCACGTCGCCGGAGGCCTCCACCGCACGGCCGGAGAGCGCGAGCACGTTGCGGCGCACGAGGCGGTCCATCCCGGCGATGCCGATTGCCGAGAGCAGCGCGCCGATCGTGGTGGGGATCAGGGCGACCAGCAGCGCGATCAGCGTGGTCTCTGAGATCGAGGTGCCCGCGAACAGGCCGAACGGGCGCAGCGTGGCGACGACGATCATGAAAATCAACGTGAGCGCGGCGAGCAGAATGTTGAGCGCGATCTCGTTCGGGGTCTTGCGCCGCTCGGCGCCCTCGACCAGCGCGATCATGCGGTCGAGGAACGACTGGCCCGGCTCCTGGGTGATTTCGACGACAATCCGGTCGGAGGTGACGCGAGTGCCGCCCGTGACGGCGCTGCGGTCGCCGCCGGACTCGCGGATCACCGGCGCGGACTCGCCCGTGATCGCGGACTCGTCCACAGTTGCGATGCCCTCGATCACGGTGCCGTCACCGGGGATCAGCTCGGCCGCCGGCACGACGACCACATCGCCGCGCGTGAGCTCAGAGGCGGCCTTGGTGGAGCCGTCGCGCATCGTGGCGACCGTCTCCTTGCGCATGTTGCGAAGCGTGTCGGCCTGGGCGCGCCCACGACCCTCGGCGAACGCCTCGGCCATGTTGGCGAAGATCACCGTGAGCCACAGCCAGAAGGCGATCGTGAACGTGTACCAGGCCGGCTCGTGGCCGCCGCCGAGCGGTTTGCCGCCGAACGCCTGGATCAGCCAGGTGACGGTCGTGATGACCGAGCCGATCTCCACCACGAACATCACCGGGTTGCGCAACTGCACGCGCGGGTCGAGCTTCTTGACGCTGTCGAGCAGCGCGCGCGTGACGATGTCGCGCTGGAACAGCGACACGGCCTGGCGTTCGTGGGCCGCTGGGATCTGCGCTGACATCAGCCCCGTCCTCCTGTCAAACGGTCGAGGGCCAGGTTGAGTTCGAGCACGTTCACGCCCGGTTCACCTGAGAATCCAAGGCCGCGCCCGGATGTGTACTTGGAGATGAGGCCGTCAACCGTCGAGTGCGAAAGGCCGCGCACGGTCGCGATGCGGTAGGCCTGGATCCAGGCGTTGGCCTGTGAGATTTCGGGGTCGAGACCGGAACCCGAGCTGTTGACCGCGTCCACCGGGATCCTTGCGACGCTCAGCCCCGGATCGTATTCGGTTTTTGTGGCTGGGTTCTTGTTCAATTCAAGATAGGCCTTGATGTTTTCTTCGTTTGCTTCCTTGGTCTTCACGCTGTTGGGGCCGTGATTTGAGAACGTGCTGGCGGCGGCGTTGTAGGCGCCGCCTTCGGTGGCCGAGGGGCGCGACTGGAAGTAGCGCGGGTCCGGTTCTGTGACCAGTTCGCCTTCCTTTTCCTCGGGCTTGCCGTTCTTGCCGATCACGGGTGAGGCGAAACTCTGGCCGATCAGCTTCGAGCCGACGAGCTTGCCATTCAGGTGAATCTGCTGCCCGTTGGCGTCGCCGGGGAACGCGACCTGGCTGATGCCGGTAATCGCGAACGGGTAGACGAGACCGAGCAGGATCGCAAAGACGATGACGCCGATGATTGAGGTGACGATGTCGCGCTTCATCTCAGTAGAGGTGTCCTGTCAGTCCCTGCACAATCGGGCCGAGCAGCAGGGCGGGGAAGAATGTGAGCGCGCCCACGAGGATGATCACGCCGATGAGCAGCACCACGAACGTGGGGTTGTCGGTGCGCATCGTGCCGAGGCCCGCGGGGGTGACGCGCTTGCCGGCGAGCGCACCGGCGATCGCCAGTGCGAACAGGATCGGCGCGTAGCGCGCGAAGATCATGTCGAAGCCGCCGAGGATGTCGGCGAAGGTGATGCCGTGCGAGCCGAGGTTGCCGGCGTTTGGCTGGATGAAGCCGGTGTAGCCGGCGAACGCGGAGCCGTTGTTGTTGGCCTGCGACAGATACGCGTAGAACGTCTCCGAGAAGGCCTGCGGCGTGTGGGTACCGAGCGTGGCGGAGGTGGCTGCTTCGGAGATCGACGCGCGCCCGGCTTTGCTGGCGGTGGCAAGCGCGGTGCAGAACAGCGCCGCGAGCGGCGTGATCAGGATGCCGAGGCCAGCGAGCTTGATCTCGCGCGCCTCGAGCTTCTTGCCGAGCCACTCCGGCGTGCGACCCACCATCAGGCCCCCGATGAACACCGCCAAGAGCACGTACATCAGGATCGAGTACAGGCCGGTGCCGACGCCGCCGAAGATGACCTCCGAGGCAGACAGGTTGGCGAATGGCACCGCGCCGCCGATGCCGGTGAAGGACTCGATCGCGCTGTTGACGGCGCCGCAGGAGGTGACGGTCGTAATCACGTCAAACAGCGCCGAGCCGGCGATCCCAAAGCGCTGCTCCTTGCCTTCCATGTTGCCGCCGCCGGAGCCGGAGATCACACCGGTGTGAAGGCCGGCCGCGTGCTGGGCCGGGGAGCCGTGGGCCTCGGCGATGTAGGCGACACACACCGCGCCGAGGAACATCACCATCATCGCCCCGTAGACGGCATAGCCCTGGCGGCGGTTGCCGGTCATGCGCCCGTACATGAACACGAGCGCCGCGGGGATGATCAGCACGAGCAGCATCTCGAAGAAATTGGTGAACTGCGTTGGATTCTCGAACGGGTGGGCGGAGTTGGTGTTGAAGAAGCCGCCACCGTTGGTGCCGAGCTCCTTGATCGCCTCCTGGCCGGCGACCGGACCCATCGCGATCGTCTGCGTGAGGCCGGTGATCGTGTGCACGACCAGGTAGCTTGAGAAATTGGCGATCACGCCCTGGGAGGCGAGCACGATCGCGGCAAACACCGACAGCGGCGCGAGCACGTACAGGATCGTGCGCACCAGGTCTTGCCAGAAATTGCCGAGACTCTTACCGGTTCGTCCGGTGATTCCGCGTACCAGCGCGACCGCCACGACGATGCCGATACCGGCCGACAGCCAGTTCTGCACTGTGAGCCCAATCATCTGGCTGAGGTAGGTCATCGTCGTCTCGCCGCTGTAGAACTGCCAGTTGGTGTTCGTCATGAACGACGAGACGGTGTTGAACGTGACGTTCCACGGACCAGAGTGGTAGCCGAGCGGGTTGAGCAGATGGGGAACCCACGGGGCGTTCTGGGTGCGCAGCACAAAATACAAAAACAGCCAGCCCACGAGCGAAAACACGATCAGGCTCTTCGCGTATGCCTTCCAGTCCTGACCCTGCGTGGGATCGACGCGCAGGAGTTTGTAGAGAAACCGCTCGGGGCGGGCGAATATCGGTGAGAGAATCACGCGCCTTCCCGAGTACACAGCGGCCATGTAGCTGCCGAGCGGCAGCGCCAGCGCGGTCAGGATCACCGCGAACAGCACGATCGTGAGCCAGCCCGCGAACGTCATCGTTAGAACTTCTCTCCGCGAATGAGGGCGTAGAACAGATACGCGATGATCAGCACGGTGACAACAAGCCCGAACACATCGGCGCCGCTCATGTGCGCGATCAGGTCTCCGCTGATGAGAACGGGACTCATATGCGGTCGATCCCCTCGATGATGAGCAGCAGGATCGCAAACATCGCGATCCCGAGAATGATGGCAACGGCGTCCATGGGACCACTATGCAACGCCATCCATCACGCCCGCATGACGATTTGGGCGCGGGGTATAACGATTATGTGACGTTATGCGGAGAAGCGGTAGCCCACACCCGGATCTGTGACGATCACGCGCGGGTCCTGCCCGTCAGCTTCGATCTTTGGGCGTAGGCGCGCGATGTGGGTGCGCAGCGTTTGCACGTCGTCCCCATACTCGGGCCCCCACACCTCGCCGAGCAGCGCGCGGTGTGTCATCAGGCGTCCGCGGTTGCGCACGAGCACGCGCAGCAGGTCGAACTCGATCGGCGTGAGGTGAACGTCGGCGGCGCCAAGACGTACCGCGCGCGCCGCCAGGTCGATCTCGAGCTCGCCGACCGCGATGCGGGGCTCCTCCGCCTCCGAGCGCCCGCCGCGCCGCAGCGCCGCCTGCAGGCGCGCCACCAGCTCGCGCGAGCCGAACGGCTTGGTGATGTAGTCATCCGCCCCGGCCTGCAGCGCGCGCACCTTCTGCTCCTCCTCGCCGACGGCGGAGAGCACGAGGATCGGCATCTCACTCCACTCGCGCAACAGGCGCGTCAGCTCGACGCCGTCCATGTCGGGCAACATCAGGTCCACGATCGCCGCGTGCGGCGGGCGCACCGCCGCACGGTCGAGCGCGTCGGCGGCGGTTTCGGCCGGCACGACCTCAAAGCCCGCGTCGCGCAACACCACGCGCAACGCACGCAGGATCTGCGGCTCGTCGTCCACGACGAGAATCCGCTGCGCAGCGGCACCGGGAGACGCGACTGCCGTCATCGAGCGAGAGCGAGGTCACCAGACGCGGACAGCGGCAGTTCGAACACGAACGTGGCGCCCTGACCTGGCAGTGACTCGACGTGCAGCCGCCCGCCGTTTGACTCGGTGAAGCCGCGTGCGATCGCAAGGCCCAGACCTGAGCCACGGTGCCCTCCCTGTGCCGTGCCCGCCCGATAGAAGGGCTCGAACACGCGCTCCAGCTGCGCCGGGGGAATCCCGGGTCCACGATCGACGATCCGCACCACCAGTCGATCGCCGGCCGCCTCCCCCGCGGGCGCCTGCATCGGAGCGAGACCGGTGTCGAACGCGGCGTCCAGGCGCTGTCCGCTCGCCGTCGCGCCAGAGCCCTCCGCATCTGTCCTCGACTCAGCCAAGGGTTTTGCCGGAGCACCCCCAAGACTGCGCACGGCGCGCGCCCGGACCGACACCGGATGGCCGCCGCTGTGGCGGCGCGCGTTCTCGAGCACGTTGGCAAGCGCGCGCTCCATCTGCACGGGATCGACACTCACGAGCGGCAGGTCACGGTCGATCGATAGGCTGAAGTCCTCAGGTGCGGGCGAGAGCTCAGCGAGTGCCGCGCGGATCACGTCATCGAGTGAGGTCAGCGCCGTGTGGGGCTCGGCGGCGCCGGCTTCCAGGCGCGAGAGGTCGAGCAGGTTGTCAACCAGCCGCGAGAGCCGCTGCGTCTCCCCCTGGATGACGCCGGCCATCTCGCGGAGCTCCTCCTCTGAGAGCGAGGGCGAACCGATCGCCTCGCCGGCGGCCGCGATCGCTGTGAGCGGCGAGCGCAGGTCGTGGGAGACCGCCCGCAGCAGCGCGGTCTTAACGACATCGGCGCGGCGCAGGGCAGCGGTCTCAACGACATCGGCGAGCAGCGAATCGCGCTCGAGCGCCGCGTTCAGCAACGACTCGAGCGCCGGCACGACGCGCTCCTGCAGGCGGCGCAGCGTGGCCTCGGAGGTATCGGAGGGCACGAGCAGCGTGCCGAGCCGACGCGGCCCCTCGCGCAATGGGAAGGCAACGCGCCGTTCGTCCCCCTCAACCGCATCCAGCTCAATCGCGGCGGAGGGCAGCTCGAGTACCTGAGAGAGGCGTGCGGCAGCAGTCGGCAGGTCCTCTGACAGCCGCCTGCCGCCGAGCAGGAGGCGCGCCATCTCCGCGGCCAGGTCGGCCTCGCGACGACGCTCAGCCGCCTCGCGGGCCCGTGCGCGCGTGACCTCCGCCACCGAGCTTGCGAGCACCGACACCACGAGGAAAGCAATCAGCGCCACCCAGTTGTCGCCGTTTGAGATCGTCAGGCGTCCGACCGGCGGCAGGTGGAAGTAGTTGAACGCGAGCGCGCTCAACAGGGAAGTGGCGAAACCCAGCCAGATCCCCCACGTGACGGACACGATCAGGACGGCCAGCATGTAGACCACGCCGAGCGATACGACCGGGGCCGCCTGCTTGAGGGGGTAGATCAAAAGCGTGCACAGCGCCACGAGCAGCACGGCGACGATCGCGCCGGTGCGTCGCGAGGGCGGCTCGGGTGTCAGCAGGAAGCCGAAGGGAGACGGCATACCTTTGAGCCTAACCCACGCTTGGGTCGTACGATGGATCCGTGACTGCGCCATCCGTGGCCTGCGCGCTATATCGCTTGGCCCGTTCGTCGGCGTGGGACACGCACGCCAGCTATCGCGTGGTGGCTCCGACTCTCAATGGAGTACGGCCGACATCGGCCTGCCGGCTTCTGTCCAGTAGAGCACGCTGCCGGCCAACGCGAGAGACTTCGGTTCGATTTCCGTGCTCGCCGCTAGCACGCGACTGCCGTTCTTATCCAGGACATGGACCTGGTACGAATACGACAACGATTCTTCAACAGCATCCTGTGCGATCCATGCAACCGCGCCGTCGCTCTTGACGACCAACGATTCAACCGGACCGATCCCAACGTGGGTAACGGTAAGACCGTGTTCGGTGCGCGGCGGCTCGGGATGCGCAGGCGTCCCGCTCGGAACGCAGTGAATAACCTTGCCATTGGAGAGGTCGCGCACAACTATCACCGAGCCCGCCGTTCCCAGCCTACACGAGTCCGTCTCATACGTCCCCATCGTACCGGCAAGTGTCTCCAACTTAACGCCGCCGCCGCCGCCGCTTTCATAACCGCCGGCTGTCGATGGAACGCTGCCGAGGAGGTACGTGTGCTTGGTCTTGTACGAACAGCCATACACGTAAAGGAATTCGGGGTATCCGAGATTCTTAGGGGCCAGATACAGCGCCGCTCGGCTGTCGGCGGACACCACGAGCGCATGAAGCGGCAGGCACCGCCGCTTTGACGAAGCCTTCGTATCGCGATGAGCCGCACCCGCCGGCGCAGCCCACATCACAAACACCAGCGGCAGGAACGTTAGTAGAAGCATTCGTCGCATCATGACTTAAGACTACTCGCCCGTCCCAAAGTTGCGCCTTGGCCCTGGCCAGGTCGCACACCGTCACCATCCAGTAGCCGGTTCCGTTTTCAGCATACGCAAAGTTGGATCCCGCGAGCGCATTCAGTTCTAGGCCTTCGTCGCCATAGGGCGTCACATCGACTTCCCCAAAATAGTAGGAGCGCTTGTTCTTGTAGGAGCAGCCGTAGACTCCCAAGAATTCCGGGTTTTGGGGACGCTTGGGCGCCAGGTACACCATGGCCTGCGTGTCCGCCACAACGACGCTTGAGTGGGCACGTGGGTACTGTGGGGTGGTCTTCCCGTGACCGCTCGCAGCGACTGCCAGCGCCGTCGGGGCGAACAGGAACAGCGCCAGAAGCACAAATAGAGCGATACGCCGCATGACCTATGAGGCTATCGGTGGACACAGAAGTTGCGCGAGCGCGCTCACATCGCTGGAGCACCGTTCACCGCCGTGCCAGGTGATGCCGCGAGCAGGTTAGTCCCGCGGCTCGATACTTCGCTTCTCTACTCAAAACACAGTACTGACCAACTCGATACGCGGGCCTAGGCTTCGCGACGCGGACATGAGCCGACGTGCTCGTTTTCGCATCAGTCGTCCCGCCACAACCGCTCAAGCCGATCACGATGGCGAGAACGGTTGCGCTCCAAGACAGGCGCAAATGTGACAGCATGGGTTGCGTCGTCCCTCAGTTCAACGTCGCCGACATCGGCTTCCCGCCCTGCAGCCAGTACAGCGTGCCGCCCGCGAGCGCAAGCGAATGCGGCTCGATTTCTGGACCCACGGCAAGCACGCGACTGCCTGTCTTGTCTAGGGCGTGGACCTGGTATGAGTAGGGCAAAAGCCCTTCAACAGCGTCCTGCGCAATCCAGGCGACCGCGCCATCGCTCTTGACGACGATCGCCGTGGCGGGACCGATCCCGACATAGCGATTGGTGAGACCACCTTCGATGCGAGGCGGTTCAGGATGAACAGGGGTGCCTGTCGGCACCCTGTGCACCACCTTACCATTAGACAGATCGGTCACCACCACCCCCCAATCCGCGCCGGTCGGACCACTCGAACTATCCTCATATGCTGCCATAGGGCCGCCAAGTGTCTCCAGTCCCACGCCTCCGTTGCCCACTGGCGTCCCCACAGCTTCCGGTACTGAACCAAGGAAATAAGAGCGCTTAGACCGATAGGCACAGCCATAAACTCCCAAGAATTCAGGGTTTTGGGGACGTTCGGGTGCCAGGTACATCTCGGCCTGCGTATTCGCAACCACGACGCTTGAGTGAGCGCGTGGGCATCGTGGGGTAGTCTTACCGTGACCTGTCGTGGCGACTGTCGGCGCCGACGAGGCGAACAGGACCAGCACCAGAAGCACAAATAGAGTGATAGACCGCACGACCTATAAGACTAACGGTCAATGCAGAAGTTGCGCGAGCGTGCCCACATCGCTGGAGCACCGACTAGCGTCGCGCCAGATGATGCTTCTCACACACAAACCCCGCCGCCCTGTACCTCGCATCCTTACTCGCCAGGCAATACTGTCCACCCCGATAAGCCGGTGCCACCTTCGCGGTGTGAACACTAGCCGAGCTGGCCGTTTTCGCAACAGACGCCCCACCACAACCACCCAACGCGATCCCCAGAAATAGCAAGACCAGACCCCACCCGCACAAACGAGTCCGCACAACCAGCCCGCTCAATTCAACCTCGCCGACATCGGCCTGCCAGCTTCCGTCCAATAGAGCACGCTGCCAGCCAACGCGAGAGACTTCGGTTCGATTTCCGTGCTCGCCGCAAGCACACGACTACCGTTCTTATCCAGGACATGGACCTGGTACGAGTATGGCAACGATTCTTCAACAGCATCCTGTGCGATCCATGCGACCGCGCCGTCGCTCTTGACGACGAGCGACTCAACCGGACCGATCCCAACGTCGGCACGGGTAAGATCGCCTTCGGTGCGCGGCGGCTCGGGATGCGCAGGCGTACCGCTCGGAACCTGGTGGACCAGCTTGCCAGTAGCAAGATTCCTGACCTCCACTAACCAACTTGCGCCACCAGGCCCACCCGAGTCCTCGAAATAAGCCGCCATCGACCCTGCTAGCGTCTCAAGTTCAATACCACCACTGCCGGATGAAGAAGACTCGGGCGGTTCGCCAAGAAGGTAGTTGCGATGCGTACCCTTGAAAGCGCACCCGAAGATTTCCGCGAGCTCGACGCCACCGAGTCCACCAAAGTGTTCTGGCAACAAATAAACCTCGGCCTGTGGGTCTGCGATCATCACGCGTGCATGTGCCAGCGGGCACTTCGGCGGAGCCTTCTTATGACTAGCAGCGGCACTCAAAGGGGCTGCCGTAGCAAACAAAGCCAGCACCAGAAGCACAAATAGGACGATACGTTGCATAATCACTAAGACTATCAAAACGCCCCAAAGTTGCGGTGGCGCGTTGGACGTTTGTACGCTCCAGTGCTTAGGCCCTGTCCGCTCACCACGATGTTGTGTGTCGCCGGTCGCATATCACTCCGGACAGGAGGGGTTGATTTCACTAACGGCTCCGCGTCTCGTGCCCGTCGCGTTGATGGCCTCTATTCGAAAGTAATCTACGACCTTGTCGTAGCATTCTTCGAAACTCGCGGGTAGCGTGACTTCGGCGCTGACTTTGTCGGATTCCAGTCCCGCACTCAGCTTCTTGAGGGGAGTTTTGTCGGACAACGACGATGGCGTGCGCCCGTATTCAAAACTGTATTCGGTCGGGAGGTCATACGGATTCACGGTCGCCGTCAGCTTGATCGTCACTTCGCTGTGACCCTCGAGGTCTACCCCGACCTTGGGGCCCGTGATCGCAATGGGAGGACAGCGGTGATCTTTGTAGGCGAGCACACAGTAAGCTGGCCGTTCGCGCCGTTCGCCATTTTCCTCTTCGAGCAGCGCACTATCAAAGGCGTGTTCTTCCTGTTGCGCTTTGGTGGGAGCCGTATACTCGTAATAGTACATACGATCGATAGGGTATTTCAGACCTTCAGATAGTTTGAGGAAACCGAAGGTAGACGGCATGCCTTTGAGCCTAACCCACGCTTGGGTCGAACGATGGATTCGCGGACCTACGTCATACCGCTGTCCCACGCGTCGGCGCGCGACAGGCAACCGCCATGGCGGAGTGGTCGCGATGCTCAGTGGAGTACGGCCGACGCCGGCACGCCACCTTGCATCCAGTACAGCCTGCTGCCGACAAGGGCCAACGAGGACGGATCGATGTTCTCACCAGACGCCAGCACCCGACTGCCAGAGTTGTCGACGGCATGCACCTGGTAGCCACCAAGTTCTTCCGCAGTCGAAACGATCCACGCCACTGCGCCATCATTCTTTACCACCAGCCCAGTCGTGCGCCCTATACCGGTTTCTCCATGCCTTTGAGGCTTGGCCGGCACCCCAGTGGGCACCCTGTGAAGTATTCGGCCGCTACGGAGGTCACGTACTACCACTAAATTCTTTTCCGTATCTGGCCCTTCGTTCCCGCCATAAGACCTAAATTCCTCGTAGGCAAGCGTAGCGCCAGCGAGCGTCACGTCGAACACCCCTCCCGCCGCCACGGCATCGCCATATGGAAGGGAACCCACAATATACGAGCGCCGATAGCCATACGCACACGCTTCGATTTCTTCATACCCTAGGTAAACCACCGCATGCGCGTTCGCAACAAAGGCATGCGGATGGCTCGGCGTACATCTCGCGTTCTTCTTCTTTTGCGTAGCCATCGCCTCGGCCGAGACAAACATCGACGACAGCGACAGTGCGGCCAATATGATCGCCCTTGTCCTCAATTGAGCACCGCCGAAGCTGGCATACCATTCTGCATCCAATACAACCTGCTGCCCACGAGGGCAAGCGAGGACGCATCGATACCCAAACCCGACGCCAAAACTCGACTCCCCGACCTGTCAAGCGCATGAACTTCGAAAGCACCAATTTCTTCCCCAGTCGGGGCAATCCACGCAACCGCGCCATCGCCCTTTACCACGATCGCCGTCGTGCGACCGGTACCGACGTTGCCGAATTCACTGGGTTTAGCCGGTATACCCGTCGGCACAATATGGAGCACGCGCCCGTCACGCAGATTACGGACCACAACCCAGCGCTTCCTCGATCCTTCGTTATTTAGCACGTGCGATTCGAAGAATTCATACGCGACAATGGTTCCAGCCAACGTCTCACGAAACACGCCGCTACCGCCAGTCGCGTCTCCATACGGAACAGGCCCCAACGGGTACGAGCGACGATAGCCATAAGCGCACGCGTCTATTTCTCCCGGATTCCCATCGCTGGGCCCTTCGTAGACCACGGCATGCGCGTTCGCCACCGCCACGTGCGGCTCGCCCGGAACGCACTCCATCGTATTTTTCGAATGCGCAGGCGTCCCGCTCGGAACCTGGTGGACCAGCTTGCCAGTAGCGAGATTCCTGACCTCCACCAACCAGCTTGCGCCACCAGGCCCACCCGAGCCCGCGAAATAAGCCGCCATCGGCCCCGCGAGCGTCTCAAGATCAATGCCACCACTGCCGGATGAAGAAGACTCGGGCGGTTCGCCAAGAAGGTAGCTGCGATGCGTACCCTTGAAAGCGCATCCGAAGATTTCTGTGGGCTCGACGCCACCGGGTCCACCAAAGTGTTCTGGCAACAAATAAACCTCGGCCTGTGGGTCTGCGATCATCACGCGTGCATGTGCCGGCGGGCACTTCGGCGGGGCCTTCTTATGGCTAGCAGCGGCACTCAAGGGGGCTGCCGTAGCAAGCAAGGCCAGCATCAGAAGCACAAATAGGGCGATACGCCGCACGACCTATAAGACTATCGGTAGACGCAGAAGTTGCGCAAGCGCGCCCACATCACTGAAACACCGATCAGCGTCGTGCCAGATGATGCTTCTTGCAAACCAAATCAGCGGCTCGATACTTCGCTTCTCTACTCAAAACGCAGTACTGACCAACTCGATACGCGGGCGTAGGCTTCGCGACTCGGACACGAGCCGACATGCTCGTTTTCGCAGCAATCGTCCCGCCGCAACCGCTCAAGCCGATCGCGATGGCGAGAACGGTTACGCTCCAAGACAGGCACAAGTGTGACGGCATGAGTTGTGCCGTCCCTCAGTTCAACCTCGCCGACATCGGCTTCCCGCCCTGCAGCCAGTACAGCGTACTGCCCGCGAGCGCAAGCGAATGCGGTTCGATTTCTGGACCCACAGCAAGCACGCGACTGCCCGTCTTGTCCAGGGCGTGGACCTGGTATGAGTAGGGCGAAAACCCTCCAACAGCGTCCTGCGCAATCCAGGCGACCGCGCCATCGCTCTTGACGACCAGCGATTCAACCGGCCCAATCCCAATGTCACGACGTGTGAGCCCTCCTTTGGTTTCGGGGGGCGCGGGGTGAGCGGGCGTACCGCTTGGAACGCGGTGAACCAACTCGCCAGTAGCGAGGTTCCGGACTTCGACAATCCAACTAGCGCCTCCCGGCCCACCCGAACCCCTCTCATATGCCGTCATCGTGCCGTTGAGCGTCTCCAGTCTGATGCCGCCGCTGCCGCTGGAGGCCACGTGGGGCGGTTCGCCGAGTGAGTAGGCACGCTTTCCTGCGTAGACGCAGCCAACGATTTCTTCTGGAAAGTAGACTTCCGCCAGACTAGTATGTTCGGGTCGCACGTATATCTCGGCCTGCGTGTCTGCAGCTATAGGCCGCATGTGGGCTGGAGGGCATTCGTTTTTCGGCGATAGCTTGCTATGGGCGCGCGCCGCTCCCGCTGGCACAGCCCAGATCACGAGCGCCAGCAGCAGGAGCATGGGGAGGAGCATTCGTCGCATCACGGCTTAAGACTACTCGCTGGCCCAAGAGTTGCGTCCGGGCCCTGGACGTTTATACCAGCCCGCATATAGGCTGCGCCTGCGTGTGGTGGTGTCGTGTGTCGTCGGCTGCATGTCAGGTCGGGCAGGAGGGTTTGATTTCACTAAGGGCTCCGTATCTCGTGCCAGTCGGGTTGGTGGCCTTTATCCGGAAGTAATCCACAACCTTGTCGTAGCATTCTTCGAAGCTGGCAGGTAGCGTGATTTCAACCCTGACTTTGTCGGGGTTTAGTCCAGCATTTAGTTTCTCGAGAGGGGTTCTGCTGGCCAGTGACGACGGTGTCCGTCCGTATTCAAAGCGGTATTCGGTGGGGAGATCGTATGGATTCACGGTAGCCGTCAGCTTGATCGTCACTTCGCTGTGGCCCTCGAGGTCAACTCCGACACTTGGCCCCGTGATCGCGATGGGCGGGCAGCGCTGGTCTTCGTAGGCGAGCACGCAGTACGCCGGCCGTTCGCGCCGTTCGCCATTTTCCTCTTCGAGCAGCGCACTGTCGAAGTCGTGTTCACTTTGTTGTGCTCTGGTTGGCGCGGTGTATTGGTAGTAGTACATGCGATCGATAGGGTACGACAGACCTTCGGGTAGTTTGAGGAACTCTTCCGCAGCTTTCAACTGAGGGTAGGAAACCCTCCCTTCTTCGCGCGCTTTTTCTGATTCGGCGAGAGTCGTGGCCGTTTCTCCGTTCTGCAGCAGAACTCCTGCCTCGCTCATGAATAGTCTCGGCTTTTCCAGGCGTGTTTGCACGAATTTGGCGAACTCCTGGGCAACAGTGTCGGTCCTGGCGGAGAGGTCTCCATAGTCATGGAACCCCCATGCGGTCGGGTCCCTTGGCTTGCCGGACCAGTACCGCGCGTAGTGGTGATGCGGATTGAAGCAGTAGTTATAGAGGAGTACGTTCCGGTAGCAGGAGGTGTATTCGGGGTAGAATGTCGAAAATTCGCCGGCGACGACAGTACAGCCTTTGCAGGGATAGTGCTGCTCGATCTGGCCGAGAATCGACTGAGCAACCTCCCAGAACTGCGCTGCCCGCGGTCTGTCCTTATGCAATGGGTCGTGGGTGCCGTCCGGCTCATTCCACGCACCCCACAGTTTCACGAGGCGCCACCCCTTGCCTCCTTTGACTGTGCTCGCGTGCCATCTGATCACTTCCTCCAATAGCTTAGTCACCGCTTTTCTGTACTGGCCAATTGACGGCTGTGGGCATTTTGCTATGCCTTCTTTTCCACACGGGTCTTCATGGTAGTCCTGACCGATCGTGATGTAAGGTTCGAGGCCTTCGTCGGTGACCTTCTTGAGCCATGCTTCGAGGACCACCTTTTCTTCGAGCCTGTACTTGGTCGAGGGGGTGACGAGCACGTCGTAGGGGACGACCAGCCGCGCGGTGCGCATGTGGCGTGTGGTATGTGGCGGTCCGTCGTAGAGGTTGGGGTCGAATTTCGGCGCGACCTTTCCTTCAGGGGTGAAGTGTTCGTCGATGTGGCCCGATTCGTTGGCCTTGGGGTCAGAGATCCCGTACTTCACCGGGTCGCGTTCGATGCTCTGCTCGTTCGTTGGCGCGGCGATCGTCGTGTCGAGTAGCAGTGGGTAGGTGGCGCTGGGGGATGGCTTGATCGTCAGCTCGATGGTGTCGCCGGTGGCGCTGAGCGAGGCCGGCACGGCGGCGCCTTCGGCGTCGGTGACGGAAGGGGGCGTGACTGTCAGAAGCGCCTTGCCGGCGGTTTGGTCTTCGGCGTAGCTCATTGCGGTCTTGGCCATTTCATAAGAGCTTTGCGTGTTCTGTGGCTGGGGCTGGCCTGGCCCGGCTTCGCCGGCCGGCTCCGTGCTCGTGGGCGCGCCTGGCAGCGTCGGCAGCGGCGCTTCTTCTTCTCCTTCTTCGCCGGTCTTGGATTCGGCTTCGGCCTGTTCGGCTTCGGCCTTTTCTTCGCTCGTTTCGGCCGAGCCTTCGGGCGTCTCATCCAGTTTTGGCGCTTCGCCTGCTTCTTCCGCGGTGCCCCGCGGAGCGTTTTCTTCTTCGGGTGTTTCGACCACCGCGATCGCACCGTCGGGGAGCTGCTTGAGTTCCTCGTCGGGGCCGAGATTGACCCGCCAGGCGAAGAAGTGCGGGGCTTGTGTCGAGCGGATGTCGAGCAGCGCGGTCGCGCCGAGCGGCTCGGGGCGGACGATCGTGTCCGTCGCCGGCCAGATGTTCGTGGTCAGCGCGGCGGCACCGTTGACGATTGTGGGTGGCGTGATCGCATGCGTCGAGCTTTCGACGGGCGCAAGGCTGACTTCTCCCGCTGGCGTGTTGACAGCCAGCGCGCCGGCGGTTTCCTTGGAGATCGTGGAGCTCGTGAGCGTGCTCTGCGAAGCGAGTTCTTCGCCTGTGTCGGTCAGCCTCGGGGTGATGCTCTGTTCTTCCAAGGTCGCGGTGGTCGAGGGCGCCAGCAGCGCAGGATCGGTCTGCTCAGCGATGATCTGGGCTTCTTCGACGCTCACTGCCCCATCGGGAGCGGCGGCTGTCGGCGCTGAGACGGTGCTGCTACTGCCGAGCGGGCTCGTGGCCGTCACCTCAACGCGCAGCGTCGAGCCGAGATCGCCGCTTACAACCACATAGGTGGGTTCGGTTGCAGCTTCGATCGGCGCGCAGTCTTCACCGCCTGGATTGCAGCTTTCCCACTGGTAGGCGTAGGAGACCGATCCCGATGCGCTCCAGATTCCCGGGTCGGCGCTGAGCGTGCCTTCGATCTGCACGATCCCTGAGATGGAAGGAGCGGAGAGCTCGAGCAGCGATTCGGGACCTACGGCGGCGGTCAGAGCCGAAACAGCGGTGGTGCTGCCGCCGGCGTCGGCGGCGCTGACGAGCACGAGTATCGTGGATCCGATATCGCTTTCGGTGAGGGCGTAGGAGCTCTGTTTGGCGCCTTCGATGTCCGCACAGCTTCCGGGCTGCACGCAGCGCTCCCACTGGTAGCTGTAAGTGATGGGGCTTTCCCCAGAGAACACGCCGGTGCCGGCGGTGAGCGTTTGGCCGGCCAGCGCCACACCCGTTATGGGAGGCGCCTGCTCGATCACCGGCGCCTGCGCCGTCGCTATCGGCTGGGTGGCAGGTGAGTTTTCGGAGAGCGAGTGGCCTTCGTCGCTGGCGGTGATGAGCACCCGCAGCGCGCGGCCGGCCTCATCTGATGGAGACGCGTAGCTGGCGGCGTTCGCGCCTTCGATGTCTTCACAGCCGAGACCGTAGCGATCACAGCTCTGCCACTGGTAGAGGTAGCTTATGGCGCCTGTGCCAGACCAGATCCCGGGGTTTGCGGTGAGCGCCTGACCTACTTGCGGCGCACCTGAGATTGAGGGCGCCGACACATTGGCAAGCGCACCCGGAGCGCCGACGACGGCTGTCGCGGCAGAGACGTCGGTCAGGGAGTCGAGCGCGTTGCTCGCGCCCACCCTCACCCGCAGCCTGGTGGCGACATCGCCTTCTGCGAGGTCGTATTCGGTGCCGGTGGCGCCTTCGATGGCAGCGCAGTCCGTGCCGCTTTCGCTGCAGCTTTCCCACTGGTAGTTGATCTGCGTTTCGGTTCCCGCCCAGCGTCCTGGGTCGGCATGAAGCACCTGATGCTCATCAGACGCGCCCGAGATCGAGGGTGCTTCCAGCTCACTGACCGCTTCGGCCTGGATCTCGGAGCTCACCGCCGAAATGGCCTGTGTCGAGCCGCCTTCGTTGGTGGCCGTGACCACCACTCGCAGAGTCGAACCGATGTCGCCTTCCGAGAGCTCGTATTCCGGAGTCGTCGCGTTTTCGACCGGCGCGCATTCTTCGCCGGCTGAATTGCAGCTTTCCCACCTGTAAGTGTAGGAGACGGGTGCGACCGCATTCCAGCTTCCCACGCTCGTGCTCAACACCGAGCCGTCCCGTCTCTGGCCTGTGATCGTGGGAAGCGCTGTGTTCGAGGGCGGCGACGGTAACGCTACGACCGCGCTCGCGGGCGAGGAGGCCTGCGTCTGGCCGTAGGAGTTGTGAGCCACGATGAGCACCCGTATCGTCGCTCCAACATCGCTGTTCCCGAGGGCATAGATTTCACCCGTCGCCCCGGCGATGTTCGCGCATTCAGCGCCACTACCGTTGCAGCGCTGCCAGCGGTAGGAGAAGGAGATCGGTTCAGAGCCCGACCAACTTCCCGTGTCGGCGGTAAGTGTCTGCCCGTCTTCTATGGTGCCGGCGATCGACGGTGGCGCTGTGTTGACAGGCACGGGGGCCGAGACGCGTGTCACGGTTGCACCTTCGACGGCGACCTCGGAGAGGTTGACGTCTTCACCGATGAGGAAGGTGCCGCCGCCGAGGACGATCCTCGTCCCCGGTTCGACGCTCCAGCTCCCCGTCGCGGCCTGTTCGGGCACCCCCCCACCGGTGAACTCGAGCGTGCCGCTGCTCGCGCTGACGGCGCCATCGTTGGTGAAGGCGACGGCAACCATGCTCGTCCCGGAGCCGGCCGTCTTCTCGAAGGTGCCGGTGTTGAGGATCGCGGGCGCCGCGCCAGACCCTTCGGGCTGGATCTGCGGGCCGAGACACGAGGCTTCGGAGTTATCGACAAAGCTGCCCTCGTTTTCGAGGCGAGCGCCTTCGGACATGTACAGCGTGCCCCACCCGAACGTCAAGGTCCCTTCGTTGACGAGCTTGCGTCCACCGGAAAGCTTCATCGGTTCGCATCCCGAGGACGCTTCGACCTCGCCGCTCACGCCCGATGCGATCACCGTGGCGCCAGAGCCGGACATCACGGCCGAGGCACCCCAGTCAAAGCCGCCGGAAACGTAAACGCTTCCCGCGCCGGTAAGCGCCGCGCCGCTCCCACTCAGCCTCAGCGAGGCGAGCATCGACGCTTCGGCGGCGTCTGTGAGTTCGAGCGAGCCGCCCGAGATCACGAGTTCGCCGGCGTCGTCGAGGACCCCTGCCCGGTTGCTGCCTTCGCTGACGCGGACAGTAGTTCCCGCGCCCACGCATGCAACATCGGCAGGACCGGGGAGACTCCCCGTAGACCAGCTGGCGACTTCCTGCCACGATCCTTCCGACGGGCCGATCCAGGTGTCGGTGCAGACCGATTCGGATTCGTAGGAGGATCCAACTACGACCGCGGTTGCCGACGAGACACGCGACGCGTAACCAGCAGCGTTGCTCGCCGTCACCACCACGCGTAGGGTGTCAGCCACGTCGCCGGCCGCAAGGTGATAGCTCGATTCGGTAGCCCCCGAGACATCAGCGCAGCTTTCGCCTGCACTGTTGCAGCTCTCCCATTGGTAGGAGTACGCGAGTGGCGGCGTACCAGTCCATGTGCCGCTGCTAGCGCTGAGTGTCTGCCCCGCTTGCGCCGTGCCGGAGATCTCCGGCGGCGCCAGGTTCAACGGCGCAGTGACCGACGTGCCGGCCACGGCGCTGGGTTCCGAGCTCACCGAAGCGAAGCCTCCCGCATTCGACGCCGTCACCACGACCCTCAGCGTGTTCCCCACGTTTCCGGGTCCGGGTTCGTACGTTTCGTCATGTGCTCCTTCGATATCGGCGCATTCTTCACCTTTTTCGTTGCAACTCTGCCACTGGTAGCCGTAGGACACGGATTCTCCAGTCCAGATTCCAGTCGAGGCGGACTCAGGGACTCCTTCCCCGGGCGGGTTGTTCGACAGCGACGGAGCTAGTACGTTCACGGGTGCCGCAGGCAGCACTTCACTTGTTTCAAGCGAAGTCGCCGAGCTCGAACCGCCCGGGTTCGTCGCCGTGACCTGCACAGTGAGCATATGTCCGACGTCAGCGAGAACCGGCACATAGGTGGAGGTTGTGGCGCCTGAGATCGCGATGCATTCTCCTCCGAGGACATCGCAGCGCTCCCACTGGTAGCTGTAGGAGAGAGGAACCGGAGAGGCCCAGCTTCCCGTGCTCGCGTTCAGCGGCTGGCCAGCCTGCGCGAAACCGGAGATTTCCGGCGGCGCCGTGTTCGACGGCGGAGGTGGCAACGTGACAACAGCCGTGGGCGAGGACGCGGCGCTAGCCGAACCGAGACTGTTTTTCGCGGTCACGACGGCAATCACCGTCGCTCCAACATCGCTGTCCCCGAGGGCATAGGTTTCACCCATCGCCCCGGCGATGTTCGCGCATTCAGCGCCGCTGGTGTTACACCGCTGCCACTGGTAGCTGTAGGAGATCGGTCTTGAGCCCGTCCAGGTTCCAGTACTTGCGCTCAACGTCTCGCCATCCAAGGGTTCGCCGGAGACCACAGGCGGCGCAGAGGAAGATGGAGGACCGCTCCCCACTCTTATGACCGTAGCCCCATCAACGGTGACCGCAGAGAGGTTGACTGCTTCAGCGATCCAGAAGGTACCACCGCTCAACTCGATCGACTGTCCCCCCTGCACGGACCACGAGCCGTTTGCTATTTCTTCCGGAATCCCGCCGTCACTGAAATCAAGCGTCCCGGCCTCTACTTCCACGCCGTCCTGGTTGCTGAAATTCACAGCGACAGTGCTCGTCCCGCCCCCACCCGTCTTCTCAAACGTGCCTGTGTTCAAAACCGACGGTGCCGCCCCGCTTTCTGATGGGCTCTGGATCTGCGGTCCGTAGCATGAGGATTCCGTGTTGTCGATAAAGACGCCCTCGTTCTGAAGGCGAGCGCCTTCAGACAAGAACAAGGTGCCCCAGCCAAACGTCAGCGTGCCTTCGTTGACGAGCGTTCGACCTGCAGACAGGCGCATTTCTTCACAGCCCGATGACGCGTAGATTTCCCCCGTCACACCTGGCTTCACGACCGTCGAGCCGGACCCCGACATCGTGGCGTATGACCCGAGCGTGAACGAGCTCGTGACATCGAGCGTGCCCGGCCCCGATAGCGTGGCTTCGCTCAACGACAGCGAGCCCACGCTCGACGCATGCGAGGAGCTCACCAATTCAAGGGAGCCACCGGAGATCACAAGGCCCCCCTGATCTTCCAGCGAGCCGACGCGGTTGGTTCCTTCCGTGATCTGCACAGTTTCGCCGGAGCCGATGCAGGCGATTTCGCTTGGCCCCGGCACGCTGCCTGTGGACCAGTTGCCAGCGGTCTGCCATAGGCCATCGCCAGCTTCACCGGTCCACGTGTCGGTACAGCTGGATGAGCCTGTCACCACCGCCGTCGCTTCCGAGAGGGCAGAAGCCGAACCTACCGAGTTCGTTGCGGTCACGACCACTCGGAGCGTGTCGCCGACTTCACCCGAGCCGAGCGTGTAGCTGGAGCTCGTCGCGCCCGATATGTCCAGGCAGCCTTCGCCGAGGCTGCCGCAGCTCTCCCACTGGTAGGCGTATTCAAGCGGCGGGGTCCCAACCCATTCGCCTGTGCTCGCGGTGAGCGTCTGCCCATACCGAGCCGTACCGGAGATCACGGGTAGCGCCGTATTCGACGGCGCCAGCGCCGCAACTACCGCGCTCGCGGCAGAGGTGCTCGAAGCCGAGCCACCGGGGTTGCTCGCGGTGACGGTGACCCGCAGTGTGCTGCCCACGTCACCATGACCGAGAACGTAGGTCGAGCCGGTCGCACCGGAGATGTTCGAGCAGCCTTCGCCGGCGCTGTTGCATCTCTGCCACTGGTAGGCGTAGGAGATCGGTTCCGTGCCCGCCCATGAGCCGCTGCTAGCGCTCAGCGTCTGCCCGTCACGCGCCGTGCCCGATATCGCTGGAAGAGCGGTGTTGACAGGCGCTCCCACCGCGACGACGCCGGTCACTTCGGTGGTGGCACTTGCGCTGCCGGCGGAGTTGGCTGCCGTCACGATCGCTCGCATGGTGTCGCCCACCTGCGAGCCGATCAAGCGGTAGCTGGACGCTGTCGCCCCGGTGATCTTTTTGCAGCTTGCGCCGGCGCTGTTGCATGTCTCCCACTGGTAGGTGTAGGAGAACGGGGGCGAGCCTCCCCAGCTCCCTTCGCTCACCGACAAGAGCTGGCCGACGTTCGCGCTACCCGAGATCACTGGCAGCGTCGTGTTCGACGGTTTGAGCGCAGCGACGACCGCAGTCTGGCTGGAGGTCGCGCCGCCGCTTCCCGAGCTGTTGGTGGCGGTGACCGCCACCCGTAGCGTCTTACCGACATCTTCGTGGGAAGCTTCGTATTTGGTACTGGTCGCTGACGAGATTTCGGCGCATTCGCCTCCCGACGCGTTACAGCGTGTCCACTGGTAGGCAAAAGTGATCGGCGTGAGACCCGACCAGCTGCCGGCTTTCGCCGTCAGAGTGCTGCCATCCCTCGCGGTGCCCGAGATCGTCGGCGCCGCCGTGTTGACCGGATACTCGGCGGCATTGTAGTGAGCCGCTATCTGGCTGCCCGAGAGCGCCTTGTTATAGAACGCCACGTTGCTGAGACTGCCGCCAAAGAGCGGTTCGCCTGAAACCTGCGGCTTGCCGAGATAATCCCCGGCGGCGCTCCCAAGCGATGCGGGTGCGATCGTCGCGCCGGTGGTCTGTCCGACCTGTTCGCCATCCACATACAACGTCAGTGTGCCCGAGCTGGTCTCAGTCACGGCGACGTACTCCCAGGCGCTCGCTTTCAGCTTCGTGGCCGTGACCTGAAATACGGCGCCTGCGGTCGTGCGGATTTCAAAGAGCATCTTGTGAGCGCTGAGCGCCGATGCGGGCGTCAGATACATGTAGTTGGTTGAGCTCGAGCCGAAGTCGAAGATCGGCTGCTTGTACGACGTGCCACCAGACCAGTAGACCCAAGCCTCCGCGGTGAACGCAGTTGCGCCATACAGCGGGTCAGACGGCAGCGTGGCGAAAGCTTCATCGTCGAAGGAACCTGACTTGCTGCCCCCGAATGGGCCTTCGCCTCCCAGAACGATCCCGCTATTGCTCGCCGTGTAGGAGCCCGCGGAATCCGCGAGCGTGCCAGACCCCGACACGTCGTCGAAACGATACTGGGCCACCGGCCCGTCCGAGACAACAGCACTCTCATAGGTTTCATACGGTTGCGCGCCACCGGCAAGCGTCGACCACACCAACACCCCCGCGACAGCCGTGCACACGGTCAGCGCAGCACGGCCACGACGCCGCAACCCTGACCAACCCCCACCGCCGTGCCGCCCCGCACTCACCGACGCACCGCCACACACATAGCCAGTCTCCCCTCCGGCACAACCGAGCCAGACCGCCAGTACGAGGCGGCGAGCGTTTTAAAACCAGCGGCGAAGCTAACTGACTAACGCACCCTTTTCAATGGCCAGGATCTGGAATAACCCGCAATTTGCGAGATTCTAGTACTTGCTGAGATTCCAAATTACGGTCGAGCGTTGTGATGGACAACCGCCCGCGTTTCCCCGTACAGCACCACCTGGCCCACGAGCGAGGGCGCCCCGTGGGGCGCCCTCGACTGCGTGTGGCTATGTGTGATGTGCTACGCCCGCATCGACTTCGATCTGGCGATGCGGGCGATCACGCTGGGCAGCGGCTCGTCAGTGCCCGCGGCCCGATTTGCCGCCACGGTCCGATCTGCCGTCGTGGCCGAACTTCCCGCCACGACCGCCTTTGTCGCCATAGCCCTGTTTACCGCCATGACCAGGATTACCTCCATGGCCCGGATTACCGCCGTGACCGGGCGGCGGGCCCACCGGCGGAACCGGATGCGGCGCGGGGATGATGTTCGTGATCTCACCGGTTGTTTCGTTCATGATGATCGCCGGCGAGCGCTGTGCGTTCGGGTTGAAGTCGAACATGTTGTCGAGCGTCCCCGCCGTGGTGTCCGCGGAGCCGCCGCCGATTTGTCCGAGGTTCCAGTTGTCCTCGATGAACTGTGTGATCGACGCCTGTTCGGTGAACGTGTTGTCGACGTAGTTGCTGCGTGCCCATGGTGAGATCACCAGCAGCGGCAGACGCGGACCGACGCCGCAGCGGTCGTTCTGGGCGGGCGGCGCGCTGACCGTGCCGCACTTCCCTGGTCCGCTGAGCGAGTCGACTGTGTCCTCAGACGGCCGCACGATCGGCCCCATCTGGTGGTCATACCACCCGTCGGAGTCGTCGTAGGCGATCACGATCGCTGTGTTCGGCCAGTAGCTGGACTGCTCGATTTCATCGATCGTGTCCACCAGGAAGCGCTGTTCGTCCAGCGGATCGGAGTTGCCTGCGTGCCCGTTCTCATACGCGGGCGGCTTCAGGAACGACACCTGCGGCAGGTAGCCCTGGATCAGCGCCTGGTGGAACAGCGAGATGTCGTACTGATGGTTGACAGCTTCATTCGCCGACGTCCCCGCGGGATCGCTGAGACCGACCTGCGAGATCGAGCTCGGCGCCACGTGGTCGGGATTGGACGTGCTTGCATAGAACTGGAACGGATCGTGGTGCTCGACGTAGTCGGTGACGGTGGCCCCACCGATGTTCTTGTGCGAGGCGCCACATATAGCTCGGCCTTCCTTGATTTCCGACGGAGCGAATCCACCCTGGAACCAGCCCCAGGTGACATCCTTGGCGTTCATCAGGTTGCCGATGTTCTCGCCGCTCATCGAAACCGTCACGCCCCCCGGAGTGCCGTTGGAGTTCAGCGGCGTGGTCGGGTTGCTGCACTGGTCGTAGTAGGGCTCGCCGTCGCCGAACAGCGTGCCGTTAGCGATCGCGGTGGATACGCCACCATGCGCTTCGGCGCCGTTTGTCTGACCCGAGATCAGGTTGATGGCTCCCGGGCTCGACGGACCGAACTGCGTGTCATAGGAGTTGTCGTTCAGCGAGAAGTGCTGAGCGAGATTCCACAGCCCCGTGACCGTGTTGCCGTCGTAGTAGTCCATCACGATCCCGTTCGGCCCATAGCTGTTGGAGTCGGGCGTGGTGCTCTGCGTGCAACCGCTGCCGGTCGTCTTCTGCACGAACTTGTCCATGCGGCCTTCATCGAAGGCTTCCTGCTCAGCCGCGTAGCCATGGTTCTGATCGCAGGTGAGCGCCTGGCTCGGTTCCAGGCGCTGCGGCTGGTACAGGTTGGGGTTTTTGGTGAGCAGGCTGGTGGTGAGCCCGTTGACCGAAGGGGTCCCCGGCAGCGGTGTGAAGGACGGCTCGCCGGAGGGATTGGTGGCGTGCGGGTAGGTGCCGAAATAATGGTCGAACGACACGTTCTCGTCGAAGATCACAACCACGTGCTTTATCGGTGTGGTCGAATCGGGGGTGGTGGGCGGCGGGGATGCGCTTGACATCGAGATGCCGAGCACGGCCGCTCCGGCGGCCAGGACCCCCATGCCGCCTGCGATGAGCTTCTTCCCAGTGCGCAACGGAGTTCTCCTTTTCGGACTGTGGGCGGCGATCGCCTGGCCGCGCCCCCCGGCCACCCGCGTGGGAGCACGAATGCATCGTGGAGTCCCGTAAAAGGAGCCGTGTCAACAACCGGTCACCGATCCGTTGCGATTGTGTGACCGGGGCGACCGTTTCACAAAATGACAGCGAAGCCGCCACGTTTTGGTAACAAGCTCGCAGGCCACGGGATTTACGGTTAGCGGCGTGGAAGCACCCATGATGCACTCGCACCGAGCGCGGCGCACGCTGGCACTCGCACTGGGCGCCGCCGTCCTACTACTCGCCGGTGCGGCGCTGGCCCCCGGCCGGGGCACGCATCGCACCGCTCGCTTCGGGGTGAAGTCGATCGCACCGCACACGAGCCCCGCCGACCCACTCGGCGTGCGCATCGCAAAGGTCTACGGGTCAAACATCCCGGCCCGCGTCTACGGCACGGAAATCGCAGACCTCGAGGACCAGGGTGTGAACACCCGCGGAGAAATGGTCTCCGAGCTGTCCCCGCTTCCCGTGCGCGCGTTCGTGGGTCCCGTGGCCGCCTACAAGCTCTACGCCGAGCACTGGACAACGATCGCCGAGCGCGATGCAGCCGCGCTGCGCGCCACGCTCGCGACGGGCAGCCGCACACAGGCGCGCCTGGCCTGGGAGACCACATGGAGCGCCTACCTGCATCTGGGAGCGGTGTATGGCCTGTTCGGGTCGCTCAACCAGGAAATCGACGGGATGCCCGCCGGGCTGCTGCCGGACGGGCAGGCCGATCCGCATTTCACCGGGTTGCATCGTCTGGAAATGGGGCTGTGGGGCGGCGCCTCACCCAGCTCACTCGTGCCGATCGCCGCCAAGCTCGCACGCGACCTGCGGAGCCTGCGAGCGATCCTGCCGAGCGTGCAGATCACACCGCTCGAATACGCCACTCGCTCGCACGAGATCATCGAGGACGCCCAGCGCGACCTGTTGAGCGGCACACACGTGCCTTGGAGCGGCCAGGGAGTGCTCGGGACCGCCGCCGGCCTGGACGCCACGCTCGAGGTCTTCCACACACTGCAACCGTTGCTCTCGGGTCGTGAAAACACCGAGGCGGAGGTGCGCAGCGAGCTGGCACTGCTGAGCGTGGCGATCGCGGAGATCCACCACAACCACTCCGGCTGGCCGAGCCTCGCCCAACTCACGACGGGCGAACACGAGTTGCTCAACGGAACGCTCGCGGGAGCCCTCAGCGCACTCGAGCTGCTGCCAGGCACGCTGGAGACCAAGGCTCCGGCACCGATCCCCAAACTCCCCACCCCCACACCCGCCGAAAAAGCGGCCGAACGAACGGCGGAAGACGCGCCATGAGCCCGCCCGACCACCTGACCCGAGCACTGGCTGCGACGGGCTTCGGAGTCCGCCGATGAACGAACTCGACCGCAGACAGTTCATGAAGCGCTCACTGGCGGTCGTCGGAGCCGGTGGAGTGGGAGCGCTGGGCGGCGCGCTTGTCGAGAGCGAGCTCCGCGCCCACCCGAAGCCACCTGACGCCGCCGCGCAGTCGCGGGCGGTGTTGAGCGACGAATTGCTCAGCAGCGTGCCATTCGACGGACCCCACCAGGCCGGGATCCTTGCGCCGGCGCCAGCGCAAGCGCAAGCGACGCTTGTTGCGCTCGACTCGATCGCGCCCAACCGCGAGCTGCTCGCCGAGGCTTTGCAAACCCTGTGCGCACGCGCACGCGGGCTCACCCAGAGCGAAACCGTCGGCGCCCAGGAGATCGACGACCCTCCGCCGGACTCGGGCATTCTCGGCCCCCTCGACGCGCCCGACGCGCTCACCGTGACGCTCGCCTTCGGCGCCTCGCTGTTCGACGACCGCTACGGCCTCGCCGCGCGCAAGCCAAAGCTGTTGCGCCAGATGCCGAGCTTCGCGGGCAACGAACTCGACCCCGCGCGCAGCCACGGCGACCTGCTGCTGCAGGTGTGCGCCGGACACCGCGACACGGTCGTGCACACCGTGCGCGAGCTGATGCGAGTGGTCGCGGGGCGCCTCACCACGCGCTGGAGCCTCGACGGCTTTCAGAGCGTCAGGCGCGGACCGAGCCCACACAACAACCCCCGCAACCTGTTCGCCTTCCGCGACGGCACCGCCAACCCAGACGTCGCCGACGAGAGCCTCATGGACAAGCTGATCTGGGTGCAGCCCAGCTCGGGGGAACCGGAGTGGGCCACCGGGGGCACCTACATGGTCGCGCGCGCGATCCGTATGCACGTCGAGTTCTGGGACCGCGTGGGCATGTTCGAGCAGCAGAACATGATCGGTCGCGACCGCGTCACCGGCGCGCCGCTCGGCGGCACCAGCGAGTTCGAGGAACCTCGCTACGAGCTCGATCCGCTGGGCAAGCGGATTCCGCTCAACGCCCACATCCGCCTGGCCAATCCCCGCACGCCGCCCACCGCCGACCAGCGCATCGTGCGCCGCGGCTACAACTACGACCGTGGCGTAGACGAGGCCGGCGATCTCGACCAGGGCCTGATGTTCATCGCCTTCAACCAGGACGTCAGACGGCAATTCGAAACGATTCAGGCGCGCCTTGCCGAAGAGCCGATGATCGACTACATAACACCGGTCGGCGGCGGCTACTTCTTCGCGCCCCATGGCTCCCGCGGCCCCGGTGACTGGGTGGGCTCGCGACTGTTCGTCTAACCGTCCGGCGCGGGTCCCTCAAGGAATGGCCGGTTCCAGTCGATTGAGAGTGTGTGAGGCAACGGTAGGCGGTGGACATCCACCGCTGGACTGCCAGAATGAGAAGCGTGATGCGCAAGGGCCACAGGCCTCCACTGACACTCTGGGGCCTCGCGCTGCTCTGGACGACGCTTGCCCTGGCGAGCCCACAGCTGACGGCTGCCGCAAGCGCCTCGCCGCTGCCGGACTCCGACTACACCGTGCGCCCCGCGTGCTCCGCGCCCGCTCCAGGTCGAGCCGCCTGCCTGGTACTGGGAATGGCGCCAACGACATCCCTGGCGCGTGCTCAAGCCCATTCGCTTGCGATCGGCAGCCCCGCGCCCACCCGCCTCGCAACGCCGACGGAATGCGCTGAAGACTATCCAGCGACCTGCCTGACGCCTCAGGATCTGCGCAGCGCCTACTTCCCCGGCGAAGCGGCCGACGCTCCCGCCTCCGAACCGCAGACGGTCGCGCTCGTCGATGCCTACAACGACCCCAACGCGGTCGAAAACCTGGCGACATACGAAAAGGAATTCGGCGTCGAATGCACGGGGCCGGACTGCTTCGAGCAGGTCAACCAAAACGGCGAAACCACAAACCTGCCCTTCCCCAAGAGCAAACTCGAACTGGAAATATTCGCAAAAGGCACGCCCCACGAGCGTGAAGAAGCCGAAGAAGCCGAGGGATGGTCGCTGGAGATCGCCACCGACATAGAGATGACCCGCGCGATCTGCCAAAACTGTCATATCGTGCTCGTCGAGGCGAGCTCTCCCGAATACTCCGAACTCGAAGTCGGCGAGAACACGGCCGCGGAAAAGCTCCACGCGACCGAGATCTCTAACTCGTGGGGTGGACCGGAACCAAAAACCGACAGCAAAGCCTTCAACCATCCCGGCATCCCGATCACCGGCGCGGCAGGAGACGACGGCTACCTGAACTGGGCCATCATCAAGCAGCCAAGCCCACCCTATTTCGAAGGCGCCAGCTACCCCGCCTCCTCGCCCCACGTGATCAGCGTCGGCGGCACCAGCCTCAACCTCACCCCCGACGGCGTATGGGAAAGCGAGTCCGCGTGGAATCTTGGCGGCGGCGGCTGCAGCGACTCGTTCCACGCGCCCGAATGGCAGCTTCGCGTGAGCGACTGGGCGGCAGTTGGCTGCGGCCAGTACCGGGCAAGCACCGACGTCTCGGCCGATGCCGACACGTCAACTGGCGTGAACGTCTATGACACGATGCCCTATCCCGAAGAAGAAAAAGGCAGACGCATACGGGTGGTGCCCAACTGGATACCCGTCGGCGGCACAAGCGTTGCCTCACCGATCATCGCCTCGATGTTCGCGCTTGCCGGAGGCGCCCACGGGGTGAGCTATCCCGCGCACACGCTCTACTCGCACCTCGAATCGCCACTGCTGCACGACGTCACAAGCGGCGGCAACGGGGAATGCGACGATGACTACACCTCCGGCTGCAGCGGCTCGCCCACCTCCCCCCTGGACTGCGGCGCTGGCTCGTGGATCTGCAACGCCACCACCGGCTACGACGGTCCGACGGGCATCGGCACGCCCAATGGAATCGGCGCGTTTAAGGTCACCGAAGAAGGCGAACCGACGAGCAAACCGATCGAAGAATCGGGCACCTCGAAAGGCGGCTCCGGCGGAGGCTCGGGAGGCGGCTCGGAAACACCAAGCACGACCGGTAGCAACCAAAGCAACAACTCGGGGGGCGGCTCACCCTCCGGCGGGGAAGCGCAAGACAAACCGCCTGGCACGTCTGAGCCCTCCCACACCGCCGCCAAGCAGAGGACCCGCATATCCGCACTCACGATGACCGCCAACGCGCACGCCGCGCTGCGCCATCGGAGGCCGGCGGTCGCGCAGCTCGCGTTCTCCTGCACCGTGAGCCAGGCCGCGGCGGTGCGCGTCACGCTGTCTCTACAGGTTCGCTCGGCCGGCCACACCCATTGGCGCACGCTCCCAGACTCGTTCGCCTTCAAGGCGATCAAGGGCCTCAACCGCCGGCGGCTACACGGCTTGGGAGACCTCGCGCCTGGTATCTACCGGCTTACGCTCACGCCGGCCGGCGGCACAGCCCACTCGATCACGTTCCGCGTCCCCTGACGCGACCCGGCGTCTGCTCGCGCGGCTCGCCGTCTCCCACCGGTTGCCCGCGCAGTTCGTGCTCGAACGTTTCGCCGTGCTCGGTGAGCCACCATGAGTTGGGGGTTCCGCGCGCCGAACTATCGGCGTCGCGATTGACGATCAAACCCTGATACTCCAGGCGCGTCAGCAGCTTTGAGATCTGACCCTGGTCGACGACGCCAGCGCGTTCGGCCACCTCGCGATTGCTGCCACCTGGGAGATCGGCGATCGTCATCAGCACGCGCACCGTTCGATAGGTCAGGCGCGCGCCTGGACGCTCCCGCGGCGACCGGCCCGCCAGCTCGGGGACAGTCGCGGCCGCTTGCGCTCGCGGCGGCGGCGCAGGCCTGCGCAGCTCGTTGCCCGCCACCTTTGCCCCCAGGTAGGGGAGCACGATCAAGCTCATCAGCTCGCCATGCAGCTCGATCAGGGGCGGCTGCTCCTCACCGGACTTTGCGTTGCCACCGGCGGCGCCCGTGCCACGTGCGAGCATGCGCGTGTAGAGCACCGCCAGCACCGCGCCAACCACCCCCTCGGCGACCACCGATGCGGGAGCACGTCCGGCGGAGCCATCCGCCCGTCCACGATCCACGACCTCACAAAGCTCGGCAATCACCTGCGAGCGACGCTCGAGCACGCGCGGCCCTCCGCCCGCCGCGTGCACGACGCACAATTGAGCGATCAAGGGTCGCTCGTCAAAGAAGCGCAGCAGCGCGCCCAGGCCGGCTCTGATCCCCTCGCGCCAGCCCTTCTCGGCGGTGTACGCATCCACCGCAAGCAGCCTCGCCTGCTCAACACTCCAATCGAATGTCGCCAAAAAGCAGTCCTCGACGTCCGCGAACAGCTCGTAGAACAGCCGCCGCGAAACACCCGCGCGCGCGATCACGCGCGCCACCGTGACTGATGACGCGCCGCGCATGGCCACCTCTTCGGCCATCGCCCCCAGGATCCTGGATCGCTGAATCTCCTCCACGTTTGACCGCGTCGATCGAGCGGACCCCTCGACACACTCGAGAAGACCCTCCGATGCTCCGCGTGAGCTTGATATTACCCATGGAGAGCATCTGCCTACTGTCCACTGACTATCTCTAGCGTGCGCATACAGCTTTGGCAGCGCGCGCTGGGTCCAGTCAAGCGCCCAACACAGCGGGAGCGCCGTACTCGCTCAACACCCCCGGCAGCGCCACGCTGCCGTCCTCACGCTGGCCGTTCTCCAGCAGCGCGATGATCGTGCGCCCGACGGCCACCGCGGTGCCGTTGAGCGTGTGCAGCATCTGGACGCCATGCCCCTCGCTGCGCACGCGGATGTTGAGGCGACGGGCCTGGTAGTCGGTTGTGTTGGAGCACGAGGTCAACTCGCGATAGCGGCCCTGGCTGGGTAGCCACGCCTCACAGTCGTACTTCTTGGCGGCGGAGTTACCAAGGTCGCCCACGGCGATGTTGACGACGCGATAGGGCAGCTCCAGATCCGTGAGGATCTGCTCCTCGATCGCAAGTATGCGCTCGTGCTCATCCACGGACTGCTCCGGCTCGACGAAGCTGAACATCTCCACCTTGTCAAACTGGTGTACGCGAAAGATTCCGCGCGTGTCCCTGCCGGCGGCGCCGGCCTCGCGCCGGAAGCAGGGCGAGAAGCCCGCGTAGCGCAACGGCAGGCGCTCCGCGGGCAGGATCTCCTCATCGTGCAACGAGGCAAGCGCCACCTCGGAGGTTCCCACCAGATACAGCTCGTCCTCGGCCAGGCGGTAGATCTGCTGCTCGGTGTCGGGCAGAAATCCGGTGCCATACAGTGCGCGCTCGCGCACGAGCACGGGCGGGATCACAGGCTCGAAGCCATGGCCGCGCAGCTTCTCCAGCACGAAGCGCACAAGTGCCAGCTCGACCATCACGAGATCGCCCTTCAGGTAGGCAAAGCGCGAGCCCGACAGCTTCGCGGCATGATCCATGTCGATCATCGAGCCGGCCAGTTCGAGGTGATCGCGCACGCCGGGGGTCCGCTCGCCGCTCGCCGCCTGGACGACAGCCTCACTGGACGCCGTCGCCGCGCCCGCTCCAGGCTCCGCCGCCTGCCAGGCGCTCGCGCCTACACGCGGCTCGCCCACGACCTTGACCAGCTCGTCCTCGGGACCGGGCGCGGCCGTCGGGTCGGGCAGGTTGGGAAGTGTCGCGAGCACCGCCGTCAGTCGCTCCTCGATCTCCCCCAGCTCGCGACTCAGCTGCTTCTCGCGCGCGCCGACCTCACGCTGGTGGGCAATCGCCTCACTCGCATCCTGGCCCGCGCGCTTGGCCTGCGCGATCGCCTCGGCGGCCGCGTTGCGCGAAGCGCGCAGCTCCTCCACGCGCGGGATCACGGCACGCCGCTGCGCGTCGAGCTCGAGCACCGAATCGAGCCCCGCCACGGCACCCTCGCCACGACGCGCAAGCTCGGCACGCACTCGCTCGGGATCTTCTCGGATCAGCTTGAGGTCGAGCACCTCACCCTGCCCGCTAACGCGCTATTTGGTGGACAGCGTGATGTTGACCGAAGGCACCTTTTCGGCCTGCAGTCCGGAGTACTTCGCAAGGAATTCGGCGACGTCCACGGCGTTGTCGCCCACCACCAGGTTCTCGGGCATGATCGCTCCCGAGAAGCCGCCGTTGCGGATCGCGTATAGGACCTGTTCAACGTTCTCCTTGCGGATGTTGAAGTTAGGTCCGTTGGTCTTCAGACGGTCCTTGATCGACGTGGCCGATCCCTTGGCGCCGACGACCGCGAGCGTGTGGCAGCCGGAGCAGTGGTCGCGGAACAGGACCGCGCCACGGTAGTAGGGATTGGTCTTTGCCAGCGAGATGCCCTGGGTGCCACACGCTGACAACCCACCGGCGAGGGCGAGCAGCGTCGTTGCGAGCGCGAGCATCTTCACGGGCAGCCTCATGCGCGCCGGAATATATCGGTTGGGCCAACCGCCGGACGTCGAGCATCGCGGACCGATCGAAGATCGGCCAGCAGGTTGCCGCGGAACGGCCTCAAAACCCGTGGGCAGTTCCGGCGGCCCGTAGGGCCAAGAACACGACCACCAGAGCCGACAGCGTCATCACTCCCATCTCGCGCCTGACGATCGCGGCGACGACAGCGTGCTGCTCGGCCTCGGGCAGCACGCCGACCGCCTGTGCGTCGGCGAGATCGCGCTGGTCAAGGATCGTCTGTGCGGAGCTCACCCGCAGCTGCTCGGCGACAAAGCCGACCGCCAGCGGCAGCAGCGCATACAGATAGAAGAGCTGTTCGCTGGAGGAGTGCCCGGCGGCGGCCAGCACGCCGACCGCCAGCGCAAACACGAGCGCTGCCGCCTGCGCGACGCGCAGCGCCACCCAGAAGCCGCGACTGCTCTCATGGCGATACCAACGCCACGCGCCGAGCAGCATCGGCACCGCGTTGAGCACGGCCAGCGCGGTCGCGCCCACGACGACGGCTTCGGTCACGCCAATCTGATCGCTGCCATTGAGGCAATCGGCACTATGTAACAGGTTGTCACAAGGGTGATATAACAGCGCGCGTGCTGCGTAGCTATCTCCCGGCGATCGTATTCCTCATCCTCGGCGGCGCCGTGGGCGGCACTTTCGCGGTGCTGAACGCGATCGTGGGGCCACGCAGGCGCGTCGAGCACAAGCAGGATCCATACGAGTGCGGCCTGCCCTCGGAGGTCAAGCACGGGATGCGCTTCGGGATCAGCTTCTACCTGATCGCGATGCTGTTCATCCTGTTTGACATCGAGGTCGTGTTCCTCTATCCGATCGCGGTCCAGCTGAAGGCCTACGGCGACTTCGCGCTGGCCGAGACGGTGACCTTCATCGTGCTGCTGACAGTGGCCTTCGTGTACGTATGGCGCAGGGGAGCGCTCGAGTGGAGATAAAGCGCGAGCCGGTCGGAGCGGGCGGGACCGGATCCTTGCGCGTCAACAAGCACGACTCCAAGGAACTGCTGCGCGGCTCAGAGCTGCTTGGGCCGACGGCGCCCGCGAGCATGGACGGCGAGGAGCTAGAGCGCTATGTCCACGAACGCGTGCTCACCACCACGCTCGAGAAGGCGGTGGCCTGGGGACGCTCCAACTCGTTCTTCCCGCTCGCCTTCGGGCTGGCCTGCTGCGCGATGGAGCAGTTCCAGACCGCCGGCCCACGCATGGACATCGGCCGCTTCGGCTTCGAAGCGTTTCGCGCCTCCCCGCGCCAGGCCGACCTGATCATCCTGGCGGGCAGGGTGTCGATCAAGATGGCGCCGATCATCCGCCGCCTGTATGACCAGATGCTCGAGCCCAAGTGGGCGATCTCGATGGGCGCGTGCTGCAGCTCGATGGGCGTGTTCAACAACTACGCGCTGGTGCCGGCCGACAAGTTCATGCCGATCGACGTGCACGTACCCGGCTGCCCCCCGCGACCGGAGGGCCTAATGCACGGCATCCTCAAGCTGCGCAAGATGGTGCAGGACGACCCGGATGCGGGCTGGCGCGAGCGCTACGGGGCACAGGGCACCGAGGAGATCGTCGGCGACGAGCGGGTCGACCCCAGTGCCTGACGCGACGGGGCTGGAGCTGATCGCCAAGGATCTGCGCGAGAGCGAGGGCGCCGAGGCGATTGTGGGCACGCTGTATTTCCGCGGACGCGCGACGCTTGAAGTGGCGCCGCGGAGCATCCGCGCGGTGCTCGCCCAGCTGCGCGGGCGCGGCTACGCGTCGATGATGAGCGTGCACGGCCTCGACTACTATCCGCACGAGCCGCGCTTGGGGGTGCACTACGAGCTGCTCGACATGAGCGAGGTCGATCGCCTCACCGTCGCGCTGCGCGTTGCCACCGACGCTCCCGAGGTGGACTCGGTGACGCCCGACGGGCCCGACGGCCTCGGTTGGCCTACAGCCGATCATCAGGAGCGTGAGATCTACGACATGTTTGGGGTCGTGTTTCGCGGCCACCCCGACCTGCGCCGCATCCTGATGCCCGAGGACTACGAGGGCCACCCGCAGCGGCGCGACTTCCCCGTCGGCGGCGAACCGGTGATCTTCACCTACAACGAAGGCGAGTCGCGCGGGGTGACGCGATGAGCGACCGCGCCACTCGCGTCGAGGGTGCCCACGTGGCGATCCGCGGGGAGTCGCTGCGATGAGCACCGGGCAGATCTCCGAGTACCGCCGCCGCGAGGAGAGCATCACGCTCTCGCGCGTGGAGCAAGCCGGGGAGGACACCCACGAGGAGCTCTTGACGCTCAACTTCGGCCCGCACCATCCCGCCACCCACGGCGTGCTGCGCCTCTTGGTCACGCTGCAGGGCGAGGTCGTGCGCTCGATCAAGCCGGTGATCGGCTACGTGCACACCGGAATCGAGAAGACCGCCGAGGACAAGGCCTATTGGAAGGTGATCCCGGTCGTCGAGCGGATGGACTACCTGTCCTACTACTTCAACGCGATGGCTTTCTGCGGCGCCGTGGAGACGCTCGCCGAGGTGGAGGTGCCCAAGCGCGCCCAGTACCTGCGCGTGATCCACCTGGAGCTCAACCGCATCGCCTCGCACCTGATCTGGCTCGGCACGAGCGCGCTGGATCTCGGCGCGGTCTCGATCTTCCTGTACTGCCTGCGCGAGCGCGAGCTGATCCTCGACCTGTTCGAGATGTCCTCTGGGGCGCGCATGCACACGCGCTACTTCCAGGTGGGCGGCGTGATGGAGGACATTCCCGTCGGCTTCGTGGAGAAGGCACGGGCTTTCACGAAAGTGATGCCCGGCCGCGCCGACCAGTACGGGGCGATCCTCAACGCCAATCAGATCATCCTCGAGCGCCTGCGCGGCACCTGCGCCGTCGACGCCGACACGCTGCTGCGCCTGGGCGTGACCGGCCCGCTGCTGCGCGCGGCCGGCAACCCGTGGGACCTGCGCAAGGCCGCCCCCTACAGCTCCTATGAGGACTTCGATTTCAAGATCCCGGTGGGCACCGTGGGCGACAACTACGACCGCTTCGCCGTGCGGGTCGCGGAAATCTACGAGTCTGTGAAGATCATCGACCAGGCGCTCGACGGCCTGCCGGAGGGGCCCCACATCACGACCGACCGCAAGGTCGCGCTACCCCCGCGCCACGAGCTGGCGACCTCGATGGAGGCCTTGATTCACCACTTCAAGCTCGTCACCGAGGGCTTCCGGGTGCCCCCGGGCGAGGTCTACTACCCGATCGAGTCACCGCGCGGAGAGATGGCCTGCTTCGTGCGCTCCGACGGCTCCTCGAAGCCCGCGCGCGTGCACATGCGCGACCCCTCGTTCGTGAACCTGCAGGCGCTCTCGCACATGGCGGAGGGCTCCTACATCGCCGACATGATCGCAACGCTCGCGATGCTGGACCCGATCCTTGGAGGGATCGACCGATGAGCGGCGTGAAGCGCTTCGAGCACGGCTCGCGCGTGCCCGGCTGGTTTGAGCCGGTCGATCCCGCCAAGGACCCGGCGCTCGTGCCGAGCCCCGCCGATGTGCAGGTGCCCGCCGAGCTGCGCGCGGAGATCGAGGGGCACATGGCGCTGTATCCCGACAGCCGCTCGGCGGCGCTGCCGGCGCTCGCGGCCGCCCAGCGCGTGCACGGCTGGTGCTCGCCCGAGGCGATCGATCAGGTCGCCTGTGTGATGGGCCTGACCCCCGCTTATCTCGACGCGGTGGCCACCTTCTACGACATGCTCGACACCGAGCCGGTGGGACGCCACAGCGTGTATGTGTGCACCAACATCTCCTGCTCGCTGCGCGGCGCGGATGAGCTGTATGACGCGATGCGCGAGGCCGCCGGTGAGAGAGCGGATGGGGATCTATTCAACGTGCGCTCGTTTGAGTGCCTGGGCGCGTGCGACATCGCGCCGATGGCCTCTGTCGACGGCGTATACGTCGGCCCGCTCACCCTCGCGGACGTGCCGCAACTGTTGGAGGACGCGCGCGCCGGACGCCCGGTGCTGCCCGAGAAGCAGCTCTCAACGCGCGTGGTGGCCGACCCGCACGCCAACTCGCGGGAGTTCCCTTCCCACCCGATCGAGGGGGGCACGCAATGACCGACACGCTGCTGTTCAAGGACATCGACGAGCCGGGGCTGGCGACACTCGACGTGTACGCGGGGCGCGGCGGCTACGAGTCGCTGCGCAAGGCATTCGCGACGACGCCCGAGGACGTGCTCGCGCAGCTCGAAGCCTCCGGCCTGCGCGGACGCGGCGGAGCGGGCTTTGCGATGGGCAAGAAGGTGTCGTTCCTGCCAAAAGGCACGATCGACAAGTACCTCGTGTGCAATGCGGACGAGTCCGAGCCGGGCACGTTCAAGGACCGCGAACTGATGCAGAAGTCTCCGCACATGCTGATCGAGGGGATCGTGATCGCCTCCTACGCAGCGGGTGCGACGCGTTCTTTCATCTACATCCGCGGCGAGTACGTCCACCAAGCCGACGTGCTCGACGCCGCGCTCGCCGAAGCCACGGCGGCCGGCTATGTCGGCGAGAACATCCTCGGCTCGGGACACTCGCTGTCGCTGGTCGTGCACCGCGGCGCGGGCGCCTACATCTGCGGCGAGGAGACCGGTCTACTCGATTCTCTGGAAGGCAAGCGCGGCAACCCGCGCCTGAAGCCGCCGTTCCCGGCCAACCAGGGTCTGTATCAGGGACCGACGCTGATCAACAACGTCGAGACGCTCGCCACCGTGCCCGCGATTGTCGCGATGGGCGGCGAGCAGTACGCGAAGCTCGGCACCGAGACGTCCAAAGGCACCAAGCTCGTGTCCGTCTCAGGCCACGTGCAGAGACCCGGCAACTACGAGATCGAGCTGGGCACCCCCTCGCGCGAGATCATCTACGGCCTCGCCGGCGGTCCGCCGCGGGGACGCAAGATCAAGTGCTGGTTCCCCGGCGGCTCCTCTGCCCCGGTGCTGACCGCCGAGGACCTCGATCTCCCCTACGACTTCGATTCGATGGCCAAGGCCGGCTCGATGCTCGGCTCCGGGGCGATCATCGTGGTGGACGACTCCACCCCGATCCTCGACGTGGCCCTAAAGGTCGCGAAGTTCTACCGCCACGAGTCCTGCGGCAAGTGCACCCCCTGCCGCGAGGGCACCAACTGGACCGTGAAGATGCTCGAACGTATAGACGACGGCACTGCCACCCCAATGGACATAGAGATCATGGCGTCCGTGCAGGACCACATAATCGGCAATTGCCTATGCGTCCTGGGCGACGCGATGGCGATGCCAATCGGCTCGATGATCGCCAAGTTCCGCGACGAGTTCGAAACGCACATCGAGCAGGCCCGCGCCCGTAAAGACCTCGCCCCGGCCGACCCCGAGCCGGCCCTCGCCGGAGGTGTAAGCGCCCATGCCTAGACCAGAGCCAAGGACAATCACCTTCACAATCGACGGCCGCGAGGCGCAGGCGCCGGAAAACGCGATGCTGGTCGACGCCGCCAAGCTAGGCGACGTAGAGATCCCGGTCTTCTGCTACGAGCCCAAGTTGGGCAACCCCGTCGGCGCGTGCCGCATGTGCCTGGTGGAAGTCGAGGGCATCCCCAAGCTGCAAACCGGCTGCTCGACCCCCGTGAAGGACGGCATGGTCGTGCACACGCAGTCCGAGCGCGTGAAGATCGCCCAGCAGTCGGTTGTCGAGTTCCTGCTGATCAACCACCCGCTGGACTGCCCCGTGTGCGACAAGGGGGGAGAGTGCCCACTGCAGGACATCACCTTTGGCTGGGGCCCGGGCAAGACGCGCTTCGTCGAGGAAAAGCGCCACTTCGTAAAGCCGCTGGAACTCTCCCCGGAGATCGCGATCGACCGCGAGCGCTGCATCCTGTGCTACCGCTGCGTGCGCTTCAGCCAGGAGATCTCAGAGGACTACCAGCTCGTGCTGCTGGAGCGCGGCGCGCACTCTTACGTGTCCACTTTCGACGGGCACCCCTACGTCGCCCCGTTCAGCGGCAACATCGTCGAGCTGTGCCCGGTGGGTGCGCTCACCTCGCGCGAGTATCGCTTTAGGGCACGTCCGTGGGACGTCGAGGATGCGGGCACGGTGTGCACGCTATGCCCGGCGCAGTGCAACGTGACGCTGACGGTGCGCGACGAGCGCGTGCTGCGCGTGCTGGCGCGCGACCATCCCGAGGTCGACGACGGCTGGCTGTGTGACCGCGGTCGCTTCGCCTACCCGAGACTCGGCGAGGAGGGTCGCGTGACCCAGCCACTACTACGCGACGGCGGCGATCTGCGTCCCGTCTCCTGGGAGCATGCGCTGGATGAGGCCGCCACCCGTCTGAAGCGGGCGGGAGCGAGCACCGGCGCGATCGTGGGCGGCGGAGCCACTAACGAGGAGGGCCTGCTGTTGACACGCCTGCTGCGCGAGGGTCTCGACTCCCCGCACATCGACTCGCGAATCGCGGGCACGCTTCCGCTGGAGCTGCACCGGGCGCTGGCCGAGCCGGGCCTGCAGGCGAGTGTCTCAGACCTCGAGTTTGCCCACGCGGTGCTCGTGCTCGACACCAACCCGATCGAGGACGCGGCGATCCTCGATTTGCGCTTGCGCAAGGGTGTGCGCCGCCATGGCATGAAGCTCGTGCCGGCCACCGCGGCTGACCTGCTGGACGAGCGCGCCGCCCAGGAGCTCGCGGGCAAGCTGGCTGGGATTGGAACAGAGATCGTGGTGCTGTGGGGCGAGCGTCTCACCGCCGGGCCCGACGGCGCGAGGGCCGCACAGGCGCTGCTCGATCTCGCTGCCACACTCAACCTGGCCGACACCACGGGCGCGGGTTTGCTTGAAATCCCGGCGCGAGCCAACGGCCGCGGACTGCGCGAGGCGGGCGTGCTGCCAAACGCCGGTCCGGGGCTCAGTGAGCTCCCAGAGAACGGTCTGGACGCGCGCGGGATCGCCGCGGCGCTGGGTAACGGCGAGCTGAGCTGCGCGTATCTGCTGGGCGCCGATCCCCTGACGGGGGCAGGCGAGCAGGACAGCGCCCTGTGGGAGCAGGCGCTTGGGCGCGCGACCACGGTCATAAGCCACGCCACGCTCCTTACAGACGCGATCCGCGAGCACGCCGACATCGTGTTTCCAGCCGGCGCATATGCCGAGAAGGAGGGGACGATCGTGCATCCCGACGGGCGCGTCCAACGCTTGCGCCAGGCTGCCGCGCGGGTGGGAGGGTCCGAATCGTCGCGTGCGGAGTGGCAGGTGCTCGCCGACCTGGCAAGCCGCATTGGCCTCGATCTTGAGGTACAAAGCGGCGCGATGGCCTCGCTGCAGCTGTTTGACGCCGTGCCTTGGTACGCCGGCCTCACGCTCGAGCAGATCGGCGGTCGCGGCGTGCGGCCAGCCAATCCAGTCCCGCCCACCCCTGTGGCGGTGGCGTCATGACCTACGCGAAGCAGACAGAGGCCCGGCGATGACCACACTCGCCACAGTCGGCTACTACGAAGCTTGGTGGATCCAGATCATCAAGGCGATCGTGATCTTTGCCGTGGGCTTGCAGCTGGTGCCGATCGTGCTGCTCGCCGAGCGCAAGCTGCTGGGGCGCTTCCAGGCGCGCTACGGCCCCAACCGCGTCGGACCCTACGGCGCGCTGCAGCCGCTGGCTGACATCGTGAAGTTGTTGACCAAGGAGCAGTTCCGCCCCAGCACCTCGACCGGCTTCTTGTTCGCGCTGGCCCCCACGATCTCGATCATGACCGCGGTGGCGGCGTTTGCGATCATCCCGTTTGGCAACGTGCAGCACATCTTTGGCACGCCCGTGGGCCTGTATGGCATCGACGTGTCGATCGGGCCGCTTTACCTGTTCGCGTTCGGGGCTGTGGCGTTCTACGGGATCATGCTCGGCGGCTGGTCCTCGGGCTCGAAGTACTCGTTCCTGGGCGCGATGCGCGGCGCGGCGCAGCTGATCTCCTATGAGGTCTCCCAAGGATTGGCGCTGGTGGGCGTGATCTTTACCGCCGGCACGCTGTCGCTGACCGGGATCGTGCAGGCCCAGCAGGGCATGTGGTACGTGGTGCCGCAGTTCTTCGGCTTCATCGTGTTTCTCGTGGCCGGCTTTGCCGAGACCAACCGCGCGCCGTTCGATTTGGTGGAGGCCGACGCGGAGCTGGTGGGCGGCTACAACACCGAGTATGGCGGCGGGCGCTTTGCCTCCTACTACTTCGCCGAGTATCTGAACGTGCTGGTCGTTTCGGGCGTCGTGACGACTGTGTTCCTCGGCGGCTGGCTGATGCCGTTCGGCATTCACCCGCCTGGCTGGGTCGACCCGTTTGTGGTGCTGTTCAAGATGGGACTGGTGACGTTTTTGTTCATCTGGGTGAGGGCCACCCTGCCGCGCCTGCGCTACGACCAGCTGATGAGCTTCGGCTGGAAGATCTTGTTGCCGCTGGCCACGCTGAACGCACTGGTGACCGCTGTGCTTGTCGTGGTGACGCACAAATGACGCTCACGCCCGCCAACCGCAGGTCGGCTCGCCCGTGGAGGTCTGCATGACCTGGGATCCCGGCAAGGATGTCGTGCAGGTGATGCGCACCCCCCCACCGGGCGCCGCACGCAGCACCTACCGCGCGTTCGGCGAAACCCTGCGCGGCCTGAAGACCACGTTTGGGCGCATGCTCGAGAAACCGGTGACGCTCGAGTACCCCGAGGAGAAGACTCCGGTGTACCCGCGCTTCCGCGGCCGCCACAAGCTGCACCGCTTTGAGGATTCAGATCCCACCCACCCCAACCTGGAGAAGTGCGTGGGCTGCTCACTGTGCGCGGCCGCCTGCCCCGCGGACTGCATCAGGGTGGTCGCGGCCGAGAACACGCCCGAGGAACGCGTGTCGGCCGGGGAGCGCTATGCGGCCGTGTATGAGATCAACCTGTCGCGATGCATCTTCTGCGGCTACTGCGAGGTGGCGTGTCCGTTTGACGCGATCACGATGGGCCACGACTACGAGATGTCCGACTACACGCGCTCGGATCTGATCTTCACCAAGGAGATGCTGCTGGCCGAGCCGCTGGAGCGCACCCCATTGCGCCGGGAGGGCGAGTGAGCGCCGTCCTTTTCTTCATAGCGGGGATCGGCGTGATCGCGGGCGCGATCGGCGTCGTGACCTTCAGCAACCCGTTCTACAGCGTGCTGGCGCTCGTCGGGCACCTGCTGTCGCTGGCCGTGCTGTTTCTGCTGCTGCGCGCCGAATTCGTCGCCGCCGCCCAGGTCGTCGTGTATGCGGGCGCGGTGATGGTGCTGTACGTGTTCGTGGTCGCCTACGTCGGCGGCGAGGAGCAGTCGCTCGAGGGCCAGCTCACACGCCGCCCGCGCTCGCGCGGCGTGGACGGGCGCAAGCCGACCGGCGCGCTGTTCGCCGGGCTGCTGCTGGTCGAGCTGTTCATCGCGCTACTCGGCAGCGGCCTGAAGATGGTCTCCGGCGACGGCGCTCCCTACACACCGGGACCGCGCACGTATGGCACGCCCGCGTACATCGGCAACCTGCTGCTGACACGCTTCCTGCTCGTGTTCGAGGCCGCCTCGCTGCTGCTCTTGGTCGCGGCCGTTGGCGGCGTGGTGCTCGCGCGCAGGCGCGGCGGCCTGGAGGACGACGACGAACCGGACCTGACCCCACTTGACATCCTGCGCCCGCAGGGCACCGGCACGATGACCGAGGGCGTGGAAGGGCTCGCGCTCGCGCACGCACGGGCCGGCGGCAACGCCGACCAGCACACCTCATCCGGGGAGCGCCCCGACGCGCACGCCCTGAAGGGCGCAGGCGGGCAAGCCTCCCATGTCGGGGGACCCCCCATCGCGGGGGGCAGGCAAGCAGGCGGGAGCGGCTGGTGAGCATCGGCTGGTACCTCGCCGTGTCGGCGATCGTCTTCTGCACGGGCGCGTTTGGCGTGATGACCCGCCGCAACCCGCTGGTGGTGCTGCTGTGCCTGGAGCTGATGCTCAACGGCGCCAACCTCTCACTGGTCGCGTTCTCGCGCATGTGGGGCAATGGCGACGGACAGATCCTCGCGCTGATCGTGATGACGGTGGCTGCGTGCGAGGTCTGCATCGGGCTCGGCATGATCGTGGCGATCCACCGCCGGCGACTGCCGATCGACGTGGACGAGTTGAGGGAGCTTCAAGGATGAGGATTTGCGGGGCGTGCCTGTGAGTACGACCACGTTTGGCTGGCTTGTATTGGCGTTCCCACTGCTGGGCACCACAGTGATTGGCGCCGGCTACAAGCGGTTGCCCGGACGCACAGCGGGCTGGATCGGCACCGCGGCGATCTTCCTCGCGTTCCTGGCGGCGCTCGGCGCGCTGTTCTCGCTGCAGAGCCACGCGCCCCACGACCGCCAGCTCGTCTCCTCACTGTGGAACTACGCGACCACGGCCGGCATCGACGCGCAGATGTCGATCCTGGTGGACCCGCTGTCGGTGTTCATGATCCTGGTCGTCACGGGCGTGTCGAGCACAATCCACCTGTACTCGGTCTCCTACATGGACGCCGACAAGGGCTTCGCGCGCTACTTCGCGTATCTCAACTTCTTCGTGTTCTCGATGCTGCTGCTGGTGCTGGCCGGCAACTTCCTGCTGCTGATCGTGGGCTGGGCGTTCGTCGGGGCCGCGTCGTATCTGCTGATCTCCTTCTGGTACCGGCGCACGACCGCCACGCGCGCGGGCATCAAGGCGTTCGTGATCAACGTGATCGGCGACGTGGGCCTTGTGCTGGGCACCTTCTTCCTGTTCAAGCACACCGGCACGCTCGACTTCCTCAAGGCGTTCAGCGCCGCGCCGCATGTGTTCTCGAGCGGAGAAGGCGACGTGACCGCCGGCTGCCTGCTGCTGCTCGTCGGCGCGTTCGCGAAGTCCGCGCAGATCCCGCTGCACACGTGGCTGCCCGACGCGATGGAGGGACCGACACCCGTCAGCGCGCTGATCCACGCTGCCACGATGGTCACTGCGGGCGTGTATCTGATCGCGCGCATGCACCCGTTCTTCGAACTGGCGCCGGCCGCACAGGACGTGGGCGCGATCGTGGGCTGCGCGACGCTCGTGATTGCCGCCACGATCGCGCTCACGCAGACCGACGTCAAGCGCGTGATCGCCTACTCGACGATGTCGCAGATCGGCTACATGATCATGGGCGTGTCTGTTGGCGCGTACGCCGCCGGGATGTTTCACCTGATGACTCACGCGTTCTTCAAGGCGCTGCTGTTCATGGGCGCCGGGTCGATCATCGGCGCGATGGGCGGCGAGCAGTCGCTCGAGAAGATGAAAGGCTTCAAGAAGGCGATGCCGTTCACGTTCGCGTGCTTTGTGATCGGCGGCCTGGCGCTGTCGGGCATCCCCCCGTTCTCGGGCTTTTTCTCCAAGGACGAGATCCTGCTCGTGACGGGCGAGCGCGGTGGCTGGCACTGGGCGCTGTACGTGTTCGGCTACATCGGTGCGTTCATGACGGCGATCTACACGTTCCGCATGATCTTCCGCGCCTTCTACGGCGACCCGGTGGAGCAGGCCAAGGAACTCGAAGGCGGGCACCTGTACCACCCGCCACAGCCCACCAACCCAGCCAATGGCGAGGTAGAGGACACAGACGTGGGCTTTCCCGGCCCCACGCACGCGATCGCCGAGCGCGCGCTGCCGATGCGCGTGGCGATGAGCATCCTCGCGGTCGGCGCGGTCGGGGCGGGGCTCGTGCAGATCCCCAACGTGGACTACGTGATCGACAAATTCCTCGAACCGAGCTTCTATGGCTCGACGCTGTACACGGTGCACACGCGCGACGGGCTGCTGTGGTTCGGCCTGGCGCTCGGCACGGTGCTGGGGCTCAGCGGGATTGCGATCGCCTACCGCATCTGGGTGAAGCAGCCATCGATCGCCGTGGCGGCGCGCACTCGTTTCAAGCCGCTGTATGAGCTGTCGTATAACAAGTGGTACTTCGACGAGCTGATCGACACGATCGTCGTCAAGCCCGCCGCGGCGGCCGGGCGCTTTGCCACCGGCGCGGTGGAGCGCGTGCTCGTGGAGGGGGCGATCGTGGGCGGAGTCACCACCGTCGTGCGCGCTTGCTCGGCATCGGTGCGCGCCGCGCAAACCGGCCTCTTGCGCTACTACGCCGCGCTGCTCGTGCTTGGCGTCTCCGCGCTCGGCCTCTACTTCCTCCTGCAGGTCTGATCTGATGCCGCCTCTTTCAATCCTGATCTGGCTGCCCGCCGCGTGCGGATTGATCGGCGCGCTGCTCGCCGGCCTCACGCGCGCTCAAAGCGCGCCGACCTCCACGCGGGAGGGCGCCTGCGGCGCGGAGTCGCTGAGCGGCGAGGTGGCGCCGAGCAAGTGGGGCGTGCCCGGCGTGCTCGCGCTGCTCGGCTCGCTCGTGGCGCTGGGCCTCGCGATCGGCTACATCGTGCAGTACGGACCCGGCTCGCACGGACTGAAGGACGTAACCGACATCGTGTGGATCGCGGAACTCGGCATCCACTACAAGCTCGGCGTGAGCGGGCTGAACGTACTGCTGATAGGTCTCACGACGCTGCTGTTCTTCACAGCGGTCTTGGCCGCGAACCTGCGCACGTGGGACCGCCCGCGACTGTTCTACTTCCACTTCATGCTCGCCGAGTCGGCGGTGCTCGGCGCGTTCCTGGCCCAGGACCTGGCGCTGTTCGTGGCCTTCTTCGACCTGATGCTGATCCCCTTCTACTTCCTAATCGGCGGGTGGGGCACCGGACCGGATCGCGTAAAAGCAACGATCAAGCTCGTGATCTACACGCTCGTGGGCTCGCTGCTGATGCTGGCTGCCGCGATCGCCACGGGCGTGCTCGCCGGCCAGGAGAACGGCGGGCACATCACGTTCGTGCTCTCACAGCTCCAGGGCCTGCCGCTCAGCACGGGCTCCCAGGAGTGGATCTTCCTGTTCTTTGCTGCGGCGTTCCTCGTGAAGATGCCCGCGTTCCCGCTGCACGGCTGGATGCCCGACGGCTACCGCGCGATGCCGATCGAGGTGCTGATGGTGTTCAGCGGCGTGCTCTCGAAGGTCGGCGCGTACGGGTTCCTCGCGATCGTGCTGCCGCTGTTCCCGCAAGGCGCCGCGCACTTCCAGACGCTGATGCTGATCCTCGCGCTGTGCTCGATCGTCTACGGCTCGGCGGTCGCGTTCACGCAGACCGACGCGCGCCTGATCGCGGGATACTCGTCGGTCGCGCAGCTCGGCTTCATCACGCTGGGGATCTTCGCGCTGAACCCGCAGGGCGCCCAGGGAGCGCTGCTGCAGATGGTCAACCACGGGCTCGTGGTAGCGCCGATCTTCTTCATCATCGCGCTGCTCTCAGCGCGCGCGGGCGGCTCGCAGGACATCCGCGATATGGGCGGCATCGCCTTCCGCGCGCCGCTGCTGGCAACGATCTTCCTGGTGGTCGCGCTCGCTACGCTGGCGATGCCCGGCTCGGCCAACTTCGTCGGCGAGTTCCTGATCCTGCTGGGCGTGTTCAAAGCCAAGCTCGCGATCGCGATCATCGCGTTCAGCGGCGTGGCGATGGCTAGCGTGTACGCGCTGCGAATATTCATCCGCGCGATGCACAACCGCGTCGGCGCGGGCGTCAAATCGCGCGAGATAACGCGCATGGATGCGCTCGTGCTGGTACCGCTGCTGGCGGTGATCGTGTTCCTCGCGCTCTACCCGCAGGGCGCACTGAAGCGCTCTGAAAGCTCGACCAGCGCCTCGGTGGCGGCAGCCCACGCCGCGCTCAGCCCGATCGCCGCGAACGCGGCGCTCGTCGCACCCACATCGGCGACGCGGAGCCCTGAAGAGAGCTCTGAAAGCGCAAGCGAAGACGCCGCCAATGCCTCATCTGAACGCGCCACACAAGCGAGCTCACGCTGATGACCTTCTACCCCTACACAGCCAACCTGGCCACCGCCCACCTCAAAGGCCCGCACGTCGACTTCGCTGCGCTGTCGCCACTGATCGCACTGCTGGGCGGGGCGATCGTGGTGCTGATGGTCGGCCTGATTGGCGCGCGTCGCGTGCGTACGCAATTCGTGCCGGTGCTGGCGGTGGTCGCGCTGGGCGCCAGCATCGGCCTGTCGATCTGGCGTTGGAACACGCCCGAGTCGATCGTCTCGGGCGCGCTGCGCATCGACCAGCTCTCGCTCGTGCTCACGATGATCCTGGCCGTCGGCGGGATCGCCGCGGTGCTGCTCGCATGGCGCTCGCAGGCCGCCGAAGAAGCCTCGCACGGCGAGTTCCACTCGATGCTGCTGACCGCGATCGGCGGCATGGCGCTGCTTGGCGCTGCCCAGAACCTGGTGTCGCTGTTTCTCGGGCTGGAGCTTCTGTCGATTCCGCTGTATGTGCTGTGCGCAACCGAAATGCGCCGCGAGCGCTCGCTCGAGTCGGGTCTGAAGTACCTGATCGTGGGCTCGGTCGGATCGGCCACGCTGCTGTACGGGCTCGCGCTGTTGTACGGCGCGACCGGCCAGACCGACTTCGCGGGGATCGCGAGCGCGATCTCGACCGGGGGGCTTGCTACCAACGCGATGCTGCTGACCGGGATCGCACTGTGCGTGGCCGGCCTCGCGTTCAAGTCCTCGGTGGCCCCCTTCCACCAGTGGACGCCCGACGTGTACGAGGGCGCGCCCACGCCGATCACCGCGTTCATGGCGGTTGCCACCAAGGTCGCCGCACTCGGCGTGCTGTTGCGCCTGTTCGACGTCGCGTTGATCGAAGCCCACGCCAGCTGGGGACCGGCGCTGGCCGCGCTCGCCACGATCACGATCATCGTCGGCAACGTCGGCGCGCTCGGCCAATCCTCTCTAAAGCGGATGCTCGCCTATTCCTCGGTCGCACAGGCCGGCTACATGCTGGCCGGCGTGGTCGTGGCCACCCGCCTCGGCGCGCAGGCCACCGTGTTCTACCTGGCCGTGTACGTGGCGATGAACATGGCCGCGTTCGCCGTGATCATCGCGCGCGAGCGTGAAACCGAACTGGGCGACAACATCCAGTCGCTCGCCGGCCTCGGCCGCGAACAACCGTGGCTGGCATGGCCGATGACGATCTCGATGCTCGCGCTCGCCGGCATCCCCGCGACCGCGGGCTTCATCGGCAAGTTCTATTTGATCGACGCCGCGGTCGCCGGCGGCTACACGTGGCTGGGCGTGGTGATCGTGGTCGGCTCGATGATCTCGCTCGGCTACTACCTGCCGGTGATCGCCACGATGTGGATGAGCCCCTCGCCCGCCGGCGCGACCGGCCAGACCGACCTGCCGACACCCGGCGCCGGCCCGCTGCCGGCGATAGCCGGCGGCTCGCCCGAGCTGGACGCCGAGGGCGCAGCCGTGGCCGCCTCCTCAACCACCGGCCGCCACGCACAACCCGAGTTGGCTTTTGTGGCCGTACTCGCCGCCACCGCCACGATCTTCTTCGGCATCATCCCCCAGCCCCTGTTCAACCTGGTGCACGGTGTGGGCAGCGCGCTCGGGCTGCTGTAGGCGACAGCTAGAGCGTGCGGCTTGCCGCCGCGGCGTTGTCATCGGCGGCCTGCTGGCGCGTGGCCGGCGTCACGCACACGTGATCCTGCGGGCGAGCTTCGCGCCACACATAGCCACTGTCGCACTGCCCATCGGAGTGAACCCGTGAGGATGCGTCGTGGTTGTCGTCGGCAACCTGCTGGCGGATGCTCGGAAGCACGCACACATGGTCGCCGGGAAAGGCTTCGCGCCACACGTAGCCCGGCATACAGCTGGTAGGACCGTATCGCCCAAAGATCTGAAACATGAGCTGCTGGGCATTCGGATCGTATCCAGCGCCGGTTCCATCCATTTCCTGGGAGCTGACCTCGTAGGGACCGGAGGGTGGCGCGGATGCCGAAAACGAGTTTTTCCCGACGAATGGGTCGTCGAAGAACAGGGAGATGAGCTCGTCGCCCGGAGCCTCCCAGTTGACGTGCTCCTCGGACTGGGCGGGATAGTAATTCAGCCTTCCTTCATCCCCCGTCAGGAATCCGTCGGATTCGCACACGTACACAGCCATCGCGCCCGGTGCGATCGTGGGCGTGGGACCGAAGTCCGCCTGCCACTCCCCGTGTTCGAGAGTGTTGCCCGGCATCAAGAAAAGCGTCGTGGTCTGGAGCTGGTTGGAGACCAAAAGCGTGGTACTCGTCATTGGAGGACCTCTCTAGGGGTAGCGCGCGAAGGAGCACCCGAAGATAACGAGCCCGCTGTGCCGTGCACCACTTCTTGGACATATGTTGGAGGCCGTGCGCTGGATCGTTGGAGGCCGTACGTGGACCTCGCGGACGCCAGGCGCTTGCTTGCGGCGAAAGTGCGGGTCGCCTACAAGCGACCAGCCGCGCCAGCGGCCTCTTCGGCCGCCTCGAGCTGGCGCTCGACCAGATCGAGCCCCGCATCCCAGAATCCCGGGTCGGCCAGATCGACATCGACGATCCGCCCGAGCTCCTGCGGCGAGCGCGAGCCGCCCGCGGCCAGCAGCTCCAGGTAGCGCGGCACGAACTCCTCGCCGCGCTGCTCATAGCGCTGATACACCGACAGCGCAAGTAGCTGACCATAGGCGTACGCATACACATACCCAGGCGAGCCGATGAAGTGTGGGATGTAGGACCACCACGAGCGGTAGCCCTCGGTGATCTCCACCGAGTCGCCGAGCATCTCGGTCTGGCTCTCGGTCCATAGCTCGCCGAAGCGCTCGACCGACAGCTCGCCCTGCTCGCGGCGGGCATTGTGGACGAGCTCCTCGAAGCGGTTCATCGCGACTTGACGAAACACGGTGGCGATCGCACCCTCGATGTTCTCGGCCAGCAGCGCCAGGCGTGAGGCGGGCGAGCTGTCCTCCGCGAGCAGGCGCCCGAACACGATCGTCTCGCCGAACACCGAAGCGGTCTCGGCGAGTGTGAGCGGGGTGCCCTGGTGGTAAATGCCCTGCCCGGCCGCGAGCGCGAAGTGCACGCCGTGGCCCAGCTCGTGGGCGAGCGTGAGCACGTCGCGACGACGCGAGGTGTAGTTGAGCATCACATACGGGTGCACCGAGGGCACGGCCGACGCGCAGAACGCCCCGCCGCGCTTGGCGGGGCGCACGGGCGCGTCGATGTAGCGCCCGTCGAAGAAGCTCTTCGCGAGGGCGCCCAGCTCACCCGAGAACGACGAGTAGCAGTCGAGCACGATCTCGCGGGCCTCGGCGAAGCTGTAGGTGACCTCATCCTCGGTGACGGCCGCCATGCGGTCGTAGTCGGCGAGCCGCTCCACCCCGAGCAGGCGCGCCTTCAGTCGATACCAGCGCCGCGCCAGCTCATAGCGCGAGGAGACGGCGGCGATCAGCGCAGCGACCGACTCGTCGCTGGCCTCGTTGGAGAGGTTGCGCGCCGACAGCCAGCTCGGGTAGCGGCGCAGGCGGTCGTCGGTGGCCTTGTCGGCAAGCAACGTGTTGAACAGGAACGCGCGCGTGCGCAGCCCTGGAGCCAGCGCCTCGGTGACCGCCTTCGCGGTCGTGCGTCGCAGCTCGCGGTCTGCCAGCACCAGCCGGCTGAGCGCCACGTCAAGCGCGAGCGTCTGCGTCCCCCCTGCTCCGTCGCGGCCCTCCATACCTTCGCTGTCCTGTGTACCCTCGCGGCCCTCCCTACCTTCGCTGTCCTGCGGTGACTCCTTGCTGCCATCCTGGGACCCACCTGCGCCGGCGGGGACCGGCAGGCGCACCTCGATCGCGGAGGTCAGCTCGTCAAACAGCCGTGACCAGGCATTGGCGCCCGTGACCGACTTCTCCGCGAGGATCTTCTCCTCCGGTTCGCTGAGCAGGTGCTCGCGGTAACGGCGCACGTTGCGTAGGTGGTGCGCGCAGAACTCGAGGCGCTCGTTGTCCAGCAGTGCCTCGGCCCGCTCGTCCTCCAAGCTGGCCCATTCCAGCTCGAAGAACAGCAGTGTGGTCTCGATCTGGGTGGCACGCTCCTGCATCTCCTGCAGCAGCGCCCCGCGTGGCGGATCGGAGGTGTCCACCGAGAAGCGCAGACCGGCATAGGTGGCGGCGCGCCCGGCCAGCTCCTGGATCGTGGCCAGCTCGCGCATCGCCTGCTCGAGCGCGACGCTGTCGAGCTCCCCCAACTTGCCCACGTAGCGCTCGGCGAACACCCGCGCGCGCTCGAGCGCCTCGTCAAGCTGACGCCGCGCACCCGCGTCACCCTGGCCATCGACGAGTGGGTCAAGCTCCCAGGCGGTCCGCTCCAGCTCGGCGTCGGGGATCTCCGATTGGGCGGCGGAAGGGCTCATCCGTAGCGGACGGTAGCATCGCCGATCCCATGCACGAGACGACACCCAAGGTCTATCTGCTCGCGAGACCATCGATCGACGTCGAGGGTATGCGCGGCTACCTCAAGGATGTCGGCGGCGAGTCGTGGTTGGAGCGTCGTTTGGAGGAGTCTGACGACGGGGCGGGCGGAGGCCTCAATCATGGCGAGCTGCTCGTCGAGTTCGGTGGCCGGGCCTGTTATCGAAGCTGGGAGCCGGGCCTGAACCCGAACGTGACGAAGGTGCGCACCGACCAGCGCGAGTATTTCGCCAACATCCTCAAGAGCGCCCACGGCAGCGTGCTGGAGCACGCCAACTGGTCGTTTGCGCTGCGCAACGTGAGCCGCGTTTTTACGCATGAGCTCGTGAGGCATCGCGCCGGCTCGGCGTTCAGCCAGGAGAGCCTGCGCTACGTGCGCCTCACCGATATCGGCTTCCGTGTGCCCCCTGCGCTGGAGCCGGTGCGCGAGCAGGTGCTGAGCATCGTGGAGCAGCTGGAGGAATTTCAGGTGAGCGCCGCCGAACAGCTGGGCATCGACGAGCAGGGGGTGCCCTTCCACGTCAAGAAGGAGGTCACCTCAGCGCTGCGCCGCCTCGCGCCGATCGGGCTGTCGACCGACATCCTCTGGACCGCCAACGCGCGCACGCTGCGCCATGTGATCGAGATGCGCACGGCCGAGGGCGCCGAGGAGGAGCTGCGGCTCGTGTTCGACCAGATTGCCCGCGTGATGCAGGTCGAGGCGCCCGGGCTGTTTCAGGACTTCACGCGCTCCGAGGACGGCGCGTGGGTGCCTGAGCACCGCAAGGTGTGACGAGCTAGGCGTCCATCGTGCGCGTGCGCCAGGCGCCGAGCGCGAGGAAAACGACCACCCAACCGACGAGCACGACAAAAGCCGTCCCGCCTGCCATCGTGACGGTGGCGCCGTGCCCTCCCCCGCCCGTGTTGACCGGGCTGAAGTGCGAGATCGCCTGGCTCATCAAGCCGTCGCGGAAGCTCCCCAGCCCTTCGATGTTGGCGAGCACCGGACTTGCCACGATCAACCACGCGATCATCGCGATGATCGCTCCCGGCTTGGAGGTGGTGAGCGCGGCGAAGCCCACCGCGACCACGCACATCATCCCCGTGGCCAACAGCAAGAAACCCAGGCCGTCGAAGATCAGCGACCCGCTCGGGGTTGGTAGACCCGAGGCAAAGGCGAAGGTTCCGATCAGCAGTAGCGCGTAGGCGCCGAGCATCATCGCGAAAGTCACCGCCAGCGCGGCGGGCACACGCGAGGCAAACAGCGCCAGGCGCGAACGACCGGTGACGACGAGGTCTCGGAAGACACCGGCCGACGCGTCCCCGGTGCCGGCCTCCACGCCGATCAACAGCGCCGCGAGCGGCCCGAACAGAAGCGCGATCACCCGCAGCCCGTCGGAGAAGTTCTGCACACCGCCCGCCGGCCCATATTGCCCATGACCGCTGCCCGGGTTGGTGGCGTGCTCGATCACCGCCGCCACGAAGTAGACGACGATCGGGGCGAGCGCCAGCACCAGCGACCAGATCAAGATGCCGCGTTTCTTGCGCAGCTTGAGAATGTCGGCGCCCGTCATCTGGGCCGCGACCGTGACGCTCATGCTCGACCTCGCCTCGCTTGGAGTGACAGCGGTGGCGTTCATGCCTTCACCTCCTCGGCGGGTGAGTCGCTCAATCTCGACGTGACCTCGAGGAAGCGCTTCTCGAGGCTCTGGCGCACTGGCTCCAGGCGGGACACGGCGAGTCCCGAGCCCACCAGCAATGAGTTGACCGCAGCGGCGCGATCGGCCGCGGTCATGCTCGACACGTCGGCCAGCACAATGCGCAGGCCCTCGTCGGAGCGATGCGCCTCGCGCGCGTGCTCGCATCCTTCGAGCACCACGAGCGCCCGCTCGGGGTCGCTTACGCCGACGATCAGCTCGTGCTGGGTGCTGCCCTCGGCCAGCTCCGCGATCGCGCCCTGGGTGATGATTTTGCCGTGATCGACAATCGCGGCGTGGTCGCAGATCTTCTCGACCTCGTCGAGCAGGTGCGAGGAGATGAACACGGTGCGCCCCTCCTGCTCGACCATCGCACGGATCATTTCGCGGAACTCCTGAATGCCGCCCGGATCGAGGCCGTTGGTGGGCTCGTCGAGGATCAACAGCAGCGGGTCGGCCAGCAGGCAGCGGGCGACGCCGAGGCGTTGGCGCATGCCCAGCGAGTACTTCTTGACCTTCTCATCAGCACGGTCTGAAAGGCCAACGCGGGCAAGCGCCGGGGCGATGCGCTCGTGCGTCTGCGGCCCGCGCACGGCCGCGACGATGCGCAGGTTCTCGCGCCCGGAGAGCTGAGGATGAAAGCGCGGCTCCTCCACGATCGCGCCCACCCTCGCAAGCGCCTGCGAGCGCTCTGAGGGCACCGGACGCCCGAGCACGCTCATGCTTCCCGAGCTTGCACGCGTGAGGCCGAGCAGCATCCTGATCATCGTCGTCTTGCCGGCCCCGTTGGGCCCGAGGAATCCAAACGCGCTGCCGCGCGGCACGTGCAGGTCAACGCGATCGATCGCGGTGCGATCGCCAAAGCGCTTGGTCAGACCGGAGGTCTGGATCGCGGGCCCAGCCGCATCGGCAGAATTAGCCATCGCCGGTGAGACTAACTACTGACGCTCGCCACCGCGCCGCCCCCTCGTCCGCTTGGGGGGTGGATCCGCGCTAGGCCTCCTCGGCCTGCAGCTCCTTGATGCGCCCCTCCAGCTGGGCCATCACCGCGGGATCGCGCAGCGTGGTCACATCTCCCAGCGCGCGCCCCTCGGCGATGTCGCGCAGCAGCCGGCGCATGATCTTGCCCGAGCGGGTCTTGGGCAGATCCTCCGCCCAGATGATGCGCTTGGGTCGGGCGAACTTGCCGATCCGCTCGGCGACGGTGTCACGCACACTCTCGACCTCAGCGTCATCTCCCTGCAGGTCTCCCTGGAGCGTGACGAACGCGACGATCGCCTGTCCGGTGTCCTCGTCGTGCTGGCCGATCACCGCGGCCTCGGCGACATCGGGATGAGCGACGATCGCGGACTCGACCTCGGCGGTCGACAGCCGGTGCCCGGAGACGTTCACGACGTCGTCGATACGACCGATCACCCAGATGTAGCCATCTGAGTCCACGCGGGCGGCATCGCCGACCAGATACGTCTCCTTGCCGAAGCGCTTGAAGTAGGTCTCGATGAAGCGCTCGTCCTCCTTGTAGAGGGTGCGCAGCATCGATGGCCACGGGTGGGTGAGCACCAGCAGGCCCTGGCCTTCGCTGATCGGCTCGCCGGTGGACTCGCTGAGCACCTGCGCTCGCACCCCTGGGAACGGGTGGGTGGCCGAACCGGGCTTCGTCGCGGTGATACCGGGGAGCGGCGTGATCATGATCGCACCTGTCTCGGTCTGCCACCAGGTGTCCACGATCGGGCAACGTTCGCCGCCGATCACCTTGTGGTACCACAGCCACGCCTTCGGGTTGATCGGCTCGCCGACGCTGCCGAGCAGGCGCAGCGAGGAGAGATCGTGCTTGCCCGGCCACTCCGGGCCCCACTTCATGCACGCGCGAATCGCGGTGGGAGCGCAGTAGAGGATGTTGACCTTGTAGCGCTCGACGATCTCCCACCAGATGTCCTTGTGGGGATAGTCGGGCGCGCCCTCCCACATCACCGAGGTGGCGCCGTTGGCAAGCGGGCCATAGACGATGTAGGAGTGACCGGTGACCCAACCGACGTCGGCCGCGCACCAGTAGACGTCGGACTCGGCTTTCAAGTCGAACACGTAGCGGTGGGTGGCGCTGACACCCGTCAGATAGCCCCCGGTGCTGTGCAGGATCCCCTTCGGCTTGGCGGTCGATCCCGACGTGTAGAGGATGTAGAGCGGATGCTCGGCGTCCAGCGGCTCGGCCGGACACTCCGCATCGGCGCCGGCCAGTATCTCGTCGTAGTAGACGTCGCGACCGACCTTCATCTGACACGGCGTGCCCTTGCTGCGTATGACGACGATCGTTTGCAGCGTCGAGAGGTCTCCCATGACCTCATCCACGCGATCCTTCACCGGCGCGGTCTTGCCCTTGCGCGCCGCGCCGTCGACGGTGATCAGCGCCTTCGCTTCTGAGAAGTCCATGCGCTCGCGCACCGCCTCGGCGGAGAAACCACCGAACACCACGTTGTGGGGGGCGCCGATGCGAGCGCACGCGAGCATCGCCACGACCACCTCGGGGATCATCGGAAGGTAGATGCCGACCACGTCGCCCTTGCCAACCCCCTGGTTCTTTAGTGCGCTCGCGAAGCGCTTGACCTCATCGAGCAGCGCGGCGTAGGTGATGTCGCGCTGCTCGCCCTGCTCGCCTAGCCAGTGCAGCGCGACACGATCACCCAGTCCGGCGGCGACATGCCGGTCCAGACAATTGTGGGAGGCATTGATCTTGCCTCCCACAAACCACTTGTAGAAGGGGGGGTTGGAGTCGTCGAGCACCTGCTCCCATGGCTCAAACCAGTCAAGCCGCTCGGCCTGCTCGACCCACCATGCCTGCGGATCGCGCTCCGCTTGCTCATATACGGCGGGATCTTTCAGCAGAGCGGCCTCGCGGAACCCCGCGGGGGGCTCGAAGCGCTCCTGCTCGAGCATCCGGGCCAGCTGCTCGTCGAGCGTGTCCGCGCTTGAGGCCATGACCTACACCTCCCCTTCTGTGAGCGTCGCGTCGATCCCCACCGCTGGCGTCGCGTTGATCCCTTCCATAGGCATCGCATCGACTCCTTCGGTGGGCATCGCGTTGACTCTATCGATCGTGTGTTCGTCGTTTACTAGTCGCCCAGCGGCATCACCGGCATGACGGTTCGTTTGAACGTCGAGTTGGTGACGATCGCAAACGAGGCGTACCAGGCCGCGGCGGCCGTCGCCAGGCCCAGGTAGCCACCCCAGTGTGTGACCGTGATGTGCGGTCCGGTCGCACCGATCGCCAGCAGGATGAACGTGATGGTCAGCAACACGAACACGAGCAGCACAGCTCCGCTGACGCGCAAGGCCGCGACCGTCATGTAGGCGGTGAAGATCGCCCACGCCCACAGGTACACCCCGATGGCGTGACCGACGTTGCCACCGATGCTCTTCGCGTAGAACACCTCCAGCGCCCAGAAAGAGATCCAGAACGCTCCATAGGAGCAGAACGCGACCGCGCCAAACGTGTTGCCGGTGCGAAACTCCCAAAGGCCGGCGAGCAGCTGCACGATCCCGCCGTAGGCGAGCGCCAGTCCGAGGACGACCGGCACGCCCTTTTCGTTGACGAGATTGGCGTTGAACATCGAGAGCACAAACGTGGTCATCGCGAAACCCGCAAGACCAAGCGGCGCCGGGTTGGCCGGCGACCACGAGCTCGCCACCGGAATCTCGCCGGCGTCTGACCTGGCGAGCGGCGGGCTAACGCCCTGTGCCGGACGAGGATGGATCGATGCTGCCTCCATGGGACCCTCCTTCGCGCCGCCCAATGCCAGGCGGCATTGATGCTTGTGAAAACATTCGATCGCGTCGAGCCTGGGGGACCAAGCCGCGCGGTCTACTTATCTTTATTCCCCCTCAGGTGACTGCTCAATCCTCGCGCAAGTCACCCAAATGCAACATCAGGGGGGATGACGCTGGACACATCGGACAAGAGCATCAGCCGCGCTTGCGGCGCTTGCGCCTGGAACCCGCCCCCGTGGGGGTCGGAGCCGGCGCCACGTCCGCGCCTGGCCCATCACCGTTGCGAGCGTCCTTCAATCCTCGTGAGCGTCCACCGGCCGCACCGTCATCCGCCGCTTCGCGCTGTGCGCGCATGTCAGCCTGAGTCGGCCAGGGACGCGCCTCCCCAGCAGCCCAAGCGGGCGGGTCGCCGTTGGGCCAGCGTTCCATCAGCAGCAAGCCCATCGCGACGAGCCAGAAGGTGAGAATGAACTGCAGATAGGGGCTGTTGAACAGCGGTAGGAACAGCACGCCCGCGAGCGTCCCAAGCACACTGAGCCAGCGTGGCAACAGGCCGGCGCGCATCGCGCCGACCATCACCGCGATCATCCCAACGGTCAGTGCAAGCGCGGCCAGCAGCCCCAGCAAGCTCAAGAAGATCCCGACAAAGCCGGTCGACAGCAGCGCTTTTTCCACAGCTCCATTTGTGAAGTTGCCGGCACTGACGAAATTGTGCGCCTCGATCGCGAGCACCACCTCGTGGATCAGGTTGAGCAGCGCGTAGCCGATCCCACCGATCAGCACCAGCGGACGCCCGGCGCGCCATGTCTCAGGCCTGCGAAAGCGGGTGCAGTCAATTATGAACAGCAGCACCAGCGTGAGTGCGAGCACGGCAAGCGCCGTGAGTAGATTGCCCACAATCAGCCCAAAGGCGTTGTGGTTGATGTACTTGACCTCAGCGGCTCGAGGACTCACAGCCGGATTGGCTTCCCCGCGCAGCGCCGGTTCGAGCCCCTGCACGACGCCGACCGTGGGCAGTTCTTTGAGCGTCGCGTTCAGGATGATCGCGCTCAGCAGGTAGAGCACGCCACCCGCGGACACCGGCACCCCAAGCCGGGCGCGGCGTTCGGTCTCGAAGGCTGTGCGCTCCTTGATCTCTGCGGTGGCGGCCATCGGCACGGCAGTCTATGCGCTCCTGGCCTGTCGAGTTACGCCCTCACGCTAGGATGGGCCTTATGGAGGGTGGAGGCTTTGGCGACGTGTTCGGTGACCCCGAGGAGCTGCAGCGCCGCTTGGCACAGTTTGCCGAACAGATGCAGGGTCAGCAGGCGCTGGCCTGGGCCGACAACGCGATCAAGCTTGCCGTCGACATGACGGTGGCGGCCGTTAACCGTGTCAACGTTCAGGGCAACGCCGAGGATCAGGCCGAGCAGATCCGTCGTGTGATCGCGCTCGTATTTCCCGAGGCCGTCACACTCGTGCGCGAGGCGCGCGAGGGTCTTCAGTAGCGGGCCCTTCCTCGCCGTTACGTTCGAACTCGCGCTCCTGCTCGCGCGATGCGCGCCCGGCCGCGATGACCTCTTTGAAGGAGCGAAAGCGAAAGATGAGCACAACCGCGCAAAGGCCCATGATGGCCGTGAACGCGGCGATCGCGATCTGCTGGCCAACGGAGTAGGCGGCAACGACCGCCGTCGGCGCGCTTGTCGCGAACACCTTGACGAGCAGGGCCTGCTGCACACCGGCGCCGCCCGGCGTGAACGGAACCGCACCCGCCACCTGGCTGGCTCCGAACACGAGCAGCACGTTGCCAACGGAGCCTCCCACCCGAAACGCGTCGAGCAGAAACCAGAAGGCGATGAAGCGACACACCCACGCAACCGCCTGCCAGGCGGCAACTTCGCGCAGATAGCGGCGGCGATCGGTGAGAATCGTGAGCCCCTGGCGTATGCGTGCCCAGAACGCCTTGACACGCACCGACAGCAGCGCAAACGCGACAATCCCGAGAACACCGAGCAGCGTGATCAGAAACAGCGTAAAGCGGAAGTGCTCGGCAAGGTAGGAGATGTCGAACGAGCCCAGCTTGGAGAAATCGGGGGGCTTGGGAAACACACCCTGGGAGAACGCGAAGATCAGCACGAACACCCCGACAGTGACGTCGAAGATCGACTCCACGAAGAACGCCGAGGCGACCGTCGGATAGGAGGAGCCCGGTATCGAGCTCTTGCTGAGAAACAGCTTGATGACGTCCCCGCCGCGTGCGGGCACCACGTTGTTGAAGCCCACCGCCGCGACATACGCACCCCAGATGCGCCGCCACTGGAAGCGCACGGCTGGGTAGGCTGCGCGCAGGCTGTGAAAGAACGCGCGCGAGCGCAGCGTGAGATTGAACCCGAAGAACGCCAGACCGAGCACTAGCGCCCCCCAGTGCACGGCCGCCAGGTCGGAGAAGAACTTCTCAGCGGCTTCGACAAACGAGTCGAAGCTCTGCGCGACCGAGGCCGAGCCGATCCCGGGCAGGCCGTGGGCGAGCGAGATCGGCGCGAGCGTGATCAGAAGTCTTCGTCGTCTTCGGGCTCGATGCCCTCGTCATCCAGGTCAACGTCGAGCTCGTCTGCGTCGAGCTCCTCGTCGTCCCAATCGTTGTCGTCGAATTCGCGCTCGGGCGCCTCGAGCACGGCACTTGCAAGCATGATGTCGATCTCCCTTCTCAGCGGGCGTGAACGGTTCCCCATATATACCGCGCCGGCCCGCGCATGTATACCGCCGGCGCGCGCATGCGAGTCGGCGTTACTGCTTGGTCCCGGCAAGCGCTGAGAGCACCAGCTCGTCGTGCGCGGCCGGCTTGACCTTGCGCAGCACCTCGGCCACCTTCCCGGACGGCTCGATCATGCCCAGAGCCTATCTACCCGGGCGGAAACGACAGCCGCAACATCGGGGCGATCCGTCGCACGTGCTCCTCGTCGACCTTGACGCGCTCGGCGTAGGCCTTCCACTCAGACACAACCTCGCACGCCTGCTCCACGATCCGAATGGAGCGCCCGCGCGGAAGCGAAGCCGTGCGCCCGCATGCGCGAAAGTCCGCCAGCGTGAAGTCGTCGCGCTTGCCGTTGATCGTCATCTGGTGTCGGTCTGTCCATGGACTTCCGGGCCGGTATGAGTAGACGACGTCAAACGCGGGGGCCAGCTCCCAGTGCCCGGATCGACTCATCAGGAAGGCGATGTTCTTGACGTGGTCGTCCTGGTTGCGGCCCACGACGTTGAGCACCATCCGGCGAAACATCTGCTCGACCGCCGGTGTGGAGAGCCCCAACCGGCGCATCGCCAGGAACGCCTGCTCGTAGGAGTGGGCGCCGGGCTTGTTGAAGTCGAAGTGGGCCAGCGCGCCCAAGGACTGCATGTGGCGCTTGGAGCCATCGTCCGCTCGATCGAAGCGGCGAGTCATGAAGTGTCGGCGGCCGTTCTCCTCGAGCAAGCGACATTCGCTCATGGCAATGCCGGCGTCTCGCGCCATCAGCGAATAGGCATACTCGACAGCCCCGTAGCCGAGCGGATCGGCGAGCGTGTCCTTGTCTTTGTTGCCCGTAACGCCGTCGAACTTCAACAGCCAGTGCTCGAAGCCCGCGGGGAGGTCGTCCAGCTGGCCGGAGCGCACGACGTTAGTGGAAGGGTTCCAGGCGATCACGGCCTTTGCGCGCGCGCCGCCGGCGGAGGTGCCGACGCTCAGGATGTCGCGCATCGCCTGCTGCTGATGGCCGGCCGCCAGCGAGGCGACGAGCTCCTCCCTGTGGGACAGCACCTCGGAGGCAAGCTCGACCAGCTCAGCTACCTGCAGCGTGTGGGTGCGCGACGGCGACGGACCGTCGCTGGGAGCAAACTCCAGCGCGCCCATACCGCGCCTGCCGATGTAGCACAGCCGCTCTACAGCGTTGAAGCTCTCCGGCGTACGGCCCTGCCCCGCGAGCCAGGCGTCGATCAACGCATGACCGTAGCGGTCGGGCAGACTGTCGGCCAGTAGACCAGGCAGCCCGTGGAAACTCTCCGGGTTCAGGGCCGGGAACGTGTAGGGCGCGACACGCAGCGGCATGACGAGCGGCGACACCTCGATGCCACTGCTCAGAAAACCTTGGTCGTACTGGAAGGCGGCCACGCGACTGTCCGTGGGCATGGAGACGGCGCCGATGCGCGTGCCCCACAATCTGACCGCGGCGAGAGTGCTCACGACCGGCCATCGCCGGGCGTCTCATCCCCCCAACGCCAGCCCACCGCCTGCTTCCGAGCGGATGGGCTCTTGCGACGTTCGCCGGAGGCGCGCCGGCGACTGCGGCCGTGCAAGCTCAACAGCTCAATCGGGCTCGGCACCGGCTCCGGCACGAGCTGGTCCAGCGCATCGAGCAGCTCGAGCGCTCGCAGCACCCGGATCAAGCTGACGAGCTTGACCGACTCACCGGCCTCGATCCGCTGCACAGCCTTGCGCTCCACTCCAGCCTCACTGGCCAGTTCGCGCTGGGTGAGGTTGCGCTCAAGACGAGTTCGCTCCAAGCGTGCGCCAAGCTCGGAGAGCACCGCCTCATCGGTCAGATATCCATGAATCTTCATAATGCACCCTACATGGGTCTTTAGGGCCGTAAATGATGTTTAGGGACCTATTTAGAGTACCTACAACATAGGAAGATAACACATATAAAGTCCTTCAAAGAGGATTTTATACGCAGAATAGGCATATAACGCCCCATTACCAGGACCTAATACCAAAAACAGGCCCGTTCAGGAAGAGCGCAGCGTCGCCACGATGATCGGCGCGCTGGTCGGATGCTGACTGCCGCCCAAAGGCTCGGCTGTGACCATCACGCGCCTGACACCCGCTAGATCGCCGGGCACGTTGACCGAGGCGCTGCCGCTGCGGGTGACGCCGAATAGAGCGTCTGTCGGCCTCGGCGCGCCGCTTTCCCCCGCGAGCCACAGCTCATAGATCTTGCCACGTGGCGGCTGAGCGATGCCAGAGACGACCAGTTCGGCGTGAGCTCCAACCTGGCGCACGGTGGCATGAGCGCCGGCCGGCAGCGATGCAAGCTGAGCAGTGGTGACGCGCACCGCGGGCGTCGAGGAACCGGTGTTGAGCACGATCGCACCGATCAGCAGGCCGGCGACCAAAGCCGCCCCCGCGGTGAGCAGTTGTGGGCGGCGCAAAGCCGGCCTCGCGGTGAGCAGTTGTGGGCGGCGCAAACGCAGGCGCGCGCGCGGGCGTGCGAAGTTAGGTCGATCGGCGCGCGCGCCGGCCGCGTCGAGCAGCTCGGCCTCGGAACGCACGCTGCCCATGACCCGCTCGCGCAATGCCTCGGAGGCAACCACTACTGGCACGGCCGCCGGCAGCGAGTCGGCGACCGGCTGCAGCTCGGCCACGGCTGCCCAGCAGACCGCGCAGCGAGCGACATGCTCGCGATAGCGCTCGACCTCATCGTGCTCGAGCGCGCGCAGCACATAGGCAGCCGCCTGCCCACGCTCCTCGCACTCACGGTCTGTGGAGCTCATCGAAGCACCCTCGGCAAGTAGATCGAGCGGGAGCCCGACGAGATCAAGCGGGAGCCCGACGAGATCAAGCGGGAGCCCGAGAAGATCAAGCGGGAACCCGACGAGATCGAGCCGGGGATCGCAGAGCAACCGTGCCCAAGATGCCTCATGCGACCGTCTCCGATGGCGACAGCCGCACTCGCATCTTCTCCAGCCCCAGACGCATGCGGCCCTTGACTGTTCCAATCGGCAGATCGAGCATCTCGGCGATCTCAGTATGGGTGAACCCGCCGAAGTACGCCAGTTCGATCACCCGCACCTGCTCGCCAGGTAGACGTTGCAGTGCGCTGCGAACCTCCTGGGCCTCGTCGCGACCCACCACCTCCATGTCGGTGCGGTCGGGCGCCTCCAAGTGTTCCTCGAGCCCTTCGTCGCTGACGTTCTTGTGGGTGCGCACCCCGTCGCGGCGCAACCCGTCCACGGCGCGATGGTGGGTGATGCCGAGGATCCAGTTGCGCACGCTCCCACGCGAGCGGTCATAGCGAGCGCCGCTGCGCCATGTGGAGAGCATCGCCTCCTGCACGACGTCCTCCGCCAGCGCGCGCCGCCCGATCATGCGGTACGCCAGCGAGAACGCGGCGTCGAGGTGGCGCTCGAGCACGATCTCGAACGCCACCGCGTCATTGCGGCACACCAGCTCCATCAGCTCCTCGTCGGCGAGACGACGCAGGTGCGCCGGGGAGCGCGCGAGACGGGATTTGATCGGACTCATCTGAAGCAACCTGGGAAACGCATCGAGAGCTATTCGCACGACGTGGCCCTTTGGATCAGGCACACACGGGAGGTTTCGCCTTAACGGCGACTTTCACGCCAACCCGAGTGTCGCAGGACACCAGTGATCCGCTCGGGACCTCTGCGCGAAGACCAATCGATCGCACACAATCCAATCGGAGGAGATCCCACAATGGGCCTCGACAATCCGCTCCATCTCATGTTTCTGCTCGTAGTGCTGTTGCTGGTGTTCGGCGCCAAGCGCCTGCCGGAGCTGGGCCACTCGCTCGGTACCGGGTTGCGCGGCTTCAAGGAGGCAATCGGCGGCGACGGCGCACAATCGCCCCTCAGCGCGATAACGCAAGAGCATTCCCAGCCGCAAACGCCGGTCGCAAGCGTGCCGGCGCCTGCCTCGATCGTCACGAGCGAGCCCGACGAGCGCGCCGCGTGAGCACGCGCGGAATTCTGAGCAAGACCGACAGGAGCAGCCATGGCGGCCGTTGCCATCGCCAGCATCGGACATGATGAGCAGCTCAGCTGGGTAGCCCACCTGGATGAGCTGCGCAGCCGCCTGATCATCGCACTGGTCGCGATCGCGGTGGCGTTCGCGGTGTGCTTCTGGCAGAACCACGCGCTGCTGCAGCTGATCAACGCGCCGCTCGCCCACGAGACCCAGAAGCAGGTGCGTGAGGGCAACGGACCGCTGGGCGCCACCTATAGCGTTCAACAGAGCTCCCGCGATGTGGCGGTGCAGTTGGCCACGATCGTGAGCGCATTGGAGCGGCCCGGTAGCGGCGCCAGTGCCGCCACGCGCGCGACGCTTCACAGCACCACCCCGCGCCTTCAAAAGGACATCTCACGGCTGTCGGCCGCTCCCAGCGCCAACAAGCCAGTGACGCTCGGGATCGGCGAGCCGTTTAACACCACGATCGGCGTGACGCTGATGTTCGCGCTGATCCTCGCGCTGCCGATCGTGCTGTGGGAGCTGTACGGGTTCCTGTTGCCCGCGTTCAGCCCCGACCAGCGCAAAATTGCCAACTCATTGATGCTCGCAATCCCGGTGCTGTTCGTGATCGGCGTGGGGTTCGGCTACTTCGTGGTGCTCCCGGCGGCGGTGCGCTTCTTTCAGAACTTCAACAGCGGTCAGTTCAACGTGCTGGTGCAAGCGAGCCAGTACTACCACTTCGCGGCGGTGATCCTGCTCGCGATGGGGCTCGTGTTCCAGGTGCCTGTGGCAATCCTCGCGGCCACCCGCGCGGGGATCGTCACACCAGCCCAACTGGCCCATAACCGCCGCTACGCGATCCTCGCGTGCGCCGCCGTGGCCGCGCTGCTGCCGGGCGATGCGATCACGCTGCTGCTGGAGACCGTGCCGCTATATCTGCTGTTCGAGGGCAGCGTGCTGCTTGCACGAATCGTCGCGCATTACCAGCCGCGGGCGGCGCCGAGCGCCGGTCTGACTGCTTGAGCCGAGCAAGCGCCGATAGCACCAGCTCGTCGCGCTCGACCGGCTTGACCTTGCTCGATCACGACCGGATCGTATGACCCGCAAGTGCGGGATCGTCGAGCACGAGCTTGACGAACAGATCGGTGAGCTTGGGATCGAACTGGTTTCCCGCGCCTTTCGCCAGCTCCGCAAGCGCCTGCTGAACTGGCACAGCAGGCTGGTAGACCCGAGGACTGGTCATCGCCTCGTAGGCGTCGCAGATCGCGATGATGCGCGCCGCCAGCGGAATCTGCTCGTCGCGGACCCCGTCCGGATAGCCGCGCCCGTCGTAGCGCTCGTGGGTGGCTCGCACGATCGCGGCGACGGTGCGCCCGGTGGCAGCGGAGGCAAGAATCCGCTCGCCGATGATTGTGTGACGCTCGATGAAGGCTCGCTCCGCGCCGTCAAGCGCAGCCGGCTTCTCCAAGATCGCGTCGGGGATCGCGGCCTTGCCGATGTCGTGCAGCTCGGCCGCCGCCACAAGGTCCGCGAGGTCGCTCTCCGACATTTCCAGACGAGCCCCCATCAGGCGGGCGAGATGCGCCACCTCCTGCACGTGAGTGCCCAGCTCGGGGTCGCGTTCGCGCTGTAGCCCGAGCAGCACGTCGCGCCACTCGGGAACTGGAAGCGGGCGTAGGAGACGCTTCTGGGCGTACAGGCGCTGGTCGGCGATCCGCATCGCGTGCTCGGTCGTGTGCGCCTCGACGCCCAGCAGCACCTCCCCATAGCTGGCGCCGATCGTGAATCGCTCGCCGCGCTCGAGCAGCGAGGCGGTCAGCTCCGCGGCGACCGCCATGGGATCAAAGGTTGGCTTCAGCAGAGCGCAGAACTCGTCACCCCCCAGGCGGTAGGCGCAGCCGTAGGGCGCGGCATGCTCGGCCAGCCTGCGAGCGAGGCGCGCCAGCAGCGCGTCGCCAGCGGGATGGCCGAACGTGTCGTTGTAGAGCTTGAAGCCATTGAGATCGAACAGCAGCATGAGCCTTGGGCTGGCGGCGCTGGCGCTGGCGAGGGCCTGCTCGAGGTCCCGCAACAGCGCGCGGCGGTTGCTCAGACCCGTGAGCGGGTCGTGCTCGGCCAGCTCGCTTGTGGAGACGATCAGGGCGATATTCTCGCGCGCTGTCGCGAGCAGCCGCAGCAACACGGTCACGAGCGTTGCGACCGCCAGCCACGTCGACGCTCCCACGACGCCCTCGACGCTCCCGTAGGCCAGCACCCCGATCGCGGCCAACCCGCACAGGATCGGGGCCGCCATCACAGCTCCCAGCGAGTGCCGGTCGCTGACCCCCTCACCGTCGGGCTGCCAGGCCCCGAGCGCGAGTATCAGGGCCGCCAGCAGCCACAGCGTGTCCAGAGGCGTACCGACCACGTAGCCCCCGTGGGCTTCCTGGAACAGATACACCGCATCGGCCACCGCCATCACCATGAAGCCCAGGGCGATCGTGGCGAAGGTGCGACAGCCGCGCCACCCGCCCAGCGCGAGCATCACGACGGCGACGCCGATCAAGAGGACGTCGGTGAGCGGATAGGAGATCGACAGGGCCGCCCTCACCCCGCTGCCGTGGGAGGCCAGCAGGCCCGGCGTGGAGAGAGCCAGCGCACCGACGGAGCCAACGGCGAGGCCTCCGATGACGCCGTCCAACCACATGCTCGCCTGAAACTGCAGCGCGCGACGGCGGCCCAACAGCACGATCGCCAGATACGCGCCCAGGTAGAGGCACAGATACAGGACGTCCTGGGCGATCGGCGCGAGCGATTCGCTGATCGAGGCCATGATTTCCGCGGCGGCGTCGCAAGCGAGACCGAACGAGAGGCACGCCCACGCCAGCCGCCCATCGGCGAGGAGAATGGCGCGCGCGAGGCACACCCCGGCGCAGCCAACCATCACGGCGTCGTAGACCCACTCGTCGTATAGAGCGGCGCTCCGGCCAAGGTCGAGACCCAGCACCGTGTGGGCGCCGTGCACGAGCACCAGCACCACCAGCGCGCCCAGCACAACACACACGCCACGAGGCGCGTCGCCTCGAATCAGTGTCCGACCGGCAGGACCCATCTCCGATGTATCGGCGATCGCACGCATTCTGTTTAGTGGGCACTACTTCAACAGACGCGACATACGCCTGTCCTTGAGCGGGCGACCGCCGGTCTGACAGGCCGGGCAGTAGGCGATCGTGTAGTCCTCGAAGTGCACCGCAAGCAGCGTCGTCCCACAGCGCGGGCAGGGATCGCCCTCGTGACGGTGCACCTTCAGCGGCATCGGCAGCTTGTCGGGAATCGGCAGCTTGACCGTCTCCTCGTAGGAGTCGATTGCCCCATCCAGCACTCTCACGATCGCCTGCTCCAGCGCGGCGAGCTCCTCCTGGCCGAGATCGCCGGCGCGCTTGAACGGCGACAACTTCGCCTCCCACAGGATCTCATCCACCCATGAGCGCCCGATGCCCGCCAGCACGTGCTGGTCGCGCAGCACCGTGTGCAGTGGACGAGCAGCGTCCAGCAAACCTTCGAGTGGGGGTGGCACGGGCCACGCCTCGGGACCCAGCGTCGCGATCGACTCGTCTTGCTCGAGCTGCTCGCGGCGCAACAGCTTCACCCAGGCAGCCTGCTTCGATCCGAACTCCCGAAGGCGCAGCTCGCGCTCTCGCGAAGCGCCACTCGCCGATGTGTCATCGAGGGAACGCCCATCCCCATCCCCCTCATCGACAAGCACACGCACAAGCAACCGCGAGGTCCTGTCCCTCGGCCCGGCACGACGATCGTACAACTGCAGGCGCCCGGCCGACATCAGGTGAATCAGCAGTATCAAGTCGCCGGATAGCTCGACCACGAAGTGCTTGCCGCGGCGTCCCACCCGCTCGATCCGCTGTCCCTCGAGCGCCGACAGCGGCGGGTCGAACGTGCGCATCGCCTTGACCCCCGGTGCAAGCGCCGACACAACCTCCGCGCCGCGCAGCGCCTCGTCAAGCCGCCTCGCGGTGATCTCTACCTCTGGAAGCTCCGGCACCGTCCCATCGTAGGGCGCTACCGGAGCACTGCGGCCTGCTCAAGAAGCGGCGATCGGTGGGCCGTTGTACGCCACTCCCGCGGGACTGCGCCAGCTCACACGCCAGTGCGAGCCCTGGACGGAGGAGTTCAGCGTCCAGTAGCCAAGCGAGTTTGTGTGCACGCTCGCAAGCGTTCGATACTTTTTCGAGCCGCTCGGCTCGACCTGCAGCTTCAGCACGGTGGCGCCGCTCGCCGGGCGCACGAGCCCCCACAGCGAGTAGCCGTGAGCGGTCTTTGAGACGACCAGGGGCAGTGGGAAGCCGTAATACAGCAGCTTGGGCGTGCCGCTTACGGTCTCAAGGCCCGTTTGGAAGCCGACGTAGCCGCCGTGCACGCTCGATCCGGGCGGCCCTCCAAGCGGATCATCGCGCAGCAGGTACTGCGAGAACGCCGCCACACGTGGGTTTTCCCACGCGATCTTCTCAGCGATCGCGTCGTATTCGGCCTGCTTGGCCTGCGGCACGCCGAGTTCGCGATTGGGGTAGCTCTGGATCCCGAACTCGGTCAAATAGATCGGGATGTGCCCCGGTATCGCGCGTGCTGCCGCCGCCTTGTCGAGCGCGCTCGACAGGCGCGACAGCACGCCGATCGTGACGTTGTCGGCGCCCGAGGGCACGTAGTGGGGGGAGCCCACGGTGTAGGCGTGATGGGCGTACCCGTACGCCGGCAGCATCCCGCACGTCGGGGACTTGCGGTATTTGGAGCTCAGACACAGCGTTTCGCGCAGGAACGCCAATGGAGCGACGTCGTGCAACAAGCCCCTTTCCTTGATTTCCCTGCGCGTCAGCCCATCGGCGCCGACCGGCGCGGTTTCGCCCATCAGCACCTTCGGTTTGGCGATCCCGGCGGACTGCAACCCCGCGTAGCCGGCCTGAAACAGGCCGCGATAGATGCGCGGGGATGCGGGCGTACCGTTCGAGTTGAACTGCGGCAGCAGAAACGCGGGGTGGTTCGGCTCGTTCCAAATCGCATACAGGCTCACCTCGCTGCCATAGCGCTTGCCCACAGCCGTCATGAATTCCTTGAAATCCGTTTCGTTGGGGCGCGTGAGGCCGCTCTTGTCTTTACGGGTGGAGGTCGCCCACTCGGGCACCGGCGAGGTGACCGTCAGCAGCACCGACCATTTCAGCCGCTTGGCTTCGGCCAGCACCACGTCATAGTTGCCCCAGTCATAGCTGGCCGGATTGGTGGCTTCGAAGCTGGGCTTTTTCGTGCTGGCGGCACCGGGGGCCACATTCGCCCAGTAGAGCTCCACGCGCAGCGCTTTGACACCGAGCGACTGCAGCTGGGAGAGCTCCTTGGCACGAACGGCCTGGCTCACCCCGACGAGGTTGGGCTCCTCGAAGAACATCGCCTGGGAGTGGGAGGCGCTGGCGCTGGCGGGCAGCACGCCAAGCACCGATACGGCGCAGGCGAGCATCGAGATCAGGGAAGTGCGGAATTGGAACATGGACGATTGAGACACGTGGGAGCAAAGAAGGTTGCGGTCGGTGTAGCGTGCGAGCCGATGAGCCCAGCGGTTGCTCCAGACGACATTGTGCATAGCCACGCGGACGTCGCCCCACACGCCCGTTCGCCACTACTCGTACTGGAGCCCCTGCAGGCTTTCCTCGACGAGCACGATCTGGGCGGGGGCGAGATCCGCGCACAACCGATCGGCGATGGCCATTCGAACGTGACCTACCTGATCGAGAGGGATTCAAACCCCACCTTCCCCGAACTGGTGCTGCGCCGACCCCCGCGCCCGCCACTGCCACCGAGCGCCCACGACGTGCTGCGCGAGGCGCGTCTACTGCGGGCCTTGGAGAGCACCGCCGCACGCGTGCCGAAGGTACTCGCCGTGTGCGACGACGAGTCGCTGATCGGCTGCCCGTTCTATGTGATGGAGCGTGTGCAAGGCGAGGTGATCGTGTGGGAGACGCCCCCGGCATTGGACACACCCGAGCAGCGCAAACGGATCGGTGAGCAGCTGATCGACGCGCTCGTGGAGATCCACGCCGTGGACTGGCGTGCGGCGGGCCTGGAGGGCTTTGGCAAGCCCAGCGGCTATCTCGACCGCCAGCTACGGCGCTTCGGCGGCCTGTGGGACCTCAACAAGACGCGTGAGATCCCCGCCGTTGAGCGCGTCGGGGAGTGGCTGGCCGAGCACAAGCCCGAGTCCGGCCCCGCGACAATCGTGCACGGCGACTATCGACTTGGCAACACGATGTTCGCAGCGCTTGCACCCGCCGAGCTGGTGGCGGTGCTCGACTGGGAGATGGCCACGATCGGCGACCCGCTCGCCGACCTCGGCTACCTGTGCATGTTCTGGACGGAGGCGTATGACCCCGAAGGGGGCTTGCGCGAGCATCTCGGCAAGGTCACCCGCGCCGAGGGCTTCTCCACCCGCGCGGAGCTGATCGCACGCTACGAAGAGCGCTCGGGACGTTCGATGCAAGAGTTGCGCTGGTACACAACCCTGGCGATCTGGAAGTCAATCGTGTTCATGGAGGGCAACTACAAGCGCGCCGTGGCCGGCACCACCGACGATCCCTACCTGAAGCAGTTCGGCGAGGGCGTGCTCGAGCTGGCCCGCCAGGCCGAGGCGGTGGCGCTCGATGGCTGACTCCTCTAAAAGCACCTCCCCCCCACACGAGCAGGGGGCGTCGGCTTCCCAGAGCACGACAGCCAACGGCCGCAAGGGCCTGCTGATCGACTGGGGCGGAGTGCTCACCACCAACCTGTTCACCTCCTTCCACGAGTACTGCGTGCGCGAAGAGATCGATCCGGCCGAGCTTGGCAAGCGCTTCAGCGCCGACCCCGAGTTCCGCGAGATGTTGATCTCGCTGGAGAAGGGCACGATGGACGAGGTCGCCTTCGAGCAGCGCTTCGCCGAGCTGCTCGGCGTCCCCTCAGACGGACTGATCGACGGCTTGTTTGCCGGCGTGCAGCCGGATGTCGCGATGGTCGAGGCGGTCAGAGCCGCCCACGACGCGGGCATTCGCACAGCACTCGTCTCCAACTCGTGGGGCGTGCACCGCTACCCACACGACGTGTTGGCCGAGATCTTCGACGGGCTTGTGATCTCAGGTGAGGAGGGCACGCGCAAGCCCGCCAAGCGCATGTACGAACTGGGCGCCGAGCGCGCAGGGGTGGCCGCCGAGCTGTGCGTGTTCGTCGACGACCTACCCTTCAATCTCACACCCGCCGAGGAGCTTGGCATGGCCACGGTGCATCACACCAGCGCGGAGACCACGATCCCTGAGCTTGAAGCGTTGTTCGGAGTCGCGCTGAGTCAGTAGAGCGGTCGCGAACGCGCCGCCGCGGCGCCCACGTTCGTCTCAGTCCCTTTTGCCGCGCCCGTAGAGCACCTTGAATAGTCGCGAGATCATGCGCGTTGTACGGGGCTTGTAGGGGAACATGTGCAGCTCGCGCTTTAGCGCCAGCTTCGGCGTGACCACGATTGCCTGCTGGGAGCAGTACTTGCGGATACCGCCGGCTCCATGGCGTGAGCCAATGCCCGATGTCTTGGCGCCACCCATCGGCAGCTCCAGGGCCGTGTAGTTGACGATCGCATCGTTCACGTTCGCGGCGCCCGCTTCCAGGCGCCGTGCGATCGCCTCGCCGCGCTCGACGTCGCGTGAGAACACCGACGCGCCGAGGCCGTAGGGCGACTCGTTGGCAAGGCGCACGCCCTCGTCGGCGTCTGCGACCTTCATGATTGGCAGCGTCGGGCCAAAGGTCTCCTCGGTCATGACCTTCATCGTGTGGTCGACGTCGACGAGCAGCGTCGGCTCGAAGAAGCGCCCGCTGACGTTCTCCACGGCCTTGCCGCCGACGAGCACGCGCGCGCCCTTCTCGACAGCGTCGGCGACGTGCTCTGTGATCGTGTCGAGCTGCGGCGGGAAGGTGATCGCGCCTACATCGACCGAGCCGGGGCCATGTGGAGCACCTACGCGCAGCTTGCGCATCTTCTCCGTGACCTTCCCCACGAACTCGTCGTAGACCGGCGCCTCGACGTAGACGCGCTCGATCGAGATGCAAGTCTGGCCGGCGTTCTGCATCGAGTAGTACACGGCCGTGTTGGCCGCGCGCTCCAGGTCCGCGTCCGAGAGCACGATCATCGGGTCCTTGCCACCCAACTCCAAAGAGCACGGGATCAGCCGCTCGGCGGCCGCGGCGGCAACCTTGCGGCCCGTGCGCGTGGAGCCGGTGAACATGATCATGTCGACCTGCTCGATCAGCGCTGCGCCGGTGCCACCACGGCCCGTGGCGACCTGGAAGACGCCATCGGGCAAGCCGCACTCGCGCAGACCCTCGGCGAGCAAGAGCGACGTGAGCGGCGTGACCTCGGAAGGCTTGAGGATCACACTGTTGCCGGCCGCCAGAGCCGGAATGCAGTCTCCGAAGGAGTTCGTCAACGGGTAGTTCCATGGGCCGATCACGCCGATCAACCCGAGTGGGCGGTAGCGCAGGATCAGCTTCTTGCCCTTGAGCATGATCTGCGCCGATTTGATGCGCTCGTCCCCCAGATAGTTTGGGGCCTCCTTGGCCCAGAAGCCGAAGGCGTTAGCGGCATAGGCGATCTCGGCGAACTCGGCGTCCTCGTAGGTCTTGCCGGTCTCAGAGACGATCGTGGCGATCACGCGCTCGGCATTGTCGATCAGCCACTTCTGGGCGCGCAGGAGGATGCGCGCGCGGCCCTCGAAGCCAAACGCCTCCCACTGCGGCTGGGCGGCGCGGGCGCGCTTGGCGAGCTCGGCGACCGCAGGCGCGTCGAGGTCGGGCACGGTGCCGGCGATCTGACCCGTGGCCGGGTTCTCGACGGGGATGTCCCCGCCGGCGCTCGCGGGCGGCGCTCCGTTGTGTGCGTGCGGTGCTTGCTGCTCGACGGTCGCCATATCGCTATCTCCCTGCCTCGTTTCGCTCTTGAATTACCCCCTTGGCGAACAAGGCTACACCCGATTGGCCGACCGGCCAGATTTTTTACTCGGAAAGCTCGATTGAGGCAATCCCCACCGGCTCCACCGGTTTGTCGCCACCGTCAGTGGGCACGCCCTCAAGCTTGTCCACCACGTCGATACCGCTCTGCACCTCGCCGAACACGGTGTGCTTGCCATCCAGCCACGGGCACGACTTGGCGGTGACGATGAAGAACTGCGAGCCGTTGGTGTTGGGTCCGGCGTTTGCCATCGCGAGCGCGCCGCGCACGATCTTGTGCGAGTTGATCTCGTCCTCGAAGGTATAGCCCGGGCCGCCGGTGCCGGTGCCCTGCGGGCAACCGCCCTGGATCATGAAGTCGCTGATGATGCGATGGAAGTTCAGCCCGTCGTAGAAGCCGTCAGAGGCGAGTTTGCGGAAGTTCTCGACCGTCTTTGGGGCGTCCTCGTCGAACAGCTCGAAGACGATCGTGCCCTCGGTGGTTTGCATCGTTGCGGTTGACATCGATTTCACTCCTGGGTCGTGGGGGTGGAGGTTGATGATGCGCTCGTAGTGGCTGGATGCAGTACATCATTTTTTATGAGGTCACTATCGTAACTACGATATGTAGCTACTATTGTGAATTGCACAAAAATGAAGACACACCCTCCGCGCCGCCGGCTAGTCGCCGACGCGCTCCAGGCGCAGAGCCTTGCCCCGCAGCTCACGCCCGTCGAGCGCCTCGATCACACGATCGGCGTCCGCCGAGGGCACCGACAGAAACGAGAAGCGCTCCAGCACGCTCACGTCGCGCACGGCCTCGCCGTCCAGGCCGGTCGCCGAGGTGACCGCGCCGACGATGTCCGCGACACGCAGGCCGGCGGCGCGGCCGCCGCCGAGCACGAGCTTGGCCGTAGGCTCGGTCGCGTCGCGTGAGATATGGGGCTTTGAGTGCCGGCGCGGGCGCTCCTTCACGGGCGTCGGGGCGGCCTCAGCATCCTTGGACCAAGCCGCGATCTTGGTGCCGATGTGGCGCTCGATCGCCTCCAGCTCACGCGTCTGGCGCGACTCGACGAATGTGATCGCCCGTCCTGAGCGTCCCACGCGGCCGGTGCGCCCGATGCGGTGGACGTATGTGTCCGGCGAGGTGGGCACGTCGTAGTTGACGACGTGCGTGACGGTCGAGATGTCAAGGCCCCGAGCGGCCACGTCGGTGGCCACGAGGATCGGCACGCGCCCGCCCTTGAAGGCGAGCATCACGCCGTCGCGCGAGCCCTGGGACATGTCGCCGTGCAGCGCGCGCACGTTCATACCACCGTCGCGCAAGGTGCGGAACAGCTGGTCGCAGCGGACCTTGGTGCGCACGAACACGATCGTTTGATTTGAATTCCCACCCGACCCATGCTCCGCACGCAGGACCTCGACCAGCTTGGCGGCCTTGTCGCGCGTCTCCACCGAGAGCTGGAACTGGGCGACCGTGTCGATCGTGAGCGTCGCCGCCTCGACCTGGATCACCTCGGGGTCGTACATGTACTTGTCGGCGAGCTTGCGGATCGGCGGGGGCATAGTCGCTGAGAACAGCGCCGTCTGACGTCCCGAGGGAGTCATCGAGAGGATCTTCTCGACGTCTTCCAGGAAACCGAGGTCGAGCATCTCATCGGCCTCGTCGAGCACGACGAAGCGACAGGCGTGGAGCACGATCGAGTTGCGCGAGATGAGATCGAGCACACGCCCGACCGTGCCGACGACGATGTGTCCCCCTGCGCGCAATTGCGCCTGCTGGGTGCGGATCGGCGCGCCGCCGAAGACCGCCACCACGTCCAGCCCGCTGTGGGCGCCATAGGTGCGCAGCGCCTGGGTGACCTGGATGCACAGCTCGCGCGTGGGCGTCAGCACGAGCGCCTGCACCTCGTGCTCCTCGGGATCGATGTACTGGACGATCGGCAGCCCAAACGCGGCGGTCTTGCCGGTCCCGGTCTGTGCTTGGCCGATCACATCGCGACCTTCGAGCAGTGGCGGGATCGCCTGCTCCTGGATCGGACTGGGCGATTCGTAGCCCACATCGCGCAGCGCTTGCAGGGTTTGCTCGGAGAGGCCGAGCTCGGCGAAGGTCTTGGTCATGCGGCCAGCAGCTTACGGGCTCTGGCGCATTCGAGCCGCACCCCTACCGCACCCCTACAGATGAAGAGCGCCTCCCCGCGTGCACACCGCGGAGTACCGCGGCAAGCACACACGCTAAGCGATTCACACCGAGGGATCGAGCAGCAGCTTGCCGGTGGTCCGCCGTTCGGCGATGTCGATATGCGCCTCAGCCGCATGCTCAAGCGGATACGTGGCGCCAACGTGCACCCGCAGCTCGCCGTCCGCCGCGCGCGCGAGCAAGTCGAGGAGGGCGTCGTAGAACATCCCCGGTCGCTCCAGGCAGTGAAACAGATAGAAGCCCACAAGTGAGCGCGAGTGGCGCAGCAGTGAGCCGCTGGAGATGTGGTTGGGCTGCTGGGAGGCGATGCCGCACACCACGATCCGCCCAAAGTGGGCGAGCGCGCGATAGGAGCGCTCGAATGTCTCCCCGCCGGCCATGTCAAAGACGACGTCCACCTCTTTGCCGCGGTTGGCCTCGATCAGGCGCTCGGTCAAGCCCTCGACCTCCGAGTCGATCGCGACGTCCGCGCCGAGCTCGAGCGCAAACTGGCGCTTCTCCTCGCTCGATGCCACGGCAATCACGCGTGAAGCTCCCAGCGGACGGCCGAGCTGTACGGCGAGCGAGCCGACCCCGCCGGCGGCGGAGTGAACGACGACGCTGTCGCCTTCCTCGACACGACCCGCCGTGCGATACAGGTGCCACGCGGTCGTGCCCTGTATGAGCAGCGCGAGTGCCGTGGCGTCATCGACGCCGTCGGGGATTGAAAAGCTCAGCTCGGCTGGCGCGCACGCATACTCGGCATAGCCGCCCACGCCGGTGAGCGCGACCACGCGCTGCCCCTCGCTGAGACCACTGTCGGGCGGCGCGGCGACGACAGTTCCGGCCACCTCTCCTCCGGGCACGAGCGGTAGCGTGGCCTTGCGCACATACGAGTTGGTGCGCGTGTGGGTGTCGGCGAAGTTGATTCCTGCGCGACTCACGCGGATCAGCAGCTCACCGGGACCGGGCTCGGGGTCGGGCAGCTCGAGGAGTTTCAGCACCTCAGGTCCACCGAACTCGCTGATCTGGATAGCGCGCATTGGCCGTCAGGCTATAGGGTCCGGACCATGCCTATAACCGTTGTCGGATCGATCGCGTATGACGCTGTAAAGACCCCGTTCGGCGAGCGCGAGCGGATGCTGGGTGGCGCCGCTGTGCATTTTGCCCTGGCCGCCTCGTTCTTCGAGGAGGTGCTCGTGGTGGGACCGGTGGGCGAGGACTTCGGCGAGCCACAGCTCGATGTGATGCGCCGCCGCGGTGTGGACGTATCGGACATCGAGCGCGTCGCCGGTGGCAAGACGTTCTTCTGGCGCGGCGAGTACGGCTGGGACCTCAACTCTCGCGAGACGCTCGACACGCAGCTCGGCGTGTTCGAGGGCTTTCAGCCGAAGCTGTCCGATCGTTCACGCGCGAGCGACGTGCTGTTCCTGGCGAACATCGTGCCCGACCTGCAGATCGAGGTGCGCGAGCAACTGCCCGACGCGCGTTTTGTGGCGCTCGATTCGATGAACCTGTGGATCGACATCGCCAAGGACCAGCTCGTGAAGGCGATCGAGAGCGTCGATTGCCTGATCCTCAACGACGCCGAGCTGCGCCAGCTGACGGGCAAGCCGAACCTCGTCTCGGCGGCACGCGAGATCCTTGATTGGGCCCCGCCCGCCGCGAGTGAGTCGAGCCATGACGAAGCCTCGTCCGACGAGCCGTCCAGCCCGCGGCGCGGGCCGAGCGTGGTCGTCGCCAAGCAGGGCGAGTACGGCGCGGCGCTCGTCACGAACGAGAGCTTCTTCGCGCTGCCCGCCTATCCGCTTGAGAGCGTGATCGACCCGACCGGCGCCGGCGACACTTTCGCCGGCGGCTTTGTCGGCTACATCGCCGCCCATCCCGAGGAGCAGCTCTCAGATGAGCTGCTGCGCCGCGCGATGGCACACGGCACCGCACTCGCCTCCTTCAACGTGGAGGAGTTCGGCACCGAGCGCATCGAGCGGCTCACGGGCGAGGAGATCCACGCCCGTGTGGAGGAGCTGCGCGAGATAACCAACTTCAGCGCAGCGCCCCTGCAACTGCGCGGTTAGGCGTTGGGGAAGCCAGCGGCTTCCAGACGCGGTACCAGATTGGGGATGAACGTCGGGGAGAGCGCTTTGGCGGCTTCGGCAACGGTGCCTGTCGCGGGCAGCGACGGCAGCACGGCGTTGTCCTCGAATTGGTCCTGTATGAAGCTGAGGTGGCTGGCCTCGTTGGTCGCCACCTTCGCCGCGATCACCCTCAGTTCGCCTGAGCTGAGCGTTTCCACCGCGCCCAGATAGGTCTGCACGAAAGCCGTCTCCAGCGCGACCCCTGTCTTCAGCAGCGCATGCCCGCTGGCGAGCGCGCTGGAAGGGATCTTCAGTTCGAGCCCTGTGGGGGTCTTTGAGCCGAGCGCTTTCGCGAGCAGGGCCTTGTGGTCTTCCTCGTTCTTCAGCGCCGCCTTGAAGTAGTCGAGGTCTTCGAGCTTGGGGTGCTTGAAGGAGTGGAAGTTCTTGATGATCGCCGTGTAGACAAATACGGCAAGACTCTCGGCCCCATAGGCAGCTTGGAGTGTCGAGTTATCGCTTACACCGCCGGAGGCGGCGAAGGAGATGCCTGTCACCTGGCCGAGCATCGCGCCGCCGGCCACCAGCGCGACGCCGCCCTTGGCGCCGTTGCGCAAGAACTGCGAGCGGCTCAGGCCCGCGCCCGCCCGCTGAGCACGCTCTAGCTCGCTGTCGGCTTGATCTGGAAAGCTCACTTGACTGCTCATTGTGGTCCTCGCATTTCGAAGGGATTGGATCGAAGGGACTGGATCGATGCGATGGCGCCGGATGGCTGTCATCGCTTGAGGGCTCTTCGCGGCAAACGAGTCCCTGGATCAGTGAGCGTCGCTTCGTGGCAGAATCCGCCGCGATGACACGGCCTGCCCCTTCCTCGGTGCTCTCAGACGGCACGATCGCGCGCTTGGTGGCAGACGGGCACATCAAGATCGACCCGTGGGACGAGCGGATGGTGCAGCCGGCCTCGCTCGACTTGCGCCTCGGCGATTCGTTCCGCGTGTTTCACAACCACAAGGTCACCGCGATCGATCTGCGCGAGCCGCCGCACAACCTGACCGAGCAGATCAAGGTGGCGGAAGATGAGCCGTTCGTGATCCATCCGGGCGAGTTTTGCCTGGGGCGCACGCTCGAGCACGTCGAGCTGCCGGATGACATCGTGGCGCGGATCGAGGGCAAGTCGAGCCTCGGCAGGCTCGGGCTGATCGTGCACGCGACCGCGGGCTTCTGCGACCCGGGCTGGAAGGGAACGCTGACGCTCGAGCTCAACAATCTCACGCGCGTGCCGATCCGCCTGTATGCGGGCCTGCCGATCGCGCAGCTGTCGTTCATGACACTCGACGCCCCCGCGCTGCGACCCTATGGGCACGAGACGCTTGGCAGCAAATATCAAGGGCAGGTGGAGGCGACGGAGAGTCGCTACGGTGGGGGTAGCCGAGAGGAGGTCAGATGAGTACCGAGCCAGACACGACGACTCGAGCAGCAAACGCGAACGGCAGCGCTGGGGTTGAGACCCTGACGGTTACCGACAACCGCACGGGCAAGACCTACGAGCTAGGAGTGACCGACGGCACGGTGCGCGCGATGGACTTGCGCCAGATCAAGACCGGCGAGGACGATTTCGGCTTGATGTCCTATGACCCGGCATACATGAACACCGCGTCGTGTCGCAGCGCGATCACCTACATCGACGGCGAGGCCGGCATTCTGCAGCATCGTGGCTATTCGATCGAGCAGCTATGCGAGCAGTCCAGCTACCTGGAGGTCGCCTATCTGCTGATTCACGGCGAGCTGCCCACTCAGAGCCAGCTCGACGCGTGGATCTACGAAATCACGATCCACACGTTCGTGCACGAGAACGTCAAGGACTTCATGCAGGGTTTCCGCTACGACGCGAACCCGATGGGGATGCTGGTGGCCTCGGTGGGCGCGCTGTCGACGTTCTATCCCGATGCCAACCAGATCCACGACGAGCAGATCCGCGCGATCCAGATCATCCGTCTGCTGGCGAAGATGCCGACGCTGGCGGCATTCGCGTTCCGCCACAACATGGGCCAGCCCTACGTCTATCCCGACAATGACCTCGCCTACGCGGGCAACTTCCTGGGGATGATGTACAAGATGACCGAGTTGAAGTACCGGCCCGACCCACGACTGGAGCGGGCCCTGGACGTGCTGTTCATCTTGCACGCTGACCACGAACAGAACGCGTCCACGAGCGCGGTGCGCTCGGTCGGCTCCACCCAGGTCGACCCTTACTCCTCGGTGGCGGCAGGCGTGGCTGCGCTGTACGGGCCGTTGCACGGCGGCGCCAACGAGCAGGCGCTGCGGATGCTGCGCCGGATCGAGCATCCGCGCAACATCCCCGACTTCCTTGCGAGCGTGAAGGCCGGCAACGAGCGTTTGATGGGCTTCGGCCACCGTGTGTATAAGAACTACGATCCGCGCGCACGCATCATTCGCAAGCACCTCGACGCGGTGTTCGAGGTGCGCGGCACCAGCCCGCTGCTGGACATCGCCACCGAGCTTGAGAAGCAGGCGCTTGCGGACGATTACTTCACCTCACGCAAGCTGTACCCGAATGTGGACTTCTACTCGGGGCTCATCTACGAGGCGCTCGGCCTCCCCGTCGCGATGTTCCCGGTGATGTTCGCGATCGGGCGCACCAGCGGATGGATCGCGCAGTGGCTTGAGATGGTGCAGGACCCAGAGCAGAAGATCGCGCGCCCGCGCCAGATCTACACGGGCGATCGCGACCTCGAGTATGTGCCGATCGACAAGCGCGGCTGAGCAAACAGATCCCGAGCGAGCAGACGGCGCGAGGTGCATGTTCTCTTTTTTGGCAATTTACAATAGTAGCTACGTTTTGTAGTCACTATCGTAAATTACAATTTTTTATATAAACAACACCTCCGCACTACCCGGCCTGCTCCACCCCAAAAGAGCTTTCTACAAGACCAAAGTGGCTCCATACCTCCGCAGCCAGTCGCGCTGCTCGCGCCAGCCGGGGTAGTGGCCCTCCACGAGCGTCCAGAAGCGCGGTGAGTGGTCGCGCACGTCCAGATGGCAGACCTCGTGCCACACGACGTAGTCGAGCACCGGCTCGGGGGCAAGCAGCAACCGCCAGTTGAAGCTCATCGCCCCCTTCGCCGAGCAGGAGGCCCAGCGGGTGCTCTGCGCGCGGATCGACAGCCCGCTGTAGGAGGCGCCGATCTGCGCCACGGCCGCGTCCAGACGCGTGCCTACCTCACGCCGCGCAAGCCTGCGATACAGGCGCTCCACCGCGGGGCGATGATCCCCCTCGGGAACGAACAGCTGATCCCCGTTCCTGTGGGCACGTGTGCGTCCCGGCTGCGGGACGAGCACGAGCGGGGTACCCAGATACGGGACGGTGCCGGCTCGCGCGGCGACATGCGCGCGCGCGCGACGACCCTCTGACAGACGCCGTTCGATCCACGGGGCGAGCTCGCGCACCGCGGCGGCGGCAGCCCGCTCGGAGGCGTGCGCCGGCAGGACCACCTCGACACCGGTGTGGGCGTGCACGTTGACGCGCACGCGCCGCGCACGTGTGGAGCGGCGCACGGTGTATTCGATGTGGTTCACGCAGGTGAGGGTAGGACCTCGCCCGGGAGATCCGCACATCGCGCGCGCTGTCGCTCGCGACCGAGAGATCCGCAGGTCGCGTGCGCTACCGCTCGCGAGCTAGGCGAGAGGCGCCGGAACGCTCGCCCACGGGCGCGCGAGCTTGAGCGCGCCGAGGATCGCGCGTGTGGCGGGCGAGCGGTTGAGCGTGTAGAAGTGGATGCCGGGGGCACCGGCGGCGAGCAGCTCGGCGCACTGCAGGGTGGCGTGGGCCACGCCGAAGTCGATCACCGCCTCGGGCTGCGACTCGCGTGCGTGCAGCTCGCGACGCAAGCCCTCGGGGATCGAGGCGCCGCACATCTTCGTCATGCGCTCCAGCTGGCCGATCTGGGTGATGGGGAGGATGCCGGGGATGATCGGCACGGTGATTCCCGCGGCGCGTGCGCGCTCGACGAAGTCGAAGTACAGCGCGTTGTCGAAGAACAGTTGGGTGATCAGGAAGTCGGCGCCGGCGGAGACCTTCTCGGCCAGGTGGTCGACGTCGGCCTGCGGACTGGACGCGTGTATGTGGGTCTCTGGGAAGCAGGCGGCGCCGATCGCGAACGGATAGTCGGCGCGGATCAGTTGCACGAGCTCGCGCGAGTACTCGAGGCCGCCGTCGGTCTTGACCCACTGCTCCTCCCCGGCGGGCGGGTCGCCGCGCAGAGCTAGCACGTTGTCGATACCGGCGGCCTGCATCTCCTCGAGCGTGGCGTGCAGCTCCTCCACGGTGGCGCCCACGCAGGTGAAGTGGGCCATCGCCTCAAGGCCGTAGTCGTCGCGAATGCGCCGGACGATCTCGATCGTCTTGGAGCGTGTGGAGCCACCGGCGCCGTAGGTGACCGACACGAACGAGGGCTCCAGCGTGCGTAGCTCTGAGAGCGCCGCATACAGGTTCTGCTCGCCCTGCTCGGTCTTCGGAGGGAAGAACTCGAAGGAGAACACGGGCTCGGGTCTTGCCAACAGCTGGTCAATCCGCATTGCTGAAGCCTAACACGAGCGTGTCAAGGTTTGGATTGCTCCGGCGCTGGCGCGCCTACGCCCGGGCGTGCGTAGCGGGACTCCAACGCTCGGGCTCACCGCCGTCGCGCTGCGCCTGGCCGAGCGCCTGCAAGTGCGTGAGCATCGCGAGCGTCTCCGATAGCAGCCACGGTCCCCCGTGGGTGGCGAGCTCGTCGGGGGGGTAGACGCGCGGGACCGTCTCGAACACGGTCAGAGGCTCGGTGGCGATCGCGTCGCGGACCTTTGACAGACGCTCGGCCACTAGCGTACGGTTGCCCTGGATGTGGGCCAGCACGTCGGTGAACGTGCGTCCGTGGCCGGGCAGGCACAGGCGCGCGCCGAGACGTTCGACCACGCCCAGCGATGCGACGAATTCGCCGACTGGGTCCGGCGAGTAGCCGAAGTCGAAGAACAGCGAGATGCGTCCGAGCAGGTGGTCGCCTGAGATCAAAAGGCGTCGCTCGGGCTGGAACAGGCACACGTGCGAGGGCGCATGACCGGGTGTCTCGTACACGCTCCACGGGCCCAGGTCGGTGTTCACGACCACGCCGGGCAGTAGCTCGCGATCGGGGGCGATTACCGCGGAGATGCCCGATTCGTGGTGCTCGCGCTCAGCGGCGAAGCGCCTCAGGGGCTCCTCGGGGACACCGCTCTGGCGCGCCACCTCGATGCGCCGCTGCAGCGTCGCTTCGGGGTTTTGCTCGCCGATTGACATGTGCTCGTATTTGGGGTGCATCCACAGCTCGCAGCCGGCTCGCCGCACGATCGTGGCGGCCTGCCCGTAGTGGTCGGAGTGGGCGTGGGTACACACCACCAGGCGGATGTCCTCGACGACGAGCCCGCACATCGCCAGCGCCCGCTCGAGCTGGAACATCGAGCCGGGCTCGCCGGGGCCTGCCGGCGTGTGGTAGCCGGTGTCGAGGAGAACCACCCCGTCGCCGGCCTTGATCGCCCAGGCGTTGCCGTGCGGCACCCCTGGCCAGGGCAGGGGCAGGCGCAGGCGAAACACGCCGGGCAGGACGCGCTCCCCCCTTCCAAGCTCGCGTTTGCGGGCCACGTCGGTCACCTCCGCGGAGACTACTCACAAGCGCCGTGCCCGCACTTGATAGCCGCCCTAGACTTGTAGCTCACGGCGGACAAGGAGATGAGATGGCTGACGACGGAGCCGATGGCGATAGGGCGGCCGCGAAGGTGCAGGAGGCGGCAGCGCACATCAGCCCCTCTGGCGGGGGACCGGCAAACAGGAAGGCCAGCGACACCGAGGCGGTGGCGCGACGCTATTTCAAGGCGATCGCCGCGCGCGACGTGGACGCGGCTGTGGCATTGTGGGCCGACGGCGGGCGCGAGTATGTGCGCGGCCAGGTCGACGTGAGCGCTCCCGAGGGCGTGCGGGAGTTCATCGGCAGCTTGATCGAAGCGATGCCGGACATGCGCATGGAAGTCCTCGACACGACCACCGAGGGCGAGCGCTGTGCCGTGCAGTGGACGATCACCGGAACCTTTGCGGGACCTGGGGGGATGAGCGGGGTGCGGCCCACCGGAGATCCGGTCAAACTCGAAGGCGTCGACGTGCTGACGGTGCGCGACGGGCTGGTGCGGGCCAACGAAGCGTTCCCCGACGGGTTGGGGTTCGCGCGCCAGATCGGCCTGATGCCACCTCAGAACTCGACCGCCGAGCATGGCTTGATGGGCGCGTTCAACGCGAAGACGAAGGTGGTCAACATGTCCGCCCGCGAGGCCGAGCTGGTGGCCCAGGGCGTGTGGGTGGTGCAGGGACAGCCCGGTCGCTGCAACGTGTATCTGATCGAGGACGAGAGCGTGGGCGGAGTGACAATGTACGACGCGGGCGCGCGCACGATGGTGCGCGCCGTGGCAAGCGCCGGCGCGAAGCTCGGCGGCATCAAGCGGATCGTGCTCAGCCACGGCCACACAGACCACCGCGGCACCGCGCCCGCGCTGGGCGTGCCCGTGCTGTGCCATCCGGACGATGTCCAGGACGCCGAAGGCAGTGGCGGGTTTCGCTACTGGCCGAAGGACCTCGTTGGGCTGCCCACCCCCCAGCGCCAGATCCACCGCGTGCTGCACCGCTTCGCGTGGGACGGCGGCCCGGTGAAGATCGCGGGCACCCTCTCGGAGGGCGACGAGGTCGCGGGCTTCAAGGTGATCCATCTGCCAGGTCATGCCCCAGGACTGATCGGGCTGTGGCGCGAATCGGATCGCCTCGCGCTCGTGAGCGACTGCTTCTACACGACCGACCTGTGGGGGCGAAGCTGCTCGCCGCGGGTACCGCCGGCGATGTTCAACTACGACACCGAGCAGACCAAGGCCTCGATTCGCAAGCTGGCCGAGATGGAGCCGGCGGCGGCGTGGCCGGGGCATGCGAAGCCGATTGTGTCCTCCGGCGCGGTGGGCGGTGACGTGCGCTCGCAGTTGCTGAAGGCCGCGGAGACGCTGTAGGAGTGGCCAAGAGGCGCCACGCGCGCGAGCCGAAGCTGAGCGCGCCGACGAGCGACTATGCCGACGCCGAGGGCAACGTGCTCACCCTGCGGGGCTCGTTGACGTTGGGCGCCCGCCGCGAGTACGCCGAGACGCTGGCGGGCACTCGCGGCCCTGCCGCGGCCACCCGCGAGGATGCATGGCAGCGCGCGGTCGAGCTGCTGTTCGAGCGCCTGGCGGTGCGCTGGTCGATCGCAGGCGTCCCGATCGAACGCCAGCGCGAGCTGCTTGCGCGCCTGCGTGTGGCAAGTGCCGAGGAACGGACATGGGTGAGGGACACGCTGCGCGAGCACTGCGCGGAGTGGTTCCCCGACGTGCAGGCGCCTTAGGCAAGCAGCTCCAGGCGCGGCCCGTGGGCGTCGGCGACCGAGACGAAGCGCGCATTGGCACGGCTGAGGACGAACTCATAGCGCTCGCCATCCTCTCCCGCGACACTCACACGACTGCCGTCGTCATGAACGGCGATGACCGTGCCAGCCTCCGAGTCGCCTCCAAAGTGCTTGATGCGAGCACGCGCGCCAACGCGTGGTAGAGGTCGCGTGGGGCCGAGCATCTTCGGATGGTAGAGCCGTTAGGCAGTGGTGGCTCAGCCGGCGTGTGTCCCTGTGTTTCGTTGTGCGAGCGCGTGCTCCACTTCCGCCCCCTTGGGTGTGAGCGTCCAGTCGTTTGGTGCGCCCTTGCTGGGACCGTTGCCGGTGTTCTCGATCAGCCCGAGGCGGTGCAGGCGCGAGAGCAGCTTCGAGATCTGGCCCTGATCGCTCATACCCGCAGCTTCACCGACCTCGCGATTGGAGGGATGCGATCCCCCTCCGCCCAGCTCAGCGACGGCCATTAGCACGCGCACCGTGCGATATGTGAGACGCATGTCCAGATCGCGCAATGGGTCCGCCGCGCCGACACGCGGCTTGGCGTGTCGCTCAGGGACGGCCCGTGTGAGCTCCTTGCGCGACGCGGCCGTGCCCAGATACGGCAGCACGATCATGCTCATCAACGAGCCCGCGAGCTGCACCAGCGAATCGTCTTCGTGCAACGATGCACTATCCGCGCGGGAGTCCCGCGCGATGCGAGGCGGCGGTGAGCCAGCCGTCGCAGGCCGGGCAAGCAGCCGGGAATGCAGTACAGCGAGCACTCCGCCGACAATGCCCTCGGCAACCATCGGCGGTGAGCCATTCCCGTCTCGGACCTCACCGGCCTCAACTTTCACGATGCGACCTTCCTCGACCGCTGCGATGACGTGCGCGAGCACACGCCGGCGATGCTCCAACGCGTTGGCGCCGGCGCCGAGCACGTCGACGATCACCAAGTGAGCCGCGGCACGATCATCCTCGAAAGCCTCAAGCAGCGCGATTAGCCCTGCTCGAATCCTGTCCAACCACCGCGAGGGCTCCTCGTAGGCGGGAACGACAATGCTCGCGACACGCGCGATCGTCTCGTCAAAAGCCGCCAGGAAGCAATCCTCGCGATCGACGAACAGTTCATAGAAGGTGCGCCGCGAAACACCCGAACGGGCAACGATATGAGTAACCGTCACATTCGCCGCGCCTTGCTCGGCGACCACTTCGACCGCCGCGCCCAGAATGCGCGCGCGCTGAATCCCAGCAACGTGATCGCTTGCCGCGGATATTTTGGACAGACCCTTGCCGGCATGCTCGCCCAAAGCACGCCCCTCCAAATACTCACGCGCGAGAGCATCACGCGCAGATAGCTCCCGCTCCGCCGTTTTCAGTCGACTGGTAGCGCGATAACGATTTGGCTTCGTCTTCCCTGACGACGGCGACTTTGCGTTGCTGGCCATCTCATTTCTTCTTGTGTTTGGTTGGCTTCTTAGCCTGGATCCACCGCGTGGATTGATGGTTGGGTGGTGGTCGACGTTTTTTGGAGGTGCGGCGCGGTCTGATCGTGCGTCTGTGGACGCGGTGACAGCGGAGGAGGCTTCAAGGGGGTGTGTCGGCGTGTTTTCTGGCAGGGCGAAATCGCCGGTGTCGGCGCGAGGTGCATGATGGTCGGCGAGTTCGGCGGACGGCGGTCAGGTCGCTGCGGGTAGTGCGCGGATGCGAGCGAGCGCGCGTGCGAAGTCGTCCTGCCAGGGCCAGCGAGCGGGTAGGTGAAGCGTCCATTGGCGACCAGTGCGGGTCAGTCTGCCGGGGATGCGAAGCAGTCGCCGGCGGAGGGTGCGAGCGGCACGGAGGGTTTCGCCGGGTAGTCCGATCAGTGATGTCCAGCGCGCCATGTTGTGCGCGATCGCGGCGATCACTGTCCAGGCGCTGTTCGCGGCAAACTGGCCGGAGGGGAAGTGCGCCAAGGCTTGGTCCTTCAGGTCGCGGATCGTGAGCTCGACGACGGCGTGCTGGCGGTGCTCAGCCTCCACGACCTCCAGGGCGTCGGTGCGGTTGGTGATGAACGGGAAATACCGCCAGTCAGGCCACAGCTCTGCTTGCGGGCCGATGAGCCGGGTGCGACGGACGATCAGCCGTCGTCCGTGACTGGTCGTCTCGGCGATCTGCGCTTCACCGTCTTGGGAGTAGTCCTCCAAGGTCTGCCACGCCTTCTCGGGGATCTGCTTGATGGTCTCAGGGACCCAGAACTGCAGGCGCACACTGATCGAATAGGACCACCCGGCGCCCTGGAGCCTAGCGATCAGCTTGCCGTTCCAGAACCCCGAGTCGGCCCGCAGGAGCTTCTCGCCACTCGCGCCTGCCCGCGCCACGCGAGCGATCAACTCCTCAGCGAAGCGCACGACACCGCGCTGCGTGTTCGCCTGCCCCTTGCGCAGCCGAACATGCAGGACCTCCCCCGTCCCGGCCCGAGAGGCGAGCAGCGGATGGTAGCCACGCTGTTTGGTGTACCCGAAACCGACACCCTCCTTCTTATAACCGTAGGCCTGGCCGATAAAACTGTCCACGTCAACGATCAGCCGTTCGGCGCCCGGACTGGCGCCCGCCCGCCACGCACGCATCAGCGCCTGATCGAGTACCCGGTCGAGCTGGCGCACATGCCCAAAAGTGAACGCCCGCAAAAACGTCCCGAGTGTCGAGGGCGCCGGCAGCCAGCCACCCAACAATCGGCGGGTGCGACCCGCTCGCAACACATCACAATCATCGATCGAGTCAGCGCCGAGCAGCATCGCGAACACGAGCGCCATCACCTTGCGGCCAGGATTCGCAGCGCCCGGAATATCACGCCGAAGCCTTACGAACCGACCAACCAACCCCTCAATCCCAAGCCGGCCGGCCAACGTCGCGACCAGCGCGATACCCGCATCTGAGACCACGCGCTCGTCATCGAAAACTACCCGCACACCGTCCAATCCGACCCGCTCGTCATCCTGCACCATACGAGTGACCTCCTGACCCCGGGCCGCGACAGCCGCAATCTGTCGCTACCAAGCCCGATTCAGGAGGTCATTCAACGCCCCAACCCGGACAACACCGGTGGATCAAGGCTTAGTCTTGGTCTTCTTGTCGGTCTTTTTCTTGGGGCAGCCTGTGGCGGTGATAGGTGTCGATTGTTTGAGGCTTACGCCGTTCGCGCCGACGAACTCAGTGGGCATCGTGAGTTTCGCGGCGCACAGGTTCCCGTTGGCCGCGAGTGCGCTGTCGGCGCCTTGAGGCAGCTTGAGTTCGAACACACCGATCGGCACATCGGGAATCGTGCGGAACGTGCTGCTGGTGATGCCCTGCGGACTGATGAACGTTTCTCCGTGCAGGTAGACGGTGACGCCCTCTCCCGATAGCGCGACGATCAGTTCGGGGAACTTCTGTCCACCGTGGGACACGAAGTACGCGGGGCCTTCCAAATGCACCGGCAGGACCGGGGTGGTTGCTGTCGCTGAGCCGATCCTCGAATCTGGTGGACAGGAGGCGGGGTTCGCGTCGAACGTTGCCGCCGGACACGCCTTCTGCAGTGTCGTCAACCGCGACGGCAGCTGCTTTGGTAGGTCCACCTTGACCTTGCCGATGTTCGCCTGTGTCCCGAACGGCGCTTTGGGATAGGTCAGCTTCACGTTCAAGCTCGCCCCGTTGGCACGCGAGGTTTTCCCGCTGGTTGACACCGAGAAGATCGGTTTGAACTTCAAAACGGCACAATTGGTCACCTGGAAGGGGACGTGCAGAACAGACGTCGCACCCTGGCTACTGGTCAAGCTTCCCCCGATTTCCTGTGGGGCGCAATTGGTCGGGTTGAACGTGAAATCAGACCGGTTGATCGACACGTTCACGTGCTTGATCTGCAGCGGGATCCCGTCGATGATCTGCGGGATCGCATACGGACCAGTCGCATCGCTGGTGATCGTCAACGCAGCATTTTCGGGGTTGACTTCGATCTTCGCCCGCACCACGACCTGACCCAGATTGAAGGGACCTGCCTTCGCGGGATTCACGATCGACAATCCGTAGGGCGCGCCCTCGTACGGGCCGGTGATATACACCTTTCCGCCCTTGACCGTATAGGGGTTGCCTCCCAACCCGACACTGACCGTCGTTTCCCCGATCAGGCTTTCAGGACCACACGTCCCAGCATTCCCTTCAGCTTCCCCACACAACTTGACTGAAGAGAGCGTCCCCAATAGTCCTGGGGGCATCTTCAACTGGATCGCGTCGAGGTTCTGGTTACCGTCTTCGCGCGACATTGTCATCGTGAACGGCGTGAACGCGCCAGCCTGAATGTTCAGGCTGCCGGTCGTCAATGACGGGTCGAACGGCAGCGGGTTAGAGCATGGGCTCCCGCCAGGACCACTCGTGATCTGGAATTCAGAAGACGAGTCAACAGGAGCGCTACCGGACCACGGCGCGATAGACGCTGTCGTTGTGTAACCGCCGCACAGGGCTGGGGTGCCTAGTCCGGATCTTGCATGAAGCTGTTTGATGTGAGTGTTTGGCCGAGTGGTGGTGGGTGTGGCCAGTTGGGGTCGTCGCGGAGGATCGGGTTGTGGGTGGTTGTGGTGCGGCCAGGGGCGTGGCGGCGGTTTTGCGGGGTACGCGGGCAGGCTTCGTGGGGCGCGTCGCGCCGGGGTGAGGCTCGTCATCTCGGGGCCGGCGGTCGGGTCAGGCCGGAGGCGCCGGGAGCGCTCTGAGGCGCTTGAAGGCGATCGTGAGATCCTGGGACCAGGGCCAGTTAGCTTGTATGCGTAGCGTCGCGGTGCGTGCGTGGAAGGAGAGGCGCGCGGCGACGTGCAGCAACCGGTAGCGCAGGCGCTTGGGCTCGGCGCGGGCGAGCTCGCCGGTGAGCAGCAGGCGCTGGGTCCACACGATGAGGTCGTGTGCGATGCGCACGAGCTCGAGCCAGACACGGTTGTGCTCGAAATCGCGGAACGGCATGTTGCGTAGCCCGGTGTCCTTGTCGTTGCGAATGTGATCCTCGACTCTTGCGCGACCGCGGTGATCGCGCTCGACGTGGGCGATCTCGCCGGGCTGGTCTGTGAGGATCGCTTGGAAGCGATGCCCGTCATGGTCGGTGAAGGAGAGTTGCGCGCCGGGGTGCGCGCGCTCGCGGCGGACGATCACCCTTGACCCCTCCGGCCAGCCCGTCAGATCGAGCTGTCTGGTGATCTCGCAGACCTGCCCGTTGGGGCGCGGACTGCCGTCCTGGTCGAGCGCTGAAACCCAGTCACTGTCAAGGATTTCGAGGATCGCGGCACGGACCGCCTCGTTCAGTTCATAGCCGACGGAGAACTCGATCCGGCCCTCCCGACACCAGTCCAGCAGCTCATGGCTGGCACCAGCGGAGTCGACGCGCAACAGCAGCTTGATGTTCTCGATGTGCCCGGCGGGGATCTGCCCGATGGCCTGCTCGGCGACCTTGATCTGGTCGGCGGCGGTGTTCGCGCCGGCGTTCCCCGGCCGCAGCTCGCCGGCGAGCGCTTCGCTGGTCTCATCCGCGTAGGCGAGCATCGGGTGAAACCCGTAGCCGCCCTTGAAGTTTCCGGCCGCGCCCTCCTTCTCCGAATGCGAGCCGACGAGCGTGGCATCCAGGTCGATCGTCAAACGCTCCGGGGCGCCCACGATCTCCCACACGCGCGCTCGTGCCCTGGCGTGAGCATCCCGCAACCGCTCCAATCCCTCCGGGTCCCGGGCGATCCGGTCGACGAGCCGGAACGCCGTCGAGGACGACGCGACACCCCCAAACAGCGACTCCTGATCGCCGAGCGCCCCAAGGTCAGCCAAACAGTCCCCGCCGTCGGCGAGCATCACCGCGAGGTCACGGACCACGCGACCCTGATCGTGCCCGGAACGCCGCTTCTTCAAGCCTGCAAGCCCCCACGACAGCGCGCCCGTCAGCCCCGTCTTATCAGCCATCCGGGCCAGCAAAGCGCTGCCCGCGTGCGACACCAAACCCTCTCCGTCCGGCACGACATCTACTGTGAAACTGCGCCCATCGCGTGTCACCTTCAAGGTGATCCCTCCCAAGCTCGATTCCAAGGTCTCAGCAACCCCAGAATCCCAGCTCGGGCGGACAGTTCAGCGGCCCCGACCATCGGGGCCGCTGCTGCTTCATGCAAGATCCGGGCTAGTGGCGCTCTGGATCCACCGAAGAAATGCAATACCAAGTCTTCGAAGGGCAATTGGGGTGTGTTCAGGAACGTTGAGACCAATTGGCCGGTCACGGGATCTGGTTTGACCTCACCAGCCACCTTGATACGCACACCTGAGATCGGGTCGTACACCACGATATACATCGCGACGAGACTCCCAAACGGGTTGGCGTTCTGTTCAGCCAGATACGCGGCGCCAACCAAATCGTTCGGCAACAACGGCGTTTTGATTTCTACCGTCCCGATCTTCGAGGATTCAGGACACGATTGTTCGCTGCCTTCTTCAAGACCGACCTCCTCCAAGCTGCACGCGGATAGTCCGTCCGCGCCCGCTGGGTTGATCGCTACACCCGCGGGCAGCGTCACCTCAGTGTCTTTGACGGTCGAGTCAGCGAGACCGGTAGGGCTCAACTCGGCCTGTTGGGGGATGTGCTCATCGACTGTCAACCCTGACGGGGTGCTCCCTTGTTGACCGTCAGGAGCGACCTTGATCGACGGTTCAAAGCTCAGATGGTTACACCCGTCCATGCCGTATGGTTCGCCAATACCACCGGGACCGTCCTGGAACGTGTATTCCTCAGGCGCGCTGAACATTCCCGGAGCAGACCACGAATCCGCTTCGAGGGTCGTGTGCAACGGTCCCGTGCACGCGGTCGGCATGATCATGAACGGTTGCGCCTTTTCGTTGACCGGGCACGGCGGTTCTTCCCCTTCACCGGTCGTCTTGGGTTCGGTGTCTGCCAAGCATGCCAGTCCGCGTGCCCCGTCGTGGCGCGGGTCAGCCGGGACGCCCCAGAATGTTACCTGGCTGGCGAGCAGCGGGACGGCTAGGATGTTCGGCACGGTGACCACGACACCGTAGTCGCCACCACTGCGCACCGACGTGTCGAGGATTACCGGTCCACCCGGGGTCTGGAAGCCGAAACGGGCGGGCTCACCGACATTCGGTTCAAGGATGAACAGCGGCGAGGAGAGCTCCACCGGATTCTCATACCGCGCATCGCGACCGGTCACGACCGGCGCGGCGACACCTACTACCGTATCGGACGGGCAGCTCGGGGCTCCCGGTTCTTTTTCTCTTGTGAACACTTGGAGGCTGCACTTCGGAAACGGCTCGGGGTTGCCGATCAGACCGGGCGGCAGGCTGAAACGCAGGTCCTTCGTCAACGCCACCGGCTGTACTTCCGGCACGATTTTGCTCGCTGGCGGTATTTCCGTAAATTTGCGCGTCTCCTTGGATACTTGCGCAGTCTGCGTGTTCAGCGTGAACGTCGTCGTCAGCTGGAACGGGTGCGAACCGGCCTGTGTATCTATGCTTCCGCCCTCTTCTTCGGGCGTCACTTCATAGCTTTCGATCCCATAGGGCGACACGGTCTGATCGGGTGAGAGCGTCCGCCGCGACACGACCGGCGCCGCGCCGCCACCGGAGATGCTCGCTTCGCTCACGCCCGGCGCCGCTCCCGGCGATGCCTCCACGGGGATCTCGACGTCGAACCTTTCATACGGACGTACCGGCGTGCCGTACAGGCACGTCACCGTCTGGCCAGAGACTGAGCAGAGTTTGGGCACTTTAGCGCCACCCGCTTCAAGCAGCCAAAGTACCCGCTGGAGTTCAAACTCGCTACCAGGTCCCTGACGTGCGGCTTCGTTGCCGTTGCCTTCCACCTGCACCGGTTCCTCGGCTTCTGAGACCGTCAGGCCCGCCGGCAGCTTCTCCACAATCGTGATGAAGCCCTTCGTTTCATGCGTAACCACCGCTTCAGCAAAATGTTCGTCCCATGTCCCGTTCGTTCGCGCGTCACCTAGCCCGGATCTTGCATGAAGCTGTTTGATGTGAGTGTTTGGCCGAGTGGTGGTGGGTGTGGCCAGTTGGGGTCGTCGCGGAGGATCGGGTTGTGGGTGGTTGTGGTGCGGCCAGGGGCGTGGCGGCGGTTTTGCGGGGTACGCGGGCAGGCTTCGTGGGGCGCGTCGCGCCGGGGTGAGGCTCGTCATCTCGGGGCCGGCGGTCGGGTCAGGCCGGAGGCGCCGGGAGCGCTCTGAGGCGCTTGAAGGCGATCGTGAGATCCTGGGACCAGGGCCAGTTAGCTTGTATGCGTAGCGTCGCGGTGCGTGCGTGGAAGGAGAGGCGCGCGGCGACGTGCAGCAACCGGTAGCGCAGGCGCTTGGGCTCGGCGCGGGCGAGCTCGCCGGTGAGCAGCAGGCGCTGGGTCCACACGATGAGGTCGTGTGCGATGCGCACGAGCTCGAGCCAGACACGGTTGTGCTCGAAATCGCGGAACGGCATGTTGCGTAGCCCGGTGTCCTTGTCGTTGCGAATGTGATCCTCGACTCTTGCGCGACCGCGGTGATCGCGCTCGACGTGGGCGATCTCGCCGGGCTGGTCTGTGAGGATCGCTTGGAAGCGATGCCCGTCATGGTCGGTGAAGGAGAGTTGCGCGCCGGGGTGCGCGCGCTCGCGGCGGACGATCACCCTTGACCCCTCCGGCCAGCCCGTCAGATCGAGCTGTCTGGTGATCTCGCAGACCTGCCCGTTGGGGCGCGGACTGCCGTCCTGGTCGAGCGCTGAAACCCAGTCACTGTCAAGGATTTCGAGGATCGCGGCACGGACCGCCTCGTTCAGTTCATAGCCGACGGAGAACTCGATCCGGCCCTCCCGACACCAGGCCAGCAGCTCATGGCTGGCACCAGCGGAGTCGACGCGCAACAGCAGCTTGATGTTCTCGATGTGCCCGGCGGGGATCTGCCCGATGGCCTGCTCGGCGACCTTGATCTGGTCGGCGGCGGTGTTCGCGCCGGCGTTCCCCGGCCGCAGCTCGCCGGCGAGCGCTTCGCTGGTCTCATCCGCGTAGGCGAGCATCGGGTGAAACCCGTAGCCGCCCTTGAAGTTTCCGGCCGCGCCCTCCTTCTCCGAATGCGAGCCGACGAGCGTGGCATCCAGGTCGATCGTCAAACGCTCCGGGGCGCCCACGATCTCCCACACGCGCGCTCGTGCCCTGGCGTGAGCATCCCGCAACCGCTCCAATCCCTCCGGGTCCCGGGCGATCCGGTCGACGAGCCGGAACGCCGTCGAGGACGACGCGACACCCCCAAACAGCGACTCCTGATCGCCGAGCGCCCCAAGGTCAGCCAAACAGTCCCCGCCGTCGGCGAGCATCACCGCGAGGTCACGGACCACGCGACCCTGATCGTGCCCGGAACGCCGCTTCTTCAAGCCTGCAAGCCCCCACGACAGCGCGCCCGTCAGCCCCGTCTTATCAGCCATCCGGGCCAGCAAAGCGCTGCCCGCGTGCGACACCAAACCCTCTCCGTCCGGCACGACATCTACTGTGAAACTGCGCCCATCGCGTGTCACCTTCAAGGTGATCCCTCCCAAGCTCGATTCCAAGGTCTCAGCAACCCCAGAATCCCAGCTCGGGCGGACAGTTCAGCGGCCCCGACCATCGGGGCCGCTGCTGCTTCATGCAAGATCCGGGCTAGATTGCTGACTTCGACCTCGACGGTACCTTCCTTACCTTGCTTCTGAGCGGGCGAGTAGATCGTGCTCACGTGCCACCACGGCACCGCCGCCGAAGCCCCACCCACCCCAACAGCCAGGACCAGTATCAGCACGATGGGCGCCATGCCCTTCTTCAGCACGCTCAGAATCATCGCTTGCCACCCTTCCTGCTCGAGACCACCCGATTGGACTTGCTGCCCGCCCTGCCGCGCTTGTGCTTGACGTGACGCCCAGCCTTCTTAGCTTTCTTCGTTTTCTTCGTCTTCTTCGTTTTCTTCGTCTTCTTCGTTTTCTTGGTCTTATGCTTCAAAGCGCTCTTCGGTGTTTCGAGAACGTTGCCGGTACCGCTGAACGTCGCGCTCGGCGCGGGACCGAAGATCGCCGGTTGCGGGGACGGCGCGGCCTTGCAGGAATCGCCCGAAGTACACGGTGGCGGCGACACGGGCGCCGCCGGGCAAGGCGCGCCCGCCGAGCACACATGCGCGTCATAGACGTCATAGGCCGTGTCGTAATCCGTCCCAACCAGCCTGCTCGCGGTGATGAAGAACGCGTCATCGCCACTTTCGCTTGCGTCGTAGAACACCGATTCGCTGCCGGACGTGCCATCGGAGAGCAGACTCACACAACCACCCGCACGCCCACTGAATGTCGAGACCACGGACGTACAATCGCCGACACCGGTCGGCTCGTACTCGTACACGTTCATCAGACCGTTCGCCGCCTGCGGCACGAGCGCGTCAGGACTGTCGAAAAACAGGCGACCAGTATCCGTAAGCGAGTGCGGCTGATAAAACGAATAATTTTGGTCACTAGCGAAAATATTCAGCGCGCTCGGGATGACGCCGGCCAGCCAGTGTTCGCTAGCGGCGCCGGCGATGACCCCACCCCAGGCTCCGCTGTAGTCAGCCAGCAAGTCTCCTGCGCCGTCGAGCACCCCCGTCGGCCGAGCGCCGGAGGGGTCACACGAAGCGCACACCAGACGCTCCGCCGCGGCATCATAGAGATAAACCTCCTCGTCGGGCTTATCGCTCACCGCGTCCACGTTGTCATAGCCCGTCAGCGAGCTATCGGACATGAATGTCACGTAGCGCCCATTCGCCGACACACGCGAGCTCACGTGCTTGCTTTCCACACCGCCGCAGTCACAACCCGGGTTATATAGTTCGGCAATCTCGTTGGCGAACCAGCTGTGTTCGTCTTCCCGCGACAACGTAGCGATATACGTCGTGCTCCAGCCGGCTCCCGCGTTGCGCAGAACATAGAGGTTAAAGCCTTTTGCGACCGGCGCACGGCCTTCCGTGTTCGCTGCACTCAACACGCCCGTAGCCACGAAATACACGTCGCACTCTCCCACTGCACCGATATCACAGCCCTCTTCGCTCGCGCCCAAGATCGCGTCTTGCACACCCGCGTTCGCTTCACCAGCCGCATGGCTCGCCGTGAGATCGGTCTGCGCGCCGGTGTCGACGTTCACTTCATACAGTTCACCATTTTCACGGTAGATGATGCGCGATCCATCGTTGCTCATCGTCTGGAAGTCCGCGCTTGGTCCACCGATCTTCAACGTCCTCTTTTCGACCAAGTCACGCACGAACAGTTCTATTTTCTCTGTGAATCCGCCAAGGCTCCACACGATGCGCCGACCATCGCTCGACACGGTTTGCCTCGTAGCATCTCCCGATCCCGCTATATACCCGAGCGTCGCCCCAGGCTTTGGTTCACCGTTTGGAAGAACATTGACCAGCTGCAGCCGATCCCCAGCCCACTCATACAGATTGTTTCCCGGGACCGAGTTACTGCCGCTAATTTCACTAGTCAACGCGTACGGCGAGCTCAAAACCAGATGACTCAAATCAGGGGTCCCGCCGACCACATGCACATCAAGTGACCCACCTCCGGACGATTTAGTGTGTTCTGACGAGAAAGGCGAGCCCGGCGGTTCTACGACCGCGGATGTCACGAGCGGCGTGTAACAGGCCTTAGGCTGTTCGACACACGTCAGGTTGTTACGTAGATAGGGCGTCTTTTCCGTCGCTTCGGCTGACAGGGGACGGACCAATTCTTCGTTTTGTTCAACCACCCCGAGCGACAGGTCAGACGAGAGCAAGATCGTCCCGTCTTCGAGTTCTTCGTAGGTCGCGGGGTGCCCTTCGGGCGGGAGCAGCAGCGGTCGCGTGATGTCCTGTGTCCGCCAACCGCCCGCGCCTCGAGCGGAGAGAACCAGGTTGATGGCGGTCTTGGTTTCGGGATCTTCACCGATTGCGTCACTAGTCTGGTACGCGATCGCGCTGCCGTCCCCGGCGGCCTGGATTGTGTAGAAACTACCGATCGGTTGTATCAGCGCGCCTTTTTTGTTTGCCGGCGAGACAAGTTCCCAGGCACGATCGTCGGGCAGGGTCAGCCCTTCGCCGGTGTGTTGCGTTGTGAAGGTGTGGTCGACCCCTTCGCTGGTGCCCATTTCACTGCTCGTGATCAGCCGGTAATGGTAGACCACGGTCGGCTCCAGTTCCTGCAGGTGATAGGCGACCTGTACATAGCCGAGACCTTCGCCGACGGTTCCGCTGAGAACGTGCCCGTAGGAAGTACTCTCACCCCATTCCAGGCGATATGCCGTGTTCGAGCCCATCGGGTTTATGCGGGCGGCCAGTGTCGCGCTGGTCGCGGCCATATCCGCGGCCCACGGCCCTTCGATCAGCACCGCCGGCAACTCTTCAAAGCTCTGATCCGCGCTCACGTCGGTGCCATTGGCGTTGTGTGCCACGACCCGCCAGTGATAGGTGACGCCCGGACTCAGTGTCTTCTGAGGCAGGTCGACTTCCACCGGTTCATCGCTGAAACCAGTTTCTTTCAGAAGCACAGGCGCCGTGCTTGTCGCGTTCGCGTACCCGCTGGCCTGGAAGTGCGCTTCGTCGACGTATTCGACATGGGCCGTCGTTTCACCACCCTCCGGGTTGACCGTCGCGTCGAAGCTGGCCGCGCCACGCAGACCGCCGCTCACGGTTCCGCTGCCGGACTCGACCAGAGGGCCCACGGATGGCACCGGCAATCTCCACACGTTTGCGCCAGTGCGGTTCGACAGGTACAACTCGTCTAGCGCTTCGGAGAACACCATGCCGCCGGTACTAACCGCGGTCTTTGCGCCGAAGCTGTCCAGCTCCTTACCGGTCGGATCGTACTTCAAGATGTGAAGCCCACCGCTAGCGTCGGCGACGAACACGTCACCGGATCCGTCCAGCGCGATCGCTTCGACCGATTCATCGACTTCGTCGAACCTGACCGGCAATTCCCCACCGCCCGGCGTGAACTCACGCACACCAGCCACACCTTCATCCTTTACGAACACGTCACCGGTCGAATCAACCGCGAGCGATGTCACCCTTCCTTCGGTGGAAAGGCCGACAAGCGAAATGTTTTCCTTCCACGCACCCGAAGCTTCAAAGACCTCGACGCGCGCCTGATCGCCGACATACACGTCCCCACCTGGACCAACAGCGATAATGCCATGCCCATCAAAATCCCATTCGAACTGGCCGTTGCCGGTACCCTGCGAGCCAAACGTCGTGAGGAACGTGCCTTCCGGGCCGAACTTCTCGACACGGCGATTTTCAAAGTCCTCCACATAAACATCACCGGCTGACAGGTCACCCAAGGGTTCGTTGTCATCGACAGCGATGCCCTGCGGATCTTCGCTGGAAAACTCTCCCGCGCCAGAACCCGGTTCCGCTCTGCTACACCCCGTCGCGGTCGTACACGTCTGTAGTTCTTTGGCACGATCGGCTTCATCGACTCCCCAACCCCACGCAAACAGGAAATCCCCGGAGCCGTCAAGCTTGTCGACCCGGTTGTTGTATTTATCCGCGATGTAGACGTCGCCTGTCGTAGCGTCGAGCGCTACGCCAGTCGCGCCCCCGACGCCATCGCCGATCGGTGCCGGAACAACCGCCTGGGTCGTAAATCGCACCGGCTGTCCCACCCCGATTTCGGTCGTACCGGCAAGCGACACCAGGCAGAACACATATTCCGTGTTTGGCGTCAAACCCGTAACTTCGGTCTGCACCGCCTGCGCTCCGGCTTCCGCTTCGGGTTCAAGGGGGGTGTGATACGGGCCACTGCACTGACCGGTGTTATACTCGAAAAACCAGTCCTTGCCGAGACCCCGCGAGTGTGGGTTAAGCGTGCCGTTCAATACGGCTGTCGTGCTCGTGACATGGGTGGCGGCGCCGGTGATCGGGCGTTCCTGCGTAGCCGCCTGCGCGGAAACCGCACTTCCTGCCAGCGCGCAGACAAAGCAGCACAACACAGCCACGACCGTCCACCCAGGCTTGCGAGCAACCATCAAATCATCCCCTCCTCGAGAGACCAACACAACGCGGAGCCACCCACGGGCAGCACAAAGCCACCGAGGGCACCAGGCCCACGACGACGGAAGAGCAAGAAGCTGAAAGCGCGCTTACAGCGCGCGAGTGACCTATCCGGCCTTTGCGACCGGTGAAGCGAGCGGCCCGACCGCGATCTAGCGGATAGCCAGCCCGGCCAAGAGAGAGAGAGAGAGAGAGACGCGTCAGCGACGCTGACGCGTCCTATAACGCCAGTACCGTGAGCACACGGACTCTCAAGCACGTTATTCCCCAAAGAAACCACGCTAAATACAACTCCCTCTCAGAAACGACCCGGTCCCTCTCCCAAGGGCCCTGCTTTACCGGATAAAAGTCGACCACAAGGACCAACCCAAAACCCGACCTTATGTTTGCCCAGCGTACCTTCAACACACTGGGTGTCGAACACTATAAGCACTAGACGAGTGTCTTGTCAAGTCCCCCTCCTCGCGAACGAGGCGGCCGCCTATGCGATCTACGCCAGATCGAGCACGAGCAGGAGCGCGTCATCCACGGCGCGGCGCTCCTCCAGGGTGAGGTGCCCAACCCGCTCGCCCAGCCCACGGGCGTCGACGGCGCCGGCCATCTCGCAGAGGACCTGGGTCGCCTCTCCCTGCAGCACGATCTCCGGGTGGAAGCTGGCGGGGAAGGCCGAGCGGGAGGTCGGGCACACGACCACGGTGGAGAGAGCGAGCAGATCGTCGGCTTGGACGATCACCGCGTAGCGGCGACCCTGCTGAACGTGGCCGCGCTTGGATGGCAGCGTGATCGCGTGGACGTCACCACGGACCACGCAGCTGCTCCATCATGCCCGCCACCTCATGTGCTTCGCGAACATACGCGTCGTTCTTCATGAGCTCCCTCGCCTCGGCCGCAAGACCCGTGCGCCTGCGCTCGCGCTCGGCTGTCTCGGCTATCGCCTGGCGAGCGGCCTCCGCGCGACTGATCCCCCGCCGGCGGGCGATCTGCTCGAGCGCATTAAGGCCCTCACGCCCAAGTCTCAGAGACAGGGGAGGAGGAGTAGACGCCATGGGCGCAGTGTAGCGCGAAACGCACTACCAACGCTGCGACTACCACCACCGCGTGGCGTGTTGGCGTCAATGCCCGCCCACCCGCGAGCGTAACCCCAGCGCCCGCGGGCGTAATGCCAACGCAACCGCGCGCACCCGCCGCTGTCGCTACCGTCCACACACAATGCGCCGCACCAAGATCGTCGCCACCATCGGCCCCGCCTCGCGCGAGCCCGACACTCTGCTCGCGATGGTGCGCGCTGGGATGGACGTGGCGCGCCTGAACTACTCGCATGGCACGCTCGCCGAGCACGAGGAGACCGTACGACGCGTGCGCGACGCGGCCGGGCGTGCCGGGCGGCCGGTTGCGATCCTGCAGGACCTGCCCGGCCCCAAGCTGCGGATCGGGCCGCTTGCCGAGGACATCGTCGAGCTCAAGCCCGGGGACATGGTCACCTTTACCTGCGGGCAGGAGAGCGTCGGCGACGCGCGCCACATGTCGATCACCTGGCCTGGCCTCGCGGCCGCGCTCACGCCCGAGGAGGTGTTGTACCTCGCCGACGGCTCGGTGCGCCTGCGCGTCTCCGCGGTTCGACCGGAGCAAAGCGAGGTCGACGCCGAGGTCGAGGTCGGCGGCGCGGTCGCATCGCGCCAGGGGCTCAACATCCCCGGCCCCGCCCACACGCTCCCGTCCGTGCCCGAGGAGGACCTCGAGCTGTTGCGCCACGGCGAATCGATCGGCGTGGACATGGTCGCGCTGTCGTTCGTTCGCTTCCCCTCCGACGTGGAAGCCGTGCGCGAGCACACGCGCCTGCCCCTGATCGCCAAGATGGAGAAGCCCCAGGCGGTCGAGCACGCCGAGGCGATCATCAGGGCCGCCGACTGCGTGATGGTCGCACGCGGAGACCTCGGCATCGAGATGCCGATCGAGCAGGTGCCGGCCGTGCAGAAGAAGCTGCTCGAGCAGGCCGGCTATCTCGCGCGCCCCTCGATCACCGCCACGCAGATGCTCGACTCGATGGTCACCTCCTCGCGCCCCACGCGCGCGGAGGTGGCCGACGTCGCCAACGCGATCCTCGACGGCACCGACGCGGTGATGCTCTCCCAGGAGACGGCGATCGGCGCCTACCCCGTGCAGGCGATCGAGATGATGGCCGCGGTCGCGGTCCAGGCCGAGAAGATCGCCCCCTATGAGCGCTGGAACACTTCGCGCGTGCGCCGTGCCGAAGCCGACCCTGCCCATACGGTCGCCCACAGCCTGTGCCTGGCCGCGCGCGAACTGCACCTCGACGCATTGATCGTGCCCACTCTGTCCGGGCGCTCCGCGCGCCTGGTCTCAGCCCACCGTCCCACCGTGCCGATCTACGCGCTCTCCCCCGGCCGCGAGACCGTGCGTCGCTGCGGGCTGATGTGGGGCGTTCAGGCAAGCTCGATCCGCCGCCACGAGACCACCGAGGAGCTGATCGCCGACTCGGCCCGTCGCGTGGTCGAGCTCGGCTGGTGTGAGAAGGGCGCGCGCGTGGGCATCACAGCGGGACTGCCCAGCGGGCGGCCGGGCACAACCAGCCTCATGCAGATCCAGGTGCTTTAGACGCTCCACAGCTCGTCGATCGGCACCGCGTAGAGACGATCTCCGAGGCGATAGGAGTGGGCTCCGGTATAGAGCGCCACGCCCGCCAGGAAACGTTCACCGAGCGCATCCCGCAGGTGGCGCAAGTGCCTGGCGTCATGACTTGCAACTTGTCCCGAGGCCTTCACCTCGAAGGCAAGCACTCCTCCGTCGCTGCGTTCCACAATCAGGTCAACCTCGTGACCATCGTGGGTACGCCAGTGCCCGCATGCGGCGACGGCATCGATCCAGGAAGCCTCTCTGATCAACTCGCCCACCACGAATGTCTCGAGCAGATGGCCAAACTGTGAGAGTGAGGTAGCGTTGCGCGTTGCGAGCTTCTCGGGTGTAAGTCGTAGTAGATGGGTTGCTATCCCCGAGTCCACCACGTGCACCTTTGGGGCGTTGGCAACACGCGCGCGAAGGGTCGTCCCCCAAGCGGGAAGACGCATCACCATGAAGACAGCTTCCAGCAGCTTCAAGTAGTCGGTCGCCGTCGCCCGATCCAAACCCGCCTCGTTGGACGCCGTCGTAATGTTCAACGGACGAGCCGTCTGCGCAGCGAGACGCCGCAACAACGCCGGCAGCTGCTCGGCCAGCCGCAGTCTCGACAGATCCCGAACGTCCCGCTCCAGGACGAGCCTAATGTAGTCCTCAAACCAGCGGTTGCGTGCGGCTGGCGTTGTCCTGGCGAGCGGGATCGGCATGCCGCCCGCAACGACGCGTGCCGCATATTGCGCCTTCGTGGTCCTCGACACACGTCCGCGCTGGATCGTGCCAGTGGGATCCTCGAGAAGCGCGCCCAGCAAGCCCCTCCGCGTACCCTCGATCTCCGTCTGGGTAAGGGGCCACACCGTCATCAGGTGAAGCCGCCCGGTGAGTGACTGCGCGGCGATGGGGAGCGCGTCATAGCGGGTAGACCCTGTGATCACAAAGCGACCTGGCCGTGAATCGCGATTGAGCTGCGCCTTGATCGCGTCGAGCACCGCCGGCACGTGCTGGTACTCGTCTATGCATACTGGCGAGGGACCGTCGACAAAGGCCGCCGGATCGAGCTCCACCGCGACACGCGTCGCCGGCTCGTCCAGATCCACCACCTCCGCGCCATGCCTCCGCGCCAACTCGACCAGTAGCGTCGACTTGCCGACCGCTCGCGGCCCTTGCAACGCAACCACCGTCTCGTCTTGCAATCGTTGCTCAGCGATGTCGAGAATTCGACGGGAGACGATGCCCGAGATCGAAGGCCCAACATCGCTCATTCACGCACCATAGCATCGAATCAGCGATTTCGAGGGGTGCGAACCAACTATTTCGAGGGGCTTGAGTCAGCTATTTCGAGGCATCTGAACCAACTATTTCGAGGGTCCCAGTCCACGATTTCGACGCCTCCTCCTGCCAATCCGACAGAAGCGATCAGCCCGTAGCCCCGACGCCCGTGCGCCCGTAGAACTCCTCCTCTTCGCGTCCAAGCTCGGTCACGGCCGCATCGCCGTACATCCACTCGCGTGCGATCCGGTGCCAGTTCGCGCTCGCGCGCAACTGTGAGAGCACGGCCAGCGTCAACATCTCGGTGCGTCGGCCAAACAGATGCTCGGGGTCGATCGTCTGATGGCGCATCTCCCTGAAGTGGCTCGAGCGTGGATCGGAGCTCTGCAACATCACCGCCGAGGCGATCTCGGGCGTCAGCTCCAGCTGCTCGTCCGCGGTCGTGTACCACCAGATCGCGTCCTCGACGTAGGCCAGCAGATGCTCGGGATCGACCCGCTCCGGTTCGGGCAGAAAGCCCGACTCGGCCAGCAGCTTGTGAAGCGTGTGGGCATCGCCCTCTGACACCGCCCGCTGGCAGGCGAGCTCCAACTCCACCGGCTCGGGCGCCAGGCGCTTGAACAAACCGAAGTCCATAAACGCCATCCGCCCATCCGCCAGCAACATGAAGTTGCCCGGGTGCGGATCCCCCGAGAACTCGCGATGACGATAGAAGCAGCCCAGATAGAAGCGAAACACGATCTCGCCGATACGGTCGCGCTGAGCTTGTGAATAGCCCTTCAGCTCCTCAAAGCCCACGCCCCGCACGAACTCGCTCACCAGCACCCGCTCACGCGAGAGCGAGCCCACCACCTCGGGAATCGCGATGAACGGGTGGCCCTTGTAAATGCGAGCCAGCGAACGCTGGTTCTGGGCCTCCAGCTCGTAGTCGAGCTCCTCGGCGATCCGCTCCCTTATCTCGCTCGCCAGTCCCTTCACGTCGAGCGCCGGCGTCATGCGCCTGAGCAGCCGCAGGATCATGTCCAGGTTCTGCAGGTCGGCCCGCACCGCTCCCGCGACGCCCGGATACTGCACCTTCACTGCCACCTCTCGACCGTCCTGCTTGAGCGTCGCTCGATACACCTGGCCGATCGACGCCGCCGCGATCGGCTGCTCGTCGAACTCGGCGAACACGTCTGAGATCTTCTCTTCGAGGTCCTCCTCGATCACGCGCTTCATCTGCCCAAAGGACACCGTTGGCGCCGCGTCGCGCAGCTTCGCCAGCTCGCGCTGGAACTCCTCGCGGTGCTCCTCCGGCACGATTCCCACATCCAGGAACGACAGCACCTGCCCGAGCTTCATCGCCGCGCCCTTCATCGTCCCGAGCACTGCCACGATCTGCTTGGCCGTCTCCAGCTGCCTGCGCGCGCTCGCCTCCTGCGCATCCTGCTCGTTGCGACCCACGTTCGCCGCGCGCGTGCCGAACTGCTTCACCGCCTCACTGGCCGCAAGCCTGCCCACCGTGGCCGTGCGGCGCACCCTCGATGTTGGGATCTTCTCCTGCGCCACCCTTTTGATTCTAGGGTTGGCGCCCGACCTTGGAGCCGACCCTAGATCTCCACGCGGCTGCCCGGCACGATGTCATCCCTGCCATCGGCCCAGCGCACCCATGCCTTCTTGCCGCCGTCGTAGTCCTCGCCGAGCAGTATCAATGTCGCCGGCTCACCGAGCGCCATGCAGGGCTCAGCGCCCTCGGCGTCCACACCCCGCCATACGCGGATGAACGGATTCTGCTCCCACTCCCTGGCTACAGTCGTCGCGTCGGTGTGACCGGGATACACGATCGTCTCGCCCGGCAACTCCATCAATGTCCCCATGATCGAGTCGCGCAGGTCGGTATAGGTCGTATGACCAGGCGCGCGCACGCCCCCGACGCTGCCCCTGAACAACGTATCGCCCGTAAACACAACCGCGTCGCCGCCCTGAAAGCCGCCTGGGCCCGAGCCGGCACCGGAGCGAGCACCGCGTGCGGGCGGCACCGATTCGGCCACGAGAAACGACAGCATCCCCGCGGTGTGCCCGGGCGTTTTCAGCGGTCGCACCTCGAGGCGTCCGAACTGCAGTACGTCCCCTACCTCGATCGTGCCGAGCTCTACCCCCTTTCCCAGCACATCGCCCATGCCTTGTAGCGACTCGCGCTCAAGTGGATCGATCAGCACCGTCAGTCCCGGCCAGCGCTTGCGTAGCACCCCCACCTCGCTCACATGATCGAAGTGATGATGGGTCAAAAGCACGTGCGTGGGCTCTATCTGCAAACGCTTTGCCGCATCGACGAGCGGGGCCACGGGCCCTCCCGCGTCTACGAAGAAGCCCGGACCGCCCTCGCCGTCGGCGAGTAGATATGTGTTCGACAGGAACTGCTCGTTTAGAGAACGCTCGACGATCATCGGGGGATCCTCCCACGTTGCCGCTCGCGGCGCGGCCCACAAGCGCCTCGTCCATCGATACGCGCCCCGTCCAACGCCGCGAGGCTCGTGAGCAAATGCCACCGCGCACATGCCGCCTTCCGACCGCCGGGCCACGAGCAGAGGCCACCGCGTCCATCAGTCCAACAGCACGAATATGGGCCCAAAAATACACACCGGCGTATTCCGTTCCCCGCGGTCGCTCTTCGTCCAGCGCAGCCATAAACGGGCCACTCGCACCTTGACATACACACCGGCGTATGGTTTTGTGGCGAGGCAGTCTTATCAAGTCTTGACGATAACAATGGGGGAGGCCAGCAAGGATCATGATCCACTACTCGAAGTGGCTCGCAAGAACACGCTCCGCGCGCCGGATGCGACTGACGGCGCCGATCGGGCTGCTGCTCGCATGCATACTGCTCGCCGGACTGCCGGCGGCGGCCTCGGCCAGCACCCCGGAAATGCGCGGCGAATGGGAACTGACCATCAAAGCTCCGGGGCTGGCTCCGGCAAAAGGGATCGCTTTGATTACCGTGGAAGCCAACGGCAGCGGCGAATTTGCCGCCAACGAACTCGTCATCGAACACGTGATCCATGGCACGTTCTCGGGCACCCTCGAAGGCGCCAAAGCCACCGTGGAAGTTACAAGCGAAGCCTACAGCTCCCTTCCGGCGAGCAAATTCAAAAGCACCACGATGACGGTCGAACCCAACGGAGCCAATCCGTCGATCTCCGGAAGCGGAGAATTCACGTCCGGCACAACCACCGTACCCGGCGCGAGTCTCGTCGCGACGAGAATCAAAACCTACAAAGAAGTGCAAGAACGAGAAGCGCGAGAAGCGAAAGAAAAGCAGGAACAGGAAGAACAGGAAGCCAGGGAAAACATCAGGGGTGAATGGTCACTGGTGGTCAAAGCCGGTCCGGTGACTTCCAACGGAGTCGCCGTGATCAAGGTCGCCGCCAGCGCCCAGAACAAGTTCGCCAGCAGCAGCACCCTGTTCGAAAGCATCATACCCGGCAGCTTCTCAGGGACCCTGGAAGGCAGTACAGCAACAGTTACGGTGACCTCCGAAGCCTATGGACCCGCTCCGGCAAATGAATTCACCGGCGAAAAAATAACCGTTACCTCGAACGACAACTCACTGTCGATCTCCGGAACTGGAAAGCTCTACTCCAGCAAAATACTCATCACTGAAAGCGCAACGCTGGTTGCGACGCGGATCAAAACCTACGCGGAAGTGACAGCGCGCGAAGCCAAAGAAAAGCTCGAACGCGAAGCCAAAGAAAAGACCGAACGCGAAGCCAAAGAAAAGACCGAACGCGAAGCCAAAGAAAAGCTCGAACGCGAAGCTAAAGAAAAGACCGAACAAGAAGCCAAAGCAAAGGCCGAACAAGAAGCTAAAGCCAAGGCTGAACAAGAAGCCAAGGCAAAGGCCGAACAAGAAGCCAAGGCAAAGGCCGAACAAGAAGCCAAGGCAAAGGCCGAACAGGAAGCTAAGAAAAAAGCAACCGTCAGCACCGCCGCGTTGGTGTCGGTTCAGCTGACCGGCAAAAGCTTCACGGTCAGCACCGCCGGCTTGCTTTCCCTACAAGTGAGCAACCCGAACGCATACGCGATCTCGGGACGCATCACGCTGGTCTTGGCCCAGTCGGCAAAAGCCGGCAAAAGCTCGAGCGCTCATGGCAGTGCAAGCAAGAAAACCGTGTCGCTTGGAACCGTTTCCTTCGGGGTCTCCCCCAACGGCAAACAGCTCGTGAAGCTCGAGCTCTCTCAGGGAGGGCGCGCCGAACTGGCTCGCCACAAGACCCTCCGCGTGCTCGCCACCGCGCTGACGAAGGCAAGCGGTCAAACCACCGAGACCAAGACGTTCACCCTCACGCTGCGCGCCGGCAAAGCGGCGCAAGGCAAGCACTGACGACATAACACAGGCGGTTACGGGCTCAGGTGGTGCGTGAGCCCGTAACCATGCCTGTCGTACACTCCGACGCATGCCCCTGATCCACACCTGCTATCGCATCACCGACGTCGACCGCTCGATCGCGTTCTATAAAGCCCTCGGCTTCGACGAGATCGGGCGCATCCCGATCGGCGATGAGGCCGTCAACGTCTTCATGAACCAGCCCGGCGACGGCAACATGCCGCGCCTTGAGCTCACCCACAACTTTGGCGTCGACTCCTATGAGATCGGCACCGGCTACGGCCACATCGCGATTACCGCCTCCGACCTGGACGGCACGCTCGCGCGTCTGGCCGAGCAGGGCATCCAGCCCGAGAAGCCACCCTATTCGGTGCGCGAGGGCGGCTCACGGCTGTGCTTCGTCAAAGACCCCGACGGGTATCGCATCGAGATCATCGAGCAGAGCTAAACGCCCGTCGGGCGCTGCCGGACCAAACACCGAGCGGACCCGGACGGGACAGAGAGCGACCCCGAACCGGGACACCGAGCGGCCCGCTCATATAGTGCGTAACTCGTGGAACTAGGCCTGGCCACCTTCGCCGACGTAGCGCCCGGCGCATCGTCCGCGCGCGTGGCCCAGCGTTTGCAAGAGCTACTCGAGGAGATCGAGCTTGCCGACCGTCTCGGCCTCGACGTGTTCGGCCTCGGCGAGCACCATCGGCGCGACTATGCGGTGTCCGCGCCCACCGTGGCGCTCGCGGCGGCGGCCGCTCGCACCGAGAAGATCCGCCTGTCCAGCGCTGTGACCGTGCTCAGCTCGGCCGACCCGGTCACCGTCTTCGAGGAGTTCTCAACACTCGACCTGCTCTCCGGCGGACGCGCTGAGATCATGGCTGGCCGCGGCTCCTTCACCGAGTCCTTCCCGTTGTTCGGCCTGGACTTGGAGGACTACGACGATCTGTTTGCCGAGAAACTGGAGCTACTGCTGGCACTGCGCTCCTCTGAGAGCGTCACCTGGTCGGGGCGCCATCGCGCAGCGCTGCACGAGGCCGCTGTATATCCCCGCCCGCTCCAGCAACCGCTGCCCGTTTGGATCGCGGTCGGCGGCACGCCCGCATCGGTGGCACGCGCTGGGATGCTTGGGCTGCCGCTGATGATCGCCATCATCGGCGGCGCGCCCGTCCGCTTTGCGCCGCTCGTGCAGCTGTATCGCGAGGCCGCCAAGCGCGCCGGCGTCGAGCCGTCGAAGCTGGCGGTCGGCATTAACTCGCACATGTACATAGCCGAGGACTCAAGGCGCGCGGCCGACGAGTTCTTCGGACCGTACTCGCAGATGATGAACCGCATCGGTCGCGAGCGCGGCTGGCCGCCGATGAGCCGTGCCCAGTTCGACGCCGGCTGCGCACCCGAGGGCCACCTGCTCGTCGGCACACCTGAGCAGGTGACTGAGAAGATCCTCGCCCACCACGAGCTGTTCGGCCACGACCGCTTCCTGGGCCACATAAGCGTGGGCGTGCTGCCGCACGAGAAGGCGCTGCGCGCCACGGAGCTGTTCGCCACCGAGGTCGCCCCGCGCGTGCGCGCTACCCTTTCCGCCAGCGATGGCTGACACCGGCAAGATCGCCAAGAATCTCGAGCGCTTCGCGCAGGCCGTGGCGGCCCACGACCGCGAGAACCCGACGCACACGGCGTGGGGAATTGGGCTCGCGCACTTCGACATGAAACGCCTCGGCTTGGAGGAGGGCGAGGAGATCCTGCCGGGGATCACAATCCACGCCGACGATGGGCAGAGCGCCAACTTCCGCGTGCTGTGCGACGGGCAGCACGACGAGGGTGCGGTCGAGTCAGAGGAAGAGGTCGTAGAGGCGGTCTCCACACAGAGCCTGCCAACAGCGTCGCCAGGCTCCTCCCCGAGCGTGTTGTGAGCGCTTCTCGATGCGTGTGTGTGTTTAGTTTTTTGCGGACTACATTAATAGCTACATTTCGTAGCTACAATAGTACTCTCTCTTAAAGAGTAACAACAACAACACCCGCACCCCCGTCTCTCGCTAAGCGATTCGTCGAGCAATCATCGCCACGAGCCGCTCGATCGTCGGACAGGGGATGCCGTGACGCGCCGCCGCACGCAGGACCGCACCAGGAATCGCGTCAAGCTCTGGGGGACGCCCGGCCGCGATATCGCGCTGCATCGAGCTGCCGAGCGTGTCGTGAGCGGCCGTCAACTCGCCGAGCGGATCGCCGCTTTGAATCGAGGCGCCCTCCGCCTGTGCGACCGTGCAGCCCTCCTCGATCGCGCCGAGCAGCTCGGCGCGCAGCTCCGGCGTCGAGCGAATCTCCCCGAGCAGCTTGTCAAACGCGCTGGTGGTACACGCAAGCGCGTTGAGGCGCACCAGCTTCGACCACATCACCTCTGGCTCGGAGTCGCCGACGCCCGCGGGGACACCGGCATCCGAGAGCGTGCTCGCGAGCGCCTGCATCGGCGCGCGCGCCGCCGGGTATTCGGAGGCCATGTCCACGCGCAGGAAGCGGCTCGTGTGAACCACGACGCCCGGCTCGGGCCGGTCGGCCTCGACGCGAATCGTGCCGGCGACCACCGCCTCCGCGCCGAAGCGCTCGCGCAGGACGGCGATGTGGTCGAGCCCGTTGAGCAGCGGCAGCACGAGCTTCGGCGCAACCACAACACGCTCCAGCGCGTCGCCCAGACCGGCTGCCTTGGTGGCGACGATCAGCACGTCCACGGGCTCCTCGAGCCGCGCGGCGGCGCGCGGGTGAGCGGTGAAATCACCCAGCAATACGCTGCCGACTCGCAGACCGCGAGCCGCGATCGTGGCAACCGTGGAGTCTCTCGCGACGACCAGTACCGGCGTGCCTGCGCGATCGAGCGCACCCGCAACCAGCCCGCCGACGCCTCCCGGGCCAAGCACGGCGATTCTCACGACGAGCACCTCCTGGCGACCCACGCAAACGTAGTACTACCCCGCATCGCCGCGAAATTGCCCACCGTGACCGTCAAGGCATTGCCCACTCTTACCGTCCTGGCAATGCCCACCGTGACCGTCATGGCAACGGGTCGACGAGCACGCCGGGGTTCATGATGCCGCGCGGGTCCACGGCGGCCTTCGCGCCACGCAGTGCCGCGGCGAACGGGTCGGGACGCTGGCGGTCATACCATGGCCGATGATCTCGCCCGACGGCGTGGTGGTGAGTGATGGTGGCGCCCTCGGCGATCAGCACGTCGGAGACCGCGGACTTGATCGCCGCCCACTGCTCGACCTCCTCGCCGCGCTGGGCGGGAGCGAGCACCGTGTAATAAGGAGCCACCCCGTCGGGGTACATGTGAGTAAAGCGACACGACACGCGCGCTACCCCGCTCACCCCCTCCGCCGCCGCCTGAGCGGCACCCATAACGCGCTCGTGAAAGGCGGGGAAGCGCTCCCAGGTGATGGCGGTCTCGAAGGTCTCGGACAGCACGCCCATCGCCACGAGCACGTCGCGCACATACGGCGCGCGCAGGAACGCTTCTCGCCATGCCCCTACCCCACCCGCGTTGGCGCGCGCACTCGGGGTCGCCTCCGCCGAGCCCAGCGTACTCCCGCTGGAGGAGCCGCGGCGCTCACCCGCGATCCCACCGTGCTCCGCGCAGATCGCAAGCGCGCGATCCATCTGAAGGTCGACCGGGTGGTCGCTTGACTCGAAACCGAGCACGAGCAGCGCGAAACTGCCGTCGCCGGCCATTGTCAGGCGTGCCTCGGAGGAATCGATCAGACGGCAGTTGCTTGGATGAAGAGCAGACTGGGAAAGCGCGCGCACGCACTCGGCGCCGGCGGCAAACGTGGGGAATCGCACGCCCGCCGATGCACGCTCGGTGGGGCGCGGTTGCACGCGCACCCAGGCCTCGCTGATCACTCCAAGCGTGCCCTCCGAGCCGGCGAGCAGCCGGTCGGGGCTGGGGCCGGCGCCCGAGCCGGGCAGCCGGCGCGACTGCCACGTGCCGGATGGCGTGATCGCGCGAATCGACTCGACGAAGTCCTCGATGTGGGTCCACACGGTGGCGAAGTGACCGGCCGCTCGCGTGGCGATCCAACCCCCCAGCGTGGACAGCTCGAAGGACTGTGGGAAGTGGCGCAGGGTGAGACCGTGACCTGCAAGCTGCGCTTCCAGCTCGGGGCCGCTCGCGCCCCCCTGTATGCGCGCGGCGCGTGAGACCTCGTCGACCTCGATCACGTGGCGCAGCTCTCGCAGGTCGATCGTGATGGCGCCGTTGTAGGCGGGGTCCACCTCGGGCTGTACCCCGCCGACGACGCTGGTGCCGCCGCCGTAGGGAATCGCGGCCACACGCTCGCCCGAGCACCACTCCAAGAGGCGCTCGATGTCGGTCTCGTCGCGTGGACGCGCAACGAAGTCGGGGGGATGTAAGAAGTGACCCCGAAAGCCACGCACGACATCCGAGTAGGACTTGCCGAGCGCGTGGGAGGCACGCGCGTGCGTGTCACTGGAGCAGATCGGGGCAAGGGCGGAGGGCGCCACCACGCGCGGCGGGGGCAACTCGACCCGATCCAGACCCACCGGCTGCTCGACTTCGGCGAGCGGAAACCCGAGATGGGCGGCAAGGCCGCCGGCGGCGTCCCGCACTTCCTCGGAGGAGAGCTGCTCGTCCTCGAATCCCCAACCCCAATGCTTGCGCCGGCGCGTGCTCACTGGGTGCGAGTGTAGGTCGCGACATCTTTACCCGCGCCCAGCCTTCTACGACTAGCCTGTAGGCGGATGACAGGCACAGCTGAGCCGCAGACGAACGAGATGCCGACGATCCTTGCGCGCGGGCCATGGGAGCTGGCGCAAGTCAAGACGCGCTGGCGCAGCGAGCACTACGAGCCGCCGCGCGAGCTCGTGCGGGCGGCGGACGCGGAGATCGCCGCCCTGCGCGAGCGCAGCTCGCCCAGCCATGACGGCCTGGCTGGCCGACTGGTCGACTACAAGGACGGACCGCACGGCATCGAGCTCGAGATGCAGCCGCTCAGATGGGCTTTGCGACTGGTGGCAGGCGACGCCTCGTGCAGCGTCGCCGCGCTGTGCGTGACACGCGCGGCCGACGGGCGCTGGCTGGCGGGCAGGCGCGCGGCATGGCTGTCCTCTTGGGCGGGGCGTTGGGCACTCGGCGCCGGCGGCGCGGTCGACCTTGGCGAGAACCCGGCCGACACCCTGGTGAGGGAGTTGCAGGAGGAGTGGTCGGTCACTCCCGAGCGCGTTCGGGGCGAGGCGCTCGTGAGACTGCCACATCGACTTGTGATGTTCGTCGGGCAGGCGTGGCTGGCCGAGGGCGCCGAGGTGACCCCCGACCACGAGCACGACGAGTACGCGTGGTGGCCGAGCGACATCGACGACTGGCCGGCTGAGGCCAGCGAGGGTCTGTGTCGGATGGCACGGTGGCTGTCGGAGTGAGCGAGGCGCAACCAACCGCCCCGGTCGACCTCTCCAAGCTGCGCGGGGTCTCTGCGGGCAGCCGCTTCTCTCCCGCGTTCACTCCGCTGAAGTGGACGTCGTTGTTTCACTCATGCGTATACACATCGCTCTTGATCTGCGCGTTCGCGCTGGGAAAACCGCAGCCGGCGACGTTCGTGCTGGGATGGGCGCATGGCCTGCTGTGGATAGGGATGTCGCTTGCCTGCATCGCCGCGGCGCGCATGAGAGTTGTCTCATTGCGACTGGCGGTGGCGGTCGCGGTGCTCGGCGGGATCGGCCCCTTTTTCGGAAGCTATGAGTTCATGCGCGAGCAGCGACGCCGAAAGCACTGTTAAGCGCGTGTGAAGAGTCCCGTGCGCGGACGCTCGGGAGCAGGTCCGCCGGCCGGGCACGCTAGAGTGACGCCAGATGGCGTCCGGCACTACGATCGATCAAATGATCGATGTCGTGACCCCTGCCGCCGGCGAGTCGGTCACCGAGGGAACAATCCTCGAATGGCACGTCAAGGTCGGCGACTTCATCAAGGTCGACGACACGATAGTTGAGATATCCACCGACAAGGTTGATGTCGAGCTGCCCTCGCCCGCGAGCGGCACTGTCGCTGAGATCCTCGCGCAAGAGGGCGAGACTGTCGGCGTCGGTCAGGTGATAGCGCGGCTTGCCGCGGGTGAAGGAGGGTCTGACCAAGTCTCGGCGGGCGACGGTACCTCAGACGGGGGTGACGGAACCGTGGCGCTGCCCGACGGCAAGCGCGTGTCGCCCGTGGCAGCTCGCGTGGCGAGCACCGAGGGCATCGATCTCGCCGGCGTCGCCGGCAGCGGCCCGGGCGGGCGAATAGTGAAGGCCGACGTGCTTGGCGCGGCCGCCACCGCAAACGGCGCCACGACCAACGGCTCGACGACCTCGGGCGGATCGGCCGGCGAGCGTCAATTGATGAAGGGCGCCGCGGCGATGCTCGCTCGCTACATGGACCAGTCGCGCTCGATCCCGACGGCCACGAGCTTCCGCACGCTGACGGTGACCGTGCTCGACTCTCGCCGGCGCGAGCTGAAGGCGGCGGGACGCAGGGTGTCCTTTACCCACCTGATCGCCTACGCGATCGCGCGGGCCGCCACGGAGATGGGCACGATGACCCACCACTTCGAGGAGCTTGACGGCAAGCCCTATCGCGTCGACGACGGCCAGGTGAATCTCGGGCTGGCTGTGGACGTGGAGAAGAAGGACGGCACCCGCACATTGATGGTGCCGGTCATCCGCGACGCGGGGGCGATGACCTTCGAGGGCTTCGTGGCCGCCTATGACGCGCTTGTGGAGAAGGCGCGCACCAATACGCTGACGGCCGACGACCTGGTGGGCGCCAACATCACGCTCACCAACCCTGGAGGGATCGGCACCGTGGCCTCGGTTCCGAGGCTGATGAGTGGTCAGGGCACGATCGTCGCGACCGGTTCGATCGCCTACCCGGTCGGCCTCGGCGCCATCGGCGAGCGGCTTGGCGCGGAGAAGGTCATGACGATGACCTCGACGTATGACCATCGTGTGATCCAGGGCGCCGAGTCCGGACGCTTCCTCGCGCTGGTGGAGGCGCACCTGCAGGGCGAGCACGATTTCTATGAGAGCGTGTTTGCCGCCCTTGGCGTTGGGATCGGCCCTGCGCCAAGCGCGCCGGCACCGGCACCGGCACCGGCGACACCCGCGCCAGTATCGGCTTCCCCACAGGCGATTGCACCCGACGAGCAGATGCTGCAGGCCGTGCAGGCGGCGAGCACGCTCCTACACCGCTTCCGCAGCCACGGACACCTCGCGGCACGCCTGGATCCGCTTGGCTCGGAGCCCGAGGGAGAGCCGCAGCTCGATCCCGAGACGGCGGGCTTGACCCCACAGGTGATGGCTCAGATCCCGGCTCGGATCTTGCGCATGTACGTGCCGGGCGAGACGCTTGCCGAGGCGCTGCCGCACCTGCGCCAGACCTACTGCGGCACGATCGCCTATGAGATCGAGCACATCTCCTCACACCGCCAGCGCGTGTGGCTGCGCGAGCAGATCGAGTCGGGCACCTTCCGCCAGCCACTTGGCGCCGAGTCGCGCACGGCGCTGCTGAAGCGACTGATCGAGGTGGACGCGCTGGAGCGCTTCATGCACAAGGCCTATCTCGGCCAGCACCAATTCTCGATCGAGGGCCTGGACATGACCGTGCCAATGCTGGACGAGCTGATCCAGCTGGCGGCCGGCATCGGTGGGCAGGAGGTCGTAGTGGGGATGGCACACCGCGGGCGACTGAACGTGCTCGCGCACAACCTTGGGCGCCCCTACGACACGATCTTTGCCGAGTTCGAGGGCGCCTCGACGCTGGAGGCGGTTACGACGATCCCGCAGGGGGGGACCGGTGACGTCAAGTACCACCACGGAACCCAGGGCTCCTATGCGCTGCCCGACGGCGGCACGATCCGGGTGAACCTGGAGTCCAACCCGAGCCATCTGGAGTACGTATCGCCGGTAGTTGAGGGCGCCACGCGCGCGGCGCAAACCTCGCGTAGCGGGCCTCGCGCCCATCAGGACACCAACGCGGCGGTGCCGATCGTGATCCACGGCGACGCGTCGTTCCCAGCGCAGGGCGTGGTGGCCGAGACGCTGAACCTGCAGGCGCTGGACGGCTATCAGGTGGGTGGGACCGTGCACCTGATCATGAACAACCAGATCGGCTTTACGACCGATCCCGACGACGCCCGCTCGACGCGCTGGGCCTCGGATCTGGCGAAGGGCTTCGACGTGCCGATCATCCATGTCAACGCCGATGACGTGGCCGCCTGCATGAGCGCGGTCCGCCTCGCCTTCGCTTTCCGCCAGGAGTTCGGCCACGACGTGCTGATCGACCTGATCGGCTATCGCCGCTTCGGCCACAACGAGTCCGACGAGCCCGCCTACACCCAGCCGGAGATGTACGCGAAGATCAAGACCAAGAAGCGGGTGTATGAACTGTGGGCCGAGCAGCTGGTCACCGACGGGGTCGTCAGCCGCGAGGACGTCGAGCGCCTTGGCCAGGAGGTGTGGGACAACCTCACGATTCTTCACCAGCGGTTGAAGGCGAAGATCGCCGCCGCGGCAGCCGAGGGCGCTGTGAGCCAGGGCACCGGCGAGTACCAGCTCGACCGCAGTCCGAGCCCCGACGTGGATACCGCGGTGGCCGCCGCGCGTGTGCGTGAGCTCGGGCTCGAGCTGTTGCGCACGCCTGACGGGTTCACGGTGCACACCAAGCTTGTCAAGCAACTCGAGCGTCGCCGCGAGGCACTCGGCGAGGATGGAGGCGCCCACCCGCCTGAGCACCCACTCGCGGCGCGCATCGACTGGGCACACGCCGAGGCGCTTGCGTTTGCCTCGCTGCTGACCGAGGGCACGCCGGTGAGGCTCACTGGCCAGGACACCGAGCGCGGGACCTTCAGCCAGCGCCACCTCGTGCTCCACGACGCCAAGACGGGCCAGGCGTTCTGCCCAATTCAGAACCTGCCGGAGGCGCTGGCCCCGATGGAGCTTCACAACAGCCCGCTATCGGAGCTGGCGTGTATGGGCTTCGAGTACGGCTACAGCCAGGAGGCGCCGGAGACCCTGGTGCTATGGGAGGCGCAGTTTGGAGACTTCGTCAACTCCGCGCAGGTGATCGTCGACCAGTTCATCTCCTCGGGGCTTGCCAAGTGGGGGCAGACTTCGCGCCTGACTCTGCTGCTGCCCCACGGCTATGAGGGCTCAGGGCCCGAGCACTCCTCGGCGCGCCTGGAGCGCTTCCTCGCGCTCGCCGCCGAGGGCAACATGCGCGTGGCGAATTTGACGACACCGGCTCAGTACTTCCATCTGCTGCGCCGCCAGGCGCTGATCGCCAAGCAGCGTCCGCTTGTGATCATGACTCCGAAGTCGCTGCTGAGGCTGGCGCAGGCGACCAACACGGTGGACGATCTGGCCGAGAACTCGCGTTTTGAGCCGGTGCTTGCCGATCCGGGCGTCGCCGCGGAGTCCGTGACACGGCTCGTGTTGTGTACGGGCAAGATCTACTATGACCTCGCCGGCCACTCAGACCGCCAGAGCAATGGCACTGTCGCGATCGGTCGCGTGGAGCTGTTGTATCCGTTCCCCGAGCGCAACATCAGGGATCTGCTCGCGCGCTATCCGAAGCTCAAAGAGGTCGTGTGGGCGCAGGAGGAGCCGCGCAACATGGGCGCACGCGCCCATATGTTCCCGCGCCTGATGCAGATCCTGCCGGATGACATCCATTTCGGCTACATCGGACGTCCGGAGCGGGCCAGTCCGGGCGAGGGCTATCCCGCCTCGCACATCATCGAGCAGAGCCGCATCGTGGGAACCGCGCTTGATCTGGGCATACCGGTGTCGCAGTACCCGAAAAAGACTCCTGGAGAGCGCTGATGGGCGCCCTGTGGCGACGCTTTGTGATGGTCTTGCGCCAGCGTAAACGCAAGCGCAAGACGCGCGGCTAGCGGCCCCGCCAGACGGGCGGGCGCTTCTCGGAAAACGCGGTGGCGCCCTCGCGGGCGTCCTCGGAGCTGAACACCGAGTCTGAGATGGCGCTCTGCGCGTCCCACATCTCGGCGGCGTTCCAATCCCACTGCTCCTGAAGGATGCGCTTTGAGGCGACGAGCGCGAGCGGGGCGTTGACTGCGATCTCCTGCGCAAGCCCCAGCGCCATCTCCACCGCCGTGCCGGGCTCGGCCAGGCGATTCACGAGCCCGACCTCGGCGGCGCGCTCGGCGAGGATCGGATCGCCGGTGAGTGCCAGCTCCATCGCAAGGTGGTAGGGGATGCGTCGCGGCAGTCGCAGCAAGGCCCCGCCGGCCGCCACTAGCGAGCGCTTGACCTCGGGGATGCCGAGCTTGGCCCCGCGCGCGGCCACGATCAAATCGCAGGCGAGCGCCACCTCCAGGCCGCCCGCCACGGCGAAACCCTCGACGGCCGCGATCAGCGGCTTGACCGATGCGCGCCGCACGATGCCGGCAAAGCCTCTCTCGCCAACCCAGGGGCGCTCGCCCGTCACAAATGCCTTCAGGTCCATGCCCGCGCAGAAGCCCTTGCCGGCGCCGGTGAGCACCCCGACGCTGAGCGTCTCATCGCCGTCGAGCTCGTCAAGCGCCGCGGCGATGCCTTCGGCGAGCGCCAGGTTGACCGCGTTGCGTGCGTCGGGCCGGTTGAGCGTGATCAGTAGCACGCCGTCGCGGCGCTCGGTGAGTACCGCCTCGGATTCGCCGTTCATGGCCGGGACTATGCCGCAAACAGGCGCAGCGGGGGCTCGCGGTTGCCGCGTAGCACTTCGACGTCGATCTCGACGCAGTCGATGCCGCGCGCGGTGGCCAGCACGCGAGCCTGCGGCTTGATCCACTTCGCGACGAGCACGCCCCGGCAGGAGGCCATCGCGGGGTCTAGGCGAATGCGCTCCAGGTAGCGCGTGAGCTGCTCGACGGACTCCATCGTGGCGATGCGCTTGATCTCGACCGCCACCCATTCGTCGTCGGTGTCGCGACACATCAGGTCGACCGGGCCGATGTCGGTGGGCCACTCGCGGCGCACGAGCCGAAAGCCCTCGCCGCACCAGTGGGGCGCGTCGGCGAGCAGTTCCTGCAGTTCGCGCTCGAGTCCTTCCTTCTCCAGCGAGACGAGTACGTCGAGCTCGTGGTCGACGTCGGCCATCACCTCGGCGATCGAGATCTCAAGGCGCTCGTCGTCGCGTTGCTTGCGCACCACCACATGCGTGAGAGCTCCGTCAGCGTTGCGCTCCTCGGTGAGCACCGTCGGCGGGGTCATCCAGTTGAGCGGCTTGACGTTGGGCGAACCGCCGTCGGCCCACACCATGAACGTGCCGTCTCCCTTGCACATCAGCAGGCGCACCGCCTCGGGCAGCACGGTGGTGGTACGACCGATATAGGTGACCTCACAGCAAGCGACGATCAAACGCACCGGCGGACGGTATCCGCTGAGGCGGACTGGATTGAACCTGCGTGCGAATCGGGACACCGTGGGGACCTGGCCCCCACTTGTCACGCGGACCCTGACGCCCTATTTGTCGTCCTCGTGTGACTCTACGTTCATTGCCTCGCGGAACTCGCGCATGCTCTTGCCTAGCGCGCGCGCGACTTCGGGTAGGCGTTTGGGACCGAGCACGACCAGCGCGACGGCAGCGAGAAACAGCAGATGGAGGGGGCTGTCGATTCCCACTACCCATCAGGCTAGCGCGTGTTCGGCGGCCGAGGACGATCTGAGTTTTTTATGGCTGAGCCGGCCCGCGCGACGGGACGCGAGGCTGGCGGGAGCTGAATCTCTCCGCACGCCCGCGGAGGGCGCCCGTTGCGCTAAAAGCGAGCATTCGCCGCCGACATTGCTCGTAGTCTCTGACGCGTGGCGCGGGAACCAACGAGGCAAGTCGGACGTCCCTATCCACCGCCGGCGGCCTCTGAGCCGTTTTGGCCGGCGCAGCTGACGATCCTGGCCGCGATCGGCCTGCAGGTGGCGCTGCCCTCGCGGCTGGTGGCCGGCCCGGTATGGCTGATACCGGCACTCGAGGGCGTGCTGTTCATAGGCATGTTCCTGGCAACGCCCCGCCAGCTCGAGCACGAGCACAAGCGCCGCCGCCGCGCCGCGCTCAGCCTGACCGCGCTGGTGGGCGCCGCCAATGTCTACTCGCTCGTTGAGCTCACCAACCTTTTGCTGAGCCACGACGTGAGTGACGGTCGCCAGCTGATCGTCTCGGGCGTGCTGATCTGGATGACTAACTTCCTGATCTTTGCACTGTGGTACTGGGAGATGGACCGCGGTGGCGCCGGCAAGCGCGCCGCTGGGCACGACGGGCCGCCGGACTTTCTGTTCCCGCAGATGAGCGACGATCGCATCGAGCCGCTCGAGTGGCGACCGAAGTTCATCGATTACCTGTATGTGTCGCTGACCAACGCTATGGCGTTCTCGCCCACCGACACGATGCCGCTCACCTCGATCGCAAAGTGCACAATGGGCATCCAGGCGCTGGTCTCGCTGGTGACGATCGGCCTCGTTGTCTCGCGCGCGGTGAACATCCTGGCGTAGCCGGCGGCCATCTTCCGGCATAGCCGGCAGCTATCTCCTGGCATAGCCGACAGCCATCCCCCTGCGTAGCCGGCAGCCATCCCCCTGCGTAGCCGGCAGCCATCCCCCTGCGTAGCCGGCAGCCATCTCCTGGCATAGCCGACAGCCATCCCCGTGGCCGCCTATCGTGCTGAGGCTATGGACGCTTTTGTGAACGCGACGCTCGACAAAGGCGAGGCGGTGCTGCGCTTCCCCTACGACGACCAGCTGCGACGGTTGCTGCGCGCGATCCCCGGCCGTCGCTGGGATCCGGCGGAGCGCGCTTGGGTCGTGCCGCTTGATCCTGAGCGCGCGGAGGCGGTGGCACGCCTGTTCGACGGAATGTCGAGACCGCCGGTGCTCAGCGATGCGCTTGGGCGTGCGCTCGCGCGTCAGCGTATGCGGCGCGGACACGACGAGTGCGTGCTCGACGTCGCGCGGCCCGACGAGAGCTGGTGGCTGACATTCGCGACCGACCGCGCCCCGGGGATCGTCGAGGCACTGCTCGAGCACCCCGATGCGCAGCAACTGCCGCTATTGGGTCGCGCGCAGATCCCGCTGGACGAGCACGCGGCCCGACTCGTGGACACGCTGCCGGCGAACGCCGGACGCCTGCGCCTCACAGAAGACGCGGCGCACGCACTGACCGAGATCTCCCAGCACCCCGCGCCCGGTGCAGGTGGCGGAGCCAGGACTGGCGCAATGTCATACGACGTCGAGCTGCGCCGCGATCGTCGCAAGGAGCATTGGCTGCTGATCGCCGCCGAGCACGCACAGCTCGCGCGCGTGCTCGGCGGCCGGGCCGGCCTGCGCACAGCCGAGGGTCCTGGGGGCACATTCGCGCTGGCGGCCGTCGAGCGCGACGCGCATCTGATCGCCGAGCTGCTCGACCACTTGGAGATGGCGCGCATCGACCCGCGCGCGCAGAGCTGGATCGCGCGCGCCACGACCTGGCATGGCACGGTCGAGGTCGCGGGGCCGAGTGAGGAGCAGGTCTTCCTGTTGCTCGGCGACGCCACGCGACTGCCCCCTGCGCTGCGCGAACGAGCCGTCAGCGCACCCGGCGGTGTGACGGTCGCGCTTACACTCGACTCGTGGCAGGCGATCGAGGCGCTGCGCGGCTTCACCAGCGCCGCCACGCGCCGCTGCGTGGAGGCGCTGAAGGAGGGTCGACCCGCGCCGCCCGCGGTGCTCGAACTGTCGACCGTCCACGAGGATCCAACGTTTGTGCTGGCGCCCGGGCACGACGAGCGTCAGCTCGACGCGTTTGGCGCACTCCCGGGCGCCTCGCCCCATCGGCCCACCGATGCCGCAAGGGGTGCCGGCGCGCCGAGAAGCGGCACCCCTTCCACGAGATCGGGCAACCCGATGCGAGCCAGCGGCACGCTGCGCGGCGAGCACAGCCGGCTTCCGGCGATCCGCGCCGACCCTTTCTGTGTGGAGGACCTCGACCGATTTCTCGCCGGGCGTCACATCTGGATCGATCCGGACGCGCTCGTCGTGTTGCAGCAGATCCGCGAGCAGCACGCACACGCCGCGGGTCTCGTGGCGCTGTCGGCGGCGACCGACGCTCAGCTGGAGGTGACGGGCCTCGGCGGCGAGCTCAAGCCGTTTCAGCGCGCGGGCGTGAGGTATCTGCTGGAGCAGCGCCGAGCGTTTCTCGCCGACGAGCAGGGGCTTGGCAAGACGATCGAGGCACTGGCGGCGCTGGAGGCCGACGGCGCGTACCCCGCGATCGTGGTGTGCCCGGCGAGCCTGAAGCTCAACTGGATGCGCGAGATCGAGCGCTGGCTGCCGGGCCGCAGCGCACAGGCGCTGAGTGGGACGGGCACCAAGCGCTCCGCCGCGCGCGGGCCGAGTGCGCCGATGCCCTCCGGCTCGACCCCCTCCACACCGATGCCCTCCGGCCCAGCTCCCTCCACACCGATGCCCTCTGGCCCAGCCCCCTCCACACCGATGCCCCCCGCGAACGTCAACACCGCCGACGTTCCAGCCTCGGAGACCCCATCTGCCGACATCCCGGCCGCCGACATCACGGTCGTCAACTACGACATCCTCGCCGCGCGTGGGCCGGCGCTCGCGGCTACCACTCCGCGCGCGCTCGTGTTGGACGAGTCTCACTACTGCAAGAACGCGGCCGCCAAGCGCACCCAGGCGGTCGCGCGACTGGCTGCCACCGTGCCGAACGAGGGTCTCGTACTCGCGCTGACGGGCACGCCCGTGATGAACCGCCCGCCCGAGCTGATCGCTCAATTGCGGATCATCGGACGCCTGGCCGACTTCGGCTCCGGCGCACAGTTCGGGCAGCGCTTTCGTGGCCCCGATGCGCACGTGCGCCTGCACTGGCACCTGCGATCGCGCTGCTTTGTGCGGCGCCTGAAGGCCGATGTGCTGCCCCAGTTGCCGGCCAAGACACGCGCGGTGGTGCCGGTCGAGCTCGACAACGAGCCCGAGTATCGTCTGGCTGAGACCGACGTGATCGCGTGGCTGCGCAGCCGCCCGCTCGACCTGCGCGAGCTCGACGCGAAGGTCGCCGCCGCGCTGCGGGCTGAGCGCCTGGTGCGGCTGAACGCACTGAAGCTATTGGCGGCGCGCGGCAAGCTGCACGCCGCGCTCGCCTGGATCCACGACTTCTGCACTTCGGGAGAGCGGCTCGTCGTGTTTGCTCGCCACCGCGAGATCCAGCGCGCCGTGCTCGAGCGCTTCCCTCATGCGCTGCACATCCTCGGCGAAGACACCCACGCCGCCAGGGACGCTTCGCTGCACGCATTCCAGGAGGCGGACGCTTCAGATAACCAGCTGATCGTGTGCTCGATCGAGGTCGCCGGCCAGGGGTTGACGCTCACGCAGGCCTCGAACGTGGCTTTCCTCGAGCTCGACTGGACTCCCGCCAAGCACGACCAGGCCGAGGATCGCTGCCATCGCATCGGCCAGCAGGATGCGGTCAACGCCTGGTATCTACTGGCCGCTGGCACGATCGACGAGACGATGGCCACGCTGCTGGAGCGCAAGCGCGCGGTGATCGGCGCCGTCACCGACGGGCGCGCGGAAAACGACGAGGCGATCGTCGACGCGCTCGCCCGCGAGCTGGCCGGCGAACCCTACCGGCGCCTGCGCGCGGTGGCCTAGACGAAAGGACCCCTACCGGTGGCGCCTACCAACTGTTGCGAGAGCTGGACGTCGGTCGGCCCAGATATGTATATATACACTTTTTTGACATACTACAATAGTAACTACTATTTGTAGTCACTATTATGAATCGTCCTTAAACGGACACATACAACCAGCTCTCTCACGACCATCCTCTCCCCGCGCTGACACCGGCCGCGAGAGTCCATGTAACCGCGCCATGCACGGTTCAAGCGCGCTACGCCGTCTGCGTCATGCGCGGTTCAAGCGCGCTACGCCGTCTGGGTCATGCGTGGCTCAAGCGCCAGCGCCTGCACGACCAGATCGTGCACCTGACCGTCGGCCCCGAGCTTGAGCGCACGGTCAAATGCCTGCAGGGCGCCCTCGCGATCGACCAGCGCCAGGCGCAGACGACCCAGGCGCTCCCACGCCCCGGCGTCGGTCGGCCCGCGCTCGGCCGCGCGCTGGGCAGCCTGCTCGGCCAGGTCGATCGCACCGATGTCCTCGTAGATGCGCGCGGCGAAGCGATGCGGCGCTGGGCGCTCGCCGTCCACCCGCGCCCAGTCGCGCACCGAGCGCGCCGCCGCCTCCAGGTTGCCGGCCTGCCAGAAGGCGAGCGTCATCAGGCGCAGCACGCCCACGTTGCGCGGTTCGGCGTCGCGCGCGTAGACCAGGCGTTGCGCCGCGAGCACGTACTCGCCTTCGGCCATCGCGCGCTGCGCCGCCGTCATGAAGCGCTCGACGCGGTCCTCGGCGGGATCGGGCTTTGAGAAGTCCACGAACTTCATGCTGCCCGCCGGCACGGTGCGCACGCCGTGGCTGAACTTCACACGCGCCCACTGTTGAACGTCCTGGTCCTCGGCGCTGTCGCCCGTGAAATAGATCCCTTCGACCGTCCCAACTCCCCACTCGGGGTAGGACTGGCAGCGCGCGTAGCGATGCACAACCGAGTGGTCGGGCACGCGGCTGCCGAATGGGTCGTTGCGTTCGCGGTCCACAGCATGCTCACGTGCGCGCTGCTCGGCTTCATACGCGCGCCGACCGGCCTCTTCGCGCGCCTGGCGTGCCGCCGCGGCGCTGACCTTCACGGCGCCCCGCGACACCTTTCCCCCGCGTGAGGTTTCGGCCAGGCGCATCAGGTGGTCGGCGGCCTCGTTGATCGCCTTCAGGTGGTGCTCGTGCTCGAACTGCTTGCCCGCGGGCGCGATGTCGGGATGCCAACGCTTGGCCATCCGCCGGCGCGCGAGCTGCACCTCGCGCTTGTCAAACGGTGGCTCGATCTCCAAGAGGAGCATTTGCTGCTCGATGTCGAGGATCGCTCCGGGCATGAGCACAACACGTTACCGGGCTGTCCCTGGCGCGCCAACCTCATATCCTGCGCGGAATGTCCTCGCAGTACGTCTTCACGATGCATCGCCTCTCCAAGTTGCATCCGCCCGACAAGACGGTGCTGAACGACATCACGCTCGCTTTCTATCCGGGCGCGAAGATCGGTGTGCTCGGCTACAACGGCGCGGGCAAGTCCACGCTGCTTCGGATCATGGCCGGCGTCGATCAGGACTACCGCGGCGATGCGATGCTCGCCCCCGGCGCGAGCGTGGGGATGCTCGAGCAGGAGCCTCACCTGGACGAATCGAAGGACGTGAAGGGCAACGTCGAAGAGGCGGTCGCCCCGACGCGCACGCTGCTGGACCGCTTCAACGAGCTTGCCGCCAACTATTCCGATGAGACTGCCGAGGAGTTCGGCGAGATCCAGGCCAAGATCGAAGCGGCCGACGCGTGGAACCTGGACACGCAGCTGGAGTATGCGATGGACGCGTTGCGCCTGCCCGCGCCCGATGCCGAGGTAGGCGCGCTGTCCGGCGGCGAGCGCCGCCGCGTGGCACTGTGCCAACTGCTGCTGAGCGCGCCCGACCTGCTGCTGCTGGACGAGCCCACCAACCATCTCGACGCCGAGTCGGTGGACTGGTTGGAGCACCACCTCGCCGACTACAAGGGCGCGGTCGTGGCGGTCACCCACGACCGCTATTTCCTCGACAACGTGGCGGGATGGATCCTCGAGCTCGACCGCGGCAAGGGCATCCCCTATGAGGGCAACTACTCCAGCTGGCTGGAGCAGAAGCAAAAGCGACTCGCCCAGGAAGAGCGCTCGGAAAAGGGCCGCGAGCGCACGATCGCCGCCGAGCTCGAGTGGGTGCGCACGAACCCGAAGGGGAGGCGCACGAAGTCAAAGGCGCGTTTGGCTCGCTATGAGGAGCTCGTGGCCGAGGAGCGCAACGTCAAGCTCGACGACGTGCAGATCCATATCCCCCCCGGCCCGCGCCTGGGCGAGAAGGTGCTCGTCGCCGACGGTCTGCGCAAGGGCTTTGGCGAGCGACTGTTGATCGAGGATCTGTCCTTCGATCTCCCCCGTGCGGGCATCGTCGGCGTGATCGGCCCCAACGGTGCCGGCAAGACGACGCTGTTTCGCATGATCGTGGGCGTTGAGCAGCCCGACGCGGGCACGCTGACGCTCGGCGACACCGTGCAGCTCGCCTACGTGGACCAGTCGCGCGATGCGCTCGATCCGGGCAAGACCGTGTGGGAGGAGATCTCCGACGGCCTGGATCACCTCAAGGTCGGCGATCGCGTGGTCAACTCGCGCCAGTACACGGCCGGTTTCAACTTCAAGGGCTCCGACCAGCAGAAGCGCATCGGCAAGCTCTCGGGCGGCGAGCGCAACCGCGTGCACCTGGCCAAGCTGTTGCGCAGCGGCGGCAACCTGCTGCTGCTGGACGAGCCTACGAACGACCTTGACGTGGACACGCTGCGCGCCCTGGAGGAAGCCTTGCTTGCCTTCCCCGGCTGTGCCGTGGTGATCTCCCACGATCGTTGGTTTCTCGACCGCATCGCCACTCACGTGCTCGCCTTCGAGGGCGATTCTCAGGTGACGTGGTTCGAGGGCAACTTCGAGGCGTATGAGGAAGCGCGTCGCGAGCGCCTCGGCGCCGCCGCCGATCGCCCACACCGCATCAGCTACAAGCGCCTCGTGCGCGGCTGAGCACGCCAGCTCACCGTCCGCCCCCCACTCGGCACACCAGCTCACCGTCCGCCCCCCACTCGGGCAACGTTCGTCCCGCATCCGGCCTCGCCCGACTGGCCAGACAGCCAGTTTTGCCGCCGACCGATATGCTCGCCGTTGCATGGATACGGTGTTTGACCGCGACACTGCAGTCAGGCGCGTGGAGGGCGGAGCCGACGACGGCGCGCAGGCCGCGGGCGAGGCGCTGTTCGCCGCCAATATCGCCTCCGGCTGGCGTGCGGGACGCGGCCCCCACGGTGGCTATCTGGCGGCGATGCTGTTGCGCGCGCTGATCGCCTCCGTGGAGGATCCCGAGCGCACGCCGCGCTCGCTCACGATCCACTACGCGCGCGCACCTCAGCCTGGGCCGATCGAGATCCACACGACCGTCGAGCGCGAGGGCCGCTCGCTGAGCACGCTGTCGGCGCGCATGCGACAAGCGGGCCGCACGACCGCCCTGGCGCTGGCTGCCTTCTCGGTGCCGTGGCGCGCACCGGAGGCCAACGAACTGCCGATGCCCGAGCTGGGCCCGCCGGACGAGCAGCGGATCTCCACGCCGAAGCTGTTCAGGGGCGCACCCGAGTTCACAAGCCATCTGGTGATGCAGCCGCGCGTCGGCGCGGTTCCGTTTGCCGGCAGCGGCGCGCCGATGCGGATCGGCGGCTGGACCGGCCTGCCAGAGGAGCGTCCGGTCGACGCGCTGTCGCTCGCGCTGTTCTGCGACGCATGGTTTCCACCATCGTTCATCGCGCTTGACTCCCCCGCGATCAGCCCCACGATCGACCTCACGATCCATTTCCGCCAGTCGATCGAGGGATGCGACTGTGACCCTGCGGCTCTGTGCCTTAGCGTGTTCGACACGCGCCTGTTGCACGATGGCCTGTTCGAGGAGGACGGCGTGATCTGGGCACCGGATGGCACGGTGCTTGCCCAGTCGCGCCAGCTGGGGATCATCATGCCGACCGACAAACCGGTCTTGCAGCCGGCAGGCATCGCCCGTGAGGACCAGGACGCCGGCTAACACCGAAATGCACGCCCATCCATTCCAAAAAAACTCGCTACCGATCTCCACAAGACAGGAAAACTCCCCACCAACCCCCACAAGACAGGAGCAGCAGATGAGCGACTACACAGCGAAGAACATCAAAGACATGGAGGCCGCCTTCGGCGGTGGCTTTGTGAAGGCGCGCGCCGAGCTCGGCGTCACATCGTTTGGCATGCAGGTAATTCAGATGCCGGCCAACTATGGGGACTATCCGCTGCACGACCATGCCGAGAGTGGCCAGGAGGAGGTGTTCCTCGCGCTCAACGGCTCTGGCTGGATCGAGATCGAGGGTGAGCGCGTGGACCTGGAGCCAGAGGTGTTCGTGCGCGTCGGCCCCGAGCCCAAGCGCAAGGTGTTCGCGGGCCCAGAGGGCCTGCGCATGCTCGCGCTGGGCGGCACACCTGGCACTCCGTACGAGATCGTTGGGATGACGGAGCTGACCGTGGAGAGCCCTCCGGTCTCAGCCCTCGAGGGTACGAGCAACTAGCGCGCGAACGAGGTCTCGGCTTTCGAGGGTATGAGCAACTAGCGCTGGAACGATGTCTCAGCGTTGAGGGTGAGCGCGGTCGCGGCGATCAATGCCGCGGCCGCGCTCACGTCCTCCAGCTGCACCAGCTCGACCGGCGAGTGCATGTAGCGCAGGGGGATCGACACGAGCGCGGTCGGCACTCCGCCGCGGCTGAGGTGCACGGCGTCGGCGTCGGTGCCGGTGTTGCGCCCGATCGCCTCGACCGTGAAAGCGATTTTCTGTTTCTCGGCCGTCTCGTACAAAAGCTCTGAGAGGCGCGGGTTGAGCGTGGAGCCCCTGCTCAGCACCGGGCCCGAGCCGAGCTCATGCTTGCCGGACTCCTTGACGTCGATGCCTGGCGCGTCGGTGGCGTGGGTGACGTCGACCACGATCGCCGCGTCGGGCTCCAGCGAGAAGGCGCTCGTGCGCGAGCCACCGAATGTCGTCTCCTCCTGAGCGGCGGCCACCGCCACGAGCTCCCAGTCGCTCGCGCCGCCCGCCTCGGCCACAAGCCGCGCGGCCTCCAGGGCCACGAACGAGCCGAGCCGGTTGTCGAGTGCCCGCGAGGCGATGCGCCCGTTGGGCAGCTCCAGCGGATCGCCGTCGATCACGGCTACGTCGCCGACGCGCACCAGCTCGTGTGCTTGCGCACCGTCCTTGGCGCCGACGTCGATGTGCAGCTCGCGCACCTCGGCCACCTTTTTGCGCTCCTCCTCGCGCAGCAGGTGGATCGGCTTCTTGCCGATCACGCCCGAGATCTCGCCGCCGCGCGTGGCGAGCACCACGCGCTGGCCGACGAGGATCTGCGCATCCCACCCGCCGACCTCGCGAAACCACAGGTAGCCCTCGTCGTCGATGTGGGTCACGATCAGGCCGATCTCGTCGATGTGGCCCATAACGATCAGTCGGCGTGAGCGTCCGCCACCGGACTCGTCCCCTCGATGTGCATCGGTGGGCCCCGGCGTCTCGTGCCCCGGCGTCTCGCTCTCGCGCGCGGGAATTCGCGCGGAGGGCGTGCCCACGACATCGGTCTGCACATGCGCCCCGAACGTGTGTGCCGCCGCGCTCCACACTGTCGCGGGCGCGGTCTCATAGCCCGAGGGTCCACGTGCGGCCAACAGATCGCGCAGCGTTTGGGGGAAGCCGCTCACACCGCCATCCGCCTGTGTCTCCTCGGCACCGCTCACGCCGCGAGCAGTTGTCGCAGCACGTACTGGAGGATGCCGCCGTGGCGGAAGTAGTCGGCCTCCTTGGGTGTGTCGATGCGCACCGTCGCCTCGAACTCCACATCACCCGCTTTCACCGTGCAGCTCTTCGGCAACTCACCGGCGTTCAGCGGCTCGGCGAACCCTTCGATGCTGAATTGCTCGTGCGCGTCGATCCCCAACGACTTCGCCGACTCGCCTTCGGGGAACTGCAACGGCAGCACGCCCATGCCAATCAGGTTGGAGCGGTGGATACGCTCGATGCTCTCGGCAATCACCGCGCGCACGCCGAGCAGCTTGGTGCCCTTCGCGGCCCAATCGCGCGAGGAGCCCGTGCCGTACTCCTTGCCGGCGATTACCACGAGCGGCGTGCCTTCCTCGGCGTAGCGCATCGCCGCGTCATAGATCGACATCTGCTCAGCGCCGGTCGATCCCTCACCGGCGCCCATGGCTCCCGCCCCCAGGTGAACGGTGACGCCTCCCTCTGGTAGGGGATCCCGGGTGGACCCCCCAATCTGGTTGCGCAGGCGGATGTTGGCGAACGTGCCGCGCATCATCACCTCGTGATTGCCGCGGCGCGAACCGTAGGAGTTGAAGTCGCGCGGGGCCACCCCGTGCTCCTGTAGATATGCGCCGGCAGGGCCGTCGCGCTTGATCGAGCCGGCGGGTGAGATGTGGTCGGTCGTGACGCTGTCACCGAGCAGCGCGAGCACGCGTGCGCCATCGATGTCCGTGAGCGACTCGGGCTGGGAGGGCATCCCCTCGAAATAGGGTGGCAGGCGCACGTAGGTGGAGTCTGGCTCCCACGCGAAGCGGTCGCCCTCGGGCACCTGAAGCGTGTTCCAGCGCTCGTCGCCTGAGAACACCTCGCCGTAGCTGGAGCGGAACATGTCGGAGTGGATCGCCTGCTCGATCGTCTGCGCGACCTCGTGCTCCGACGGCCAGATGTCGCGCAGATACACGTCTTGCCCCTGTGCGTCCTGGCCGAGCGGCTCGCCGACGATGTCGATATCCATCGTGCCGGCAAGCGCGTAGGCCACGACGAGCGGTGGCGAGGCGAGATAGTTCATCTTCACGTCGGGGTTGATGCGCCCCTCGAAGTTGCGGTTGCCCGACAGCACCGACACGACCGCCAGGTCGCCGTCGGCCACCGCCTTTGAGACCTCCTGCGGCAACGGTCCGGAGTTGCCGATGCAGGTGGTGCAGCCATAGCCCACGAGGTCAAAGCCAAGCCGCTCCAGCGACTCGGTCAGACCGGCCTTGTCGAGGTATTCGGTGACGACCTTCGAGCCGGGCGCGAGCGAGGTCTTCACCCACGGCTTGCTGGAGAGCCCGCGTGCAAGCGCGTTGCGGGCGAGAATGCCGGCGCCAACCATCACCGACGGGTTGGAGGTGTTGGTGCAGCTGGTGATCGCGGCGATCACGACGTGACCGTGGTCGAGCTGCGTGGGGGTACCGTTGGCGAGCGTCACATCCACCGCCGTCGGTGAGGCTGTGGCGGTCAGACCTGGCGCCCATTCTCCCCCGTTTGCCTGCGAGCTGGGACTGTGAGCTACGGGGACATGCGCGCCCTGCGTGTGCTCAGAAGCATCGATGGCGGGGGGATCGCTGGAGGGAAAGCTCTCGGCGGAGGCCTCGTCGGAACCATCGTAGGCGGGCACCAGACCCTTCAGGGATTCGCCAAACGCCTGCTTGGCGTCTGTGAGCGACACGCGGTCCTGCGGGCGCTTGGGCCCGGCGATGCTCGGCACCACTTCGCCCAGATCCAGCTCGATCAGATCTGAGAAGGTGGGCTCCTCTGAGTGCTCGTCGTGCCACAGCCCCTGCTCGCGCGCATAGGCCTCCACCAACTCGATCCGCTCGCGCGTGCGCCCGGACAGCTCCAGGTAGCGCAAGGTCTCGGCGTCGATCGGGAAGATCGCGCAGGTCGAGCCGAACTCGGGCGACATGTTGCCGATCGTGGCCCTGTCGGCAAGCGGCAGGGTGGCGAGGCCCGCACCGTAGAACTCGACGAACATCCCCACCACGCCGCGCTCGCGCAGCATCTCGGTGATCGTCAACACGAGGTCGGTGGCGGTCGCGCCCTCCGGCAGCGCACCGTGCAGCTTGAAGCCGAGCACGCGCGGGATCAGCATCGGCATCGGCTGGCCGAGCATCGCGGCCTCGGCCTCGATGCCGCCCACGCCCCAGCCGAGCACGCCCAGCCCGTTGACCATTGTGGTGTGCGAGTCGGTGCCCACGAGCGTGTCGGGGTAGGCCTGGATGGGGCGCTCGCCCGCGTCGTTCTGCCCAGCGTCCGCATCCCCGCTCCCGCCCGCTCCCGCGCGGTACCGATCCGGCTCAGTCGAGAACACGACGCGCGCGAGATACTCGAGGTTGACCTGGTGCACGATCCCGGTGTCGGGCGGCACCACCGCGAAGTCGTTGAAGGCGCCCTGGCCCCAGCGCAGGAACGAGTAGCGCTCCTGGTTGCGCTCGAACTCGCGCTCGGCGTTGAAGCTGAAGGCCTCGCGCGTGCCGAAAGCGTCGACCTGCACGGAGTGATCGATCACCAGCTCGGCGGGCACGAGCGGGTTGATCTTGGACGGGTCGCCGCCCATCGCGGCCATCGCGTCGCGCATCGCTGCGAGGTCCACGACGGCCGGCACGCCGGTGAAATCCTGCATCAAGACGCGGGCGGGTGTGAAGGCGATCTCCTTGCTGGGCTGGGCTCCCGCGTCCCAGCTGGCCAATGCCTCGATGTCGGCGGCGCTCACCGAGCCGTTGCCCTCGGTGCGCAGCAGGTTCTCCAGCAGTACCTTCAAGGAGAACGGCAGGCGGGCCACGTCGAAGCGCTGCTGCAGCGCGTCGAGGCGAAAGATCTCATACTCGCGCGCTCCCACCCGCAGCGTTTGCGCCGCACCAAAGCTGTTCTGCGACATCGCGCTCAGCCGCCGACGGGCCGTGGATCGATCGACGCTCGGGAGACCGCGCCGGTCACGTTGCCCTTGCCGTTGCGCTTGCCCTGCAGTAGCGCCGCGTCGCAGACCTCCAGCAGTTCATCGCCGCTCATCGGTGCCCGCCATTCCGCGACGCCCATCGACGCCGACATTCCGCGCGTGCCGTCGGGGAACTGCACGCTGCGCATGCGCGCAAGCGCGCGCTCGGCGGCAGCCACGGCACTGCGCAAATCGGCGTTGGGCAGGATCATCACGAACTCGTCGCCGCCGTAGCGCGCGACGCGGTCAAAGGCGCGAAACTCGCCCATCAGCGCCTGCGCGACCTGGCGCAAAACCGAATCGCCGGCCTGGTGGCCGTAGCGGTCGTTGACGAGCTTGAAGTCGTCGAGGTCCACGATCGCGCACGACAAGCGCCCGCCGGAGCGCCCGGCGCGGCCGATCTCCTCGTGCAGGCGACGTCGCATCGCACGGTGATTTAGACAGCCGGCGACCGAATCGGTGCCGGCCTCCGCGCGGGCGCGCACGAGCGCCAAAACGGTCGATCCCTGGTCGATCAGCGTTGCCGCCTGCTCGATCGCATGCTCGTCGTAGGGATTGGCCTCGCGCCTGAGGAGCACCACGACCGCCTCGACCTGGCCGCCGAGCGAGAAGGGGGCGAGCAGCGCACAACCGTCGGCGCCACTGGAGGGGGGCGCGGTGAGCGACAGGCGCGGCACGCTGGCGCTGAGCTCGCGCGCGCCGACCGCAAGGAAGCTGCGTCCGGTGCTTGCCACCCAGCTGACGCCGGGTGGGCGCTCCTCGTGGGATTGCAGATAGCTAAGACGAGCGTCGCCGTCGAGCACGTACACGACTACAGACTCGTGCTCGCCGGCAGGGCTGAGGTGATGGATGTGGACCTCTCCGGCGCCCATCGCCGCGATCAGCTCGCGGGCAAGCGCGTCGAGCACCGCATCGCTGTCCTGCGCGGTGTCGGCCAGCAACGCCAGGCGGCGCACTCCGGCGAGCACGCAGGCCGCGTCAACCTTGTGCTCTGCGCCGACGATGGGATTCTCCGCGTCCGCGCAGTGCGGCTCGTTGTCTGTGGAGACGCTGCTCATCCATCCAATCTAGCGAGCTACCGCGACGGTCTGTGAACAACCCGACCTCGGTGGCGCCGATTGCGCGCCTTTCGATGCTTGCGCGGACAGCCGGCGACGGCGATCTTCGTCTTCTGTTTGATGACCTTGCCGTCCTGAGCGGTGATTGTCGTCGGCATCTGGAGCGCGTCGTTACAGAGCTTGCCCTTTGCCGCCAGCGCCGAGTCCTTGCCGGTGGGCAGTCTCGTTTCGAAGCTGGAGATCGGCACGTCGGGCAGCGCGGCGAAGTCAGAGGTCGTGACTCCGGTGGGCGAGATATTGGTGTTGCCGAGGAGGATCACGCTCACGCCGTCGCCGCTCAGCACGAGGTCAAGGTCGGGGAAGGCGGAGCCGCCGTGTGAGACGAATAGCGCGTATCCGGTCAGCTCGCCCGGCAGCACCGGCGTGCGCACCGTGGCCTGGCCGACGTGTGTGCTGTGAGGGCAGTCCGCCGGGCTCGCGTCGAATGTGGCTTCCCTGCAGGCGTTGTTGAGCGCGCTCTGGCGCACCGGCAGGATCTTGGGGATCGTCAGCAGCACAGACTTGATGTTGGCCTGCGTGCCCGCCGGATAGCTGACCTTCACATTCAGCGCGGCGCCGTTCGCGCGCGAGGTTTTCGCGCTCGAGGAGGCCGTCAGCCTCGGTTTGAACGGCAGTGAGTCGCAACCCGTCGCCTGGAATGGGGTGGGGATGGATTGGGTCGTGCCAAAGGTTGAAGTGAGCACTGTGGTCGTGTCCAGGGCACCGCAGTTGGTGGGGTTGATCATGAAGTTCGAGCGGTTGACGCTGACTGTGAGCGTTTTCAGGCGCAGCGGCACGCCGCCGACGATCGTGGGTAGTTGACTTGCGACCGTGATCTGCGCCGTGAAGGGGTTGACCGCGATCGTGGCGCGCGTGACGATCGTGCCGTAGTCAAACGGCCCGACCTTTTCCGCCGGCACGGCTACCGACAGGCCATAGGGGGCGCCTGCGTAGGGACCTGTCAGGTAGGCCGTGCCGGACAGCGTGAGCGGACTTTCGCCGGAGCCGAGCGTGACGGTCGCCGTGCCGATCTCACTCGCCGCCGAGCATGTGCCAAGCGATGCTTGCGGTTCGTCGCAGAGCGCGACCGTGGGGATCTTGCCGAGCAAGCCCGGGGGCAGCGTGGTGGTGAGCTTCGAGACGTACTGTTGACCGTCGGCGCGCGTGAGACCGAGTGTGAAGCTGGTGCTCGCGCCGCCGGTCGTTGGCTTGCTCGTGGCGCTTTGCTCCAATGAGAACGGCAGCGGAGAGGCGCACGCGCCGCCTTTGCCGTCGGAGTCGACGGTGAATGGGCCGAATGCGTTTGCCGCGGGGGCCCCTGTGTATGGGGTGAGAGCAGCGGCGGTGCTTGCGGCGCCGCACACCAGTGGGTTTGCAAGCGGCGTTGTGGCGGTGTTGTCGAACTTCAACCTGAAGTTTTCAAACGGCACCTGCGGACCGCCTGAGACCGTGGCGGTCAACTGGCCCGTGGTGGGATTGGCGCTGACTTTGCCTTCCAGTCGGATGCCCACGCCGTACTGGGGGGCTTCCGCGGTGATGAAGATCCGATACTCCTTGCCCGAGCTGGGTTCTTGGCTTTCGGGAGTACCCACGTAGACGTTGCCGGTCAGCGAACCATTGGGTATCCCCGGAGCTTCCACCGTGACCGTACCGACCGTCGATTTCGCCGGGCAGCCGATCGGCCTGTTGGTGGCCAGTCCGATCTCCTCGCTGGTACACGCTTCCAGTCCATTGGCGGCGGACGGGTTGAGTGTCATCCCTTCGGGTAGCGTGACCTGTGCGATCTGCAGGTCGGGCGAGTTGACCTTTTCCGGTTCGTCGGTGCTCTGTGGCACGTGCAGGACGACTTCGGTCCCATCCGGCGCATCGGACTTGGTGGTTTCCGATTTTTGAGAGATCGAGGGAGCGAACGCGAGCGAGCTGCACCCGGTTGCGGTGACCGGCGTCTGATTTGCATCGGAGAGGAAATGGCCGGGGTTTTCATAGGAGTCTACGTGCAGATAGGTGATCGGACGTTCGCTGCACGTGCTCGGCAGCGCGATGAAGGCCTTTGGCGTGCCGACGCCGCTGTGTTGTTGAGGTATGCCCCAGAAGATCAGCTTCGACTCGATCAGTTCGGGGCTTGTTGGGATTCCCGGGATCTTGAAGAACTCGTGGTAGTCACCCGTTGAAACACCGCTGCTTTCTTCACCCGCCGCCGGCGGTTCGTGATACCAGCTGATGCCGCCTTCGAGGTAGAGGATCGCGTGGATGCCGAGCAACGAGAGCGTGGTGCTTTTGACTTCTACCCCGAACCGCGCCGGCTCGCCGTACTTGCGCGTCATGTTGTACACCGGGAATTTTTCGGTGACGGTCAAGGCGCCGATCGGCACTTTCAGGATCGGAGCGACCGTTTCGATGACGTTTACCGTGCCCGTCGCTTCGTCTTCGCCCACCTGGCTTTCCGCGGGGCATTTCGATTCGTCGAGCTGCGCTTCGCTGCACTGTTCGGTGGCTTCCGGATTCACGCTCACACCCTGCGGCAGGTCGACGCGCACGTCCTTGATGTGGCCTTCGGGCTGCTTTGCCGAGACGGCCACTTCTTTGTAGTTCATTTCGAAATCGGTGATCCCGAAATCGGGGTGCCCGGCGGCTTGCGTGAAGAATTCTTCCTGTGGGTTGGTGCCTGTGTCTTTGCAGGAGGTGACCTTGCAGGTTCCCGCTTCCCAGCGCTTGACCCCGAATTCAGCTTGGGCAGGGGACGCCACCAAGGACGCCACGAAGCAGGCGAGCACCACACCAAGCAATATGCGAGCCGATCTCCCCATCGACTCGCATATACCCACTCCTGGGCGCTCTATGCGCCCAGGAGCACTTCCCTATGTGAAGCGAACCGTGGCGTAGACGGTCGAGCTTTTCTTGCCTTTGGCCTTTGGCACGAAGCCGATGCGCACGCGCACCACGATCGGCCTGGTGGAGGTGGTGAGCGGCACTTCGACGATCACGTTCTTGGCTTTGCCGGGATAGTTGTAGACGGTTTTGAGGTTCGAGCCGCCTCCGCTCACACGTCCGGCTTCCGGCACTCTGACCGTGACGGCCGCCTTTTTACCCTTGGCCTTGCTCGATACGACCGTCACCGGGCATCCGGACACTGCGATGGCCGTGTTCTGTTTGAACACCTTGCCGTTCTGGGCGGTGATCGTCGTTGGCATTACAAGCGATTGCTTGCAGATGTTGCCGATCGCGGTCACGGCCGAATTGGGCCCGGAGGGCAGACTCAGTTCGAAGCCCGCGAATGGGACGTCGGGGTTGGAGGCGAAGTTGGTGGTGGTGATGCCGTTTTTGATGTTGGTGTTGCCCACCAGGATCACCGTCACTCCGTCGCCTTTGAGAACCAGATCGACGTCGGGGAATGCTGCTCCGCCATGCGAGACGTAATAGGCGGGCCCGATCAGCTGGTCGGGCAGCACCGGCGTTTTGACCCTGGCGGTGCCGATCACCGAGTTGGACGGACAGTTGCCGGGGTTGGCGTTGAACACGGCTGCCGTGCAGGCGTTTTTGAGAGTGCTCAATCGCGACGGGAGCTGCTTGGGCAGCGTCACGAGCACCGACTTGAAGTTCGCCTGAGAGGTGCTCGGGACGTTGATGTTGGTGACAAGTGCCGCACCGTTGGCTCGCGAGGTTTTGGCGTTCGAGGAAGCCCCGAATTTGGGGGCGAACGTCAAACCTGAGCAGCCACCGGCTTGGAATGGTGTCGAGACGGCCTGGGTCGCCCCGAGGCTCGACGTGAGCGTGGAACTGGTGCTCATCGCCGCGCAGTTGGTCGGGTTGACCAGGAAGCCCTGCCGGTTGATGACGAGACTCAGCGTTTTCAGGCGCAGCGGTACGCCTTTGTAGATCGTGGGCACTTCACTCGATACCGTCACCTGCGCGGTGTAGGGGTTGACTTCGATCTTGCTGCGCACAACGACATTGCCGAGGTTGAACGGCCCGATCGCGGTGTTGACGACGGTGGTCATGCCGTAGGGAGCGCCGCCCGTCGGACCGGTGAGGTAGACCGGCCCGGAGAACTGCGCCGGTGCGCTGCCCGAGCCGACCGTCGTGGTTGCCGTGCCGATCTGGCTTTCAGAGGAGCATCCTCCAGTCGTTGCCTGCGGTTCGGGGCACTGTGGCACGGAGGCGATCTTGCCGACCAGGCCAACCGGCAGCGCGGTCGTCACATGCGAGAGGTACTGCTGCCCATCGGCACGCGCCAGGTTGAACGTGAAGCTCGTCGGAGCTCCGCCGGTGCTGGGCTGTGAGGCCGTGCTCTGCGACAGCGAGAAGGGCAGTGGTGAGGCGCAGGCGCCACCGGAGCCGTTGCTGTCCACGAGGAACGTCGAGAACGGCGACTGGGCTGCTGTGCCCGTGTAGGGGGTGAGGCTGGTTTCGACCGTAGCCGCACCGCAGGACAGCGGGTTGGCCATCGGCGCCAGCGCACCTTCTTTGAGGACAATCTTTACGTTGCTGAACGGCTGTTCTGGATTGTCAAGGAACTTCGCGGTCACGCGGCCCGTCGATTCGTTGGTTTCGACGGTGCCCTGCAAGCGTACGGAGACTCCATACCTTTCCGTTGTGGCCTCGAGATAGACCGTGTAGGGCGATTTGGTGAGCGGTTCGGTGCCGCCCAGGAACAGATGGCCCTTCAGCGGTTCACTTTCCGGAAGATCGGGGACCGTGAGGGTCACCGTGCCGAGCCTTGATTCAGCCGGACAGGTGACGGGGTTGCGCGTTCCGATCCCAATCTGCGCCGCCGAGCAGGTCTTGAGCCCGGTGGCGGCCGGCGGGTTGAGCGTCATGCCTTCCGGCATCGTGATCGTGGCGTTCCTCAGCTGCGATGAGTCGAGTTCCGTCGGCAGCTTGCTATGGGGAATTGCCAGTTCGGTCGTGACTCCGTCAGGCTGATCGGACTGCGTGGTTGCGGGCTTGACCGTGAAGGTCGGCTCGAAGGGTACGGCGAGCGGCCCTGTTACCAGACAGTTTTCGGCGCCGACCAGGGTCGTGTAGGGCCGTTCGGCCTTTTGACCAGCTTCGGAGTCGAGCGTCACGGTGCCGGTGGTTGCGGGACCCGGAGGTTCACAGTTGCTCGGGTCCGTGATGAATCCACCGCGTTCTTGGTCGCCGATGTTGCCTTTGAGGATCAGTATCGAGGAGATAAGCGGCAGCGTCGGTGAGACATTGATTTCGTAGTAGTCGTGGTAGTTACCGGCCCATTCTACGTGACCTTCGATCAGTGTGTGCGTAAAAAATCCCGGATGTCCGATGTTTGTAAGGTCGACTGCGACACCGAACAAAGACGCGGCGCCCTTGGGCTGCACAACGTTGTAGACCGTACCTTCCAGAGATACATCTCCCTCAAAGGTTTTGCTGACCGGTTCGAATGCTGCCACGACGATCTTGTTGACACCAATAACGGTGTCTGCGTTGCATGTTGGCTTTTCAAAGAACCCTGGTATTGCTGTTTCTTTGCCGAATTCTGCTGTTGAGCACAACGGTACCGCTGTGGGATTAGTGCTGACGCCTGGGCCGACATCCGTACGGATGTGCGTCACTGGACCTGCGCCTGTCAAGAGACCTGCCGGGATTTCCTCGGGGAAAGTGCCTTCCGTGTTGACCTTGAAAGCCGTAATCCCGTACGGCGGATGTCCCGCGGCCTGCGTGTAGCCAACCGCCTTCGATTCCGCCAAGGTAGGTTCCTTCGGATAGAACGGCGCGACTTCTTCTTCAAGGCAGTTTTGGTGGCCCGCGATGCAGTTGGCTGCGGCGAATCGTTCCACGCCGAACCCGGCCGCCTGAGCAGCGGGCGCCGCGAGCGCCATCGCAGCACACGCAACTGTGGCCGCGCACGCAACCGTCCCTAGAAGCCAAACGCGAACCCTGAAACCCATGCCGTCCTCCTCGTGAGCCGAACCAAACCGAATGCTTGTTGTGTAGATACCAGTCTATGTAGACAACCCTCGTCTACCCGGATCGATGCGGTCTCAGTCTCAATAGCCCGCGAGAGGCCCCCGTATCTCCGCAATGCGGGCGCTTGCGTCCCCGCGATACGGGCGCCCGCGCAAGCGGCGGCTTGAGCGCATAGGCTGCGCCCCATGCGGTGGCTGGTGGACGGCATGAACGTGATCGGCACGCGGCCAGACGGCTGGTGGAAGGACCGCCACGAGGCGATGGTGCGACTCGTGGGTCAGCTGGAGCTGTGGGCGGCCTCTGGCGGTGAGGACGTCACGGTCGTGTTCGAGCAGCCCCCGCGGCCGCCGATCCGCTCGACCGTGATCGAGGTGAAGCACGCCCCCCGCCCGCGCCGCGACTCGGCCGACGATGAGATCGTGCGCCTGCTGAAGGCCGAGGCCGAGCCGGGGTTGGTGCGCGTGGTGACCTCCGACCACTGGCTGTCGGACCGCGTGCACGCGGAGGGAGCGAGCGTCGAGCCCTCGGAATGGTTTCGGAGCCAGATCGAAGCGGAGTGAGCGCTCAGACCACCGGCGGTGGATTCCCTTCGGCGCCGGCCAGGAGCTCTGGATCCCATTCGCACACCAGACACGCGTGGCGAAAGGCCGAGCGGGCGAACTCCAGCGCATAGGCGTGCGGGTCGGGGGCCGCGCACGCGTCATCCCAATCGAGCACATACTCGCCGAGCTCGCCCTCCCAGCGCGCGCCCGCTGGTGAGAGCGTGGCGGAGGCAAAGCCGTCGGCCGCTGGGTGCGCGTAGGCGTAGAAAGCGGGCTTCTCATAGCGTGCGTCCCCCGGCCACCATCCGATAGCGACCTCCTGAGCGTTCATCGCGTTGCGCATGATGAAGTCCTCAGAAGGCGGATCGGCGGGCTGCCCGGAGAACAGGTTGACGGCCAAGTCGAAGGAGCCCCACCATGCGTTGACGGGCGTGGAGCGACCGCGATAGGGAGCGCGAAACGCGGCCAGCACGAGCGCGGCGCGGGTGGCGGCGGCAAAGTAGCTCTCGACCTGTTCGGGTGAGTAGCGCGTGTGCTCGTCGTCCTCGTCGAGCGGCACGCTCCAGGAGACCTCCTGCGGCGTGGGATCGATCTTCACCGGCCCCGCTAGCGTGCCGACCGCGGCCAGCAGCTCGCGCGTGACCTCGCCCACCGGGCGGTCCGGCCCAAGCGCCACGCGCAACACACGTCCGTCGCTGTGCTCGGCGAGCGCCTCGTGCGCGTGCAGATCGAGTGCGACGACCAACGCCCCCGACCCGTCGGGCGCCGGCAGCGGCAGCGTCTCCCACCCGCGCGCGCTGAGCCGCAATGCAGCGTGCTGGAGCTGCGGCTCGGGCGGAGCAAGCGCGACCGCCAGCTTGCCGAGCACCTGCGTGTGCGCGTGCAGCGTGTCGCAGGTTTCGCTCCACTCGGGATAGAGGAGCGCAGACCATCCAGAGGACATGAGCGTACGCTACACCCGAGCGCCATATGAGAGCAAGCGACCAGCCTCCCGCCGCGCCCACCGAGTTTCCCCTGCCCGGAGGGCAATCGGATGCGAAGCTCACGCTGCGCCCGCTGTTGTGCGCGGAGATCTCGGCGCCGCCCAACTGGTTTGTGCGCAAGCCGGGACCCGTCGAGACGCTGAAGGCATTCGGCGTGGGCGTGCCCGCGAACGACTTGATCCCGATCCCGATCCCGGCGTATCTGCTCGAGCACCCGAGCGCGGGACCGGTGCTCGTGGACACCGGCATGCACGAGTCGTGCATACCCGGAGGCGGTCGCGAGCGCGCCCGCAACCTCGGTCCGATCGGCCGGCTGATGTCGCGCCGCTTGAGCGTGACCCCCGAGCAGACGGCCGCCGCTCAGCTGCGAGCACACGGGTTGCAGCCCGCCGATATCCGACTGATCGTGATGACGCACCTGCACTACGACCACGCGAGCGCGCTGCGTGACTTCCCCAACGCGACCGTGCTCGTGGACACACGCGAGTGGGCGGCGGCGTGGGCGCGAGACGCATTGCTGAACGGGTACTCCAAGGCACAGCTGGACCCGCGCCCGCGTTACCGCACGATCGACTTCAGTGCGTCACCGAGCGTCGCGAGCGGCCCATTCGAGCGCACGATCGACGTGTTCGGGGACGGCACGCTGACGCTCGCCTCCACCCCAGGGCACACCGCCGGGCACCTGTCGCTAGTGGCACGCCTGGACGGGCACGAAGCGCTGCTGGCAGCCGACGCGGCGTACACGATGGGCACGATCAGAGGCGAGGAGCGTCCCTGGCTGATACACGACCGCAAAGCCTTCGAGCACAGCCTCCGCCAGATTGAGGCTTATGACCGCGAGCACCCGGATGCGATCGTGATCCCGGGCCACGATATGGCTGCGTGGCAGGTCGCGTGCGAGCAGCTTGCGAGCCGATAGGACGAACGCTTAGAGCAGGAGTTCGTAACGCGAGAGCAGCTTCGAAGGACGCTCACCGAGCGCATCGGCGATCTTCAGCAAGTTGGCGAAGCTGACATTGCGCTCGCCACGCTCGATACCTCCGATGTAGGTCCGATGCATGCCGGCCCTCCGTGCCAACTCGTCCTGAGAGACGCCGGCGTCCAAGCGCAGTTCGTGGATCGCACGGCCTAGCGCGACGTGTTCTTGAGACTTCGCTTCCACCGGACAGATGATCTCGTCTGCCGCCGACGTATCGATACGAACCGGCCAGGACACTGACGCAGCACACCAGGATCGCGGCACCATCCAACCTAAACGTCGCACTCCGCCGACATAGTGCCGCATGCGGGACTTGCATCCGTGACAATTGTATGCGATACTTATAGTCATCTGACTGACGTGCGCCACGCGAGCATGAACCCCCAACACAGCTCATCCGACAACCCCCTCGAAACGCCCGGCGCGCAGCAGATGGCGGCATGGACGCTGCGCCTGGCGCAGAGCCCTGGCTTTAGCTGGGTGCTCGCCGCGGACCCGCATCTGTTCGCGTTGCTCTATGCAAGCTGCGCCGCCGCCGTGTCGCCGCCTGAGCCGCTTGCCGGCGACGACCGTGAGGCGAGTGCGGCCGATGAGAAGCTACTGCCGACGCTGAAGGATCTCCAGCGTCAGTTCGGCGAGCGCACCAGCGGACGTTTCGTTCGTCTGTATCTGCGCGGGACGAGCGTGTTCGGACTGATCGACCGGGATGAGGGTGCATTTCGGGATGCGTTGCGCGAGTGGGCGCAAGCGGCGGAGGTGGAGGCGTCGCGGTTCATCACCGCCCTGGATGAGAACGTCGGGCGCATTGCGAAGCTTCTGGATCTGACCACAACGGAGCGAGACGTGCTTGCGTTCCAGATAGGCCGCTCTCGGCCCGGGTTCTCGCAGTTGTTCGAGCTGCTGATGGACGCCGACCGTGCAACAAAGGCGGTACTTGGAGCGGCACTCGGCAGCCCGGAGTCAGAGGTGGTCTCGGCGCTATCGGAGCAGGGGGCGCTGGCGCGCTCCGGCCTGTTGACCGTCAAGGAGCGTCCGCTACGGGTGAGTGGCCCGTCGCACCATTTGAGCGCAACGCTCGCGGAGCGCGCAGAGGAGGATGCCGAGCTCGTGGAGCGATTCGTCAAGCCGCTCTTCCCGTCGCCCTCGACAGGGTCGCTCGGGCGCCTGCACGAGGACGACAAGCGAATCCTCCTGGGCGTCCTCCGCAAGCCACTGCCAGTCGATCGTGGCGTGCACACACTCGTTTACGGTCCGAAGTCGGTGGACAAGCGAGACATGATGGCGCGGTTGCTTGGAGACGAGGGGATCCGTGGGCACGCAGTCGTCACGAAGCACGTTGCAGCGGGAGACATGCCGACCTGGACGTATATCGCCCAGCGTCACGTCGAGCAATCCGACCTGGACGCGGTGCTGGTGGTCGATCGCGCTCACGAGGCGCTCGCGTCCCGGCCGCGCACCAGGTTTTACCTCCTTGACTTCGACGACGAGGAACCCGTTCACGACGATGACCCCGAGCGCGCCTCCGACGAGGGCCTGACGGAAAGCCGCGTGCGCTGCGTGTGGATCACGGATCGCGCACGGCAGCTCTCGGAGCGCAACCTGGGCGCGTTCCTGTTCCATTGCGAAGCGTTTCCCGGCTCACGTGCGGAGCGGCGGGCGCGTGTCGCACAGGTGATCTCCGACTTCGGCCTCTCCTCACGATTGGAGCGCGATCTCGCAAAGTACAGCCTGCTCGGCGAGCAGCAGGTCCGTCGGGCGGCCGAGCTCGCCCGTCTGACCGTGCTCGCTAACGACGAGTTGCGCGATGAGCCCGCCACGCACCGGGAGGGGCTTGACGCGGAGCGCGAGCGTGTGATCAAGCGCGCGGTCGCGCACAGTCAGAAGGTCCTCGGGCGCGACCGCACCGAGGGAATACGAGACTCGGTCACTAGCTACGATCTCGACCTGCTGAACATCGCCGGACGCTTCACGCCGCGGCAGATCATCGCGGCCCTAAGCGAGCGCCCAACGGGCTCGCTGTGTTTCTGGGGTATCCCGGGTGCGGGCAAGACGCAACTCGCAGAGCACATTGCCGTCGAGCTCGACCTTCCGATTCTCATGCGCTCGGCTTCCGAGCTTCTGTCGATGTGGCTCGGCGAGACAGAGCAGCAGATATCGAAGATGTTCGCCGAGGCACAGAACGAGGGTGCGCTGCTGTTCCTCGACGAGGCGGATTCGTTTCTGCGCGATCGCACGCTCGCACGCGCCCACTGGGAGGTGACACAGGTCAACGAGCTGCTCCAACGAATGGAGCGATTCGAGGGAATCTTCATTGCGGCCACAAACCTGATGGACTCGATCGACGCGGCGGCGATGCGCCGCTTCACATGGAAGCTCGAGTTCAAGGCCCTCCGGCAAGAGCAGGTGTGGTCGATGTTCTGCACGGAGAGCGGGTTCGACCCAAACACAGAGCCCGAGCGCGCAGACGAGTTCGGGCAAGCGCTAGATGCCATCGACGACCTTGCGCCTGGGGATTTTGCGACTGTCAAGCGTCAAGCACAGGTACTTGGGGAGGAACTCTCTCCCGAAGCCTGGATAGAGCAGCTTGCAGCCGAGGCCAAAGCGAAGATGCTGGGTTTGAGACGCCAACAGCTTGGGTTCGCGAGCTAGTTATAAGACCCGATGAGGTTTGGTGGATCTCGTTCACACAAGGCCTGATCCGGCACAATGCTCTCCTGCTTTTCAGGTCATGACGGACCGTACCCATAAACAAGATCGCCATGCCAACGGCTACGCGCCCTGAGAGATTCGAACTCCCGACCTTCGGTTCCGTAGACCGACGCTCTATCCAGCTGAGCTAAGGGCGCAGAGCCGCTTAGTGTAGTGGCCAGGCGCCGATGTATCGCATGTCACTCGGCTCTGAACCATCCACGATCACCCGGGACATCGGTCTCCGACGTCCCGACACATCACAAAACGGGGTGTGAGGGCAAGTACTCGAACCCCGATCCGACTCTAGATCGTGTTCGCAGGCTGCACGCCGAGCGTTTCAACAGCAGCTAGTTCGCTCTCGTACCTCCTCGGGCCTGCTCCAGGTTCGACTGGTGCGGGCCGGATAGCCAGTTCGCATCCGGCCCCAGACGCGCGTCGACCGGCTCCTCTCCTCGCCGCAGCGCGTCGATGTAGGCATGATCGGCAGCGAGGCGGGCCGCTACCTCGGGGCCGCCCTCGGCAACGGCGCCGTGGCCGGGGACCAGGACATCGACGTGCCTGGTGGCCTCTCCCAGCCGGTCGAGTGCCGTCTCGTAGGCACCCACCTGATTGGGGCGGCGAGCGTCGAGGAGCGGGATCAGGGCATCGGAGAGCATGTCGCCGGCGAGCAGGACGCCACGGTCCGCGAGGAGGACCGCGGCGTGGCCGACGGCGTGCGCCTGATGCTCGATGATCTCCCCCGGCACGGGTCCGCCGTCCGCGGGCAGCGGAGTGACGAGCGCGATCAGCTCCAGAGGGATGCCCGACGCGCTCCCCGCCGCCATCGCCTGCGCCCGCTCTCGGGCTTCACCGGCAGCGTTGGCACCGGCAGGGGTGGCGTAACGCGGCACGTCACCGAACCGGGCATGCCAGAGCAGGTGGTCCCAGTGGGGATGGGTGGAGAACCCGGCGACCACCGGAATGCCGAGCCGATCCAGGTCATCCGCGAGCTGGTTCAGCTCGGAACCATCGATGCCGGGATCGACCAGGATCAACCCATCCTCCCCGCGCACCACGATGGAATTGGTCCAGACCCACCCACTCTGCCGGACCCAGACGCCGTCGGCCACCTGAGTCAGCATCGGTTCACTCTACTGGCGACCTGCTCAAGCTGCTTCGTCAATCAGATGGTTTCGATCGTCGCTCAATCATCCGGCGGAGCGACTGGACACCGAAAAGCAAAGATTTGCAGGGTAGAGGTCACGATTTCTGGTCTTTACGGGGCTAACGGGACGACTCTCGAAGCATGCCCTCACCTGGGAGCGCATCCGCGAGCTGCACGCCAAGCGTTGCCCGCCGCCGGCGTCACCTCCTCAGCCTCTGAGGTCGATGTCGCGTTCAGCTAGGAAGCGCTGAAAGCGATCGGCCAGTGCCGGCTTCTTCTCATAAGTGTCGAAGTAGCCCATCGTGTTGCGTATCGCGTGTAGTTGCTTGCTCACCGTCCAAAGTCGCACCTGGGAGACGAGTTGCTCTTGGGTTCGGACGGTGATGTTGAGGCTCATCGCGTCCGTCACGAACTGATCTGTACCCGAGCGGCACGCAACAAACGCAACCGCGTCGGGCCAGAGGTCTAGATTGCTATAGAAGTCAGTGATGTCTTTGATGTCAGAGAGGTCTCGATCCTTGACCTCGGTGGTGATCTGAAGGTCGGGTCCGTCATATCCGTCTATGTCGCCGACAAGACCTTGCCGCTTACCTCCAGTGCGCGCGTTTGCAGTGCGGAACTGCAGACCCGGGGCGTCAGCTACTACAAAGCCATAGAGCAAGCCCTGGAACGAGGCGCCACTTGTCTCGTCCTGCATGGCGCGACGATCGAATTCTTCGAGGGCCTGGACGAAAGGCTCGCGTACAGTACGTGGCGGAAGGCGCCGCTGAGCACGAGGCAGCTCCATGACGGCCTGCCAAAGCAGTTCGGCCACGGCACGGCGCTCCCCTGGAGACATCGAGAAGATCAGTTCGAGGTTGGAGCGGTGGTTCTGCCACTTGCCGGTCGCATACCCCGGGCTGCTTGGATAGCTGGGGCGCCGTATACGGCTCCCCCGAACGAGGTTGGAGAAGTCGTTGTAGAGAGGACGCAATGGAACGCGTTCCTCGCCAACCGGAGTGTTGACGAAGAAGGTCAGCGTCTCGACTGATGTCCCCGGCATGGCTCGGCTTGCAGTCGTCTCAAACTTTTGGAACGGATCGTCGACGGACTCCTGTCCAACCATCTGAAGTACTAGCTCAGCGATCGCAATAAAGCAGACGTGGAGTCCCAGGAGCATCTTGCCACCAGTGCCAAACGCCCGGTCCCGTGTTTGTTGGACTAGGTCGACGACTCCGGGAGAGATCTCGCCAGAACGACCCTTCAACGACGAGAGATGAATCTCGTGGAGGACCTGCTCGAAGTCTGGATCATCGGCCTCCATCGACTTCAGAGATCCGAAGTTCTGCTTGGCAACGGTGACATCCGAGTCACTGTAGGACGACGCGCGGACGGGACGAGCCTATGCGGCGGCCAGCTCCTTGTCGCACGAGTTCCTCGTCGAGACCGCCATCTGCGCCTCGATCTGCCCAACGAGAGAACGGCCAAGCGCCTCGGCCACCATGGGAGGCACGGCGTTTGCGATCTGTAGGCGTTGGCTAACGATCCCGCCTTGGAAGTGGAATCGATCCGGGAACGACTGGAGACGAGCACCCTCACGAGCCGTGAGGCCGCGGTCTTGGACCGGGTGAACGCACCTAGTGGAGGACGGCTTGCCCATGTTGGAAGTTACGGCGACGGCTGGCTCCCGAGAGTTGAGGCGAGAGTAGCTGTTGTGGAATCCGCTCTTGGGTTGATACTCGTCTGGAATGGCAGAGCGGTTGCCACCGTCAGGGACAAACGAAATGGCTCTCACGAGGTCTGGCGGATGAGCCGACACGCGATGCCCTTGGATTGTCTTTGAGCCGCGCCGCAAGCGCCGTTGATATGCCGTGGACGGCCGCTTGTCGTACTCATGCGCCTGTTCGCCCGCCTCAAGCACGGGCAGGTCGCCTATCGCGTCCCACACCGTGGTGTAAGAAGTCGGAGATCGATTCGCTGGCGGCTTCTCGAAGAGGATCCCCTCCAGACTGCCGATGAAGATCACGCGACGACGGAGTTGGGGAACGCCGTAGTCTGACGCACGCATGACGAAGGTGCTGATCCGATAGCCCGATCGGTCGAAGAGCGTTCGCACGTCTTCTATGGCGCCCATGTCCTTGAGCCCAAGCACGTTCTCGATTAGAAAGTGGTCTGGTCGAAGCACGTGTACGACGCGCATGAACGCCGTAAAGAGGTCGTTCCGATCGTCGTCCCACAGTCGCTTCCCAACCGTCGACCACCCCTGGCACGGTGGTCCGCCGACTACCCATGTCGGACGATCTTCGAGTAGAGCTGCCAGGCGAGACCCCGTGAGCCGACGGACATCGTGGAGTACGGCCGGGTGACCGCCTATGTTGGCTCGATAGGTTTCGACGGCGTCACTCCAGTCGTCGACGGCCAACTTGCAGGTCCAGCCCGCCTGCTGCAATCCGAGACTGAGCCCCCCGGCCCCGGCAAAGAGGTCGACGAAGGTTGGGCTCGTCACCGTGCCGACCTTACTCTGCAACCCGGACATAAGCTTGCGCATACGTTGAGTCCTCCGAGGTCCTCATGGCCACCACTCCCGCCAGCGCCACGAGCTTCGTCGCCCGCTACACAGCTTGTGATGCGTGCGAACCTCAGCCACGACACGGCGCCTGAGATCGCCCTCCGGCGCGCACTGCACCGAGAAGGCCTGAGGTTTCACGTACATCGACGACCTTTGGCGACGCTCCGCTGCGAGGCCGACGTGACGTTCCCTCGTGCACGCGTCGCCGTCATGGTGGACGGTTGCTGGTGGCACGGGTGTCCAGAGCACGGGACGCTGCCGCGTGCCAATCGAGCATGGTGGGAGGCAAAGGTCGCACGGACCGTCGCACGTGACCGTAGAAACGATCGTGTGCTCGCCGCAGCAGGGTGGATCGTCGTCCGAACGTGGGAGCACGAGGATCCGGCCGAGGCGTCGCGCCGCATAGCCGCGATCGTGCGTGATCGAATGAAGGCCGTCACAGGCGAACTGCCGACGAAAGGTGGTCGGGCAGGCTTGGTGCGGAATACTGGGCGGATGTCGTCGTCGCTTGCGACGTTCGCTGACCAAGTCGGGGCCTTTCGTCAAGCGCAGGGGCTGAGCCTGCGTCAACTGGCCGACCAGGCGCACGTGGACGTCGGATTTCTGTCGCGATCCCTGCGCGTCGGCACCGGAAAGGTGCCCTCGGCACGATTGATGGAGAAGGTCGCGGAGGTGCTCGGCGTCGCTCCGGAAGCGTTTCCAGAGTACCGCGAGTACGTTGCAGTCCTCGCCGTTCGAGGGGACCCCGCGCTCCGGGACGACGTGTTCGAGAGGGCAGTCGCGAGAGGCGCGGCCGCATGGCCTCCCCGCGGCCCTCAGCGCCACTGAAGACCGGAGTCGGCGCGGCGACCTTGCCGCCGTGGGCCTATGCGCAAGACTGTTCGCCTCACTGCGTCCGTTGACCATAAGGTCATCATACACTGCCGCCCAGTCGCACTGCCGAGGCCAAGCGAGCAGGACTGACGGAGTCGCTCACGCTGGGGATGGAGGTGGACGGGGAGATCGGGACGGTTTGCAAACCATCGAGCCAAGCTCGACGCCTTGGTCATGCTGCTCATGGAACCCGCCGGTCGCCAGGCGCGCTCGCGAGCAGCCGCGGCGGTCAGGCGAACTTGACGGCCAGGCATCCGATGTATTTCTGTGTACGTCAGTCGGAGCGCTGCGCGCGGCTGGCGAGATGCGCACCGACGCGCATCGCCCGCGGCATCCGGCGCGCCAATAAGACCGCAAGCCTGTCTGAGCGGCGCATGTATCCGGTTGCCCCGTCGAGCAGGGCTCGTGGTGTGCGCTCATGCCCCAGCGCATAGAGGCGCCACGTGCCTGGGACTCCCTTGAGCTCGTGCTCGCCGCGATCGGCGAACTGCATACCCGAGCCGATCACGAGCTCCTTGACGGTGGATGACACGACGATTTCGCCCGCCCGGGCGAGCGCCCCGACACGAGAGCCGATATGGACCGCGAGACCGCCGAGATCCTCACCGATCGCCTCACACTCGCCGGTGTGGACACCCGCGCGCAGCTCGATCCCCAACTCCCCGACGAGCTCGAGCAGAGCCTCCGCGCAGCGAATCGCCCTGGCGGGCCCATCGAAAGATGAGAGGGAGCCATCTCCGATGTGCTTGACGAGCCGCCCGCCGTTCTCTGAGACGAGACGATCCACAAGGGAGTCGTGGCGCTCGAGCAGCTCACGCCAAGCGCGGTCGCCCAGCTCCGCGGCGAACCTGGTGGAGTCGACTATGTCGGTGAACAGGACTGTGGTGAGGACGCGGTCGTGCTGGCGAGGCTGGACGGCTCCGGTGACGAAACGCTCTACCTCGTTGAGGATTGCCTCGCAGACCTCTCGGTCCCCTACGTGGAAAGCGTGATCGCGACTGGAAAAGCTGAGGAAGCGGGCATCGGGGATCCCGGCCGCGAGCAGTTCGCCGGCCTCGATGGGGATCACCCGATCTTCCTCGACGTGCAAGACCAGCGTGGGCAGATGCACCGATGAGAGAATCTCCCGCACGTCGATCTCCAAGACGATGTCGACTAGGGCCCTCGCCATCCGTGGACTTGCGGCGGCTCGAGCGAACATTCCGTAGAAGCGCCGCTCAAGCTCGCCGAGGCTGGGGGCGAAAAGGTCCGCGAGGCGGCTGCCGTCACCCCAGTGCTCGAGCAGATCTTCGAACTCGTGCAACTCGGTTCGCGTGCGGACGGAGGTGGTGGGGGAATAGGAGTCCGGGTGGGCAAGTATGTCTGCCAGGGTGGCGAACCCGCCGTAGAGCACCAGCGAGGAGATGCGCTCCGGATGGGTCGCCGCCAGCATGACCAGACACGGAGCGCTTTCGGAGATCCCAAACAGCACAGCCCGCTCGGAGCCGGCGGCGTCCAACACGGCCTCGATGTCGGCAGAGCGCTCCTCCAGTGTGGGCAGGTGGGGAACCGGGTCGGACAGTCCCGTGCCGGGCTTGTCGTACAGGATCAGTCGTGCGAAAGAAGCCAGCCTCGTCAGGAAGCCGGCGAATCGGGGCTCGGTCCACTGCAGATCGAGGTGGGTGACAAAACCATGAGCAAGCAGCAGGTCAACAGGACCCTCGCCGACCACCTGGTAGGCAATCGAGACTCCGTCGCGCTCCACATAGCGGGTCGAGGGAGGCTGCACAAGACAAAGTCTGACAGCCCCCCGCTGGTCGCACATTTTGGGACACAGCGCCCCGAGCCAGCGAGCGCCCGGCAAAAACGGAGGGGGAAGCACGGAGGGGGAGGACGGAGAGGGAGGGATTCGAACCCTCGAACGAGGTCAACCCCCGTTACGCGATTTCCAGTCGCGCCCATTCAACCGCTCTGGCACCTCTCCATGGCTCGCGATGCGCGGCGGCCCCCCAAGGCTACGACACGCTGGGCTTTGGCGCGGCCACGACGGGGGATCACCCGCACGCCACACACAGCCACAGCACGCACATCTTCGACGCGACTACGACACACATGGCCCCGGGCGCTGGTAGGCTGCCGCCTGCCGCACTCGCGAGCGTTCGCGAGCCAACCAATACGACCCGGAGAACACCGATGCTTCTGCTCGCCAGCGCAGCCACCACCAAGGACATTGGCCTGCTTGCCACATTCCTCGGGATCGGCGTGGTCGTGAACGTGATCGTTGTGTTCATCGCGATCCAGGTTCGCGGCGAGCGCCACCAGAACCAGCAGCACACGCAGCAGCGCCAGAGCGCCCGCCGCGGCTGAGCGCATCGCCTCGCGGGGGCGCGTCAGCGCGAGGCCCGGCGCTCGCGTAATCTGTGCGCCCATGCGCGCGGTGCAGATCAGCGAGCTGGCCGGTCCCGACGCGGTGCGCGTCGTGGATGTGCCCGAGCCGCAGGCGAGCCACATGCTGACCCCAGGCGAGGGCGTGCTGATCGACGTGGCCGCCGCCGGCGTGTCGTTCCCCGACGTGCTGCAAACGCGCGGGCTGTACCAGCTCAAACCGGAGCTTCCATTCGTGCCCGGTGCGGAGGTCGCGGGCACCGTTGCCCAGGCGCCCCCAGACAGCGGCTTGCAAGCCGGCGATCGTGTGATGGCGTTTACGGTGCTGGGCGGCATGGCCGAGCGCGCGGTGGCGCCGTCCTACCTCACCTTCGCGCTACCCGAGCAGCTCGACTTCGCCCAGGGCGCGTCGGTGATCCTCAACTACCACACGGTGTATTTCGCGCTGGCGTTGCGCGGACGCCTAAAGGAGGGCGAGCGTGTGCTCGTGCACGGGGCGGCGGGCGGCGTTGGCACAGCGGCGCTGCAGGTCGCCAAGGCGCTCGGCGCCTCCACGATCGCGGTCGTGTCCACGGAGGAGAAGGAGCGCGTGGCGCGCGAGGCGGGCGCCGATGAGGTCGTGCGCTCGGACGGACCGTGGCGCGAGCAGGCCGTGGAGCTAAGCGGCGGGGGCGTGGACGTGGTGCTCGATCCGGTGGGCGGCGATCGCTTCACCGACAGCCTGCGCTGCTTGCGCGAGGATGGACGCGTGCTGGTCGTGGGCTTCACCGAGGGCTCGATCCCAGAGGTCAAGGTCAACCGCCTGCTGCTGCGCAACGTGTCGGTCGTGGGGGCAGGATGGGGCGCGTATGCGATGGGCAACCCGCAGCGCAATCGCGCGATCGGCGAGGCCGTCGGACGGATGATCGACGGAGGGTTCATTAAGCCGATTGTCGGGGCGCGCTTTGCGCTGGATCTGGCCGGTGATGCGTTGCGCACGATCGACGAGCGTCGTGCCCTGGGCAAGGTCGTGCTGAGCGTCGATTGAGCGCCTGCGTCCTCAGGGTGTGACGATCGCGAACACGGGATCGCCCTCATCCAGCAGGCCGAGGAACTCGCCCAGCTTGACCCCGTCGCCCTCGACGGCGATCGCGCCGCTTGAAAACAGCTCGGCCCCCTCGCCCTCGCCGAGCAGCACCGCGTCGAACGCTGCCCGTGTAAGCGTCACCTTTGCGTGCGCCTCGTCGTCCAGACGCCCCGCGACGGCACTGAGCGCACCGTTTTCGACGGTGACGCTCCAGCGCTCGTCCACGTCGGTGAAGTGCCAGGCAAGCACGATCTGCATATCCCATGCACGCGGACCGTCAAGCCGCACGCCCATCGCATCCCACAGCTGCTCGATCGACAGCGCGCGCGCCACATCCGCGCTGGCCACGCGCCGCCCCTTCGGCGCGGGCGGCGGCCCATCGAGCAGCTCGTGCGCGCCGACGAGATACAGGTTGCGCCACACCGCGCTCTCAGACTGATACCCGAGTTGTTCGAGCGCTTCGGCGAGCAGTTCGCGCGCGAACTCGTTCTCGGGCTCGGCGAACACTGCGTGCGAGCACAGCTCGGCGACCCAGCGATAGTCGCCCTCTTCGAAAGCGAAGTTGGCGTGGCCGAGCAACGACCTGATCCCGCCAGCCAGGTTCACATAGCGTCGCGCCGCCTCCGCCGGCGTGTGCGGGTCCAGATGCGCGGGGTTGCCGTCGAAGAAGCCGAGGTAGCGCTGGTAGATCGCGCGCACGTTGTGGCTGACGGTGCCGTAGTAGCCGCGACAGGACCACGTGCGCGCGAGACTCGGCGGCAACCGCACCTCCGCGGCGATCTCCGTCGGCGTGAGACCGCGGTTGGCAAGGCGCAGCGTCTGGTCGTGCAGGTAGCGATACATGTCCCGGTGGCACGCAAGATGCTCGACCACCCTCTGTTTGCCCCAGCGCGGCCAATGGTGCTGGGCAAACATGACATCGCTATGCGTGCCAAACAACTCGATCGCCTCGCCCAGGTACTTCGACCAGCGCAGCGCGTCGCGCACCGGCGCGCCGCGCGGGGTGAGCACGTTGTGCATGCAGTGCACAGCGTTCTCCGCAACACACAGCACTTCGTGCTCGGGGAAGTGAAAGTTCATCTCCGCGGGCGCCTCACTGTCGGGGACGAGTTGGAAGACGAAATGCACGCCATCAATCTCCTCCTCTTGACCGGTGGCCGAGACCTCGTGGGTGGGCGGGATCAAAGTGATGCTGCCGCTGGAGGTGGTCTTGCCGATGCCCGCGTCCACCTGCCCGCGCGGCCCGCGCGCGAGCGCCGGCGCGAACATGTAGCCGGCGCGACGCGCCATCGCGCCGCCGGCGAGCACGTTCTCAGAGACGGCGTGCTCGAGAAACCCGGCTGGCGCCCACACGGGCACCTCGCCCGCGCTCACCTGCTCCTGAGAGACGACCCCCTTGACACCGCCGAAGTGGTCGACGTGGCTGTGGGTGTAGATCACCGCGCTCACCGGCCGCTCCCCACGATGGGCGCGATACAGCGCTAGCGCCGCGGCCGCGCACTCGGTGGATATGAGCGGGTCGATCACGATCATGCCCGTGCGACCCTCCACAAGGGTCATGTTGGAGATGTCATAGCCGCGCACCTGATAGATGCCCGGCACGACCTCGAACAGACCGTGCGCGCTGTTGAGCTGGGCCATACGCCACAGGCTCGGATGGACGGTGTCGGGTGCCTCGCTCCGAGCCTCGGGTGACTCCCCTCCAATCCCGCGCGACTCCGCATCAACGGACCACCCCTCCCCGGCGCGCGACCCCTCGCCGGTGCCCTCGAGAGCACCTTGATGAGCGTGCACGAACGCGTAGCTGTCCATGTCCCACACCACCCGCCCCTGCGCGTTTTGCACCACGAGACCTGGAACGCTCGCGATCAGTCCGCGCCGCGCGTCCTCGAAGTCCTCGCGATCCTCAAATGGCAACCCCTCCAGCGCGGCGGCCTGCAGGACGCGGGTGTGCCCGCTCGCGGGCCCCGGCTGAGCCGCTTCCCGCGAACCGCTCACAGCAGCTCGAGCGCGCGCTCGATCGGTCTCGCGAGCAGCGCACGCTCACCACTGACAACGATCGGCCGCTGCACGAGTTGGGGATGCTCGACCATCTGTGCGATTAGCTGCTCATCGGAGACCTCCGGGCGGTCGAGCCCGAGCTCCTTCACAAGCGGCTCACGCGTGCGCAACAGCTCGCGGGGACCAACACCGGCCTTGCGCAACAACTCGCGTAGCTGGTCCTCATCGATGCCGGTCACGTGATACTCAATGCTCTCGAAATCCACGCCGCGCTCGGTCAGCAGCGCGTGCAGCTTGCGGCAGGTGGTGCAGCTTGGCTTTTCATAGACCGTGAGCATTGCGCAGCCGACTATGGCAAATCCGCATGACGGGAGAGTCATTGAGCGCGGCGAGGACCTACTGGCGGGATTGCACGCATCGCCGACACTATGCCCCCGCGCCGTCGCCGGCTCCTACCATCGTCGGGGGCCGCGGCACTTTGCATGCACTGGTGTGGCCACGCGTTTGCGGATCTGCTGAGCCACTATTTCGCACTTGGGTGTACCTGAACTGCGGCCCTGGTCGAGATTACGCGCGGGGAGGGCCGTTCATCTCAATCCTCAGCTCAGGCCAGGTCAAGATCGGCAATGCCGGCACGAACGTGAATGTGCCCCCGAGAGGCTCGTCAAGCACAAGCGCGCCGCGGATCTCCCACTTGAGCAGATGCTGAGGGTCCAGGCCGAACTCGGCGGCGATGGCATCTCGGTTGCGCTCGAGCCATTCGATTCGGCGCTGGTGCTTGGGGATCTCCTTCCGGAGCTTCCTCGCCTCGGTGCGCAACCTGAGCGGCGTCACGTCGGAGGCGATGCTCTTCGCATCCAGTGCCCACACGATCCGTCGGCTTGGGTCGACTGCGAGCACATCGACGTCACCGATCAAGTTTCCCTGTTCGTTCTTCATGGGTCGTCCGCCCGGGCATTCGCACCTGACTCGGACCAGCAGTTCTAGCGACTCGACACGCCGACCAAGCTCATCCTCCCACTGACCACCGATGGATTTTCTGAGTTTCGCCGCAGCGGCCCTCAGCTCAGGGTCCTCGAAGTGCAATCTCTCTGCCTGAAGACGCCTGATCACTATCGTCAGCGAAACGAGCACGTGCATGGGGCCAAAGAGCACTGTGTCGCCGAGAATCAACAACGGGCGACGCAAATACCCGGTGTCTCGCCCGGACTTCCAGGGCTTGAACCGACTCAGCAGAGGATCGTAGTCCGTCGCGGGCTCCGATGACACGAAATCGATCGCCGCTCTGCAAGCCTTAGCGTCGATGCTTGTCACTCGGGCTGCGTCGAGAACCAGATCATCCATCTGGAGGCGAACAGGCCCCCGCGCTCCCCTTGAGCGACCGGCGACTGCCTGCATCACACGCACCAGCTCGTCGAAGGAGAACCCCAACGCACGACGCATGGCTTGGGAGGTTTCCTCCCAAGCTCCACTCAGTTTGAGTGGTTCATCCAGCGTCGATCCTGGCGCGGAGATTTCGCGTGCCCACTCCGGGAGGGACTCACGCCACGAGTCGGGTTCTGTTTCAGTGATCGACAGCCACCGAGACAGCCACTGGGCTTCGCGGGCGTTGGTCACCTCATCGCTCATGGCAATGATCGCCGGCCCGTCCGCCGCAACGATGACCTTCAGCTCTATCAGCCCGCCATAGGCAGCGTCGCTCATTGCCGCGAAGTACAGAATCAACTCGGCAAGTGCCCGCAACCGATCAATGCGCTCTATGTTTGCGCGCCGCACGCCCTGTGGAGAGCGTGCGTGTGCCATCTCCACGAGGAACCGAATTGCGCCGTTTCGGATTCCCACTTCCTGCGCATCTTCCAAGAACGCGTCGTGATCAATCTCGCCCAGCGCGGCTCGCAGCGGGTGCTCGATCGTATTGGCTTGTGCTTCCAGCGCAACAAGCTCGTAGAGCGCGACAAGGCGGTCCAAGAGCTCAGGGCCGCACGCCGCGACCTCCCGATCCAAAAGCTGGATCCCGCTCGCTACTGCCGCGTCCAGCCATTCCTTCGCCCTAACGCCATCGGCGACGCCGATCGCCCCTGCTGCACGCAATGCTTCCGCGATGTCGGCCTTTGCGCGCAAGCACTCCCTCCCGGACGTGGCGGGTACGCCAGGAGCGCCAGCGGGTGTGTCGGAAATGCTGGGGTCTTTCCAGATCGCGAACGTTCCTGCGCCAAGCGGCGCAAGTGCGTCAAGAAACTCTTTGCGGAGCCTGATCTCCTCGCCGGTGGCGAAGCCGAATATGAGGTCAAGCAGAGCACCGATAAGGCGACGGTCTGCGCTGTTGTCCTCACGCGCCAACTCCAGCAGGAATCCCGCTCCGAACGACAGGCTTCCACCGCTTGGACCGATAACGCCTGAGGTCGCAACGATCTTCAGGTCCTCGTGGTCGTAGTCCACAGTGATGGAGCTCCACCCACGCTGGTCATCCTCCTTCAGAAGCCCGGCTGCCATCAGTCTTGCTGCCCAAAACACGGTCATACGAGCGAGCACGGCTTCTGCTGACCAGCGCGACGCGGGGGTGCCCTTCGTGCTCACCCAGCAGACGCTGCTTCCGTCGGCGACGAGTAGCCGTAGCTGCGGGCCAGGGACGAGTGGCACGAAAACGCGCGCGTCGTTCGAGTGCCGATACCTGATCACCTGTACGGCGCGATCCGGCCGCTCCCACCCTGGCTCACAGTGCCGGGCGGCGTTCAAGCGAGCTACCGTGACTGTGAGCTCTGTCGGATCGTCCGTCTGTGGATCCAAGGAGAAGCCGTTATCCTCGATGAAGCGCACCGTACCGACGATGTCGAGCAGATCAGTGGGCGCCGCGTTCGACATTGATTGAGGCAGGCCACGGTGGCAGCGCACAAGCGCAAGCGGATCCAGACGGGTCGCGTCCAACAGATACTCGAAACCTTGCGCGTCCAACACCCACCAGTTGGTGCCTTGAGCCGAATCGATCCGAAGGCCCGCTTGCCCTCCACAGGCGAGCAGTGCACTGATCGTGAAGAGCCGCTCGGTCCCCTCCTGTACGGGCTGCGACACCGGCGCGTCCGCGAGCCACGATTGGCCGTCAGCTCCCGGCTGAGCAAGGAGCAACTGTATTTCCGCCGTCGTCCCCTCGTCGAGCTCTACAAGCAGCACACCGTCGTCCCCGGTCCGTTCGACTGACCAGTCGCACAGCTCGCAGAGTGCGACTGTCTCCGCCAACCACTGTTCTCGCATGCGTGCAGTTATCTGGTCCGCGCAGGCGCTCATTCGGATCTGCTCCCAGGCATAGCTGAGAACCGCTGAGGACAACGAGAATGGCGCGGCGACTAGCACGCCGCGATCGAGTCGCACCAGCGGCCTGCGGCCGCGATCCTCGAGATCTTCCGAGGCCCCAAACAACGGGGCGAGCAATGAGAGATCTCCGATCTGGGCTAGCCGTCGCTCGGACACCGTCACCGCGGCACGGAGACGTTCGAGCCTCTGCCGATTTGGAACTGTGATCCTCCCCTCGCCATGCGACGGCCAAGGTGACTGGGGGAGTCCAGAATCGAGCAGCACAGCTTCGCCTAGCCCGAACCCGGCCTTAAGTATGGCAAGCGCCGTCTCGCAGTGCGGATCCTCTTCGGGCATCGCGATCAGCGACTCCGAGAGAAGGCGAGAGGCGATCGCCTCTGAGCCGCTGCGACCAAGCAGCACCACGTACTTGCGACCGTCGATGATGGTTGTCTGCACCGCCGGTCGGTCGATGATTCCCGGTGATGCCACAAGCAGGCTGCGAGCCTCCCGGCCCGACAGCCACGCTCGCCAGCTGGGGCCATCTGGTCGTATCAGTCCAGACGCATTTTGGCCCGCAAGAACCCCTAGGCATTCCAGTGCTCCGAAATAATCGACGTTGACGGGCAAGAGAGACAGGGCCGCCGCGTCCCTGATCGCGTCGAGACGGCGCATTCGGCGCATAGCCCGAGATCCTGTCTTCCCCACGGTCGGAGATCGTGTCCTATGACGTCGACGCATCACGGCAGCATAGGTAGTGATCTGCACACGCGGTATTGCAGCGCTGGCCGGCGCAGAGGCGAAACGGGGAGCGAGGGACGATCCTCGAAACCGTACCTGGCCTGGAAGCGCATCAGGGTGCTGCACGGCCAGCGCTTCGGCTCATGAAGCTATTAGCCTTGACTTGCTCCCATGCACGACTTTGACGATTTCGATGAGCTTCGAGAGGAGAAGTACCGCGACGCGGCAGACGAAGACGCTCAGGCCGAATGGCTTGAAGAACAGTTCGCCGAGCGGATGGATGAGGTCTACGACGAACGGTTTCAGGCCGAGGTCGTCGAGCGCATCGACGAGGTCTACGACGAACACTTTGCGGCAATATTCCGCCGCAAGGTCAAGGGTTGGAGCACCGAGCGCTGGCCCACGGCCGAGGCGACGGCATATCGCGTTGGTCGAGAAGCACGGACATTTGCCAACAAGGGCCTATATGCCCCTGCCGTCGTATGGTCGGCAACGTGCGTCGAGATCGTCCTGCGCGACCTCACCTTGTCGCCGATCTTCGTCGGCCTCTTTCTTGGGGAGCAGTGGGCAGACACCGCACTCAAGGTCATGCTTGGCAACCGCTGGATGCGGAAAGAGACACGAGCGATGGCCCGGCATGTGCTTCGCGCGATCGCCGGAATCGACGTTGACACGCTAGAGAAGGAGGCGATCAGGCCGTGGTCCGAGATCGACAGCCTTATGACGATCCGCAATCGCGTGGTCCACAGTGGCGACGAGGTGTCGGACGAGAGGGCAACGTGGGCTGTGGACGTAGCGGCCGCCCTTTACGCGACTTTGCTTCCGCCGCTCCGCGAGCTTTGTGGGCTGACTAAAGAGACCGATTACAAGGCGCCTGAAATGGGCGCCGCGCCCTGACGGAGCGACGTGGCGCTGCATCGCTGACTGCGGCGGTGGGCGGCGGAGTCGATCCGCCCAGCAACTAACCGCTCGTCAACTGACTAGCGATGCGCAGCTATTGGGACGTAGAGGACAACTAATGGCTGGAGCTAGCGCGTGCTGGACTTCGTACGACAACCGTGTCGGCGATCTTTCCGGTCCGGTCCCTGATGCGAACCTCGCCCCCGCCCTCTCGGCGAGCCAGCGTGCGCGCCTGAGCGACTGCCTGCTTCTGCGTAGCGGCGTGGGCGGTAGCGCGACGATGGCCCTCCTTCACGATCTCCCAGCCGCCATCCTTCTTACTTGGCTGTACATATCTCTTGCCAATCATCTGGACATCCTCTTGAGAACTCTGGATAGCAGTAAGAGGTTAGAACGATCTGCGGACGGCACGGGAAGTCTAGTCGCGGCACGCCGCGATGCGTGATTGTCCGAGTGGATGCGTAGTGGCGTCGAAAAACATCAGGCTTTCGGTTGCGAGGCGGCCATAGATGTCCGCCTGTCGGATGGCAAGATCACGCTTCAGGCCAGGTCGCATCGAGACGGCTATCGGACGCTCGGGATGCTCGTTGAGCGCATCCGCAAGATGCCGATCTTGCTCGCTCAAGCTGCTTCCGAAGACGACCATGGGTAGCTCGCACTCCCGTAGGCGATCCAGGGCGTGAGCCAGATAGTCATTGCCCTCGATAGCGCGCAACTTGTCCTGGGAGGAGCCCTCGGTGACGAGTAGGGCGCGAGCCTGCGGATCTCCCTCTATGGGCTGCCCGAACTGGTCGAGCAGCGTCCTAATCTGAGTGTTCCTCAGCTTCCAGGTGATCCCGGTACCGCCAACCACCAGGTGCAGCGCGCCATGGAGGAAGTAGACCGGTATCTGCCCGACGAGGACATCCGCCCTGTTTGGGTCGAACTCGCAGCGTCCGCCCCAGCGGAAGCAATCCACAAAGGGCTTGTAGTGCCCTCCGTAGCCCATTGTCCAGTAGACGAGCAAGTCGTACGAGGTCGTAAACACCCACTCGAACTTCTCGAGCACGCCCCGAATCACTTCGAGTGTCGCGTCCGGGACCTGGGATCTCTGCAGGTGGACCTCCCGGATTGCATGACCGAGAGCCAGCTGGATACTGCGATACCTGGCATAGAGTCGGGACGTCTCGATGCCTACGACATCGCATGTCCTAATCGCCACGTTGAGATCCGCGAGTACGCGCTCGAAGTTCGGGGTCACCCGAAACAAGGCGCGATCCTCGACCGTGAGACCGCCGCCGTCCTGCGCGTGATCGAAGAGGGAGTCGTAGACGAAATTCGGCCATACGTTGACGCTCAAGCCATTGCCGAGCAAGAGGCCCTGCCATTCCTCGGCATCTGCGACCTCTTCCCAGTCGACTAGCGACCCGTCGATCGAGCCCGATTCCACGGACACGATTCCTACCAGAGCGCCCAGACAAGCATTCCGAAAATTCGCTCAACAAAAAGTCGGCCACATCGGTCCAACTCTAGGGACGGAGAGGGAGGGATTCGAACCCTCGATGGAGTTTGACCCCCATACTCGCTTAGCAGGCGAGTGCCTTCAGCCACTCGGCCACCTCTCCCAGGACTCCGGAAGGCCAGTTTAGAGGCTGTCGCTTCCCGTGGCAGCGCTGGCTGGACGCAGCCGTGCGAAGGCGAGCCGGCGGACATGCGCTTTGCGACCCCTCTCTGCGCTGAGTGCCTGGCGCGGTGGCCTCAGTGCGTGGGGTGGCGCTTGTGTTTCTTGGCCTTGCCGGCGCGAATGATCATGATCGACGTGGAGCTGATGTTGTTGCGCTCGTCAAACGCCTTGGCCGTAAGCATGTGCTTGCCGGGATGCAGCAGGCGTGCGCCGTACCAGACCATGTGACCGCTGAGCGTTGTGGTTCCGCCGTGGACATAGAAGCTGCGGATGATGTGGCCTTCCTGGTACAGCGAGATCTGGTAGACCTTCGCGCTGCTGTCGCTGGCGGTGACCGTGATCGGCAGCGTGTTGGAATAGCGCACCCCCGACCTGGGACTCACCAGCTTAACCGTCGGTCCGTGCTGGGCGTTGCCGCATTCTTCGGTCAGGCGATCGCCGTCGCGGTCATAGTCCGCGAGCGCTTCGTAGGCGGGCTTCGGCTCGAGGTCGGGTTCAAGTAGCCCGTAGCTGCCGCGCGGAGTGCCAAACGGTTCGACGTCCTGCAACCCATACCACATGCCAACCTGCACGTAGGGGTCCTGAGCCAGGCAGTGATAGGCCTGGAGCAGGAACGTGGCCTGCTGGGCGGGGCTTACCCCGGCAGGCTTCTGACCTGCCCAGGCTCCCGAGTTGCAGACCTGTGTATCTGTGCTCCAGCCGAGCTCGGTCATCCAGATCGGGCTGTCATCGCCGTTGGCCAGCATCACTTCGTGCACGGTGCGATAGCCAAGAAAGGACCAGCGGTTGATGCGCTGATCGGTGCGGCTGTTGCGCAGGATTTCATACGGGGAGCCGGTTTCGCAGATCGAGTCGGTGTGCACGCCGACCGCGTTGAAGTAGCCCTTTGCCCCGTCGGCATACAGCTGCGAGAGGAATTCGTAGTCGTTGCCGGTCAACCCACCGAGCACAACGGTTGCGCTTGGCTCGTTCGACTTCACCGCTGGATAGGCCGCCTTCAACAGCGCTGTGTAAGCGGCCGGATCGGGCCCGCTGGCCCACCACAGCGAAGCGTCCTCCTCGTTCCAGATCTCCCAGGCGGCCACGTGCCCGCCGAAGCGCTTGACCAATGCACCGAGGAAGCGAGCGTAGTCGGCGGGGTCGCGCGGCGGCATCGAGGGATTGGCAGAACCCGACTCCCACTGGGGCGTGTTGACGACGTCGACGATCACCTTCGTGCCCTTGGGAAGCATCGCGATCCCAGTTTCAAGCGTGTTGATCTCCGGTTCGTTGAGTTGGCCGCGGTTCGGTTCGAAGATGTTCCAGGCGGCAAACACACGCACCCAGCCGACGCCGAGCCCAGAGGTCTCACCGACGACTTGCGAGGAGAGCCCTTCCGGGCCGTTGATCACGACGCCTGTTTCCACCGCCTGCGCGGGAGCGCCGGCGAGCGCAAACATCAGTGCCACGACAGCACTCGGGATAGCAATTAGGCGAAACAACCTCACACCAGCTAGTCGGCAAAACAGCGAGTACCCTCGACAGACAAGCGTCATGATCGATCGTTTGTCGAAAGGCGGCCGGGCTGCGGACCCGAGATCACCGCCGCCGCGTATCTAGGTCAACTAGAAGTCGTAGGCGGCCAGTTTCAACCCTCCACGTTGTTCGCCCTCACTGATGGCGCTCATCGCCGGCACCATCTCGCTGGTGACCAGGCCGTGCTCGGTGGTCAGCTCGTCGATGATCTGGAACGAGGAGGCAGTCCGCTCGGGGGTGTCGATCGCGATCGTGCAGACGGGCACGTGCCGGCGAATCTGAAAGAGCTTGTCCCCGTGGGGAGCATGGTCGCCGTGAAAGCCCCAGATGCCGCGTAGGGTCGTGGCGCCGGCAGCGCCCGATTCGCGCAGGCGACGGACAATCGCGTGATGCAAGGGATGCCCGTCGTGGGTGGCAGCGTGTGAGGTGTAGATCATCAGCTTCTGCCATATCGCAAGGCCGTGCTCGTCGGTTCCGGGCAGCTCGTGCGGCCTGGCCACCAACTCGCCGTCGCGCTTGCAGACCCGCACCCGCTCGAGGGTCATCAGCGGGTCGCGCAGCAGCTCGCCGAGCTCCGGCAAGACCTGGGCGATCTTCTCGCCCGAGCCGATGGCGATGATCATGACCGGCACGTCCGCGTTGCGCGCAAAGAACCGCGCCCGCGCCCTACGCCCGCGACTGGTCCCGTCCACCCCGAGGAGCACGCTCGCGCCCGCGATCCCGCGCCGGTAGAGCAGGTCAGTGAGCGCCGCGAACGCGACACCATGACAAACCTTCTCGTGGCGACCCACATAGATAGTGAGCTTGGTCGCCTCACCGAGCTGCTCGGGTAGCTGCACAGGACCGATCTCTCCTCTGAATAGCCGTGCCCGCTCGAGTGTGATCAAGCCCTTGCGCTTGATCTGCAAGATCAGCTCGAGCATCGACTCGATTCGCTCGCGCCGATCGACCGCGACCGAGACGACGGGCAGATCTTCTGAGAGCGAGAGCATCCGGTCGGTGTGCAGGTGGTGCAACCCTCCAAAGCCTTCCGCGCCACGCAAGAGAATGCTGGTCTGCAGCCGATGCTCGCCGTAGACGTCAAGTAGCTCGTCGCCAAGCAGACCGTCGGAAGTGCGGTCGCGCTCCCCGAAGTAGGTGGTGAGCTTCAGGCAGTCCGCGCCTGCCTGAGTGGGCTGCTCGAGACGTGCCCCGAATGCGCCTGGAATGCCCCGAGGTGAGGTGCTCATGCGTGCGCTCCAATCGCTTGGCCTACCAGCGCGGCCCCGAAGCCAACCAGCAGACTGACCCCGATGTTGATGAAGGCGCGTGGCATCTCTCTGTCTTCGGCCAAGCGGTGGGTCTCGAACATCCACGTGGAGAAGGTCGTGTATGAGCCGATTGTCGCGGTACCGGCGATCAGAAACCAGTTTCCTTCGATCGCCAGACCTGTCAGGAAGCCGAGGATCAGTGCGCCTGTGATGTTGATCGTGAACGTGCCGTACGGGAAGTCCCTCCTGGCGCGCCCGGAGATCAGGGAGTCCAGCAAGAACCGTCCGATAGCGCCCAGACCACCGACCGCGGCGACCGCCAGCCAGACCCAATCACTCATGCGATCATCCTGGTGCGCCGCACGATCGTCGTGGCCAGCCAGATCGCGACCACTCCGGCCGCGATGCTTGCGAAGGCATAGCCCAGGGCGAGGCCATACCGGTGCGCTTCGACGATCCGGAGCATCTCGACCTGCATCGTCGAGAAGGTCGTGTAGGCGCCACAGAAGCCGGTGCCCAGCAGCGGACGGCGATATGTGGACTGCGGCAGACGCTCCTGCAGCCGCGTCGCGAAATACGCGAGCGCGAACGAGCCGCTGATGTTGATCGTGAACGTCGCCCAAGGCCAGCTGTCGCCCGCGGCGGCAAAGTGCCGTCCAAGCCACACCCGCATGATGGTGCCAACCGCACCACCCGCGAAGATCGCGGCGAGCTCCCGCCTGTCAATTCCCGGCATCGCTATTCCCGGCATCGCTGTATACCCCACACGCGCCTGGGCATCAGCCACCCCATGGAGTGCCGGCACGCCGGCTCCTGTGACTCATGGCTCATCGACGCTGATGACGCTCACGACCTGCAGGATCTGAATAGCCCAATCGGGAAGGGTCCGCACTGCTGTCGATTACTCCTCTCGCGTGTGAGTGGTTTTTCGCGAAAGGAGCCATCAGCCCTTGTTACCGGCGGTGGGCGGTTTGAGCCCCGGTTCAGACGCACGTCTTTGCCGGAGTCGCCAGGACTCCATCTGGAGCCTCACAAGATACCGCACAGCCAGGGCGGAGAGGACCCACGCCAAGACTATCTCCTCGCCGCCCTCAACTCAGCACTCTCGCTGCTCAGAACGCCAGGGGCTCGCCGCGATCGACCTGATCCTGGTCTAGGCGCCTGACTCGCTATCCAGGCTGGGGGTATGTGTCGTTGGTCGTCGGGCAACCAGTCCTGCGTGACGCCGCTGTGGGACGCTGTCGGTACCACCCACGACGAAGGGAGCCAGCATGTTGAGAGCACTCGCACTCTCGGGCGCAGCGACGCTCGCCCTGTCGGGCACAGCGGTCGCGGCGACCGGCCAACAGATCAGCGTCAACGGCACGGGCGGCGCGTCGGTGCCCTCCGAAGCCACCGATGCCCAGCAGCAGGCCGCTTACGACCAGGCGCTCACCGCTGCGATCAGCGACGCCCAAACGAAGGCGCAGATGGTTGCGCAACAGCTCTCGCTGACGCTCGGCCCACTGCAGACCTTCACTGAGCAGAGCGAGGACTACCTCGGCTACTGCGGCGTCGGATTCCTCCCTGGAGTCGCGGCGAACGGCGTGTCGGGCAGCGCAAGCGCACCGGCGGCCACCGGCGACGCGAGCGGCCAGCTGACGCCGATCCCCGCAAAGTCCAAAAAGCACAAAGCCAAGAAGAAGGCTCACAAGGCACAGGAAAGCGACAACACTTGCCAGCTCGAGGCCGACGTGACGGTGATCTACTCAGCCAGCTAAGCGGCGATCTGGCAGGAGCCCTCCTGGGTGGCTACCTTGATAGCCCGAGCGTACCGTGGCTCAGCCGTCGGATGGCTCTCGACTAAGGCTTAGTGTGACCTTCCTACGGGTATCAAGGGCAGGAAGCAAGCGTGTCGACACTGGGAACCGTCAAATGAGACAGTCCATCTTGGGCGGACATTTGCGGAATACCGTAACGGTCGGCAGTCTTCTAAATCTCTGGATCGAATGAAAGGCACCCTTTGGATCTGTTGCTGCTGCTTGTCATTGTCTTGATCGTTCTCAGCGTCGCCGGCGGGGCCTTTGTGAGTCCGCTTGTCCTGCTCCTTCTGATCGTTGCGTTGGTGTTGTTCTTGGGTCCCTACCGCGGGCGTCGCGGGCGTCTCTAGGGGGTTGAAAGATGGTTGAGCTACCTGCCCGTGACGTAAAGCTGGTCCAGTATCTGAATGAGGCATATGGTCTTGAGAAGCGCCTGGAGACGGCGCTCCAAGCGCACATTGCGATGACCACACAGGCCGCGTACAAGAAGCGCTTGAAGCAGCATCTGTCGGAAACCAAGCGCCATGGCCGAGAGGTCAAGAAACGCGTCAAGGAGCTGGGCGGTGTGGCGGCCACGATCGATGCGCCTGGCCCTCCCTCTGTCGCTGATGCCGCCCAGGCGGTTCTCAGCGGCGCGCAGAAGGCGGCAGCACTCGCCCAGGGCTCCCTGCACGCGTTGCGTGGTATCGGCGAGGAGGAGAAGCAGTTGAAGAACGCCAAGACCGAGTATGCAAGCGAGTCCGAGGAGATAGCAACCTACTCCGCGATCGAGGCGCTTGCTGAGGCGCTGGGCGATAAGGACACCCAGCAACTCGCACGCGGGATCCGTCGCGAGGAGGAACGTATGCGCTCCTATCTGGAGAAGCAGATTCCGCGCCTGACGAAGGCGGTGGCTAAGGCGGAGATACCCGTCTCTCAACGCCGGACTGCTGCTCGTCCCAAAAAAGTGTCTGCTCGCAGGAAGACAGGGACGAGCGGGGGGAGTGCCCAAGCAAAGGGTGGGCGGACGCCGTGAATGACGATCCAAATGATGCGGCGTTCAATGTCGCTGACTGGCACGGCAAGCTCCTGGTGGATCTCGCGGGTCAGAAGATCGGCAAGCTCGAGGACGTGTACGTCGACGTGGAGACCGACGAGCCGCAGTTTGCGACGGTCAAGGAGGGCTTCATCGGGCGGCATCTGACCTTTGTGCCACTTACCGGGATCAAGCTGGGTCCCGACGAGTTGCAAGTAGCAGTGACCAAGGAGCAGGTTCAGGCCGCACCCAACATCGAACAGCATGGCGAGGAGCTCTCCCAAGCTGATGAGTCTGCTCTCTACCATCACTACGAGCTTAACTACACACCACCGAGCACCGAGAGCGGCCGCCGACTCGCCCGACGCTAGGGACGCTTTCGTGTTCTGTAACAGTGAAGTTCGAGTGAAGTTCGCAGACGCCTGATTCTGAGCGTCGGGGTCCAGAGGAGCGCAGCGACATTTGATCGAGCTTACGCTCCGAGGGTGCGCCGGAGGGCTAGCTGTAAGACCTGCGGAGGTTGTTCAGCTGTGTCGGAACGCGCAGTGTGATTTCTTTTTAGGAGGTGACCGCGTTGGCAGGGGGCTGGCTGGTCTTTGCAGACTGAGCGTCGCCGAGCAGTGCGTTCACGACCTCGTGTACCTCCTGCTCGAGGTTGGGCTCGTTCAGGCGGCCGTTCTCGTCGAAGCGCTCGCCGGCGTGACCGACGGCAACCTCGCCTTCGGTTACTCGTGCGCCGATCGCGCCGAGGACCTTGCGCAGCTCAGCTTGCGCCCAGACAGCACCGAACATGCCGGAGCTCGCGCCGATCACGGCAACCGGCTTATAGCGCAGGGGGTTGGTGGCGATTGGGCGCGAAAGCCAGTCGAGCGCGTTCTTCAGCGCGCCCGGGATCGAGGAGTTGTACTCAGGGGTGAGGAAGAACACCGCGTCGGCGTCCCGGACCGCCTCGCGGATTCGCGAGACAGCCCCAGGAGCATCCTCGGTGTCGTAGTCCCCGTCGTAGGCTGGGATGTCACGCAGCCCGTGGTAGATCTCGAACTCGGCGCCCCCCGCCTCGAACAGGTCGCCGGCGTAGCGCAGGAGCGCCGTGTTGTATGAGTCGCGACGCAGACTGCCGCTGATACCGAGGATCCGCATCGCGCTACACCTGCTTTGACAATTGCAGCTCAGCGATGATCTTCACCTCGTTGGAGAGGGCCGGCTCGCCGCTCGGCAGCGGGTTATTCCAGCTGACGCCGAATTTGTCACGGTCGACCACTGTCTGGAGCTTCAGCCCGAAACGCTCGCCACCGTAGGGGTCGGCGATCGGATCTGAGGTCTCGCCGGTGATCTCGGCGGTCTCGGTGTGGCCCTTGATCGTGATCTCACCGTCGATCGTGATGCGATCGCCGTCGCGGTTGATTGCTTTGGATGTGAAGGTCAGTTCGGGGTGGGCCTGGGCGTCGAAGAAGTCCGGGCCTTGCAGGTGTGCCGCGAGGTTCTCGTCCTTGACCTGGACGGAGGCGACCTTTGCAGAGCCGTTCAGCACGCCGTTGGTGGCGGTTGCGTCGAAGTCGCTGAACGTTCCGTGGAACGTGCCCGCCATGTAATCGACGGCGAACCCAATGCTCGAATGGACCTTGTCGACCTGCCATGTGCCGACGGGTAGTACCTGAGTGTCAACGGTGCTCATTGCCTGCCGCCTCCTTTGTGATCGAGCGCATAGATAAGACAAATCAAACATTTGCTTGAATTTATACCAGCTTCCGCAGATTTGTCAAGCAATTGCTTGAAAGGTTTGCCGGTGCTGGCGCAGGGCACGTCTACCCTCCCGTTCAGGGACGGAAACAGACGTCTATCCGCAGCGCCGCCGGGCCGTGCGGGCCTGGCTTTGTGCTCAGACGGAGCTTTGACCGCGGAAGGTTCCGGCGAGAGCTGGAATCAGCAACTCTTCGATCTGCTTCCTGGATCTCTCGCGCAGCTCGATGCCCAGGGGTGCGAGGATCAGCCAGTTGACGAGGCCGGCCGCGCACCGCGTGCGGAAAATCAGCTCTCGGTCCTTGACGCCGGGAACGTTTGTCTTCAGAACGCGGAGCATGTCCGCTCGAACGAGATCGAAAGCCGCGTCGAATCGGCGCCATCCCTCGGGGGGATCGATCCCCCCCCGTGCCACGATCCGCATTACGGCGAGATCACGGCCGCCCACGACCATCGCGCTGATCATCGGGCGAGCGAACGCCGCCGCCAACTCATCGAGCGTGGACTCCGAGCCGAGCGTGCCCACCGCCTCCTGCTGAGCCTCCAGGTAGCGCTCAAGCGCCTGCTCGACTGCCGCGTCACACAGCGTCTTCAACGAGCCGAAGTGGTAGCTCACGGCTGCGACGTTCGCATCGGCGGCACCTGTGATCTCCCGGAGGCTCACGCGCTCCTCTCCGCGTTCGGCAAGCAGGTCCAATGCGGCGTCCATCAGCCGCGCCCGCGTTCGCAGACCCGCCTCACGACGCTGGTCCACCTTCGCCAAAGTCATCACAACTATTCAATCAGACGCTTGAAAAAAGGTCAAGCGACAGCGGCGGCGCCGCGGCGGCGCTGCCAAGAGCCTCGGTTTCATCGGGCGTCGGGTGCGGGCGAGCCACGGGTTCGGACATCGTCACCGCGGAGATCACACGCCTCCTAGCGAGGCGTATCAAGCATCAGGTCTCCAGGGCCAGCCGCTCGTGGACGGAGCGCACCGCGCTCGATCCCTCGCCCACGGCGGCTGCGACTCGCTTCATCGAGCCGAGCCGGACATCGCCGGCGGCGAATACCCCGAGCCTGGACGTCTCGAACGGCAGCGCTCTCGCTGCCTCAGCACCGAGCGGGCCGGGCAGCTGACGGTCGGTGAGGATGAACCCGTCGCTGTCGAGCAGCACACTGTCGCGGAGCCACGTCGTCGCCGGGCGGGCGCCGATGAAACAGAACAGGCCTGCGCACGCGACCTCGTGCTCACGGCCGGTCTGCTTGTGCGCGAGCGTGGCCCCTTCGAGATGGTCTTGACCGGTGAGCGCCTGAACTTCAACGCCGGTCATGAGATCGATTTTCGGGTCGGCGTCGATCCGCTTGATTAGGTATTGAGACATGCTCTGGGTGAGATCCTGCTGTCGGATCGCGATCGTGACACTGCAATTGCTCTGGGCCAGATAGATCGCGGCCTGACCGGCGGAATTTCCGCCGCCGATAACCAACACGGGCGTTCCGCTACAGACGCGCGCCTCGAGGTCTGTGGCGGCGTAGTACACGCCAGCGCCCTCGAAGCGCTCGAGATCCTCGACGTCAAGCCGTCGATAGCGCGCCCCAGAGGCGACGATCACCGCACGTGTCGGAACCTCGCTGCCGTCGCGCAACACGACAACGTGGAAGCTGGCCTCCGATCGCAGCCCCGTCACCTCACACGGCGAGTTCAAGCGAGCTCCGAGTCGCATCGCTTGTATAGCGGTCCTGCCGGTGAGCTTCTCCCCGGAGATGCCGTTCGGGAATCCCGCGTAGTTCTCGATCCGCGAGCTGGCGCCGGCTTGCCCACCGATGGCCACCGCGTCCAGAGAGACGGTGCGCAGGCCCTCGGAGGCGCCGTAGACGGCGGCGGCGAGACCCGCCGGGCCGCTGCCGATGACCACTAGATCGAAGATGTAGCCCGGCGTGGGCTGGAAGGTCAAGCCGAGGTGCTCGGCGAAGATCGCGGGCGAGGGGTGGCGCAGGGTCTCGGTAGCGGTGATCACAGCCGGGACGTCCTGTGCTTGCAGACCCATCGGCGCGAGGAAAGAGTCGAGGTCCTCGGCGTCCTCAACATCGATCCAGGTGTGCGCGAGATGCGAGTGCTCGGCGAACGAGCGCAAACTCATGGCCTCGGAGGAGTAGCGCGAGCCTACGATCCGGATCGCCAGCGCCCCCTCTCCGGATCGCAGCGACTCGCGGCGCGCGAGCAGCGCGTTGAAGATGGTCTCAGAGAGCGCCGGGCGGACGCTCATGAGCCGGCGGAGCTCGGCCTGCGCGATCACCAGCACCCGCCCCGGCTGGGAGACGCGCCCGGTCAAGAAGCGGCGCTGGCCGGTCAGCAGCGTCAGCTCGCCGATGAGGCTGCTCGGCCCGAACTCGGCGACGACAATCTCATCAGCACCGTCTGGCCGAACGATTTGCACTTCGCCCTCAAGGAGGACGAACAGATCGTAAGACGCCTCCCCGGCTCGGAAAAGCAGGTCCCCAGCCCAAATAGCTCTCTCAGTGCCGAACGTGGCCATGTCCGCGAGCTCGGACGCGCTCAGCAGAGGCGAAGCGACGGAGTGCTCAGAGCTGCTCGCGCTCATCGCCGCAACTCATCCATTTGATCGAGTTCAATCATGCGGGGACTCGTGGTACTGGTCAAACCCATGCGAACTCTGAAGATATCCCACGCGTTGCCTCATGCCCAAAGACGCAGACGCTACGCCGGTGGGCTTGGCGGGGGCCATTCGCGGTAGACGTTCGGCACTATCGTGGTCCCAGGTGGCGCTGAGCACGCGCCATGTGATCCTGGAGCCCATCGCACGACGCCTGAGTCCAGTCCCATCGTCGCACGTATCAACTAGCCTCCCCCTGCGTCCACCGGCCATCCCCTTGTATCCACCGGCCTCCCCCTACGTCCACCGGCCTCCCCCTACGTCCACCGGCCTCCCCTTGTATCCACTAGCCTTCCCTTTGAGTTAGCGCTGGAAGGGTGGCAGAGCGGTTGAATGCACCGGTCTTGAAAACCGGCAGGCGGGCAATCCCCGTCTCGGGAGTTCGAATCTCCCCCCTTCCGTACGCTCTCCGCCGCTTGCGCCCGTCCGAGCATCCATAACGATCACGAGGTGAATGTGCGACGCAGGCTCGGGATCCGTCCCTATGCCTGCACCTGCGCCGCAGGACTGGCTCATACATTCGCGGCGCCCTACCGAGTGGTGGATAGAGGTAGTCACCGCTGGGCTTCCGGCCGGCGCTTTGGGATGTCTGCCGCCGCCCGGTCCTAGCCCATGCCCAGTCACCTCTCACATATTCGGTCTCATCGAGGGACGCCACCATGAGGTCGTGACCCCATCTTTGTTGAACACACACAGCCAATCGCGCTAGCGTGACTTATGAGTGCATGCAGCAAGCGAACAAGTCGACATCACAGAGCCCGTCAGCGAATGCCACGACGACGCGAAGGCGCCTAGCTCGGAGGCTACCGCGGCGCGCCAGCTTTCCCATGCAGCCACGGGTAATCCCACTCGACCACGTCCGACCCGACCTTACGTCCCGCTGTTCTGGCGTGTACTGGCCCTAAACGCCGCTGTCGTAACGACGATGGCAGTCGCCATCGCGATCGTCCTGCCCGCGCCGTTCGCGCATATCGCCTCTGACGATGCCGCCATCCTCGCGGTAACTCTCGCGGTTACGCTGATAGCCAACGCGCTGTTGCTGCGCAACGCGCTCACCCCCTTGACCCACCTCCCGGCACTGCTGCGACGCGTCGATCCGTTGCTCTCGGGAGAGCGTCTGCGGGTACCAAGGGCTCCATCGGAGGCCGCCGAGCTCGCGCAGGCCTACAACGAGATGCTCGACCAACTCGAGAGCGAGCGCCTACAGAGCACGCGGCGTGCGCTCTCCGCCCAGGAGAGCGAGCGACTCAGGGTCGCACAGGAGCTCCACGACGAGGTCGGCCAGACATTGACGGGGCTATTGCTGGGATTGGCGCGTGTCTCCAAGACGGCGCCGTCCGAGCTTGCACCTCAACTCGAACAGTTGCTTGAGACCACGCGCGCAAGCATCGAGGACGTTCGTCGCATCGCCCAGCGCCTGCGACCTGAGCCACTCGAGGACCTCGGGCTAGCCGGAGCACTGTTCGCCCTCACACGGAGGTTGCGCGAGAGCTCAGGTCTGCGCATCGACTGCCGCATTCCCGCCGACTTGGCATCGCAGTCACCGGAGCGCGAGCTCGTCATCTATCGCGTCACCCAGGAGGCGATTACCAATGCCCTCCGCCATGCTCACGCCGCCAGCGTAGGCATAACTTTGCAAACGGGCAGCGAGGGCCTCACTCTGAGCGTGCGAGACGATGGACGCGGCCTGCGCAACGGGAGCCGCGAGGGCGGCGGGATCCGAGGCATGCGTGAGCGCGCCAGCCTCGTTGGCGGCGCCTTGCATATCAAGGGCGCGCCGCGCGCGGGGACAGAGGTGCGGCTGGAGATCCCGCTTAACAGTGAGGTCAAATGGTTGCGCTAAAGACCAACATCCTGCTCGCCGACGATCACGCCGTCGTGCGCCAGGGCCTGCGACTGGTGCTCGAAAATGAATCCGACCTGATTGTTTGCGCTGAGGCCGGCGACGGCTTGGAGGCCGTTCAGATGGCCCTCCTCCACCACGAGCTCGACCTCGTCATCCTCGACATCTCGATGCCGCGCATGACCGGGCTCGACGCCGCTCGCGAGATTCACCGTCAGCGCCCCTCGTTGAAGATCTTGATGCTCTCGATGCACGACAACGAGCAGTTCCTCTACGAAGCACTCAAGGCCGGCGCAAGTGGCTACGTTCTGAAGTCACTCGCCGACCGCGACGTCGTGCGCGCCTGCCGCGCCGCCATGCGTGGCGAGCCGTTCCTCTACCCCGGCGCTGTCACCGACGTCATCCGCCACTACCTCACCAAACCGGACGAAGATCACCCAGATCCTCTGACCCCGCGCGAGCTCCAGGTGATCAAGCTGATCGCCGAGGGACACAACAATCGCCAGATCGCCGAGGCCCTCACGATCAGCGAGAAGACGGTTGAGCGCCACCGCGCCAATATGCTTGAAAAGCTGGGTATGCGCGATCGCGTGGAGCTGACGCGCTACGCGATCCGCCGCGGATTGGTCGAGCCTTGAGCCCCGCATATGGAGCTTGGACCCCATATACACAGGCGTTCGCAGCGGGCATTCTGTTGGTATGGCATTGGGCGCCGTCGGGCCGCACATTCAACCCGTGTGCTCTAGCTTCCCACCGGCGGCGCCATGCAAGGTTGGACTCTTCAGACCGGAGAGTCGACTTTCCACGATCAGTTATTCCAAACTGTATGGGTCAATCACACCGACGATTTTCGAAACAACCGCTTACATTGTGCGCTAAGCTACTTGACCTGAAAGCTGGTTCTGGGGCTGTAGAGGCTCGGGGTTGTAAAGGTTGTAAAGCTAATAGGGATGTGAGCAGTGGCCGATAACGGGACATTGCACAGACCGCTGGCAAAGCCATTCGATTGCACGTTCAACGGTAGGTCGAGGCCGTCGCTCGCCCAGACCGGGATCTGCTTCGCCCAGACCGGGATCCGCTTTGCCCAGACCGGGGTCCGCTGATGGACCGCGCGGCACGAGGTGTTCTGAACATCGCTCGGAGCGTGCTTGCCGAGCTGGACCTGGAGGTTGTGCTCAACCGCGTGCTGGAGTCCGCCCGCGAGCTGACCGGAGCGCGCTATGCGGCTCTGGGCGTGCTAGGCGAGTCGCGCACCGAACTCGAGCAGTTTCTCACAATCGGAATCGACGAGCCCGAACGCGAGGCGATCGGAGCTCTGCCGCGCGGCCGTGGAGTGCTGGGCGAGCTGATCGAGCACCCGACGGCACTGCGACTGAACGACATCAGCGAACACGCGCGCTCCTATGGCTTCCCCCATGGCCATCCTCCGATGAAGAGCTTTCTCGGGGTGCCGATCCTGATCGACGGAACGCCGTTTGGCAATCTCTATCTGACCGAGAAGCAACACGGCGAGCGGTTCACCGAGACCGATGAAGAAGCCGTAACGATGCTCTCTGAGCTCGCCGGATACGCGATCGACCATGCCCGCCGCTATACCGGCACCAGAGAGCACCGCGACGAGCTTGAACGGACCGTTGCCGCGCTGCACGCCACCACTCAGATCGCGCGCGCGGTCGGAGCCGAGACCGACCTTGAGGTGATCCTTGAGCTGGTTGCCAAGCGCGGGCGCGCACTGGTCAACGCTCGCCTGCTCGTAATCGAGCTGGTGCAGCGCGGACGACTGGTGATGTCGGCCGGAGCGGGCGAGCTGCCGCCCGGGCTGCTCGGCCGACAGGTGCCGTTGGGCGACTCGGCGGCAAGCGCGGCGCTACGCACACGCCGCGCGCAGCGTCTACAGGAACCGCTGACACGCGCGCGCTTTGACGAGCATGGGCTCGGCACGCTCGGCGTGGAGGCCAAAGGCGGCCTGCTGGTGCCACTTGTCTTCCAAAACCATGCCTACGGCGTGCTCGTGGCGATCGATCGCGTCGAGAACGGCCCCGAGTTCACACTCGACGACGAGCGCCTGCTGGATGCGTTTGCCGCCAGTGCCGCCACCGCGGTGGCGACCGCCCAGTCGGTTGCCTCAGAGCGCCAGCGCCAGCGACTCGCCGCCGCCGAGGCCGAACGCCAGCGCTGGGCGCGCGAGCTTCACGACGAGACGCTGCAGAGTCTCAGCGCGCTGCGCGTGAGCCTGTCGACCGCCAAGCGCTCAGGCAAGCCCGAGACACTCGAGAAAGCGGTTGCCGGCGCGATCGACCACTTGGAGGAAGGGATCACGAATCTGCGCGCGCTGATCACCGACCTGCGCCCCGCCTCACTGGACGAGCTTGGCGCCGCGGCCGCGATTCAGGCGCTCGGCGAACGCGCCGAGCGCCACGGGATCGACGTGGATGTGAGCATCGATCTGGCCGCCGAGAAGACTCGTCACATCCCGGAGATCGAGACCGCGATGTATCGGATCGTGCAGGAGGCACTGAACAACGCGGCCAAGCACGGCCAGGCCAAGCGAGCGGTGGTCGAGGTGCACGAGGATCAGACCGACATCACGGTCAGCGTGCGCGACGACGGAACGGGCTTTGACCCGAGCGAGCATAGCGACGGCTATGGCCTGCTGGGGATGCACGAGCGCGTGCAGCTGCTCGACGGGGCATTTGAGATCGACTCGGCGCCCGGCAAGGGAACCACGATCAAGGCGAGCTTCCCGATCAAGCGCATCGCGGAGGACACCGACTCAATAGCGCGCTCGGTGGCCACGCCGGGGTAGCGGTCAGCCGAAGAACACCTGGGCGGTCTCAAACAGGCGCTGATCGAGCAGCTTTGGCTCGGCCAGCGCGTCGGCCAGGCCAACCTCGACGATGTCGGTCCCCCGCAACGCCACCATCCGCCCGAAGCGCCCCGCTGCTACCGCGTCCATCGCGGCGACGCCGAAGCGGGTGGCAAGCACTCGGTCATATGCGGTCGGAGTGCCACCGCGCTGCACATGGCCAAGGATCGTGGCGCGCGTCTCATAGCCCGTGATCGACTCGATCCGGCTCGCCAGCTCCACGCCGATGCCGCCGAGGCGCACGTGGCCGAACTCATCTCCGGGTTGAGCATCGGCGAGCGACATGCCGGTTCCCTGGAGCGGAGCGGCTCCCTCGGAGACCACTACGATCGAGAAGGTCACACCGCGGGCGTGACGGCGGCGCAGACGCACACACACCTCGTCGATGTCAAACGGATGCTCGGGCACGAGGATCGCGTCGGCGCCGCCGGCGATCCCCGCGTAGGTCGCGATCCAGCCGGCGTGGCGACCCATCACCTCTACGACCATTACACGGTTGTGGGACTCCGCTGTTGTGTGCAGTCGATCGATCGCGTCGGTGGCGATCTGCACCGCGGTGTGGAAACCGAACGTGAAATCGGTGGCGCCGATGTCGTTGTCGATCGTCTTGGGAACACCAACGAGAGCCAGCCCAGCCTCACTCAAGCGCAGCGCCACGCCGAGAGTGTCCTCGCCGCCGATTGGAATCAGTGCGTCCAGGCACTCGCGCTCGAAGGTCTGCTCGATCCGTTGCAGGCCGTCGGCGCGACCGGCAAACGGGTTCGTGCGAGACGTACCGAGGATCGTGCCCCCACGCGGCAGGATTCCCGCGGTGCTCTCGCGCGTCAGCTCGACCCCATCTCCCTCCAACACACCCGCCCAGCCATGGCGAAAGCCGACGAAGCTGTACTCGCCGAGGTCCACCCCGCGGCGTACGACTGCGCGAATCACCGCGTTCAGCCCCGGACAGTCGCCCCCGCCGGTGAGTATCCCTATGCGCATTGGGGCTCGACGCTCCATGTTGGTTCAGTGCTTTTCCACGACCACATAAGGGACTTTGCCCGCTGGGCAGCCTTCACGCGGGAGCCTAGCCTTATTGGATGCTCCCAGTTCTGCGCCTTGCGTCAGTGCCCGACCCTGACTCGTCCGCGCTCGATTCCGAACAGAGCACTTCAGACACACCGATCAGGATTCTGCTGGCCGACGACCATGCCGCTATGCGCCGGAGCCTGCGGGTGCTGCTGGAAGGGGAAGCTGACATTGATGTTGTCGCCGAGACGGACTGTATGGACTCGGTGCTGGGTCACGTAAATGAGCGCCACCCAGACGTGCTCGTGCTCGACATCGGCATATCCAGCTGGGGCTCGGGAATCGAGACGCTCACCCTCTTGAGCAAAGACGTGCATGGCATCCGCATCGTGGTGCTCACGATGAATGACGACCCGGCGTGCGCCAGGCGCGCACTCGACAACGGCGCGCTGGGACTGGTGCTGAAGGAGATGGCCGACTCCGATCTACCGACGGCCGTGCGCGAAGCCTCGCGCGGGCGACGCTACGTGAGTCCACTGCTGGCGGCAAGACTCAACGGGAGCAAGCCCTCACCCCAGGCAGACAAGCTGACGCCGCGCGAGCGCGAGGTGCTGCGGCTGATCGCACTGGGGCACACAAGCGTTGAGATCGCACACCAGCTTGGGCTCTCGCCACGCACGATCGAGACGCATCGGGCACGCATACACCGCAAGCTGGGGCTCGCCACACGAGCCGAACTTGTGAGCTATGCGTTGCAGCATGGACTCCTGCGCGTCTAGTGCCGCGCCGCCTATCGCGCCTTGAACGCGTTTTATTCGCCGGCGATCAGTCGCGCCGCTCGCGTTATGTGGGGCTCGAATTGCTCGACAAGTCGCGCTGCCGAGTAGGTTGCGGATGGCACCGTGATATCGATCGCGAGCCGATGCTCGCCGCTTGGACGTGCCACCAGCACGGCGATCGAGCGTGCGCCTGCAATCGTCTCTTCGTCGCTGAGGACCACGCCTCGTGGGCTGATGCGATCGAGCTCAGTGGCAAGCACGCTCTTGCTGGTAATCGTGTTTGGACCGTGACGCGTGAGCCGCAGACCCGCCAGCACCTCGCGGCGCTCGGCGTCGGAGAGGCTCGCGAGCAGGACCTTGCCGAGGGCGGTGCAGTGCACCGGCACGCTCGCGCCCACCCCAAAGCCAGCGTCAATCGTGTGCTGTCCAGTTCGGTGGCCAAGCAGACGATGGACATAGATGACACGCGCGTTGTCAAGGACCCCCATGCTTACGGTGTGTCCGGTTTGACTACGCAGCTCTTCGAGCACCGCACGTGCATGGGTCTGCTGACGCACCGCTGCGACCGCGGCAGCTCCAGGATCCGCGGCGCGCGTGGATAGACGGTACTTGCGTTTGGCGTCCTGCTCCAGATAGCCGAGCGCCACGAGCGTTGTCGCATAGCGATGCGCGGTGGAGCGGCTGATTCCGACGATGTCGGACAGCGCCGCGATTCCAAGCTCCTGATGCACGTGCGAGAACGACTCCAGGATCGCTACTCCATATTCCAGCGAGCGCGACATGCGTGGGTTGGAAGCCACCTTGATCCGTGGCCCCACGGCGCCGTTACGAGCAGTCGAGCCGCGTTTGGGTGCCCCCTTCTTGGCGGTGCCGCGCTTGCCGCCCTTGCTAGTGCCGAGCTTGCCGCCCTTGTTAGTGCCGAGCTTGCCGCCCTTGTTAGTGCCGAGCTTGCCGCCCTTGTTAGTGCCGAGCTTGCCGCCCTTGCTGGCGCCGCGCTTGTCGGCCTCGCTCTTGGCGGCCCCGCTCTTGCTCGTTTCGCGCTTGCCGACGCCGCGTTTGCTCGCTTCGCGCTCGCCGGCGTCGTGTGTGTGCTCATCGTCCTCGTGCATCGCAATTTCACCTCGTAGATCGAGCGCCACCAAATTGGAGAGTACAATCGTCTGTTGGTAAAAACACTACATCAGCGTGCGGCTGGTGTTCCCCGCGCTCACCGACACCCCGTGGCGGCGGGGACAAGCAAACGCCGCGCGGCGACTCTCAGTGGGTCGCCTCAGGCGGGCGCGACGCGCGCGACGATTGCGCTGACCAGCTCGGCGAACGTCATCCCGGCCGCCTCGGCGGCGGCCGTCGTGATGCCGGTCTCGGTGAGGCCGGGGATCGTGTTGATCTCGAGCACCTGCGGCACATCGTGCTCGTCGAGGATTAGATCGACGCGCGCGAAGTCGCGGCAACCCATCAGCGTGTAGGCGTCGAGCGCGACCGACTCGACCCGCGCGCGCACCCGCTCGGACAGCTCGGCGGGCACATCCATGCGCAACTGGCCGATCGTGTAGTGGGCTTCGTAGCTATAGAAGCTCTCGGGCGTGAACAGCTCGACGATCGGCAGCGCACGCGGGCGCTCGCCGGAGTCGAGCACGGTCACCGCCAGCTCACGGCCCACAACGCGCTCTTCGACGAGTACGCGATCTCCATAGCCAAATGCACCTAGAATCGCGCTGGGAAGCTGTGCGGCGCTCTTGACGAACTTGATGCCGATCGCCGAGCCCTGCGCCACGGGCTTTACTACCGCTGGCAGGCGCAGCTCCTCCAATAGCCGCGGGAACGTGTGTGCGCCTCCCAGCTCGCGAAAGGCGGTCTCGTTGAAGCTGTGGAAGGCGGGCGTTGGGATTCCGTGCAAGCGCAGCATCCGCTTGAACAGCATCTTGTCCATGCACAGCGCGCTGGCGAGCGGATCGGAGCCGGTGTAGGGCACCCCCAGCGTCTCCAAGAGATCCTGCAGGGTGCCGTCCTCGCCACCGCGACCGTGCATCGCGACGAACACAAACCGCGGCTGCTCATCCAGAATTCGCTCGACGAAATCGCCGTCCACGTCGAGCGCGTGGACCGTGTAGTCGAGCGTGCGCAGCGCGCGCTCCACGCGATGACCGCTGCGCAGGCTGATCTCGCGCTCCAGCGAGCGGCCGCCCATCGCGACGATGACCGGAGCACCGCTCGCGTCCGGCTTGGGACCACTCGCGGGATCCGGCAATTTTTCCCGCGATTTGCGACCCGCGCCTGCTCCCATTACGTCTTCTCCCCCGCCTTGGTCCCGGTGGCACGGGCGGCGAGCAGGTTGGTGGCGAACACGGTGGTGGTGCGCAGAGTCTCGCGATGGTCGGCAAGCGCGAAGTCGATCAGCTCATCCATGAGGTCGGCAAACGGCAGGCCCGCGGGCTCCCACAGGTAGAAGGAGAACGAGCCGGGGATCGTGTTGAGCTCGTTGATGTACACGCGCTCCTCGGCGTCGATCAGGAAGTCCACGCGCGTGACGCCCGCGCAGCCAAACGCGGTGAAGGCGCGCGCGGCGAGGTCCTGCACGCGCGCGGTGAGCGTGTCCGACAGCGGCGCGGGGATCAACCGCGAGGCGCCCTTCATGCCCTCGCCCTTGCCGTCGCTCATGTACTTGTCTTCGAAGGACAGGAAGCTCGCGGCCGCCACGGGCTGCTCGCACACCGATGGGCGCGGCTCCACACCGGGGCGGCCGATGACCGCACAGTTGACCTCGATGCCATCCTCGACGGCGGGTTCGAGCAGACAGGTGCGGTCGAGCTCGAACACAAGCTCGAGCGCCTCGGCAAGCTCGGCGTCGCTCGAGCAGCGGCTCACGCCCACGCTCGACCCCAGCGACGCGGGCTTCACGTAGAGCGGGAAGCCGAGACGCTCACGCGCCTGCGTGCGCACGGCGGGCCCGTCCTGCTCCCATTGCTCGCGGCGCAGCGCGAGATGCTCGAGCGCGGGCAGCCCTGCCTGCGCGAGCACAGCCTTGGTGGTGACCTTGTCCATCGCGGCGGCCGCGGCACCCACGGCCGGACCGACGTATGGCAGCCGCGCGAGCTCCAAGGCGCCCTGCAGACAACCGTCCTCGCCCTGGGTGCCGTGCGTGGCAAGCACCACCACATCCAGCTCGATCGGCTCGCCCGAGGAGCGGCGCGAGCGCAACAGCCCTCCACCACCGGGCGCGACTTTCAGCAGGCGGCCGTTGTGCAGGTCGAAGTGGACCTCCTCGGCGTCCGGGTCCCCGCCGTCCTGCTGGTACACGGACAACTCCCGCAGCGCCTCGCCGGTGTACCAGCGGCCGCTGCGCGCGATGTAGATCGGTATGGGCGCGTGGCGCTCGCTGAGCACGCCCAGAGCCTGCAGCCCGGTGATGATCGAGACATCGTGCTCCACGGAGCGTCCGCCGAACGCGACGCCTATGCGTTGTCCGCTTGCTGGCATACGCGCCGTAGCTTATGCCGCTTCGGAGTAGGTGTCGGGAAGGTCGTTCTCGAACAGCACCACGTCGCCGGCGCGAGTGAGGCGGCCGAGCAGCTCGGTGGCCTCGGCAATATCGCGCACCACGTGCACGCCGGCGGGATCCATGCCGGCGGCCGCGAGCCCCGCGGCGATCGGCTCGGTGCGGGCGGGACCGACGAGGATCGCGATGTCGCACACCGTCCCGGCCTGCTCGCCGAAGCGGCGGTTGAGCTCTGCCTCGAGCTCGCCCAGCTCGACCATCCCGGGCGTGACCAGTAGGCGACGCGTGGCGGGGTGCTCGCGCAGGACCTCGAGCGCCGCGGCGGCGCCCTCGGGGTTGGAGTTGTAGGCGTCGTCGATCACCACCACTCCGGCGCGACGGTTGTGGATCGGCTGCAGACGGTGCGGTGGTGCCTGCACCTGGGCGAGCCCCTCGGCGATGCGCGCGGGCTCGATCCCGAGCACGCGTCCCACAGCGGCGGCGGCGAGCAGGTTGAGCACGTTGTGACGGCCAAGCAGCCCCGCCGACACCGCGACCGCCGGACTGTGGGGACCGTCAAGGTGGAGGTTGAACTTGGTGTGACCGTCCGCCAGCGTTATGTCCCGCGCGATCACTTGCACATAGGGCTTGTTTTTGGGGGATGGGTTGGGCGTGCCGTGTGGTGTGTCGGACGCGGGTGACGCCTCCGCGACAGGGCTCTGCTCGCTCGGGCGCTCGGGCGTGCGTTGCGGCGTGCCACCGCAATCTGACGCTGCCGCGACCGCGGCCGGCCGCGCCGGGTCGTCTTCGATCCCGAACAACGTGACTGGCACCGTCGCGCGCGCGGCCAGCTCCAGGCAGCGTGGATCGCCGGCGTTGGTGATGAAGTGGCCATCTGCGGGCAGCGCGTCCAGCAGCTCGCCCTTGGCGGCGGCGATCTGCTCGATCGAGCCGAGCCGCTCCAGGTGCATCGGCCCAATCGCGGTGATCACCCCGACCGTGGGGTGCACGAGCTCGCACAGCTCCGCGATGTCGCCGCGACGGAACATCCCCATCTCCACCACGAACGCGCGATGGCGCCACTGCAGGTGCTCGTTGATCGTGCGGATCACCCCAAGGAAGCTGTTGTAGCTGTCGGGCGTCACGAGCGTGGGACGATCGGCGGCGAGCACCGCGCCGACGCAGAACTTGGTGGTGGTCTTTCCGTAGCTGCCGGTGATCCCGATCGTGAGCGGCGCCCAGTCGCGCAGCGACTCGCGCGCGCGCTGCTCGTAGTGGCGGTTGATCGCGCTCTGTACTGGGCGCAGCGCACGGTTGGCGCCGAGCAGCGTCCAGGGCGCGAGCGCGAGCAGCGCGAACGCGGACGCGAGCAGCGCGATCAGTCCCGCGAGCGTGAGCGTGGCCCCCACGAGGGAGATCGCGATGAGCAGGAGCAGCAGCAGCGGCAGCAGCGCGGTGATCAACAGGCGCAGCGCGCGGTCGGTGAACACGAGCGGCTTCACGGCGGGCCGACGCCAGTCGCGCACGCCGAGCGCCGCTAGCGGAGCGGTGAGCAGCAGCAGCGCCCCGCACACCCAGCCCGAGTGCGAGCCGCCGACTGCCGCGACGGCGATCGCGGCGCCGTACAACGCCGCGATCGGCACCAGCTCGCGTGGCGCAAACAGCTCGTGGCGGCGGCGCAGCCACAGCAGCAGCCGCGCCGGCTCGTAGTGCTCAAGCTGAAACAGGTGCAGCAGACGGTGCTGGCGCCCGGCCAGTCGCGCGGCGACGACGATCACCGCAACCACCGCGCACACCCCCTCGAATGCGTTCACGCCGCCCCGGCCTCGGACGGTGGCTCGTGGGAGTTCGCGGGCGCCGGCGTTTGCGCTGCGGCGGTGGCGCTCGGCACATCGGGCGCCACCGGTGTATCGGGCGCCGCGGGTGTGTCGGGCGCCGCGGGCTGATTCGTCGCGGCGGGCGGCGAGATGAAATGCGTGACGATGCGTGCAAAGCGCGCGGCTTGGTCTATGTAGCTGTAATGACCGGCACCCTCGAGCACGACAAGTCCCGCGTCGGGGATCAGCTTCTCCATCAGACGACCGTCGGAGGGAGGCGTGTCGGTGTCCTCGGCCCCCCACACGAGCAGCGCGGGCACGGAGATGCGTGGCAGGTACTCGCGCAGGTCGCTGTTGACGAGCCGCACCAGCGTCGGGCGCATCTCCCCCGCGGCGGCGTAGTCGGTCGAGGCGACGCGGCCCACGATGCGCGCGCGCAAGCGCTCGCCTGGCGCGCCAAGCCAGCGGGCGGCGTACTTCCCCAGCTTCGCCATCCCCACGCGGCGGTACCAGCGCAAGGTGCGTTTGGGGCGGATGCCGGCGGAGTCGACCAGCACGAGTCGTGCGGCGCGGCGCGGTTCGGTGGCCGCCATCCTGATCGCGATGCGCCCGCCGTTGGAGTGTCCCACGATCGTGGGACACTCGATCTCGAGCGCGTCCATGAACGCGGCGAGAAACTCCTGATAATCCTCTACCCCCCACGGCTGTGGCGGCGGCTCGCTTTGCCCGAAGCCGGGGAGGTCAAGCGCGTATACCGTGGCCACCGGCGCGAGACCCGCAACGATCGGGTGGACCGCCTCGATCGATGCGCCCCACCCGTGCAGCACGAGCGCCGCGGGGCCCGAGCCACGGATCAGATAGCGGGTGCGCAGACCGCACACGTCGATGAACTGGGCATCAGGGGTGCTGGACACGCGCTAACGGTAGTAGGTGGTCCCGCCGGGTGACCCGCCTCGCCCACCGGCCGGCCCCGCCGGGTGACCCGTCTTGCCCGCCAGCCGGTCCTGCCAGGTGACTGGTCTTGTCCACCGCATGAGCGGCGATTGCCCGCACAGACGTACAAGACGTGCTAATCTTCATAAATTCGATCAAGAATCTGGAGATTGGCCATGAAGACCGACATTCACCAACACCTCTGGACCGCGCCCCTGGTGGAGGTGCTGTCTCGCCGGCGCGAACTGCCGTTCATCCGCCGCGAACACGGGCTGACGGTGCTGTTCCTGGCCGGCGAGCAGCCGTATGTGGTCGATCTCGACGCCGAAACGCCCGGCAGCAGAGCCGAGCTGGTGACGCGCGACGGGCTCGACCGCGCGCTGGTTTGCCTGTCGAGTCCACTGGGCATCGAGATGCTCCCGCGCGAGGCGGGGGCGGAGCTGATCGACGCCTACCATGAGGGTGCGCTCGCGCTCGGCGAGCCATTCGGAGTCTGGGGCGCGCTCGCGCTCGACCAGCCCAACCCCGACGATGTCGACAGGACACTCGACTGCGGTTGCGTCGGCATCTCGCTGCCCGCCGGAGCACTCGCCGGCGTGGACATGCTCGCGCGACTGTCACCCGTGCTCGCGCGCATCCAAAGCCGCGGGGCCCCGTTGTTCGTGCACCCGGGCCGCGGCACGCGCAGGCCCACATACGAGGCGTCGCTCGGCGACCCGCTGTGGTGGCCGGCGCTTACGAGCTACGTCGCCGACATGCAGGCCGCGTGGCTGACGTGGGTGAGCGCGGCACAGCGGCTGTTTCCCGAGCTGCACGTCGTGTTTGCGATGCTCGCGGGACTCGCGCCATTGCACACTGAGCGCCTGCGCGCGCGGGGCGGCCCACTCACTCGCAAGGCCGACCCGACGATCTTCTACGACACCTCCTCCTACGGCCCGCAGGCGGTGGATTTGATGGAAAGGATGGTCGGGGTGGATCAGCTCGTGTACGGCTCGGACCGCCCGGTCGTGGACCTCGACGTCCATGGCGAGCGCGCGGCGCTTGACTGGGAGCTGTTCGCAGAGAACACCGAGCGCATCTTTATCCGCAAGGGCGCGCGTGTGCTCGCGCGCAGCACCCGACCGCGGCGAGTCGCGGTGCTTGAGAAGGCGGGAATATGACACCCACATTCTTGACACCCACTTTCTCCCAAGTACCCAGGCCCCAGGGGCGCGACCTGTCCGCCGATGAGCTCGAGCGCTTCGTCCGCGAGCTGGCCCTGCGTCCCGAACTGTGGATCGATCTGGTCAAGCACGATCGCACGCAGCGCGTGTACGAGGAGCTCCTCAGCGACGACCACGTGACCGCGTGGCTGATCTGCTGGATGGAGAATCACGACACCGGCTTTCACGATCACGACATCTCATCTGGCGCGGTGGCGGTCGTGAGCGGACGCGTACGCGAGCAGCGCCTGACACTCGACGGGTCGCCCGCCGACGCGGTATTCAAGGCCGGCGCCAGCTTTAGCTTCCTGCCCACCGACATCCACCGGGTGCGCCATGCCGGCGACACCCCGACGGTGACCCTGCACGCCTACTCCCCGCCGCTACTCAGCATGGGCGCCTACGTTATCGAGGACGGGGAGCGATTGAAGCGTCAAACAGTGCCATCCAGCGAGGAGCTACGCCCGATCCTGTAGGCTCAAAGATAGGAGAAGCAACAGAGGAGGGGTCCGATGCGGAAGTTGTTTACAAGGTTGACGTTGTCCTGCCTGGCACTCGTGGCCCTGGCTCTTCCGGCCGTGACCGCTGCCCGGCCCGTGGTGAGCGTGAAGGCGAAGATCGTGCCGATTCCCATCAACCCCGGCTCTTCCAGCAGCGCGACGTATCCAAACACCGGCAACATCCTCGGCGCGGGCGCGGCGCTGGAATCGGAACTCACGATCAGCGGCACCGAATACGGTGGGTATCCCTCGCCGGTGACGGGCATCGTGGTCGACCTGCCGGCCGGCGTGAAACTGCATCCCCAGGGTTTCGCCACCTGCCCGCTCGCGACCCTTGAAAGCCACGAAGTGCAGAAGTGCCCGAAGAAGTCGATTGCCGGATCCAAGGGCGAAGTGCTTGGCGTTGTCAGCTTCGGTGGCACACGCGTGCAGGAGAAGCTGAGCCTGCAGGCATTCTTCGCGCCCAGCGGCAAGCTCGCGTTCTACGCCGAAGGCACCAGCCCCGCGTCGATCGAAATCCTCACCACCGGTGGGTTCTCCCCGGCCCCGCCCCCGTTCGGCACCAAGTTCAGCGCCGAAGTGCCGCTCGTCACGACGGTGCCAGAAGCTCCCTACGGGTCGGCACTCTCGATCAAGGGCATCATCGGCGCCGCCTACAAGCAGGGCAAGAAGCTGATCCCCTATGGCACGGTGCCGAAGACCTGTCCGAAAGGCGGCTTCAAAGGCAAGGTCGAAGTGACGTTCCTCAGCGGCGAAACGGTCACTGACGAACCGACCGTGCCCTGCCCGAAGCGGTAGGACAAACGGTTCACGGATAGTCGACGCTCTTCAACGTTGGTCGCGTGCGGCGGCGTAGCGTGTCGCCTGCAGTGACTGTGGAGAGTCGGTCATGGCCTCGTCGTCACAGGCGCTCGCTGCTCGTGGGCGCGGTGTTGCTGATGCTCGTCTTGCTTGCGGCGGGAGCTGGGGCGAGCTGGTTCTTCTCATCGAAGGTCGTGGTTCCCGAACGTCCGCCATGGCCCACCAACGCCACGGTGGAGTCGCTATCCCCTGGTGAGGTGGTGCTGTCGCGATCGAAAGACACGCTGCGCCCGGGCGTTTATGGCTTGCAATGGCGTGCCGGACACGCGATCGTCGAAGCCGTGCTGAGCAGCGACACGCACACGGTCACGCGGCGGCTGAGTGCGATACACGGTCAGCTCGCACCGGGCATGAGGGTGGAACTGAACTCCAACGTGTATGAGGGCAACCCCAGGCAGGCGCTGGGGTTGCCATTTGCCAACGTGGCGGTCCCCGACGAACTGGGAGCGATGCCCGCCTGGCTGATCCCAGGACGCTCGCACACCTGGGCGATCATCGTGCACGGCATCAATGCCAGTCGCGAAGACGACTTGCGGATCGCTGCGACGCTGCACGCGGCCGGACTGCCTAGCCTGCTGATCACCTATCGTGAGGATGTCGGCGCTCCGCCGAGCCCCGACGGGCTTCACCACATGGGCCTCACCGAGTGGCGCGACCTGCAGGCGGGCGCTCGCTACGCGCTGTCCCACGGAGCACGGCGCCTGGTGCTGGTGGGCTACTCGATGGGCGGCGCGATCGTGGCGCAGTTCATGGAGCACTCCTCACTCGTGGATCGTCTCGCCGGTCTGATCTTCGACGCTCCCGCGCTCGACTGGAAGGCGATCCTTTCCTTCAACGCGAAAGAGATGGGCCTGCCATCGTTCGCCGCGGACCCGGTCGAGTGGATGATCGACCTGCGGATCGACCCCGACTGGGGGAGCCTCGACGCGCTCGATCATCCCGGCGACTTTCACCTGCCGATCCTGCTGTTCCACGGCACCGACGATGAAGTGGTGCCGATCTCAAACAGCGACGCTTTTGCCAAGGCGCTCCCCGACTGGGTTACCTACTACCGTGTTCCAGACGCTGGTCACGTCGAGTCTTGGAATGTGGATCCACCCCAGTATGAGCAACGAGTCATGGCGTTCCTGAGCCGCATCAACGCCGAGGCAAGCTCCACCTCGCCACGACACGCGACTCGGGTTGCCGGCAAGGAGTATGCCGGCACGGGTTAGGGACATTCCCGATTGCGCAAGCGCCCTCGCGGACCGACACTGTCCGCATGCTCAACCCCAGCCAGCGCCCCCGCCTCGTCCGCTCACGACACGGCCGCCTGATCGGTGGGGTGTGCAGCGGTCTCGGCGCTCACTTTGGCGTCGACCCGATCCTGTTTCGCATCGCCTTCGTCGGGCTTGCGATCTTCTCGGGGATCGGTATCGCGCTGTATCTCGCGGTACTGCTGCTGGTGCCGGAGGAGGGGGCAGCCCACGCGCCGATCTACCTGAGTCGCTCGTCGTGGCGGGCCGCGCTCGGCGTCCTCGCGATCGTCGTGGCGGCAGGCATCGCGCTCAGCACGATCGGCCATGGCGCGCACCACGGTGCGAGGGGATTCGGCGTGTGGCTCGGCTCGCTCGCGCTTGTGGGTGTGCTCGCCACGCTTGTGTGGCAGTGGTTGCGAACGCCCGCCGCCACGGGGACAGATGGACGCGCGAGTGCCGATCGACGACTGCTGCGCTGCGCAGCGTTCGTGACGGCGGTGCTCGCCTGGATGGTCCTGCTCGCCGCGGCGGGTGCCTGGCTTGCGGGCATCGACCTGCAGCTTGCCGCCTGGGCGGTCGTCGCGCTCGGCGTGCTGTTGGTGCTCGGCGCATATGCGGGCTGGACCCGCTGGCCAGTGCTGCCGGGAGTCGCGTTTGCCCTGGCGGTGGCAACGATCGCCGCGGCCCATGTCGATCTGCACGGCGGCATGGGCGAACGCACGTATCGTCCGCAAACCCTTGGCGCAGTGCGCGGCGGCTACGAGCTGGGCGCCGGACGGCTTGAAATCGACTTGCGAAGCGTGGCCTTTCCGGCGGGCACGACCAGGTTGCATGTGCGCTTGGGCGTGGGCGAGGTGGTCGTGCTGGTACCCAAGAATGTGTGTGTCGCGACCAGCGCGAGCATCGGTGGTGGCTATGTCGGGGCACTTGAAAACCGCAGCGGAGGACTCGACGTCAGTTGGTCGGAACGTCCCATCCCGCCGCACGGCACGCCGCGGCTGTTGGTGGACGGGAACGTCGGGCTCGGCACTTTGCTGGTGGCCGATCATCCTGTCGAACACGATTGGCGTGGCTGGGGCAGCTGGGGTGAAGGCGGCTGGTTTGCCGCCCACTCTCACCGCCCGGCGCTCGGCAGCAACGAAGCCTGCCTGCCCACGACCGGGATAAATCGATGAGGCGCCCGCCGAATGTCACAGTGCTGCTCGTGGGGATCGCCGTGCTCGTGCTAGGCGTGCTGCTCGTACTCGACGCTAATGGCACGATCGACCTGCGCTTCGCCTACACCGCACCTGTGCTCGTCGGTGCATTCGGGGCGGTTCTGCTCGCGAGCGGCCTTTCCAGCCGCCGTCGCGGCCGTGGCTGAGAATATGGACAGATATGCCCCACCCCACGAACCCGCTGCGCGGCGGCCGTAGGATCGCGATCGGCACGGCCTTGCTGGTGCTCAGCGGCCTGCTGTTCGTGCGCGCGGCCGGGCCCTGGCCGGGAGACGCAATCGTGTGGCCGGCGGCGGTCGCCGCTCTGGGTGCGCTCTTGATCTGGCGGGCGCCGGCGGTCGCGCCGCTCCATAGGCACGGCTGGGCCGCCCATCGCTCGCCCATGCAGTCGCGGTCGGGAGAGTCACAGAAGCGCGTGGGCGATTCGTCGGAGCACCCGAGCGAACTTCAACTTCCGGTGCGCGCGCGCTCTCTCGGCCGACCCGAGGTGAGTCGAGCGGGGCTCGGCATCGCACTGGTGCTCGCCGGCGGGCTGGGCTTCCTGTGGGCCAACGGCGCGATACGACCGGCGGGCGAGGCGTTGCTGGCGGCGCTCGCCGTCCTGATCGCGGTCGCCCTGATCTTTGCTCCCTCCTGGCGGCGCCTGGCGCGCAGCCTCGCGGCCGAGCGCACCGAGCGCATCCGCTCCCAGGAGCGCGCCGACGTCGGTGCGCACCTGCACGACTCGGTACTGCAAACGCTCGCGCTGATCCAGCAAAGCGCGGAGGACCCGCGGCAGGTGGCGGCACTGGCCCGCCGCCAGGAGCACGAGTTGCGTGGGTGGCTGGCGGGCGGAGACTCACGCGAGGCAGGCGACACGCTCGCCCGGGCGCTGGACGCGGCGGCCATCGAGGTGGAGGCGGCGGTGGGCGGCTCGATCGAGGTGGTGGCCGTCGGCGACTGCCCGCTCGAGGAGCGCGGCGGCGCTGTGGTTGCGGCCGCCCGCGAGGCGATGCTCAACGCCGCCAAGTTCGCCGGCGCGACACCGATCAGCGTCTACGCCGAGCTCACGGGAGAGCGTGTGCAGGTGTTTGTGCGCGATCGCGGCGCCGGCTTCGATCTCGCGGCCGTGCCAGCGCAGCGGCATGGGGTGCGAGAGTCGATCCTCGGACGGATGCGTCGCGCCGGCGGCAGCGCCACCGTACGCGCACTGCCGGGCGGCGGCACCGAGGTCGAGATCGCAATCGACCGTGGAACCGATCGCGATCGAGGGCGCGCACGAGCAGGGACCGATCGTGAGCAGGGACCGATCGTGAGCGAAGACCGATCGTGAGCAGGGACCGATCGTGAGCGAGGGATCGGTACCGCGGGGCGCAAGCGGGGGATCGCCTCCGCGGATCGTGATCGTCGACGATCACGATCTCTTTCGAGCCGGCGTGCGCGCGAGTGTCGGCGCGCGGGTCGAGGTGGTGGCCGACAGCGGCAGTGTCGAGGATGCGGTACGCGCGATCGAGGAGTTCCAACCGGATGTGGTGCTGCTCGACGTGCACATGCCGGGCGGCGGCGGCGCGGAGGTGATCGGTCGCGTGGCCGACACCGCGCCAAACGCTCGCTTTCTGGCCCTCTCGGTCAGCGACGCCGCCGAAGATGTGATCGCGCTGATTCGCGCGGGCGCACGCGGCTATGTGACCAAGACGATCTCCGGCCCTGAGCTGGCCGACGCCGTGTGCCGCGTACATGAGGGCGATGCTGTCTTCTCCCCCCGCCTGGCGGGCTTCGTGCTCGATGCCTTTGGCAGTGAGATACCGCTTGCCCAGGTGGACCCGGAGCTTGACCTGCTCACACCGCGTGAGCGCGAGGTGCTTCAACATATCGCGCGCGGCTACATGTACAAGGAGATCGCCGCCCAGCTTGGCATCTCGGCAAAGACCGTCGAGGCGCACGTCTCCGCCGTGCTGCGCAAGCTCCAGCTCTCAAGTCGCCACGAGCTGAGTCGCTGGGCTGTGCATCGTCGGCTGATCGAGGAGTAGGCGCACCGGTAAGGGTCACACCGGTTGCCGCCAGCGCGAAGACAACCGTCCTGCATGCTTAATCGATCCGACTCAAGAGTCGCCCGTGGTAAGGATCACCTTGACGATCTGCCGCCCGACGTCCGAGTAGTAGTTCGTGTTGTCGTTGTTTCTGAGCCAGATCTTGCCGGCGGTGGTGGGCGCGAAATTCATTAGCGTGTCGCCAACAGCAACAAATCCAGGATTGGCGATCCCGCCATGCCCTCCCGGCCGCGCCGAGAAGCTCACCGAGACTTCGGGAGTGTTGACCGGAGTGTCGCCAACGAAGCCGATCAGCGAATCTACCTGGGCGTTTGCGTCGACGCGATACGCACCGGGATAGACGGGCAGACCGTTCGCATCGGAGTAGGGGAAGTACTTGGGATTGCCGCTCCACTTGCCGTCGCTGCGCGTGTCTGCCCACACGTGCTGGCCGGAGGCAATAGACAGGCCGGTGTCAACCCATGGAGCGTCGGCCGCGACAGTGACAACCTTCTGAGAAAGCACCGTCTGCCCGGCGGCGCTTATCGCGGTCGCGATCGAAGGGTCTCGCCAGGCGGCTTTCGCCTTGGGCGTGGTCGTGTGCAGCTGGGCCTTCAGCGCCGGGGAGAGCTTGGAGGGCGTGACCGCGCCCGCGCGGATCTGCCTCGTGCCGACGCTATTGGCAGGCAGTTGGGTCGCGGCGTAGGAGGTCCCACCTAGCGCTATGAACAGCGCGAGGATTGCCAGATGGTGGCGTCTGAGATAGGCGAGCATGCGTAAAAGCGTAGCGAGCCGCAATCCACGCGCCACTCGCGGCTCTCGCTGCGCCCAGGGGCGTTCGGCCGACCACCCCGCACCGGATACGCCGCCGGCAAATGAGCGCTCGGGACTACGCCATCGAGCGATGGGACGACTACATTCACGACTGGCTCACGCGACCCTGCTCAACTTCGCGCGCCGTTGGAGCGACGATCAGTCGGTCTCAGGAGCCGACCTACTCACGGTGGAGATGTATCCATGGCACTCCAAGAGCGTGACTGCAGCGATGCGCCCGTCCGCGCGGGTGCTGAGAGACTTCGTGTGGGCGCCGCTGGCCGAAGTCGCCGTGCCGCTTCTCTTCGCGTTTGGCGCTGAATGGGCGCTGATGTGCAAACAGCTCGGGCTAAAGCAGGAGGCCCGATGGGGGCCAGGAGGCAACGACCTGGGCAATCCGGTGAAGTCTCGGACGGTCATCACCTACCGGCTTAATGCCGACCAGCGCATCGTGGTGTGCTGGCAGCTCGGCTACGCGGGGCCGCCCCATGTGGAGGACGTGACATGACTCCGAGCCGTCCTGGGCGACTGAACGCTCAGCTCGGCGTTGCAGCGGCGGTGCTCTCGACGAGTTTGATCTCGAGCTTCATCTCACTAGATCGGCATATCCCGATTCGAGCCCGGACTCCCTGCCGACGACAATGGTCCGCCCGACTTCAAGATCATCCGCCGGCAAGAGCCCTGGATGCGTGTTCAAGACATCGTGCAGATCCTTCTCAGCCATGAGCTCCGCCTCCTGAACAAGTGCGTCGCGGCCGTCGACTCCGCGAATCAGCAAGTTGCGAGGCACGCTTGATCTCCGTCGGCAACCATCAGCGGATGATAGGTGGGCGGGTACAGCGCAGTGCAGGCGTCGATGGCTACGCGTGAACGGTGACGGCTTGCAGCGGTGTTACTGCCCAACGCCGATGAGGACGAGGACGCCGAGCCCGACGAGCGGATCACCTGTTGTCGCGGCGCGCTCACCGAGTTAGGTGTCATTCCTATCATTCGCTGTGCTGGGCTTCCCGCTGAGCCTGCCTGGCTTCTTCTTCATTGTGGCGAGTTTCGCGTGCGTTTTCTTGCTGCTGCTCTTTAGCTTCCTGGTGCTGCTTCTCGGCTTCCTGTTCGTGTTCGCGCTGTTCCTTCTGATGTTCCCGTGCTTCCTGTTGTTTCTGTGCAGCCACTTCTTTTGCGGACTGTGCTTGTTCCTTTTGGTGTTCCTGCCCTTCCTGGTTCCTTTTGACGGCTTCTTCTTTTTCCAACTGCATTTGTTCCTTGTGACGCTTCTGTGCTTCCTGTTCACTCTGAGCGCTTTGTTCGGCCGCTGCGGCTCGTTCGCGTTCGGATTTCTGTTGGGCTTGTTCGCGTTCGACCTTTGCCCCTGGGCCTTCGGCTTCATGCCACCCTTTGGCGGTGAGGCTCGCACAGATTTGGTTGCCGCGCAGGTGTTCGCCCGTGTCCCGAACTTCAACTAGGAGAGAGCCGTCTTTCGACATCGAACAGACCAGTTCCCCACGCAATTCTTCGCCTCGCGGCTCTGTCTTCCAGTATTCGCCGGATGACTTGGCTGCTCCCTCATTCCATTCGCTGCACGCCGCTTCGCCGTTACCGTAGATCGTGACTCGAACGTCAGCGCCGGCGACCTCGCTCGTGCAGCCTTCGATCGACACGGAGCTACTTCCGGTCGTGGCGGTACTACTAGAGGGGCTGCTTCCTGCGTCCGCGGAGTCGCTTGTGGGACTAGAGGAGCTGCCGCTGAGAGAGCCAAGAGCAAGCGTAGCGACAAAGGCAACGACCACCGCTACCGCCAAGGCGACTAGGAATTTCCCAAGTCGGTGCGGATCGCGCTCCGGTCCATCTGATCCGGGCTCGCGCTCTGGCGGGGACGTGCTGATTGGAGCAGTATCGGCTGTCGGAACGCTAGCCTAGACCACCGGCCGCAAAGCACCAACACAAGCACAATCACGGAACCGTGTGTCTCATGCCCGTTACTCCGCGCGCGTGGTCGCCTCATCCTCACTATGGCGACGCTGGCACTCGCCGCTCGTGCCAGGGCTCACGCCCCCGGCGCCAGCCGTGTAGGCATCGCATCGTGGTTTGAAGACCGTGGACCAATCGCGTGCATGGCGCACGATGTCTACGGGTTCGCTCACTTGCCCGACGCAGGATGGCCTTGTGGTGCCCGCGTCTTGTTCTGCTATGGGTGACCTCAAGGACGCTGCATGATCGGGAAGCTCGAGGATCGCGGACCCTATGTGCCCGAGCGCGTCTTCGATATCAACCTGCAGCTGAGGGCAGAGCTTCGATGTCCTGACTTGTGCCCGGTGCGCTGGCGCCGTCTTGCTCCGGTGATTCATCCAGCACGTCTGGGCTGCTTTCTACGACGACATCATCCGCATGACCGACGGTGCTGGCGTAGAGAGACCACCAATCATCGAGCGCGCTGGGCAGGCTCTCGCCTGCGCGTAGCTAGAGGTGGATGTCTGGGAGCACTTCCACTCGCCTACGGCAAGCTCCAAGAACAGCAGCCGGCAACACCCCTAACCTCCAACCCGGCCCATCAACCCTGAACAACAACCAAACCGACCGAGTTCAGCAAACCAACTCCACCAAAACAAGGTCAGATCAAACCCAGGATGGCTCAGTGAGCGCAAGTTCACTTGCCGTATTCTCGTCCAGGTCGGATGCCTTTGCCATCGGCTACACAAAGCCCCTCTGGCAGATCCAGGTCGCGGTAGCAGATCTTCGTCATCGGCCCGCTACAACGCCACGAGCTCACGCTCAGGCTCGGCGTCGGTCCCGAACTCGAACCCGAGCACCGCGTGACCCTCAAGCGCCTCGGCTAGACGCCGCAACGTCTCGGTGCCCGTGCGGTGCTGGCCGCTCTCGATCCGAGAGATCACCGACGTGGTCGTGCCCATACGCTCAGCGACCTGCTGCTGGGAGAGCCCGAGCCGCGCACGACGCATGATCGCGATCCGCGCGATCTGCTCGAACGGCGCAAGACGCTCGTAGGCTTCGCGGTAGCGCTTGCTGCTCGCGAGCTTGCGCTCGACGTGCTCGCTTACGCTCGTTCCAATTGGGCTGCGGGGCTTGCTCATCGCTGTCCTCGTATTGACTGCCTCAGAACCCGGAGATTAGCAGAATTGCGAAATCACCAGTCGCCTACGGCGCGTCGTGCCCGGCGGCACGCGGCGGTACACGCCACGGCGCGTCCATGCGCACCTTGAAGTCCTCCCACCGCTCCTGCGCGACACGGATGTCGGCCTGGCCGATCTTCGCGGAGCGCTTGGGGAATACGTGGAGCAGCACCACAAGTCGCTCCGAGCGCCGATACAGGATGCGATATAGCTCCCTACCGTAATGGCAGCGAAGCTCGCGTAGCTCCCCCTCCACCTGCGAGGAATGCGGGAAGGGCAGGTGAGGTATCGCGTCGCTCAACAAGTTGAGGCGAACGATCTGATGCTCGATCGCGGCCTGCGAATCGTCCTCCAGCGAGTTGATGAACGCGCGCACCGGCTCGCGACCGGACGCATCACGATAGAAGACCGCCTGGAAATTCGTCACGATCCCCTCCCGCTCAACTCAGGACTTCTCTGAGGTTCCTGGCCGTTCCGCAGCCGCCCTCTCGAGACCCTCCACCGCAAACGCCTCCGCCACCAACCGGGCGTCCTCCTCGCGCGGCGCATAGTGCAAGTAGCGCATCGTCGTCTGGATATCGGCGTGACCCATCCACTCCTGCACGCGCCGAATATCGGCCTTGGCGATCATGCGGGTGCCAAACGTATGACGCAGATCGTGGAAGCGCAACGCTCGCAGCTCGGCGCGCTTCAACGTATCCTTGTAGCGGCGCCGAAGCGCCGACCCATCCAGGTAGCCCCCAAGTTCGCCTGGAAAGACCAAGTCATCCTCGCCCGTGAACCAGTCACGCTCAGCTAGCCGAGCGAGCGCCTGCGCTACATCCGGCGCGAGTGGCACGGATCGCACCTTTCCTGACTTCGGAGCCGTGAGCGCTCCCCCGGCGTAGCTCGCGCGCACGCGCACGATCGAGCCTACGAAGTCCACATCGCGCCAATGCAACGCGATCAACTCGCCTAGCCGCAACCCGGTGAACGCAGCCGTTAGGAAGATTGCGGCGTCCTGCTCGGATGCCGCAGCGCGCACAAGCGCCCAGACCTCCTCTGGGCTGAACACGTTGATATGGTCGCTTTGCTGCAGCGGCGGCTTCTCGATGTCGGCCACCGGGTTGATTGGAAGGCCGTAGACCTTCCGTGCCCGCTGGAAAATCCCGTGGAGAAGCACGAGCGCCTTGCGGCGCGTGCTTGGCTTTCCTGGCATCCTCGCAAGCCATTCCTCAACCTGCGCCGGCGTCACATCCTCCAAGCCGAGGCTCCCAAGCTCGGGGACGACGCGCGCATCTACGATCCAGCGATACCCCTGCACCGTGGAGGGCTTGCGCATCCGGTCATGCTCGATGTAACGCAGGTACTCCGCCGACGCATTGGCAACCGTCGCACCTGTTCGCACCAATCCCGGCAGGCTGCCCTGGCGCGCCTGGTCGAACACATCCCACAGCCAATCTTCCGCAGTCCGCTTCGTGAAGTACCCGATAGCTGGCCTGCCTCGCTCGGTCCACGCCGGACCAATCTTGCGCTGCACCTGGCGACCGTCGGGAAGGCGGTACTTCGCGTACCACGACGGCCCGCGCTTGCGCTCGACCCTAAATACATGCCCACTGAGAGGCCGAGCGGAAGCACGACCGACCCGTTCTCGAGGCCGTTGCGGAGCGGTCTTTGAGACTGCGGCAATCCGTGCCATGCCCACACCTTAGCAACTTCTCGGGACATATTCGGGACATATTTGACGTCCACGTAAGATATCTGAAACGCAAAAGTGCTTATTTGCGGGCCTTTTGAGAGCCGACGCGGGGACTCGAACCCCGGACCCCTTCATTACGAGTGAAGTGCTCTACCAGCTGAGCTACGTCGGCGCGGCTATGGATGCTAGCGACGTCAGCAGGCGCTAGAGCTCCGCCAGCGCACACAGCAGTGACTCGCCGTGACGCTCGCGGAAGGCTGGACCGATCCCTTTGACCTCGATCAGCTGATCGAGGCTCGTGGGCCTGGCTCGCAGGATGCCTTCTAGCGTTGTGTTGGCGGCCACCGTGAACGCGGGCTTGCCCTCGCTGCGTCCAAGGCGCCATGCCTTCAGCTTCTCGAACTCGCGCTCGTCCACCGGGTCGAGCGCGATCTCATTGGATGAGTTGGCACCGTTGGTGTCAACTCGAGCGCCGTTCGCCCCAGCGCCGGTCAGCGCACCGCGTGCTTTGCGTGCCCGCGACCGAACCGCCCGGGAGGCGGCCAGCAGCTCGCTGTCGGCCTCGCACACGTCGCAGCAGCGGACCTCTGGCGCACAGGGCTCGCGGTCGCCGAAGTGGTCGAGGATCTGCCGGCGCCGGCATCGGTCGTTGCTCGAGCTGTAGCGCTCGATCGAGCGGTAGGACTCCCAACCGCGGTCTCTTGCCGCCTTGATTGCCTCGTATGCCTTGCGCGGGCTGCCTTCGCCGGTGAGCCTGGCCAGCAGGCCCTCGGGGCCGCCCGGGCGCAGCTCCACCGCGCCGGCGCGCTCGGCGATCGATAGCAGCACGCGTTCGCGCTCGTCGAGCTCGCCGTGGCCGATCGCTGCGACTCCGTCCACAGCGCGCATGCGCAGGCTACCCACGTAGCGCTTGACGTCCTCAACGCGCGTCTCGCGCTCTTTGATGAACCTGATCAGGCGGCCTAGGTCCATTCTCGAGGCCAGCAGCAGTGCCCGTCCGGGCCGCCCGTCGCGCCCGCCCCGTCCGGCCTCCTGGTAGTAGGCCTCGAGGCTCGTCGGCAGCGCCCAGTGAACGACCGTGCGCACGTCGGCCTTGTCCACGCCCATCCCAAACGCGTTGGTCGCTACCACCACCTCGGCGCGTCCGCCCATGAACGCCTCCTGGCTTGCGCGACGCTCCTGCGCAGACAGGCCGGCGTGATAGCAAACGGTGTTCAGCCCATGCTCGGCGAGCAGTGCGGCCACCTCGTCGGTGTGCTTGCGCGTGCCGCAATACACGATCGCCGGTCGCGCATCTTCGCGATCGAGCGCGTGCAGGAGTGTGGCGCGCTTGCGCGCCACGGCTCCGGTTCCCTCAAGGCTGACCACGTCAAAGGTCAGGTTGGGACGGTCAAAGCCTGAGCGCACCGCCAGCCAGTCGCGCAGGCCAAGGCGGGTGGCGATCTCCTCGGCCACGCGCGGGGTGGCGGTCGCCGTGGCCGCCATCACCGCCGGGCGTCCCAATGCCTCGATCGCGCCGTGCAGCCGCAGGTAGTCGGGACGAAAGTCGTGGCCCCACTCGGCCACACAGTGGGCCTCGTCGACCACGAACAGTCCGACCCTGCGGGTGGCAAGCGTGTCGCGAAACGCACGCGAGGCAAAGCGCTCGGGGGCGGCCAGCACGAGCCGCGCCTGCCCGGAGGAAATCGAGCGCAGTGCTTGCGCGTTGTGCCCTTCCTCCATGCCGGACGCCAGCATCGCGGCATCGACCCCTGCCTGGCGTAGGCGCTGGTACTGGTCGGCCATCAGGGCGATCAGGGGGCTCACGACGACGACCAGCTCCTCGCCGGCGAGCGCTGGCAGCTGGTAGCACAGTGACTTGCCGCCACCGGTCGGCATTACGACCAGGCTGTCGCGGCCGTCGAGCGCGGCCTTGACCGCCTCGCGCTGGCCCGGCCTGAACGCATGCAGGCCGAACCGCTCGAGCAGCTGCTCGGGTGTCGCGCGCTCATTCGTGGGATCCGCGAGGGCTGGTTGGGCGATCGTTGCGCTCACCCCCCAGAAGCTACCTCCAGCTCCGGGCGGTACTCTGCGCGAGAGGGCGCTCAGCGCCTCCAGCTCCGGGCGGGCCTCGACGCGAGAGGTGCTCAGCGCCTGCGCCAGACCACGCGCGTGCCGCGGGATGGCACGAGTGTGATCGCGCGGCGGCGGCTCCACTCGCCCCGGCGCACCCAGCGCGCGTCGCGCGCGCTCAGGCTCGGAGCGAGCTCACCAAGCACGGTGGCGAGGATCAGCTTCATCTCAAGCGTCGCAAACGACGCGCCGATGCAGCGACGGATACCTCCGCCGAATGGGATCCAGGAGAACGTCTCGGGCGGGTTCTCGAGGAAGCGCTCGGGACGGAACTCCTCGGGCGCCTCGTATATGCGCGGGTTGCGATTTGTGAGGTAGATCGATGGCACGACGCGCGTGCCGGCGGGCAGCTCGTGGGCGCCGACGCGTAGCGGCTGCCTCAGCATCCTCACCACCAGTGGCACAACCGGGCGCACACGCAGGGTCTCTGAGATCACGGCCTGCATGTAGGCGTCGCTCTGTGCCGCCTGCCCGCCTGCGGATGTGCTTGAGGATGTGTCCTCCGGGGCCCGCCCACCAGGCGTCTGCTCCCCACCAGATTCGGCGTCGATCTCCGCGACCAGTCGCGCGAGCTTGTCGGGGTGGCGCACCAGCCGCTCGATCGCCCAGGCGACGGAGGTGGCCGTCGTCTCGTGGCCGGCGAGCAGCAGCGTGACGAGCTCGTCGCGCAGCTCCTGGTCGGTCATCGCCTCGCCGTCCTCGTCGCGTGCCAGCAACAGCAGCGAGAGGATGTCGTTGCGCTCGCCAAGATCGGACTGGGAGCGACGGCGGGCGATCTCCTCGTAGATCACCGCGTCGAGGTGCTCCAGCGCGCGGCCGATCCTGCCCGAGGGAGGCTCGCTTGAGGGACGGCGCAGCGCATACAGCACCAGCGCGATCGTCTGGGAGGGTCCGAGCAGGCCGCCGATCGCCTCGCGCAACGCGCCCATGCGCTCGGCCTCGATGCCAAACACCGCGCGCAGGATCACCTCGAGCGTGATCGCGCGCGTGCGCTCGCTGAGCTTCATCGGCTCGCCAAGCGGCCAGTCGGCCATGCTGCGACGCGTCGCCTGCACGATCACGTCTGCGTACTCGCGCATGCGCTCACCGTGAAACGGCGGCAGCAGTAGCTTGCGCTGGCGCATGTGCTCGCGGCCTGTGAGCGTGATCACCGAGCTCGGCCCCATGATCGAGGCGATCGGCGAGGAGCCCGCCGCCGAGGGTGCGAGCTCGGGTGGGGCGGTGAACACGGTCTTGACCGCGGCGGGGTCGCTGAGGAGCACGAGCTTGCGCCCGCTCGGCCAAAACGTGATCGTGAATGTGTCGCCGAGACGGCGCGCGCACTGGTCCATTACCCAGGTGGGGGCAAATGACCACACGAGCGTCAGCGCGAGCGGGGACAGGCGCGGCCCGCGCGGAAGCGTCTGGGCGGAGGGTTCGGGGAGGGGCCCGACAGACCCAATGGGCTCTATGGGCTCTGCGGACGGCTGCGCGACGACGGTAGCCACTCGACCAGCCTATCGGGCGCGGGCTCGCCCTCGGCGAGTGCCGCCACGATGCGCTCGCGAACCCGTTCTACCTGCTCGGGCGCGAGCGTGTGACTGTGGCGTTTGAGGTAGCCGAGCAGCATGCGCGCGGGCATCACTCGCACGCCGCGTCGGCGCGCGAGTGGCTTGTCCACCCACGCGCGGCTGTATACGACTAGCGGCTCCACGCGCTCGCCGGCGATCGCTTCGAGCGTCTCGCGCTGATCCTGGGCCTGGTGTAGGACTGCCCCGTGGATCGTGCGCACTCGCACCGGGCCGGGATGGCTCTTGGTCTCGACGCTGAACACACCGGCCGTGCCGAGCACGATGTGGTCGACATTGCCGTGTCCGAAGCTTGCGTCGTGGATCACGCTCCAGTCGGCGTCGGTCAACTCGTCGAGCAAGCCTCCCACGTGCTCCTCGCCGGCGGCGCCGCGATCGTGGCGTTCCACCAGTGGCAGCACGTAGCGCACGACCACGAACATCGTGATCAGGAGCGCCAGCTCGGAGCCGATGAACAGCGGGCTGCGCAACCCAAGCGTGCGGCCGAGTACGGTCGTCATGACCGCCAGTACACCGAGTATCGCAAGCGTGCGCAGGCTCAGGCGCAGGAATCTCGCGCGCGCGTGCTGACCGGGCATGCGGTCGGCCGGATCGCGATGTTTGAGCACTCGCGCGCTGTGGCCGTGGACGATCGACATCTACCTCTCCATCGACCTTCCCCGTGCGCGATCTTTAGGGCTATCGCCGCCTGAGGGCAACCGGCGCGCCGCGGGGCCTCAAACGCTCGCGCCAGCATTGGATCTGGTCAGAATGCTTATGAGATCTTTAGCCTTACCGCGAGTTCCAACGCTGGCCAACTGTTTGACGCGCGAGCGTTTTGCGGCCAGCTTCAGAGAAAAAGCGTGGATTGTGCGGTCTCCTCCTAAAGCCGACAGGAGGCCGGGCCGAAGGCATGAGCAGGCTCCAATTCCAACGACCGGGGTCCACTCAATGTCTAAGCCATTCGATTCGTCCATACCATCAGACATACGCCTGCTACTGCGCGCCGACGCCGAGCAGTGCTGGTTGAGCCACGAGGTGATCCCCGTGTTGCAACACCTTGAAGCGCGCGAGCTGCTGCCTGAGGAGGAAGTGCGCGCGGCGCTTGCCTACCTGGAGGCGATGTGGGACGAGGCGATGTCGCGCGCTCAGGAGACAGACGCGGCCCACGCGCACCTGCGTGCGCGTAGGAATGAGCCGGCGACGCTGTCTGGGCCGGCCGGGCGCTATCACGCGGCGGTCAGGATGCTGCGCGGAGTCGTCGCGGAGCGCGTTACGCCACTTGTGGAGCCGCAGCTCGAGGAGGATCGCATAGGCTTGGCGAAATGTCCGCTCACAGCGCTACCGAAGAGCCGCGCTTTGACCTGCAGTCGCATTCGACCCGCTCTGACGGAGCGCTCGAGCCCGCCGAGGTCGTAGCGGCTGCCGCTCGCGCGGGCGTGCAGCTGCTGGCGCTGTCGGACCACGACACACTCGCGGGAGTCGAGGAGGCGCTGCGCGCGGGCGCGGAGCACGGGGTCGCGATCGTGCCCGCGATCGAGATTTCAGCGATCGACGATGGCGGCGATGGAGTGCCCGCCCACCCGCCGCGCGAACTGCACATTCTTGGCTACCTCGTCGATCACACCGACGCCGCGTTCCAGGCCACGCTCGCCCGCTTTCTCGCCGACCGTGAGCAGCGCACGCTGCGCATGGCGCATAACCTGCGCGAGCTGGGATTGCGGCTCGACGAAGCGGCTATCGACGTGCGCGTGAGCGCCGGCGAGCCGATCGGCCGCCCGCACCTGGCCGAAGCGGCGCTGTCGCACCCGGCCAATGCGCAGCGCCTGCGCGAGGAGCAGATCGACGACGTCGGCTCGTTCATCAAAAGCTATTTGATCGAGGGATGCCCGGCGTTTGCGCTGCGCCTCACGCCCACCGTTGCCGAGGCAATCGAGGCGATCCACGCGGCTGCAGGCGTGGCGATTTGGGCGCACCCGTTCTGGGATGTGGAGGACCCCGAGGAGGTGCTCGCCATGATCGACCGCTTCCGTGCGCTTGGGATCGACGGGGTCGAGGCGTTCTACGTGACTCACACGCGCGAGCAAACCGAGCTGCTGGCCGCGCGCTGTGAGCAGTTGGGGCTGCTCAGCACCGGATCGGCTGATTTTCACGGTCCTGACAATCGTCTGTTCTCGCGGTTCATGGCCTTTGACACCGAGGGATTGCGCCCCAATCTCGGCCCAATCGCGGCGCTTATCGACTGAGCAGATCCGCGAGTCGATGGGCGAGCGCCTCGATTGCCAGCTCCTCGGACACGTTGAGCGCTAGGCGCAGGCGCGTGTCGCGCACTACTTCCACGGCGCGCAACAGCGAGCCTGCATCGCGACCATGGGCTTGCGAGTCGAGCTGAGCCCGGCGGTCGAGCGCGAACACCAGCTCGCCGGCGCCGCACGTTACGCACCACATGTCGCGCAACCACAGCTCCACCAGGCGCAGGCCGAGGTCGAGCGCACCGGTGCGCGCACGGCGCTCGGCGCGGCGTACCACGTCGGCCCCCTCGCGCTCGAACTTGCGCCGCTCCTTGCTCGGCAATAGCTCGGCCTGCTCGCGCAAGCGCTCGGTCGCTGCGGCGCCCGCGTCGGTGCCTGCGAGCTTTGCGCTGTCAAGCAGCTCACCGAGGCGCCAGCCGTCGTCGCCGGGCTCTCCGAGCGCGCGGTCAACGAAGCCCTCGGCCCACTCGCGCAGCGCGGCGCCACGCTCGCCGGCCAGGCGTTCGGCAAGCGCCGCGTCGCCCGCCGACAGGCGTGCGCACGCCGCGGCGCGCGTGGGATCGCCCGCGTCGCCGGCCGTCTCGCGCGCGGAGTCCATCAGCCGTTGTTGCAACAGCTCGCTCGACAGCGGATCGAAGCGCACCTGCTGGCAGCGCGAGGCGATCGTGGGCAGCACGTCCTCGCGGTGCTCGGCCAGCAGTATTAGGTGCGCAAATGACGGCGGCTCCTCCAGGGTCTTCAGCAGGCGGTTGGCGGCCTGCTCGTTCATCGTGCCGGCCGCCTCGATCACGAACACTCTGCGTGAGGACTCAAATGGGGTGCGCGTCACCGCGGCCACTACCGGCTCCTCGATGTCGCTCACGAGCACTTCGCTTGCACCGCTCGGGGTCACCCACGTGAGATCGGGATGGGCGCCGCGCGCGACCCGCTCGAGCACGATCGAGGGTGCAGGTGCACCGTCGGCAAGCAGTGCGCCCGCGAACGCGCGCGCCACCGCGCGCTTGCCTGTGCCCGCGGGGCCGTGGAACAGATAGGCATGTGATGGTGCGCCCGCCGGTGGCAGTGCCGCCAGCAGCACTGCGCGTGCGTGCGGATGCTGCTCGATGCCCGGAAGGGCCTGGGCGGCGTCGGTCGACATACGGGGTCATCGTAGACGCGCGCTACCGTGCGCTCGTGGCTCGCGGCACGCTGATCACGATCGAGGGACTCGATGGCGCAGGCAAGTCAACGCTGGCCGCGGAGCTCCTCCATGCGCTTGCCCAGCGTGGTGTCAGCGCCGAGCTGCTGCGCGAGCCGGGCGGCGTTGTGCTCTCGGAGCGCATCAGGGAGCTGGTCAAGGACCCGGCATTGCGGGTCAGCGGGCGTGCCGAGGCGCTGCTGTACGCGGCGGCACGAGCCGAGCTGATAGATCAGCGCGTGGAGCCGCTGCTACGGCAGGGCGCGTGGGTGCTGCTCGATCGTTTTGTGGATTCCTCGCTGGCCTACCAGGGCGAGGGCCGGGGACTGGGGGTTGAGCAGGTGCGCGCGATCAACCTGTTTGCGACGGGCGGGCTCACACCCGACCGTACGCTGTTGCTGCGGATCTCAACCGGCACCGGACGCGCGCGTCAAGGCACGCGCAACCTCGAGCCCGACCGCTTGGAGCGCGAGAGCGAGCGCTTTTTCGAGACGATCGCAAGCGCGTATGAGCGGCTTGCCGGCGCCGAGCCCGAGCGTATTCGCACGATCGACGCCGAGCAGCCGCCCGAGCGCGTGCTCGCCGCGGCGCTCGTGGGGATCGAGGATCTGCTGCCCGGACCCGGCACTCAGGACCTGTCCCGGTAGGACCGCGCGTCTGTGGCCGAAGAGGTTCCTGACCTGGGGCAGGCGGAAGTTGTTGTGCCCGTATTGGTTGGGATGGCGCGCTGCGCGCGCGGGGCGTGCGTGGTGGTATGCGTGAGGCGGATCGGGAGTCCCACGCGACCGTTAGCATGGCTGTTGTGAGGATGGTCGCGACCAACACTGGCGTCTTGCGAGCGCGCGGGCGTACGTGCGCGTGTGCGGCACTGCTGGCGTGCCTGGCGTGCGCGTTGACCGCGCTCGCGGTGCTCGTTCCCGCGGCAGCGTCCGCGGCGAGCACCACAACTCGCACCGACCCCGCCCTCGGGATCCCGATACCCGCGTCGGCCCGTGTGAAAGGCGCCATCCCCACTTCCACGACGACCACCACGACCACTCCCGCGACGAGCACACCGGCGAGCAGCACCCCCGCGAGCAGCACTCCGGCCGCGAGCACCCCCGCGAGCACAACTCCAGGCAGCGCCCAGCCGGGCACCGTGGCGCCGGCAACCACGACACCGGCAACCACCACCGTTCCCGCGACCACGACGAGCGCTCCCACCAACACCACGCCCACCACCACGACCCGCTCTGGCACCGTCGTGGTGGTGACCCACAAGAGCACCTCGAAGGGCACGCACCTGTCGACCGCCGCACTGGTGTTGGCGGTGCTCGGCGCGCTGCTGGCACTTGGCGCGATCGTGTGGGCGCTTGCGCGCTGGCTTGCGCTCGAACCGCGCTGGACGGTGTCGCTGGTGTATTCGCTGCGCGAAGCCAGCAGCCGCGCGTCGGCCACCTGGGCGGAGTTCAGCGACTGGGTGCGACTCGGTCACTGACGGGCCGCTCGCAGGCCCGTCAGGTGCCCACTGTCTTCTAAAATAGATCGATAGCAGGCATTTAATGCTCGGATGTCTTTCTGTCCGGCGAGCGCGCGACGATTTTCGGCCCAAGTGAACAGATTCGAGTGGGCGTCGCGAGTGTCGGCGCAGAGGAGGTAAGGCCGATGGATTTCACCCCGCACCCCACCGTCCAGCAGGATACGAGCGCCGGCGAGGCGCTCGCTGTCGAGCGCCTGTTCACCTCCCCCGGGACGCACCCCTTCGAGACGGTCGAGTGGGAGTTGCGCGACGCGCGTATCGGCCACGGCGACCGCGTCGCGTTCGAGCAGTCAGGCGTCGAGTTTCCCAAGAGCTGGAGCCAAAACGCGACGAACATCGTGGCCCAGAAGTACTTCCGCGGGCAGATCGGCCACCCCGAGCGCGAGCGCTCGGTCAAGCAGATGATCGGCCGCGTGGCCGGCACGATCGCCGGCTGGGGTCGCGAGCGTGCCTACTTCGCAAGCGAACAGGACGCCGAGGCATTCGAGGCCGAGCTGACCCACATCCTCCTGCACCAGCTGGCCGCGTTCAACTCGCCCGTGTGGTTCAACGTCGGCTTCGAGGAGTCCCCGCAGTGCTCAGCCTGCTTCATCCTCTCAGTAGAGGACACGATGGAGTCGATCCTCGAGTGGAACACCAAGGAGGGCAACATCTTCCGCGGCGGCTCGGGCTCGGGCATCAACCTGTCCAACATCCGCGGCTCGATGGAGCCCTTGGCCAAGGGCGGGACCGCCTCGGGGCCGGTGTCGTTCATGCGCGGCGCCGACTCGTGGGCGGGCACGATCAAGTCCGGCGGCAAGACGCGTCGGGCGGCCAAGATGGTGGTGCTCGACGTCGATCATCCCGACATCCGCGAGTTCATCTGGTGCAAGGCCAAGGAGGAGGACAAGGCCGAAGCCCTGCGCGACGCCGGCTTTGACATGTCGATCGACGGCGACGGATTCAAGTCGATCCAGTACCAGAACGCGAACAACTCGGTGCGAGTCACCGACGAGTTCATGCGCGCGGTGGAGGAGGATGGCGAGTGGCGCCTGACGGCTCGCGCCACCGGCAAGCCGGTGGGCGAGCCGATCCGTGCGCGCGAGCTGATGCGCGAGATCGCGGAGGCAGCTTGGCGCTGCGCGGACCCGGGCGTTCAGTACGACACGACCATCAACCGCTGGCACACCTCGCCCAACAGCGGGCGCATCAACGCGTCGAACCCTTGCAGCGAGTACATGCACGTGGACGACTCGGCCTGCAACCTCGCCTCGCTGAACCTGATGAAGTTCCGCCGTCCCGACGGCACATTCGACGTGCGCTCCTTCCAGCACACGGTGGACATCGTGCTACTGGCCCAGGAGATCGTCGTCGGGCCCTCCAGCTATCCCACCGAGCAGATCGGCGTCAACGCACGCGCGTTTCGCCAGCTCGGCCTCGGCTACGCCAACCTCGGCGCGTACCTGATGAGCAATGGCATGCCTTATGACTCTGACGCCGGCAGGGGCACGGCGGCCGCGATCACCGCGCTGATGACCGGCCGCGCCTATCGCGAGTCCGCGCGCGTGGCGGCGGCACTCGGTCCGTACGAGCACTATGAGGAGAACCGCGCGGGACACAACAACGTGATGTATATGCACCGCGACGCGTCCTATGAAATCCCTGAGAGCGCATGCTCGGACACCGAGCTGCTGGAAGCCGCCAAGTGCTCATGGGACGAGGCGGTGGAGCTGGGCGAGCGCTTCGGCTACCGCAACGCGCAGGCAACCGTGCTGGCCCCCACCGGCACGATCTCGTTTTTGATGGACTGCGACACGACGGGCGTTGAGCCCGACTTCTCGCTGGTCAAGTTCAAGGAGCTCGTCGGTGGCGGGCAGATGACGATCGTCAACCGCACCGTGCCCCTGGCGCTGCAGACGCTCGGTTACACCGAGCAGCAGGTCGAGCAGATCGAGGCGCATCTGGCCGAGCACGGCACGATTATCGGAGCGCCCGGCCTTCAGGCCGAGCACCTGCCCGTGTTCGACGTGGCCGTCGGCGAGCGCGCGATCTCCCACATGGGCCACATCAAGATGATGGGCGCCGTGCAGCCGTTCATCTCCGGCGCCATCTCAAAGACCGTCAACCTGCCCCAGACGGCGACGGTGGAGGACATCGCCGACGCCTACACCCAGGCATGGCATCTTGGCGTCAAGGCGCTTGCGATCTACCGCGACGGCTCGAAGACCGCCCAGGCGCTGCGCACCGATGCGCAAAAGGACGCGCCCGCCCCCGCCGACGTGGACGCGATCGTCGATGCCGCGGTCACCAAGGCGCTGGCCGAGGCCGGCCCGCGGCGCAAGCGCATGCCGCGTGAGCGCCAGTCGATTACCCATAAGTTCTCGATCGGCGGCCACGAGGGCTACATCACCGCCGGCATGTATGAGGACGGCACCGTTGGGGAGATCTTCCTGACCGATATCGGCAAGGAGGGCTCGACGCTCAGGGGCATGATGAACTCGTTCGCGACCGCGATCTCGATCGCGCTGCAGTACGGCGTGCCACTGGAAACCCTGGTGCAGAAGTTCAGCTACATGCGCTTTGAGCCGGAGGGCATCACCGGCAATCCTGAGATCCCGTTTGCCAAGTCGATGCCCGACTACATCATGCGCTGGCTGGCCTCGCGCTTCCTGGACATCGACGCCCAGGAGGAGCTCGGCATCCTGACTCCGGCGGTGCGCGCCCGCAAGGCCGCCCAGGAGGCCGCCCTGTCGATGGGTGCCGCCTCCGACACGGCCGGCCCGCCGATGCCGGACGCGCAAACACCCTCACGCGCCTCGGTCGGCAACAGCGCCACTATCGCCCCGACAGCTGCGCTGACTGACTCCCCCCCGGTCGTCCCCGCCCGCCTACAGGGCCTCGACCTCGGTCCGGCCTGCAGCCAGTGCGGAGGCATGATGCAGCGCACGGGCAGCTGCTACACGTGCTCATCGTGCGGCAACAACACCGGGTGTGGTTGAGCCGCCCCCGTTGGTATGCCTTTTGAGGCATACCATGATTGAGTACAATGCGGTGCAGGAAGGGGGGCGGTCCCTACACTCCGCCCGGCGATGCCAGCAACGCAGAAGGAATGGATCAAGCGCCTTGAACGCGAGGGCTGGGCAAGGGAGCGCGGAGGCAATCATCAGGTCAAGATGACGAAGGCCGGCGAGCGACCTATCACGCTCCCTGAGAACAAGCGCCAAGCGTACTCCAAGGGCCTTGAGGCCGAGCTACGTCGGCAGGCGGGCCTCAAGGGATGACGCGCGTTGACCCGATGGGTACGATGAAGGAGAGCACGATGCCCCAGAACCAGCCCCTGCACGTCAGCGTTCGCCACGAGGATGAGTCCTACTGGGCTACCGTGGATGAGTTCCCCGGCGTGTTCGCGACCGGCGACGATCTCGACGAGCTGCGGACAAGCCTTGAGGAGGGGATCGCGCTCGTACTCGCGCTACCCGGACAGCAGCCACCGACGATCAGGCTGACACCCTTCAAGCCGGAGCCCGCAGCGATGGGCGCAAGCGCCGAGCTGGTATATGCCTAGTGCCCGGCGGCAACCTGCTCGGCTAGCGTCACACGCGCGTCGTCGCGGCCGAGCATGCTCATGAAGACGGTGGCGAAGGCGATCCCGAAGACCAGGAACTCGATGAAGCACATGCCCGCTCCGGCGAGATTCTGGTCTGCGATCGCCGAGATGCCGTAGGCCCGTGGGGCGCTCGCGTAGAGCGAGTACTGGGTGGTGCTGATCCATGTGAGCGGCAGGCACACCGCGGCGGAGGCGAGGCGACTGAAGCCGAGCAGGGCGAGTCGCTGGCCGTTGGGGCGCAGGCGTGCGCGCGGGAGCGGGTCAACGATCAGCCACCAGAGGGCCAGGCCCGTGTAGAAGAGTGTGGCGTGCTCAAACGCGTGCACCACCTGATGCTGGGCGGCGTAGTCGAAGATCGCGGGGATCGCCCACACCCAGGTGGCGATCGCCCACAACGGAATCGCAACCCATGGCGAGGTCAGCGTCGCGAGCACCCGTCCGGAACGTCCACCACCCGGAGCGACCGCCCGCAGCGTGGAGCGGCTCAGGCCAAGCGGGAGCACCGGGGAGCGCAGGCCGAGCAGCAGCAGGGCGGGCGCCACGTCGGAGAGCAGCACGTGCTGGGCCATGTGCGCGGAGAGCAGGTAGTGATCGCCGATCGCATCCAGCGGTGAGAGCAGCGCGATCGCGAGCACCGCGATGCCGGCCATGTAGGGCACCCAGTGGCCCGCGCCGACAGCAGAAGAGCGGGCGGCCGCGCGCCTGTAGACACGCACATACAGGGCCAGGGCCACGAGCAATCCGATGATCGCGGCGGGGTCAAAGCTCCAGGAGCCCCATCCGGGCACGTGTGTCATGGGCACCATCCGCAGGTCGTTGTTTGGGCGCACGCCCCCGGCGATGTGATCGGCGAGATCATCGGCGCCATCCTATCGATCCGCCTGGCTGAAGTGCCGCGTGGCGAGCCGACCGCTCCTCCTGCCCTCGTTCGCGCACCCGCCCGCTTCGCCTTCGCGTCATTCGCCGGCTTCATAGGAGGCCGGCGGAGCGGGGTTCGAGCGTATCGCGGCGATCTCGCCGAGCAGCTCCGACGGGCTGGTTTCACCCAGCACCCGCAGGCGAGGCAGCCGGTAGGGATCCTCGCTGGGACTGGCCCAACCGGGCACCACCGTTGTCGAGCCGACATAGCCGGCCGCCTTGACTGCGGCGAGAACGGCGGCGTTGTAGTGGCCGGAGGGGTAGCAAAACCAGTTGACCGGCACGCGATAGCGGCGCTGGATCGCGGCGCGTGCGACCGTCACCTGCTCACGCAGGGCGGCGGGTGCGAGCGTTGTCAATTCGGCGTGGCTGATGCCCTGCGTATCGAGCTCCCAGCCGGCGGCCACGAGTCCTGAGATCTGCGCTTCGCTGAGCCCACCCTGAGAGGGCGGCAGGCCGGTGAGCTGCATGTTCTCAACGCCAACCCAGCCGAGCCCGCGTAGCACCGGAAGCGCCTGGGTGTACTGAGACTGGTAGCCGTTGTCGAAGCTCAGCACGATCGGCTTGCCCGCCGGCAGTGGCGTGCCGCGCGTCCAGTTGGCTCGCATCTGGTCCATCGTCACCGCATGGAAGCCGGCGCTCGCGAGCGCGTGCATCTGGGCGGCGAACTCTTCGGGCGCGACATACAAGCCGGGGAATTTGGCCCCCGGGGGCGGTGGATTGATGACGTGATACATCAGGATCGGCACCGACTCGTGACCGAGCGGACCGGTCGCCGTGCCCGCGGTGCCGGCGCTGGAGGGACGGTTGGCGGCAGTGGTGCGCCTGGCCCCGCCGGCGCCGCCGGTGATAGCCGTCGAAGTCGTCGAGTGGGTCGCCTTGGATGCGCCCGCGCCTTTGGATGAGCCGCCAGAGCCGAAGGCGAGGACCGCCAGGACCGCGAGTAGGGCAACCAGTGCCACGGCGGCGAGCCCCCGCGTCCGGCGACGCGCAAGCTCGCGCCTGCGCGCCTCACGGCGGGCTCGCCGCTGATCCAGGTCCATCTGCTCCGTGGCGGGCGAGGCGGTTGAGTCTTAGTTCAAACGCTTCTTTAGTGCGCTCGCCGCGGAGAATTTGGCCGCCTTGCTGGCGGCGATATTGATGGTCTCTCCGGTTGCGGGGTTGCGCCCCTGCCGGGCCGCACGGGCGCTGACGCTGAACTTGCCGAAACCGGCAAGCGCGACCTCGCCACCGGAGGCCAGCTCGTCGGAGATCAAATCGATCGCCGCCTCCAGCGCCTCCCGAGCCTGCGTTCCCGCGAGACCCGTACGTTGCGCGACCCCATCAGCCAGCTCGTTCTTTGTCATGGCAGTCCCTTCTCGAGTGTCGTTGCTGTGGCCAGGCTAACGGGTGGCAAGGACGTCCGCACGCTCAGGCGCCTTGTCATCGCTTATTTCAGGCCCTAATTTCCGGGGAGCTTTCGCGGCGCGGGGCTGTAGGCGCCCGGCCGCGCATGCGGTCCACAGTACCGACAGCCACGTGAGCGCGGCGAGGCTCACGTGGATCCACACCAGCTCGGAGGGCAGGTGAGTCTCGTACTGGATCAGGCCCACGGCACCCTGCATCGCGATCAATCCGCAGGTGATCGTTGCGTATAGCCGCACGATCTCCTCCGCCGCGCGTCTCTGCGCCAGCCACCACACGCCGAGCGCGGCGAGCCCGAACACGAACGCGATCTCCGCGTGACGGTGGATCACGAAGTCCATCGTGGCCCTGCCGTCGAAGTCCAAGCGGTTGATCTTCTGTCCGGGGGAGCCGCCCGCGTGCGGGCCGGCGGCGGTGGCGGCAGTGCCGGCGAATATCGTCATACCACCGAGCACCACCGTGGCACGGGCGCATAGCGCAAGCGTGCGGTCGCGGGCAAGGGGGCGCTCGCCCGGCTCATAGGTGGATCGCCAGGCGAGGGCCACGGCGGCGGCAAGCACCAGCATCGACAGCGCGAAGTGGGCCATCACCCAGCCATAGTCGAGCTGTCCGCGCACGGTCAGCCCGCCAAGTACCGCCTGGGCCAGTACTCCAAGCGGCAAGAGCGCGCTCAGCCACATCAGCTCTCGCCGGTAGGGTCGGCGGCGAAACGCAAGCCCGAATGCCGCAAACGCGGCGATCGACACGGGCACGGTGATCACGCGGTTTGAGAACTCGATCACCGCGTGGGTCTGCAGTGGTGGATAGATCTTGCCGTAGCAGCGTGGCCATGTCGGGCAGCCGAGCCCTGACCCGGTGAGCCGCACGGCGGCGCCGGTCATCACGATCACTGTGAGCGCACCCATAGCGACATACGCGGTCCTCGCGTATTGCGCGGGCGTGAGGGTGAACCGCTGGGCGCGACGGCGCAGATGCTCGAGACGCTGGTCCATCGCGCATAAGCATTACATCGACGGCCGCCGGCCGCGACATCGACGGCCATCTCGATGCTCGTTGGCGCGAGGGGGCAGCCGCCCGCATCGACGCCGACGGCGGGCCGGTCCTGCCGCTCGACTAGGACCGTGCCCGTTGGGATCGTCTGCTGATCCGCGCGAGCAGGCCGCACTGGAGTGCGATCGCGCCCGGTTAAGTGCGGTGGGAGCGGACAAACCGGGGGCGGTCATGTCGACTTTCAAGTATATGCGCTCGACTTTCCCGCTGATCGATCTATTCTGCCAGTGGCGAAACAATGACCTCGGACGGCGGGGAAACGGGCATCGCACCATCACAACAAAGCGAGGGCCTAGGAAATGACTTGGAAACGATCATTAACTTACGAATGAGTTTTTTGGACGAATCTCATGGAAGCCCATACGACGAGATCGTGGGCGAGTACACCGCCACTCGGCGAGCCGATCCTCACGTCGCCATGCGCATCCACGAAGCACTTGGAGATGCCCAGTCGGTCGCGAACGTGAGCGCGGGCGCGGGTACCTATGAGCCACACGACCGCAATGTGCTGCCGATCGAGCCCTCCGAACGAATGATCGCCGAGCGCTCGCCGCGGATCACACCCGCGATCCTTGGCAAGCCGGAGAGCTTGCCGCTGTCCTCGAGCAGCGTGGATGCGGCTATGGCTTGCTTGACTCTGCACAACTGGACCGACTGGCGGGTCGGCCTGCATGAGCTGCGGCGCGTAGCACGCAAGCGTGTGGTGATCTTCACATACGACCACTCCTATGCCGAGCGGTTTTGGCTGTTGCGCGACTATCTGCCCAAGCTTGGACGCCTGGACGGCGCGCGTTTTCCGGGGATCGAGGAACAGCGGGCGGCCACGGGCGAGGAGGTCAGGATCGAGCCGGTGCCGATCCCCTACGACTGCGTGGACAGCTTCCTTGCCGCCTACTGGCGCCGTCCGAGCGAATATCTCGACCAGCGCGTTCGCGCGAGCATCTCAACCTTTGGCCTGCCCGGCGCCGAGCGGCTCCTGGGCGGCCTCGAGCAGCTGGCTGAGGACCTGCGGACAAGCCGCTGGGAGGAGCGCAACAGCGACATCCTGGGACGCACCGAGCTCGATCTCGGCTACCGGCTGCTGATTTGCGAGCTGTAGTCGACCGACAGCATTCTGGGGACCACCAGTCAAGCCAACCCGTGAGGACTGCGATCCAGCTTCAAGCGGGCGCTGTGCCGAGCGTGCGGCTCAGCCGTCCCACCGGAACGGTAGCTCGGCCTCCACTTCGCCCAGCAGCGGTGCGGCACGATCGCGCGCTGAGATGGTCAGCTCGTCTTCGGGTAGTGGCCAGCGCACTCCGACGTCCGGGTCGTTCCACGCGATGCCACGCTCTATATGGGGGTCGTAGTAGGCAGTTTGCTTGTAGATGACATCGGCCATGTCGCTGAGCACGCAAAAGCCATGGGCAAAGCCGACTGGCACATACAGGATGCGCATCAGCTCGTCGTCTAGCTCAAACCCCTCCCATTCGCCATAGCTTGGCGAGCTGCGGCGCAGATCCACCACGATGTCGAGGATGCGCCCGCGCGAGCATCGCACGAGCTTGGCGACGCCCGAGCCGATGTGAAAATGCATCCCACGTACGACTCCCCTGCTGGAGCGGGAGTGGTTGTCTTGGACGAACTGCTCAGCCTCGGGAATGCCGAGCTGAGCGTGCCACTCGCGCCGGTAGGTCTCGGCGAAGAACCCGCGCTCGTCGCCAAACACCGAGGGCTCGATCAGCGCTGGGCCTGTTATTCGGGTGGGGAGACTCTGCATATGAGAGGGGGGCAAGAAGCGCAACCACTACGACACAACGCCAGAGCGCAGCGCCAAGCAGCGCGCAGCTTACCGAGCCGAGGCTTGCGAGATGCCCCTCGGGCGCCTGGCTCAAGGATCTCATCAGCGATCTCATGGCCGGCCCGATCCAAAACGGCGGACCCGCCCACAAACGCGAGCACTGAGCGTTTGCGGACGGGCCGCCCGCCCCCCCAGAGGGCAAGGGACCGAATGGGCACTGAACCGAATGGGCATCGGTTCGTCTTACGCAACTATCGTGCCCGTTCTGACGCGAAAAGAAAAGAGGAAAGTCAGGTACTTGACTTTCAAGATGCGCTGGAGGGAGGCGGAGCGGCGCTGGAGGGAGGCGGAGCGGCGCTGGAGGCGGGCTAAGCGACGCCGGGAGGAGGCGAAGCCGCGCACCGACGGTGCCGGTCGCGGCACCGCGCAACGACCGTCGCGCACCGAGGATCGCCATCGCGGGCACCGCCAGTCCACCGATCGCGTCGAGCACCGACGGAGCGATGAGCCGTGCGTGCGGCGAGGCCGAGCCGTGTAGCTCGCACAGATAGAAGCTTGCCATCGCGGCGAGAATCAACGCGTGGCGCCTTCCACAGGGCAGGGCGGTGGCGCGGTGCAGGGCCTCGTCGGCGATCGTGGACATGCGCATGGCGGCGTCGAGCGGCGAGGGGTAGCAGTCGATCAATCCGCGCTTGCCCGTGGCAATGTCCTCGTCGTGGTCCACAAGGCTGTCGAGCAGCGAGTGCAGAGCGCCGATCCATGGGAAGTAGGCGTTCTCGATCGCCGCCATGTCGCACTGGCGCAGGCTCGAATCGGCGGCAGCGGCGATCAGCACGAACAGGGTCATGGTGGATCCGGCGCCGGCGCCGGTCTCCCACCAGTGCAAGCCTGTGGTGGAGCGGGTTTCTGAGGACGCCCACCGCTCGAAGGACTCATAAGAACCCGATTTGTCGCCGTGGTTGAAAGACTGGTAGGCGACTATCCGCCTGGTAGTGCGACGCAGGGGCTCGGAGATCAGCGACAGCCGCGGGAGCGCCATCAACGGCCCGCGGACAGACTCGACAAGTGCCCGTAGATAGCCACCGTCGTTGCTGTGGGCGTGATGCAGGTAGTAGTCGCAGTGAGACTCACCGGGCGTGGTGGCCACGATCAGCGCCCTGTGCAGACGATTACCGTTGCGAACGGGATCCTGGTTGGGCTGCTCGGAGAGCAGATCCAGGTAGTCGCAGATCGCCTGAGAACCGACCAGGGCATCCACGACATGAGAGCGGCTCGCGCGCGGCACCAGCGCCGCGAACGCGGCCGCTCCCTCCAGGTTGCCCCGCTTCTGCTCCAGGGCCTCAAGTGCCAAACGGCGCAACGCCGGATCGGGAATGCGTGCGGCGAGAGTGCGCCGCCGGGACACCTCGCGAGCGACACGTGGGAAGACCGCCAGCCAGTAGCGACGCGCCGCGCATGCAAAATCCGCCGCAAACCAAAGTCTGTTCTTACGTATCGTCCGAGCCACAAGAATAGTTTGGCGCACCTGCTGCGAGGTACACAGGCCAAGACCTACTCGCGCAGGCTGAGATAGGGAGGAACACGTGCGGCAACCAGACCGGGAACCGCGATCACAACCAGGGCAATGGCGGTGATTAGCGCGAGCGTCAGAAACACTTGTGCCGCCCCGATTGAGAAAGGAACCGGAAAGCCCGTGGTGATCGTCAGCCAGTGAGCGGCGAGCGTATGGCCGTAGACGCCCACGATCGCGCCGACACTCGAGCCGGTTCCCAGCATCACGCCGCTCTCAAGCAGCAGGCCGCGCCACAGCTGGCCCTGGTGATAGCCCTGGATCTTCAGCGAAGCCAAACGTGACCGGCGCTGCCACACGGTGGCGCTGAGCGCCGCGGCAACAGCCAGTGCCGCGGCAATCAACAGAAGCGTCGATATCTGGCTGAGCGTGTGCAGGCCCTGGCGTGCGCTCGCATCGGCAGCGGTGGCACTGGCAGCGCTTGTTTGCACCAGCAGGCTCACATGTGGACCAAGCGCGGCGCGCACGGCTCGCACGCCCGCGAGCCCACCGAACCCGGGTTGCAGATCCACCTCCAGCGCGGAGGCTTCGGTCGTGCGCCACCAACGGGTGTAGTCAGCGCTGCTGATCGTGATCGTCCCCGCCGGCCAACCGGAGTTGGTGGTGACCGCGGCCACGCGAGGGCTGACGACGCCCGACGGAGTGGGCAACCGGAAGGTATCCCCTACCTGGAGGTCGCGTTCTTCGGCAAAGCCGCTGGACACAGCCGCCCATCCGCCACGACGGATAAGGGCATCGGCGCGGGAGAACTCGCCGTGTATGAGCTGGCTCGATTCAAACATAGAAGGGTCGCCTGGCGCCCGCGCGCGCACCCATAGCCGCCGATTGCCGATATCGGTGAGTCCTCCCTGGTAGACGCGCACCGTGCGCACGCCCGGGATGCGCGCGATCTTTGCTGGGATTCCGTCCGTGGCAAAACCGTTTGTGTTGAAGACGTCGTGGCCGGCCGTGACCCAGATGTCGGCAGTGTCGTGATACTGAGCCGTGGCCATCTCGATGCCTCGCAGCAGATCGTCACGCGTACCGCCGATCGCGACACTTCCATAGACCGCGAGACCGGCGATCGCGGCCAGCGCGATCGAGCGCGTGGTGATGGCGCGCAGCTCGGAGACAGCCACGATCACGGTGGCACTGCGGCTGTGCTCGGTGAGGCGCGGGAACGATCCTACGATCCCGCTGAGCGCTGCTGGGATCAGGCAGAGAGTGGCGAGCGCGAGCACGACGCCACCGAGGATCGTGAGGGTCGGCACGAGCGCGACCACGACGCCAACAAGCGCGATCAGGCCGACCCCCACGAGCGCGGCGCGCTTTATCGCGAGTGGGTCGATCAGCTCGCCACGGCCGTCCACCTCGCGGAAGACGGCATCGGCGGGGCGTCCTGGACGCAGGTCAAACGCCGGCGAGAGCGAGGCCAAGAGGGTGGCAAGCACTCCGCAGCCGATCGCCAGCAGCACGGTTGCGGGGTGAATCGATTGCTCGGCGCTGAGCGGAAAGGCGACCGTCAGGTAGTCGGGCACCTGATGGAAGACCGTGTGCCAGAGCAGATTGCCGAGCGCGATACCGGCAAGCGAGGCGATCAAGCCGAGCATGGTCGCTTGAAAGCCGAGCAGCAAGAGGATCTGGCGCGGATCGTAGCCCTGCATGCGCAGCTCGGCAATGAAGCGTCGTCGCTCGGGAACGGTCAGCAGCATCGCGTTGAGGGCGAGCAGAAAGCCGACCATTACGCTGATTGCCGAGAACAGAGTCGTCGATTGGCTGTTGGGCTGGATTGCCACTGAGAGCAAACGCAGTTCGTAGTCGGCGGGCTCGACATTCAGTCGTCCTTGGGCGATGCCTCTCAGCTCACGTTCGACAAGCGCATCCGCGCCCTTGCGCGGCTCGATCAGCAGCTGCGTTATGTGTCCGTGGCGCCCGGTCACGAGCTGGGCGGTGGGCAGCGCGGCGATCGCGACGGGGGCGCCGGCAATCGCTTTGAGCGCTTCGCCGGAGAGTACGACGCCGGCGGTCTCTGTACTGGTGCGACCGCCCGCGAGGATGTTGAGGCGACTGCCCCTGCGTGCGCCAAGCGTGTTGGCGACCTCCGCGGAGACTCCGACTCCGCCGGAGAGCAGCTGCGCACCGTCGCCGAGCTGCTGTTGGGCGAGCCCGCCGAGCGTGGCCAGGCTTGGGGAGACGCCGATCAGCTGGATTGCCTGGCTGCCGCGTGGTCCTGAGATCGTCACGTTCTCTCGTAGCAGGGGACTCGCTATCCGCACACCGGGCAGGCGCCTGACCCTTTCGGTGAGCTGTTCGGAAAAGCCGGCCTCTGAGCGAGCAAGCAGTGTGAGCCGCGCGGAGCCGTCGAGGCCATGGACGAGCTGGCTGGCGGAGCTTGTGAGGCTGGAGTTGGCAAGCAGCACGCCAAATACGAGTGCCACGCCGACGGCGATGCCGGCGCCGGCCAAGAGCTCCTGCATCGGGTGTGCGCGCAGGCGGCGGCGATAGAGGAACAGCAGCATCGTGAGGCGTACCCCAAAGATCTTGGGGTTGGCGAGATTCACGAGGACGGCATGCTGTGGTCGACGGGGCTCACGAGGAGACCGAGACAAGCTCGGAGTCCACACCCTCCAGCAGACGCCCGTCGCGCAACGTAAGGGTGCGGTCCACGAACGGCACGGCCTCGGCGTCGTGGGTGACGAGCAACCCCGGTATCAAGCGCTCGTGACAGACGTCGCGTAGCAGCGCGAGTATCTCGCGGGTGCGAGCCGAGTCGAGGTTGCCGGTCGGCTCGTCGGCGAGCAGCAGGTTGGGCTCTCCCACGAGTGCGCGTGCGATCGCCACGCGCTGACGCTCGCCCATCGAAAGCTGCTCGGGACGGTGCTCCAGCCGAGCGCCGAGACCGACGCGCTGCAGCCAGGGGGTGGTCTTTTCGCGGGCCTCGCGCACCGTGTAGCCGATCACGGGCAACTTGATGAGCGCGTTGTCGAGCGCCGAGGCACCGGGCATCAGGTGGAAGGACTGGAAGACGAAGCCAACGTCGTGCAAGCGGTAGCGGGCGCTGTCGCGGGCGGACATCCCGCCGATGTCGCGACCGCCGAACCGCACGCTGCCGCTGTCGGGCCCCATCAGCGCGGCGGCGAGCAGCAGCAGCGTGGTCTTGCCTGAGCCGCTGGGACCATAGAGCGCGACGAGCTCTCCTGGCTCGATCTCAAGCGTTACGCCGTCGACGGCTCGCACCGTCTCGCCCGCGCTTGGATAGTGCTTTATGACCTCGCACAGCGTGAGCGAGCTCATGATCCGGTGTCACGAACGGGACCGAGCTGCGGGTGTATTGGGAACGGCACGATCGTGGCCGTGGTTTCGCTCGAGCAGAGTTCGCGCGCGGATATTGACATGAACACGTCGAAACCCTGCAGTGCGAGGAGATCCTCAGAGCTGACGAGCAGCGCACAGCCGCGCTCGCGAGCGGTGGTGCGCAACAGTCGGTAGAGCCCGTCGCGCTCGGTGATGCTGGGGGTGAGCACGGGATCGTCGACCACGATCAGAGCGGGCTGACGGGCGAGCGCCCTGGCGAGCATCACGCGGGTGCGGTCGACCATCGAGAGCTGCGTTGCGGGCGAGTTGGCCTGGGCGCCGCCGACCCCCACGACGTCCAGCTCCCGCAGCACTCGCTGTTCTGCTTGGCCCACTGTGAGACCTGCCCCGCCGAGCGACACGGCCAGGTGCTGGGCAATCGTTTCGCCGGGATTGGGACGCCAGTCGCTCGCGGCGATGTAAGCGAGCCGCGAGCGCAGCAGACCGGCGCGCTGGCGAGACGAGATGCGGGTGAGGTCCAGACCGTCGAACAGCACGCTGCCTGAGTCGGGCCGGTCGATCCCGGCCGCCAGGCGCATCAACGTGGACTTGCCCGAGCGGCGCTTGCCGTACACGCCCACGTGCGTGCCGGCGGCCAATTCCAGTGAGGCTTTTTCAAAGACGGATATCTGACCGTCTCCGTCTGGGTACGCCATGCTGATGTCGCGGATGCGCAGCAGTGCCGTCATCGTGGCAGCCGACACCTCGTGTGCGGGGCACGCCGTGGCGGCGTCATCGCAGCGGCTGGCGTTTTGCGTACTCGGTGATGCGATCGCGTGCGGCGGCGGCCCAGTCGATCTCGGCGCGCAACTGGGTGTAGACAGCTTCGCGAGTGCAGTCCATGTAGAGCGCGCCCCAGGAGCGTTGTTCACGCCCATTTGGGGTGACAAGCTGAGCGAGTGCCAGGCACTTTTGCTCATAGTCGCGCAGCGCGATCAACAGACGCGGTGCATCCTCGGGACGTGCTATGGCGAGCTTGGCGTGCAAACCGAAGCGCACGGGCTCGCGCGGCAATAGTGTCTCCATCCACATCGACAGCGCGTTGGCTGTCTTGGCAGTTGGGTGATAAACGATCATCGTTCCCCTGCCATTGTGCTTACGCGGCTCCTCACGGGATACGAGTAGCTCCTCCTGCTCAAGTTGTTCGAGCAATCTGTAGGCGTCGTTGCTATCCAAACGCCACGTTCTGCCCAGACGCGTGGCCATGCGATTGGCGAGATCGCCGCCGTGGCCGGGGCGCTCGAGCACAAGTCCAAGCAGGACTCCACGCATCGACGCGGAGCCCCCACGCATCCATTCCTGCTTATGCGTCTTGCTTCGAGGATTTGCCATCCCTTAACCCATTCCTCCTGGAGAGCTCAGAACGTGGTCGGCGCCCGCTCTCTCCTTGTGCCCTATTTGTGATTGGTTGGTGAAACAGAATACCACAGATCATGGCTTTTGGTCCACTTGTCGGGACTTTCTGAATTAGCCGTCTTTGGGTTTCTCGGTACATGCGAGAAATTCGCGAGCGTGAAGGCGCCGCGAATTGCTTGTGAATACGATCGATGTGCACCTGCACGTGGCGGGCGCCCGCCAAGTCCTCAGCGTTGAGGGGTGGCGAGCGCCTCGAGCCCGAGCGCATGGCGATCGGGCTCGAGGAGAGCGTGATCTGGATCCCAGGGTAGGCTTTGGCCGCGGCCGCGGGTGGCGAGCGAGCTGCCACGGCCCCGATCCTATGCAACCGACGAATCGCGATCGACCTTCTCCTGAATCTCCGGAAGGCTCGTACTTGGTAGTGGGACTGGGGCGCGCCGGGCGCGCCGCTATTGACGCGCTGCGGACGATCTCGGACGTGGAGCGGGTGAGCGCATGGGATCGCTCGACCGACGGTGCGGTGCGCAGCATTGCCCGTGGCCTGCGTCGACGCGGTGTCGAGGTGCGGCTCGGCGGCGACGGACTAGTGGCGCTCGACGCGATCGGAGCCGCAGCCACAATCGTCAAGAGCCCGGGGATAGCCCTGCAGAGGCCCATATTCCAACGGGCCCGCGAGCGCGGTCTGGATGTCTTTGACGAGCTCGAGCTGGGTTGGCGCCTGTCGCGCGATCCGATCGTCGGCGTGACCGGAACCAACGGCAAGTCCACCACGGCAAGACTGATCGCGACTGTGCTGCGTGCCGCCGGCCACAGTGCGCAGCTTGTCGGCAACACTGAATTCGGCCCGCCCCTATCGGGCGCGACTGTCGGCGGGTGGAGCGTGTGCGAGGTGTCGAGCTTCCAGCTGGAAGCCACCTCGACATTCTTGCCCGATGTGGCCGTGTTGACCAACTTGACCCCCGAGCATCTGGCAAGGCATACCGATATGGAGAACTACGGCGCCATCAAGCGAAGCATGTTCATTCGCGGCGGCCAGGCGGTCAAGACTGCGATCGTCAACCTCGACGACCCATTCGGCCGGCGGTTGGCTCAGGACGTGGCTCAGGCGGGCGGGCACGTCCTGAGCTACGGATTCGACGCCGCAGCGGACGTGCGCGTGGAGGACGCCGTGTGGGATATGCGCTCGGGACGAGCACGCCTGCGGACCCCCGACGGCATCGTCGAGTGCGCGACAGAGCTCCCCGGCCGCCACAACGCGAGCAACGTGGCTGCCGCCTTCGCGATGGGCCATCTGCTCGGCCTCTCCGCGCAGGCGCTCTCACGGGCGTTGGATGGCAGCGACGGACCGCCGGGACGTTGGGAGGTGATCTCCGGCCCGCAGAGCTTTGACGTCGTTGTCGACTTCGCGCACAACCCAGACGGCATCCGCCGGTTGCTGGAGACCGCCAGAGCTATCACAGACCGCCGCGAGGGGGCCTCCGTGCGGGCGATCTTCGGTCCGACCGGAGCCCATGAGCCGGAAAAGGAACGGGATATAGGGAGACTCGCGGGTGCGCTGAGCGATCATCTCGTTCTGACCACGGGCACCCTTAACTACGACGCGCGCGTGGTGCGTCTCGAGGAGCTTCACAGGGCTGCGAGCGGCGCCGGCACGCTTGAGATCGAGCTTGACCGCAGGGCGGCGATCGAGCGAGTCATCTCCGCCGCGCAACCGGGAGACGTCGTGGCGTTACTCGGCTTGGGCGCCTTGACGCGCCTGGTGCTCGACGCCGTCGGCACGAGCATTCCCTTTGACGATCGACAGGTCGCGCGCGAAAGCTTGGAGCGAAGTCGAGCCGTGGCGTGAAGCTGGTCGTTGCCACTTACAGGCTCGGGCAACCGGGGGGCTCTGAGACCTACGCGCTGACCCTCGCGGAGCATCTCGCGAGGCTGGGACACTCTGTGACGCTGTACGCGCGCGAGCTGGGAATCGCGACCGAGTTGGCCAGGCAGCGCGCGTTGCGCGTTACCTCGATAGCGGAGGAGCTCCCCTCCGAAGTCGACGGTGTGATCGCGGGAGTCGATCGCGGCCTCGGACTGCAGCTTGCCGGGCGCTACCCACAGGCTGCTCGCGTGTGGGTGGTGCACAGCAGCGAGGATGTTCACCTGCCACCGCCGGTGCCCGGGGCGTTCGCGGCAACAGTCGTGCTCAACGATCTCCACCGCGCTCGTGCGGCGGCGGCGGCGTGCGCCGGGGAGATCGTGCGCCTGCGCCAACCGGTCGATTTGCGGCGCTTCAGTATGCGCGGCGCTCCACGCAAGCGCCCCGCCAGCGTGCTGTTGTTGGGTAATTATCACTCGGGGGCCGACGGGCGCGCGGGAATGCTTCAAGAAGCGTGGAGTGACGCTGAGCTGCAATGGAGCGAGGCCGGCGGCGCGACGGCGACGCTCGACGTTCCCGCCGCCATCGCGCAGACGGATGTGGTTGTCGGCTACGGACGCTCGGTGCTCGAGGCGATGGCATGTGGACGACCGGCCTACCTTCACGATCAGGCCGGCTCGGAGGGATGGGTCACGCCGCAGAGCTACGCGTGTATGGAGGCCGGCGGGTTCGCGGTTGCCGGGACGCGACTTCCTCCCGACGGACGGCAGTTGCGAGCCGACCTGGATGCGTACGAGGCGGAGTGGGGACTGGCGGGACGAGACCTCGCGCGCACCTACCACGACGCCCGTGATCACGCCGCCGCGATCGTGTCCCTGCTGGAGCGACTGGCTCCGGGGGCTCCTTGCGGGGAGCCCTCGACGTTGCGGGCGCTGGAGCAGCTGGCGGAGTCTCAATTGCGAGCCGAGCTGCTTGCCGAGCACTTTCGCATCGAAGCCAAGCACTGGTTCACGTTGTCTCACCAGGCGCAAGCGGAGTTTGCGCGCGAGCGGGGCACGTGGGAGGCAACGCGGGCGAGCTGGGAGGAGTCGCGTGGCGAGCTGGAGCGCGAACGCGCGAGCGCGACTGAGGCCGCCGTGCAAGCCGAGCAGCGCGTGGCGTCGTTTAGGCGTACGCGTCGCTACCGTGTGGCGCAAGCGTTGGCCACGCCACTCGAGCGCTTGCGTGGGCGCTTGGGCCGCTGAGCCAGGCATCGTCTGTGTGGTAATCACGCGCCCACTCATACAGGCGGTAGTCATGCCTGTTTGCCTGCCGGTAGCGCTCATACAGATCCGGACCCAACTGGCGTTGTGCGATCGATACGCGCTCGACGAGGTCTCGTGGTCTTCCGAGCGTCACGTTCTCAGCGACGCTGGTAATGGAGAGGGCTAGATCGACCTTTTCAGCCGCGAGCCGCAAACGTTCCATCACCGCGTCGATCTGCTCGACCGTTCCGAAATAGGCACCGTCAGACAAATAGTCGATCGCGTGGCGAAGGTCATCCTCGGTGGCGACCGCCTCATATATGTGCCTGGCACGAAATGAGGCTGGCGATAGATGAATCACCTGATAGTCGGCTATGACCATTCCCCCCAGGGATCGGTGCTCCAAACACCAGCTAACGAACTCGGCGAAGCCAGATCGCCAAGCGACCGTTTCGCTGAGAATCGCGCCACTGGTATTCCTGTGTAGCTGGCTGTAGACAGAGAACGCTCGGTCCAGGGGATGGCGAATAAGCACTATGGGCAGAACATCGAGATCCGTCGGTGCGGGCGGTCTGAGCAGATGAGATGAGACCGCGCGCGCACCCGGTCGATCCCTGAGGAAAAGAGAGAGATCGCCTGGACGCAAAAGCGACGTCGCCGTGGCCCCCTCGAAAGTCCTCCAGCTATCGCCGAAGCTTCTCTCCAGAATACGGTCGACGGAGCATCCAGCGTTCTTGAAGATGTGGTAATGAACAATGACCGGCCGCAAACAGAACGCCTCTTCCTTTGAGGATAACGATACGCTACCCCACCCAGACGACGATCCGGGTTCAGACTGACTCTGTCATGCGGCTTTCGAGACCGCTCGCAACCCGGCCTCGGCCGCTATCGGTCGTTCGCGCAGGCCTCGACGCCGTCAGCCAGGCTCTCGCTTCCGTGGTATTTGGTCGCCGGCCCTCTCCCCTGCCGTGTGATCAGCCCAGCGTCGAGCAGACGGCGCAGATCGTTGCTGGCCGTAGGAGCGGAGACGTCGGCCTCGGCTGAGTAGCTCGCGCGGTCGGTGCCGCCGAAAAGACTTTGCTCCAGCGCGATCACCAGTCGATTCGGCCACCCCCGCTCCTGGACGAGGCGTTCGAGATAGCTCCACCTCGCGGCCGCCTGCTCGAGCTGGAGCAGGCGACGTCGCGCCTGGGCCAGGTGCGCCTTCACGCACAAGCGCACGAACGGGGTCGCGTCGCGCCGCGGCTGGTAGGAGCCACCCTGGACTTCTCGCAGCACCGCGTAGTAATCGGAGGTGCGTTCTCCCAGGTACTCCTCGATCGACACGAACTCAGACGCGAGTAGGCCGCTCAGCCCAAGCACGAGAGACTGCACGATTCGCGAGATGCGCCCGTTGCCATCGCGAAAGGGATGCACTGAGACGACGTGCAGATGCGCCATCGCAGCACGGACGATGAGGTGCGCGTCCGGATCTCCAACTCCACACCAATGGATCACCTCGGCCATCAGCGGGCGGACCGCCTCCGCAGGCGGACCCACATAAGCCGGCGGTCCACCATCAGGGCTCGTGACCTCGATCCCCGACCTGCGGTACTGGCCTGGGTCCTTGTCCTTCTGGAAGTAGCAGGCGTCGAAGTGCAGATCGAGAACCACGCGCTCGACCCACTCGAAGTCCTCGTCCGCCGCCATGACGCCGACGTGGTCCATCGCCCGGGCGTAGCAAGTCAGAGCCATGCGGTCTTCATCGGTTGGATCTGGCGGCTCCGCACCACTAGCGATCGCAAGCCTCTCCCCGCTGGGCACGCTGAAACCCTCAATCTCGATCGAGCTCTCGGCGGAGGACGCTCGCCATTGCCTGCGCAGACCTCCCAGCCACCGCCCAGCGCGACCGGCACGGATACCTAGTTCTTCACAGAGCTGGTCAAATTCGGCGAGCTGCCGCTGCAATGCGGCGTCGGGCTGGGGAGCGGCGAAGATCACGATCCTTAGCATAGACGATTATTCGTATAATCGTCTATCTCTCGGTTCGGGGCGAAGACCCGCGCCTAGAGCTGCACGGTACGAAGTGCCGCCCCGGTAGCAAGCAGGGGGTCCAGGGCCAGCTCTGGGTCGATGCCCAGCACCCTCGCAGCCTTTGGCCATTTGTTCTGGGATGGAATCACCATCTGGTGGGCCACCAGCACGTCAGGCGGGCTGCCACAGCTCGATCCGATTGCTCTCGGGATCGGTGACCCAGCCGAATCGACCGACACCCTCCATCTCCTGTGTCTCGCTATCCACGTCCGCTCCCTTGGCGCGCAGTTGTGCGAGCATCGCCTCCAGGTCTCCAACCCGGAAGTTGATCATCACCTGCTGGGCACGGGACCCGAAGTAGTCGGTCCCAGACTCGAACGTCGCGAACACCGTGGGCCCGGCAACCTGACGCCACAGGCCGTTCTCATCGGCGTCCAGGCCTAGGCAATCGCGATACCACGCAGCCAGCGCCACAGGGTCGGCGGCGCGTATGAAGTATCCACCGATTCCAAGCACACGCTCCATGTCGCTATCTTGCCAGGTCGGCGAGAGCCCACCACCTCAGGCTTGCCCGCCTCGGTGGGCTCTCTTAGCTCGATCGCCTCGCATAGCACTCGATCATCTCAACCACAGTCTTTTCAGCCTGGGGGCGGCTGAGCTGCATGTCGAGTCGCAGGAGCTTCCACACGAGCACGTCTGTGGCGATGATGAGGACTGTGAGCCGGCGCTCTCTGGATGCGCCCCGCAGGCCGGCGAGCAGCGACTGGAAGACCCTGCCGGCCCAATCGCGGTGGTAGTCCCTGCCAGTGTCGGTGAGGCGGCGGACCGCGGGGATGTGGTCCTCCTGGGAGAGCATGCGCAGAATCGCCGTTCCGTGCGCCTCGTAGTGGTCGAACACGTTGGCGACGACCTCGGGGAAGCGGCCCACGGGAGCCGCGTCGCGGCGTGATATCTCGCTCATACCCCACCATCTGTACGCGGCGGTGAGCAACTCGCCCTTGGAGTGAAAGCGCGCGAGCAGCGTCTGTTCGGTGACGAGTGCCTCGGCGGCGATCTCGCGCAGGCGAACCTCCTCATATGGTCGAGTGCCGAAGTGCTTCCACGCCGCGGCGAGCAGCCGCTCGCCGGTCGCGGCGGCTGCATCGGCGCGAGTGGTCATCCGATAGGTGCGTTCCTTGCGCGGGGCACTTGACTTTTTCATCTGGGTCATACTAAGATGAATCATATGAGAGTCTTCCAGACGCTCATCGCGTTTAGCGGCAACGCCCCACCGCAGCTGGCGCTCACGCGGGAGCTCGTCGAGCGGGGCCATGAGGTGCGCGTCCTGGCCCACAGCGCGGCACGCGAGCGGATCGAGCGCACCGGGGCTGAGTTCGTTCCGATCCGCTCATGGCTTCCGAACCTCGACATCACGCGGCCGGAGACCGATCCGATCCGCGACTGGGAGGCGCGCACGCCGCTTGGGGCCGCGAAGCGGATGCGCGACGCGCCGATCGCACCGCTGCGCGATGCAGTACGGGAGGACGTCGAACGGCTCAAGGACTGGAGCCCCGACGTAGTCGTATTCGATTGGCTCCTGATCGCCGCGCCAATCGCTGCCGAGCATCTGGGCATACCCGCGGTCGCGCTCGTTCACTGCCCGTACCCGTTTCCAGTTCGTGGCGCACCGCCGCTATTCAGCGGCCTGAAGCCGATGGCGGGTCAGCTGGGTGCGGGGCGTGACCGCCTGCTCAACGCTATGACCAGCCGCTTCATGAGAGCCGGGCTACCGATGCTCAACGAAGTCCGTTCCGAGTATGGGCTCACGCCGCTGAACGACTGGAACGACGAGGTCCGCAGTGTCCGGGCGATCTACGTGATGACCGCGCCAGAGCTCGACTTCTCAAGCAAAGCCCAGCTCCCCGCGAACGTCCACTACGTGGGCCCCGCGTTCGAGCCGTTCCAGAAGGACTGGGAGTCGCCGTGGCCCGAGGAGAACACCGATCCGCTCGTGCTGCTCAGCTTCAGCACCAGCTACATGGACCAGGGCGCGCTCGCCCAGCGAACGCTTGACGCCGTCGCCGGGCTGCCGGTGCGGGCGCTGCTGACGGCGGGCCCCGCGCTCGACGCCAGCCGCCTGCGCATCCCCGCCAACGCGCGCAGCGTGGCTTTCGTGCCACATCGAAGCGTGCTCCCGCACGCGTCGCTCATGGTCACCCATGCGGGATGGCAGACGGTCAACGCCGCGCTCGCCGATGGTGTTCCGCTCGTCTGCGTCCCCGATGCGCGCGACCAGCCCGATAACGCCGCCCGCGTTCTGTTCGTGAAAGCCGGCGTGAAGGTCAGCAAGAAGAGCTCCCCCGGCAAGCTGCGCGGCGTGATCTCAAGCGCCCTGGAAGACCGGTCGATCAAGCAGGGTGCCCGCGCGATGGCCGACGCTCTCGCCCGCAACGACGGCACCACCGTCATGGCCGACGCGCTGGAACGCCTCCCTGTGAGCAACATCGTGAAGCAACCGCACCCCATGGATCACCGGCAGCGCTCATCGCCACCAGTCGGCTAACCTCTGAGGCGGCCGGCCTCCCAGGCACAGGCCGCGGCACGGTCGAGCAGCAGCTGACGCTCGCGGCTGTTGCCAACAAGCGATACGGCGCGCTGTAGCTCACTCTGTGCTTCCTCGAAGCGGCCGAGCCTCGCCAGCAGGTCGCCCCTGACGCTCGGCAGCAGGTGATAATTCTGAAGCGAGGGCTCCTCGAGCAGCGGATCGAGCGCTTGCAGACCCGCTGCCGGACCGAAGGCGCTTGCCAGGGCGACCGCGCGGTTCAGCTCGACGATTGGCGAGGGTGAGAGCTGAGCGAGTGCCTCATACAGCGCGGCGATGCGCACCCAGTCGGTGTCCTGCGGCTCAGAGGCACGCGCGTGGCAAGCGGCGATCGCGGCCTGCAGCGCGTATGGCCCGAGGGCGCCTCCGATTTGCTCGGCCCGCTCCAGGGCGGCCAGACCACGTGCGATCAGCAGACGATCCCAACGGGCGCGGTCTTGGTCGCCCAGCAGGATCGGCTCACCCTCGGCGCCGACGCGGGCTCCGAGGCGCGACGCCTGGATCTCCATCAAAGCGACCAGGCCGTGCGCCTCCGGCTCTTGCGGCATCAGCTCGGCGAGGATGCGCCCCAGGCGCAGTGCCTCCTCACAGAGCTCGGCGCGTATCCAGTCCTCGCCCCCGCTTGCCGCGTAACCCTCGTTGAAGATCAGGTACAAGACCGCCAGTACCGATGAGAGTCGCTCACCCAGCTCGCCCACCTCGGGCAACGCGAATGGGACCTTCGCCTCGGTGAGTGTGCGCTTGGCCCGCACGATCCGCTGCGCCACCGTGGACTCTGGGACGAGGAACGCTCGTGCGATCTCCTCTGTCTTCAGACCGCCGAGCAAGCGCAGTGTCAGCGCCACCTGCGCAGGCTCTGAGAGGACCGGGTGGCAGCACATGAACATCAGACGGAGCAGGTCGTCGCCGACCTGCTCCTCGATCGAGGCTTCAGGCTGTGCTTCGACCGAGTCACCCTGAAGCTCGAGCTTGCCGGCCAGCTGCTCGTGCTTTTGCCGCAGTCGTTTGCTGCGGCGCAGCAGGTCGATCGCACGGTGCTTGGCGGTGGCCATGAGCCAGGCGCCCGGGTTCTCCGGAACACCTGCCTCTGGCCACTGCTCAAGCGCGATCACGAGCGCGTCCTGAGCCAGATCCTCCGCCATGCCGACATCACGCACGATCCTTGTCAGACCAGCGATCAGCGCCGGTGACTCGATCCGCCAGACGGCCTCGATCGCCGACGTCTGTCGGGCAGCGGTCGTCATTCGCTCGAATGCGCCTTCTAACCTGTCGATCTAACGCGCCCGCCGCTCAGACCTGCCCTAGCTCGCCGCCGCCGCTTGGACCTCTGGCGGGAAGTCCGACATCTCAAAGACCTGACGAACCTCGATCACGTCGCCCTCGGCGGCGGGACAGCGCGAAGCCCACTCGACTGCCTCCTGCTTGGATTTCGCCTGGATCAGCCAGTAGCCGCCGATCAGCTCCTTGGCCTCGGTGAACGGGCCGTCGGTGACGTTCGCCTTGCCGCCGGAGAAAGACACACGGGCGCCCTTGCCAGCGGGGTGCAGCCCGTCGAGGCTGAGCAGGATCCCGGCTTTGGCAAGCTCCTCGTTGTAGCGGCTCATCGCCGACACAGCCTCGGCGCTCGGAGTCCAGTCGGCTTCGTCGGAGATATTGGGAATCATGATCATCATGAAGCGCATCGTCGTTGCTCCTCTTTAGTGGGTTATGCCGTGGCGCGGACCGTTCTCGACAGCTTCGCACCTTGGCTGTACCCGTACGTCGAACGAGCAACGCCAGAATCGACACGCCTTCGCCGAAAATTGAGCTCGGCGTTTCTTGAGGCTCAAGGCCCTGCGATTGGCCAAGGACGAGCTCCAGACCACCTGGAGCACCGTGGCACCGACATCGCACCAGTCACACCCCAACTCGCAAGCCGCTCCCAGCGCACAGATATGCCCCGCGACCGTGTTCGGGCGCGGGGGTACGCCAAGACCTACGCAAACACGGTAAACAGCGCGACGTGGTGCGCCGGGAACGAAGGGCCGCCGAGTGGCACGAAGAATCGCGCGCAGTGCTGTCTCCACCAGAGTTGGCGAAAACTCGCTGTCCAACCTCTAGCTCTACTGTTTGGCTGCTCGAGCGGAGGTGACCTGGCTTTGCTGAGCAAGACTTTTGAACGGGCGCCCGGTGAGCGGGTTCAACCCGATCGTGCCGCGCGGGCCGGGCGGCTCGGCGGGAGGATCCTGCAATGGCCGCAACACTCCTTCGGTAATGACGCGTTTTTCGGTCATCGCTGAAAAGTATATCGCCCGAGATCCCCGTCAAATACATACAGCTCGGTGATGGTGTCCTTGGCTACCCACATCCCTCGTGGGGGATCCAGCGGAGCCACCGGTAGACCAGCGTCATCGACTATCCACATCTCTTGGAGGAAGAGATCGTGCTCGGCAGGGCTCTGCCCGGCAGAGGAACGATTGCCGTACTTGCCCAGCGCCACCCGTGGCGAGCCGGGATCGTCACCCTTGAGGTGCACCAAGATCCACGCCCCGCGCTCAGTCGCGCGTTGGAATACGGAATCCCAAGCATCCCGCGCGTCGCGTCCACCCAGGGCAAAATGCCACCAAGACAGAGACCCACTGTTCTCTGCGGCTCGCAGCAAACGATTGAGCCATAGACCAATCGCGATCGGAGAGACGATCAGTACAACCACGACCCAGCAAACCAGCTGCACGAGGAACTCGTGCCGTTCCACGCCCGACAGATGTTCGACAAGGCGCCATGTCCACCAGATCCAGAGCAGGTGAATCAGGAGCGCGTAGAACAGCGCCCGCAGCACCGCGCTCTGGGCATCACCGCCGGGCTGCACGGCTCGCTGGCGCTGAGTGAGCTCTACCGTTACGAAACCAGGTAGTACCGCAGCGACGGCGATGGTAAGAGCAACCAGTGTGTCGGGCATATCCCTAACCTACGTCGCGCTTGGGACGGTACTCGGCACGAAGCCCTCAACAGCAGCATGCGACCGCTCACCGCGAAGCGCAACGAGCCGAGAACCATCCGTCAGACACCGGAACAGCGTAGGCCGGCCCGCGCCCCTACCCGCCCGTGGCCGAGTCGATCAGCCCAGCCCCATCGACGCCTTGTGGGCGGCCGGACAGTCGGAGTCTTCTCAGGCGGCGCGGTCTACGTACTCGCGTAGTGCTGTACGGGCGATCTCGCTGACCGAGCGATGCTCCTTGCGCGCGCGCGCCTTGAGCGCCTTGGCGAGCTGAGGATCAACGCGCACCTGTACACGCGGTGAAGCGCCCTTGATACCGAGAGAGGGCCTTCCGACCGTGACCCTGATCGCCTTATCGAGATCGTAGCCGCGTTCGGCCTCATCGGCCAACGCCTTGATGTCCTCGTCGGTGAGAACCTCACCGCTAGCTGTCGTGAACTTGGTCATTTCCGGTCCTCGTAACGCTTTCGGTACTTGTCGCGCAGCTCCATCGCGTGGATCACCAGCAGCTCGTCGTGCTTACCCTCGACCGGCATGATCTCCAGCGCACATTCATGATCGTCGTCGCCGAGATAGACGACGCGCGTCGAGCGTGGTCGCGCTCCCTCCGTATCTGGCGGCGGCTCCTCGAAGCGGACTCGATAGTTGGCGATGATATGGCGTATGCGGTCCTTTGAGATGCGGTGACGGGTCGCGGAGTGCGCAAACTGCACCCTCACGTCTAAAAGTTTATCAGTTGTGTCAGACATAATATAGAGGTCCGGTTTGGAGCGTTCGAGCGCCCCCTCACTCGGAGCAGGCTCTCCTGGATCAGCGTTTGCGTTGATGATCCTCGGCGCTTGGGACGGTACTCGGCACGGAGCCCCCGAACAGCAACATGCGGCCGCTCACCGCGAAGCGCGACGAGCCGAGAACCCGCCCATCGACTGAAGCAATCAACGCGTCCCGGCCCGTGTCCCTACCCACCCGTGGCCGAGTCGATCAGCCCAACCCCATCGATAACCCCAAGCCGCGACGTGCTCGCCCGGGCCGTCACGAAACCCTCGCCCGCCGCTCAACGCTGAAGAGGCGCTCGAGATCCTGCGGCAGGAGTTGAGGGTCGGGAGTAGTCATTGGCTATCGTCCGCGTTTACCATAAAGGCGAAGACCCCGGAACGGTCCCTGTGCAGTCCCCCTCGGGGACAGGCCAAACCGCCGGGGCCTCGTTCGTCCCGGCTACCTCGCAGCCCGCTCGACGGACGCTACGTCGACTCGTCAAGCGACATCATGAGTCACACTATCGGCAGGACGATCGGCGCGGACAGGTGCGACCGTGTTCGGGCGCGGGGTACGTCAAGACCCACGCAACACGGTAAACAGCGCGACGTGGTACGCCGATGACGCAGGCCGGCGCTAGTCGCGAGGCTTGCGCTTGCGCCTAAACAAGCTCCACCCGTGCTTATCACGCTCCGTGATGATCCCACTGGGACTCACATGGGGAACCGGGGACGGAGCGTATGGCAATTGGGGCGTAGGCGACGGCGTCAAGGCCTCGCGTTGGAGCGGCGGCGATGTCTTTGGGGTGCTCATGAGGTTCAATCATCCTAGTAGGTCAGGACAGTCCTATCAACACGGTTGAGAGCGGAAGACCAGTAGCCAGGATTACTACAGCGCCACGCAGCGCGCGTTCCTTCCTCCGCAAGCGGAACGTGTTGCTGGAGAATGCTTGATCGAGGTCGGACAACAGCTGCTCGCGGGTCCTCTGTGGTGGTTGCGCAACATAGAGTAGATAGAAAGCATTTGCCTTTGGTCCGAGATCTGTCACACGCGCGAAGTCCTCGCCGAACTCGAGCATGGGACCCAAACAGAGCAATGCTGACGTGCCGAGAACAAGGACAGGTATCCACCAGAGCACACCGAGCGAGGCCCGAGCGGCGAGATCGGCGGCCAGCAGCGCGCCACTGAACCCGAGCGTGCCCATCGTGCGCCCGTCGACGCTCGTCTCGTCGGCGAGCTGTCCGACAAGCTGTGTTTGGGCGAGCGAGAGCGCGACATCCAACAGGAGCCCTGGGGGCGTCTGCGGATCGCGAGCGTTGGCGACGGGAATCGGCACAGCAACCAAGCTAGTCCCGCGCTTGGGACGGTACTCGGCACGAAGACCCCAACAGCAGCATGCGACCGCTCGCCGCGAAGCGCAGCGAGCCGAGAATCCGCCCGTCAGACACCGGAACGGTGTAGACCCGACCCGCGCCCCTACCCACCCGTGGCCGAGTCGATCAGCTGAGCCCCGTCGATAACCCCAAGCCGCGACGTGCTCACCCCGGCCGGCGCGAAGCCCTCGCCATCCGCCAGACGCGTCGCCTGACCAAGACTGAACTGCCCCTCCCACCCGCCCACTTCCCACTGCAGTACGGTCCCACCGCCGGGCGCGTCGGCCAACGTGAGGTTGACGCTATCCGGAGCGAGTTCTTGGACAGGCTGGAAGACTCCACCGGGATCGATGACAACGACACGCACCGGAGCGCTACCACGCTTTTCCGAGGACCAGGCAACTGTGGTGAACCCGTCGGCGGTGATACGGGCCGTCACGTCTTCCTTGCCGCCCGCGTAGAGACCGGCAAGCACCCCCGCTGGCCCCGGATCCAAAAGATGAGCGACACCGAAGCGAGCACCCGCCCCTGTCCTCACGGACGCCAACACCCTCCACGGCGACTCTGGTTCGATGGTGTACTCCTGGGTGCCCCATGCGACAGCAGCCCGGCCATCTGGCCCAACGGCGATAGTCAGATCAATGCCACCTCTCGCTTTGACCCTACCGAGCGCCTGCGGGGGCGACAGCCCATGCCCCGGACGCCACCTCTGCACCATCACCAAACGGTTCACAGCATAGGCGACAAGCAGTTCATGGTGCGCAGTCCACGCGAGCCGTACGTTCGTGAAGAAAGCATCCTTCACCCGCGGACCGACGCCATCCTCGTCGAACACCACCGGAGGGCTCATCGATCCAGAGGTGTGACCGACTGAGAGATGCAACAGGTCGGTTGGTTCTGGGGTGCCAATCCCGAGACTGTCGATCCCAAGACGTCCGTGAGGCGCCAGCCAGGCGACCGCGAGATTCCCGCTGGGACTTGCCGCGATCATGGTCGACCTTTCCTCCGCGGTCGAGCTCAGCACGGTCATAGTGGTCGGTCGTCGACCGAGAGCCCCGGTGAGCAGCTGCAGCCGCTCCAAGGATCCGCCAAACGGCAGAATGCTGCGTTGTTTGCAATTGAGTGTGAAGGCGACGAGCGCCTCTCGACCTCCGCCGATGACCGCGGGCGTCGCGAGCGCGGGCAGTCGAGCGAGCAGGCGCAGTGGGCCGCCCGCACGACGAAAGCCCAGGTGGCCACTACCGGCCGAGGAGTGGCATTGAACGGTCTGCAGTCCCGTATCGTTGTTGAACCCAAAGACCTCGTCCCCACCCTGCGAGACGGCGACGGTCTGGGTGAGCGTGGAGGATCCTCCCGTCAGACCGTTGCGCCGCTTCAGCCCAAGCTGTTCGCCTGCGGATGGTTCGGCGCCGTTTGCTTCCCAGGAGTTCGCACTTGCGATCGTCACAAGGCACGACAACACGGTCGCCGCGCAAATCGCTGCTACCGCTACATCTCTGACCAGTACCCGTCTTCTCAAATGGGCTTCGCGCACGCCTAACCTCGATTCGTCATCAAGGGTCTGTGGGCTGGGCTTCGATGTGATGTGAACGTCTGCCCTGGCGGGCAGGATTGCGGCTTCCACGCTCAGCAATCCACCCGCTCAGGAGGTCACCTTGAAGGTGATGGGACGTTCAACGATCAATACGGTAGATGTCGTCGCGGACGCCATGGGTTTGTCCTCGCGGGCGGGCAGCGCGCTGTTGGCGTTGGTCGCGCAGCGCCTGGGGTTGGCGGACGGGCTCAGCGGGGCGTTGGCGGGCACCCGGGAGCGGCGCTGCGGTCACGATCCCGGCCGGGTTCTCTGCGATCTGGCGGTGATGGCAGCCGACGGCGGACGGTGCGTCTCAGACCTCGCGGTGCTGGCTGGTCAGCCGGCGCTGTTTGGGGACGTTGCGTCGGTTTCTACGGCGCGGCGGGTGCTTCTCTCGATCGGGGAGGCGGAGCTTGACCGGGTCCGCCAGGCGCGTGCCGTCGCTCGCGGGCGGGCGTGGCAGCATGGGGCGGTTCCCGGGCGTGTGATCCTCGACTTCGACGCGACCCCGATCACGATCCACTCCGAGAAGGAACACGCCGCCGGCCATTACAAGGGTGCGTTTGGGTTCAACCCGCTGCTCGCCAGCTGTGGGCGGGAGGTACTCGCCGGGATCCTGCGGCCGGGGAACGCGGGCGCCAACAACGCGGCGGATCATTTGAGCGTGCTGGAGCTCGCGCTCGAGCAGCTCCCGCAGAGCGCGCTTGATGGGGAGATCCTCGCACGCTCGGACTCTGCCGGGGCCAGCCACGACCTTGCTTCAGGGTGCCGCGAGTGCAGCATCCATTTTTCCTTCGGATACGCGATCAGCGAGCGGGTCAGAGGAGCGATCCTCGCGCTCGCAGAGACCGCGTGGATACCCGCGGCAGGCCAGGACGGCGAGCCACGCGAGGGAGCGTGGGTAGCCGAGTTGACAGGCCACGTCAACCTGGCCTCCTGGCCAACGGGCACCCGGCTGATCTGCCGCCGCGAGCGTCCTCACCCCGGAGCGCAACTGAGCTTCACTGACGATGACGGACACCGTTTTCAGTGCTTCATCACCGATCAGCAGGACCCGGACATCGCGGCCCTGGAGGCCCTGCACCGCCAGCACGCCGAGGTCGAGGACCGCGTCAAGACGCTGAAGGCGACCGGTGCCTCGCGCCTCCCGTTCCACTCTTTCAAGGCGAACGCCGCGTGGTTCGAGCTCGCTCTGCTCGCGCACGACATCATGGTCTGGACACAGCTCCTCGTGCTCGATGGCGAGCACAAGATCAGCGAACCCAAGCGCCTGCGCTACCGCATCCTGCACGTCGCCGGGCAACTCACCCGCCACGCACGCAGGAGCACCCTGCACCTTCCCGCCGACTGGCCCTGGGCCACAGCGATCCAACGCGCGTTCAAGCGCCTGCGGACACTCCCCGCCTACGGCTGAACCCAGCCGCCGCGCACACCCACATCTAAAGCCAGCTCCCCGGCACCCCGCCGAAGATCAACCCTGACCCAAAACGACTGCGAGGACAGTCGAGCGCCCCCGAAACGAAGCCCCGCCGTGCCCACGCCACCACCCCACAGCAATCCAGCCGCCCGCTCACCTCAAAACTCACCTGCTGGACGCCACCCACCGCTTCGTGACGAATCGAGGCTAACACCTCTCGTTCGTAGCCATGACACGCACATCAACAGCCGTTGATGACGATAGTTGCGAATGGGTGCGACAGTTGAGATATAGCTGCCGGTAGGAGCGGGGCCGGATGGATAGGTTGGGCGAGCCGGATGCACATGTGGTCAACCGGGCCCGCTGGGCGCCCCAAGCGTGCGGGCATACCATGCGACCGTGTTCGGGTGCGGGGTACGTCAGGATCCGCGGGAAACGGTTAACAACGCGATGTGGTGCGCCGGGAATTGAGATCAGCACTCATCACTACGGTCCGACAGCTGGCATCATCTCATGCAACTTATTGAGTTCTGTCGGACGCGCACAACGTCCACTGACCTCGTCTAATCCCGAACCTCCATAAAGACCAGTGATTTAGCTGGCCCAACTCGCCACCTCTAACCTCCTTGGTAAGATATCTCCCACGTACCAAGCGTTTTGGATCGGACAGTCACAATGAGGGTGTTGTTGCTTCCTTCCGCACCGACCCAAATATTGCCGGCGGAGTCGATGACGGCCGATGGTGCGGAGTAGGTCGTGTTGCTCGAGCCCTGATACGACATGCCCCACCCGCCAGTGGGACTGTCCACGCCGACCCAAAGCTGATTACCCGGCCCTCGGAACGCAACCCAAATATCACCACCCGAATCAGCCACCACCGACGGTGCGGAATACACGTCCGCAGCAGTAATCGGTGTAGACGTCACCCATTTATTCGCGGCGAGCTCAGCAAGATTGAGCGTATGATTCGGACCTTCCGTCGCCACCCAAACGTTTTTATTCGAATCAATAGCCGTCGATGGCGCAGAATAAGTAGTGTTGCTCGGACCCTCATAAGACATACCCCAACCACCAGTGGGACTGTCCACGCCGACCCAAAGTTGGTTACCCGGCCCTTGGAACGCGACCCAAATATCACCACCCGAATCAGCCACCACCGACGGTGCGGAATACACGTCCGCAGCAGTAATCGGTGTAGACGTCACCCATTTATTCGCGGAATCCTCAGCAAGATTGAGCGTATGATTCGGACCCTCCGTCGCCACCCAAACGTTTTTATTCGAATCAATAGCCGTCGACGGCGCAGAATAAGTAGTGTTGCTCGGACCCTCATAAGACATACCCCAACCACCACTCGGAGCATCCACACCAATCCAAAGCTGATTATCGACACCCTCAAAAGCAGTCCAAATATCACCACTAGAATCAGCCACACTCGAAGGCGCCGAATCAATAGTCCCCGCCGGACCCAACAAAGCGCTCTGCCACCTATTCTGAGCAAAATCCGACGTAGTCATATAAAGCCCACCAGTAACTCCCTGAGTCGACGCCGCAATATCGTTATTAGCGTTAACGAGGGAGGGCGCACTGTCCACCGATGCCGAGTCCGGCGTCCCTTCGAATGATACCTTCCATGTGCCAGGCGTTTTGAGACGGCCGGTCACAGCAAGCGTGCTGTTGCTTCCTTCCGCCCCGACCCAAATATTGCCGGCGGAGTCGATGACGGCCGATGGTGCGGAGTAGGTCGTGTTGCTCGAGCCCTGATACGACATGCCCCACCCGCCAGTGGGACTGTCCACGCCGACCCAAAGCTGATTACCCGGCCCTCGGAACGCAACCCAAATATCACCACCCGAATCAGCCACCACCGACGGTGCGGAATACACGTCCGCAGCAGTAATCGGTGTAGACGTCACCCATTTATTCGCGGCGAGCTCAGCAAGATTGAGCGTATGATTCGGACCTTCCGTCGCCACCCAAACGTTTTTATTCGAATCAATAGCCGTCGATGGCGCAGAATAAGTAGTGTTGCTCGGACCCTCATAAGACATACCCCAACCACCAGTGGGACTGTCCACGCCGACCCAAAGTTGGTTACCCGGCCCTTGGAACGCGACCCAAATATCACCACCCGAATCAGCCACCACCGACGGTGCGGAATACACGTCCGCAGCAGTAATCGGTGTAGACGTCACCCATTTATTCGCGGAATCCTCAGCAAGATTGAGCGTATGATTCGGACCTTCCGTCGCCACCCAAACGTTTTTATTCGAATCAATAGCCGTCGATGGCGCAGAATAAGTAGTGTTGCTCGGACCCTCATAAGACATACCCCAACCACCACTCGGAGCATCCACACCAATCCAAAGCTGATTATCGACACCCTCAAAAGCAGTCCAAATATCACCACTAGAATCAGCCACACTCGAAGGCGCCGAATCAATAGTCCCCGCCGGACCCAACAAAGCGCTCTGCCACGTATTCTGAGCAAAATCCGACGTAGTCGCATATAGGGCATCATTTACGTCCTGACTAGTCACAGAGACACCGCCATCTGCCGCTACCATCGACGGTCCGTCGCCGAGAATAGGCGAGGTTGGAGCTGACGTAGCATTGGCGCTACCCCATGCGTTTGTCGCAGTAACTGTTACCGTCAGACTCTTTCCACCATTGCCCTGCACTGGCGTGTAAGTTGATGCCGTCGCTCCAGCCACAGGAGAACAGGACGAGCCCGTACACGTGTTCCATTGGTACGTATAGCTAATAGGAGGGGTACCTTCCCATGTACCGAGCGAAGCGCTCACGGATTGACCAACCATTAGCTCGCTGCCAGATACCTCTATAGTCGGTGCACTAGTATTTACCGGCGGTTCTCCGGGAGTGCTAAAAGATCCTTCCTTACCAGTCGAACTACCCTTAGTGTTCCAGGCAACAATTCGATAGTGATAGGTAGTGGCTGGTTCCAGTTTACTCACTTTGATGCTTGCGGCCACCATCCCGGTTCCCGATCCCGCATTGCCTTCCGCCGAATACGCGATACCACCCCCTGTAGGCCAATATTCAAAATGGTAGGTCGCAGTCAAGAAACCCCCAGGATACACACTTCCAGTCAGTGTCGCCTGCCTCGGGGATACACTGGTGGTACCACCAGTGTATCCCCACGGAAAGCCAGAGTCACCGTAGATAAAAGCCGCGGCAGGACGCGGAGCATCTGGCGCGTTAGGGTCGCTGCTGGGAAGATAGAGCGCATCATCCGTTTCGGCGCAGGTCGGCTGTTCACGATACCCACGGAGGAACTCCCAGTAAAAGACATGTTCAGGTTTGGCGTATGGAATCAATGTATCCACCAACCATTCGGCGCGTTCTGCCTGTCCTATTTCCCCATTATTTTTGCTTGCGGTACATCTACGTGCCGCTACCTCCGTAAACCATATATGGTCACCGCTGCCTTTGTTGGGAAGGCCTTCCAAGAACCCTTCATAATATTTCTTTTCCCTATATTCGACTGACTGGTATGGATGGACGCCCCAGTTGGACGGAGTAAAATTTAGTGCTTCCCGATACCCTTCCAGGTATCCCTTTACAGATGAAGCATCTTCGACATTACCGGCTACAACGGTACATTTAGGGCTTTCTTTACACGCGGCATTACCTTCGTTCGCGAAGTGTGCGGCAGCAACAGCTGACTCGCCACCTTGGCCGTTAGGCTCATTCCATGGCTCCAGATAGCTGATCGGGTGGCCCTGCGCATTAGCTTGTGCGAGGACTTCCTTTACGCGGCTCTTGTATTCGGCCGAAGACGATGGGTAAGATGTATTGGAGCTGGGATAATCGGTGACAGCGAGATCAAGCGCGAGACCCATATCGGCCGCATCATTGACCCATTCCTCGAACTCCTGGCGATAATGTACGTATGGTTCTTCGTTGTACGGTTTTTCACTCGGTTTATACATGACATTCCATTGGACCACATACCGCGCGTACTGAATGTGCGGGGCGGGGTTGATCCAGGTATTCTGAAAGAATCCAGCGAAGTAGCTTCCTGAGAACCCGCCATCCCAAGAAGGGATGCTCTGGTCTGAGATACCGTCAACATATGTCGTACTCGCTTGGGCTGATGCACCAATAAGCAACAACCCTAGGAGGAAAACAGAAAGGCAGCAACCTAGAACCCAACGGTGTGCTCCAATCCAGAAAGGATTTGACGATGGCTCGCCCACAGTCTGATTTATTCCGTCTCCGGGACTTGCTTGTCGTACCCGAAATGGCATCCCAGATTCTTTGTTCATTTTTCGCCTACCCATAAGACGTGGCTCCCAACCATCGTAACTAATTACGTTCACCATCATCCCCTCATCGCATGGATCAAGCTGACCAAAGCACACCCGCGCCTGAGTCCCAACTATTGCGAACTCAGCTACGCGGTACCGACCCTATACGGCTTGTTGTGGCGAATACAAGGTGTCATACAAAAGATTTCAGCTTATGCGACTAATGAGTCGGACAGAAAACAATCAGCAGCGGATTGAGTGCACAGGAGGAAAGCTGCTCGCTGACTAGTGTTAAGGAGTAACGAGCGGCAACCAGCAACACCACAACGGGTCCATGACGCGCCCTACCAGCCAGCGCGAGAGGTTCAGCAGTAGCCGAATAGTCGTGCAACTTGCTCGCCATACGGCGAGAGCGACCATGCGTTGGGGCGTCCTGGAAGCCCAGCCCTCTTGATGAGTAGGCCCACCTCGTTCAAACGCGATAGCGCTGCGGAGATCTGACCGGGATGCGACAGATCGATCCCGGCGGCGATAGCTTGATTGCTTGCCCCAGGATTCCCAGCCACGAAGGCCAAACATAAGCGTCGACGTTGCGCACTGCCGTGACGCAGCTCCTTGGGGATTGACACGGGATCCGACGTCGGACCTGCGCTCATCTCCTGAACGAGCACCTGAGCGCGAGCGTTACCCCGCTCCATCTCCATGGTGGCGGTGTAAACACCCAGATAGGGAGCCACCACGATCCCAGCAAGTTCTCCGAGCAGCCCTATGAAAGGCGGTGCCTCGCCTGCGACAAGCCGTGCGTGAAGAATTCCCACGAGCGAGGCAATCGTCGCCTCAGCGACCAGCGGAATGGGCTGCTCGTCGCTAGACAATTGCTCCCGCGCGCCATCCACCAGCGGCTTCAGCGGCGCTAGAAGGTCAAGACGGCGCTTGAGCGTCGCCGGCGGCGCCGCCAGTGACTCCACAAGACACACTCTCGCTAGCTCCGGCTCACGGTCTAGGAAGACAAGTAGCGCCTCGAGACCGGCCAGCACGCCATCCAACCAGGACATCTCGGCTTCAAACGCCTCGACGATCAAGACCGTGCAGCGTGTCGCCGCCTGTTCTTGCAGCTCCAGAAGACAAGCGTCGAGACTGGAAAAGAGGTTGCGAAACACGGAGGGCGTGACATTCGCGCGTTCGCACACGCGACCGATCGTCGCGCCACGCATTCCCCGCTCGGCGACGACGTACGCCATCGCGTCGAGCACGGAGCGACGCTGCATCGCGCGAACCTGCTCGCGCGCTTCGTCTCGGCTTCTCGAGGAAGCCGCAGCATCCTTGCCCGGCAACTCTCAGATCCTCCAGGACCGGACAGGTAGGCACACATCCTGTGCGCCACCGGTTTCCGTCTGCTCATTCGAAAGATGTTGACCAGTCGTCATGGAGGCGAACAGTCAACATGATCTGTGGCTATTCGTCAAGACCGATATTCCACACGCTCCCGTCACAGGTAACGCGGTACTCCACCGCTAGACATCACCAGTGGGCGCATCCCCTGGCGTTTGCAAGTCGTAAGGCCCTGCTCTGTCGACGATTACCGGGGATCGCGTTCTTGCGGGGGTGGGCTCGCCGGGGGCGTGACGACTGCTTCAAGTCGCAGCCTGTCCGGCTGCGCGCCGGTGGCGGTGCTCACGCACGAGGCGCGCCACTCCGCCTTCGATCTCCAATCACTGCCTACTATTCATGCCCACCTTCAACAGCCAACACGAGCCGGACGCCCCGACATCCAGCCCAACCCTCGAACTCGGCGGCATCCGCTCGGTCCATGCCCGGTCTGCGACACATTACAAGAGTCTTGTTATAATCACCTGTTATTACAATAATCGTGTAATGATCGACAATCCGAGCAAGAACCCGTATCGACCAGGAGTGGGCGTGCGTCCGCTCTACCTCGCTGGACGCGAGGCGCCGCTGCGACGCTTCGACGCGATGCTCAGGGCGGCGCCCGAGCAGCCTGCAAATATGCGGGTGACCGGGCTCCGCGGCACCGGCAAGACGGTATTGCTGGAAATGTTCGCAGAGCACGCTCAGGTCGCTGGCTGGGAGCCGGTGTTCGTGGAGCTGCAGCCCGCTCACAACACCGACGCGACGATCCGCGCGGCGCTCGGATCGTCGCTGGAGCGCACACGCAAGCGACTCTCGCGCGCGGCGCGACTGCGTAAGGCGGCGGGAAAGACGTTGCGCACGGGCAGCTTGTCGGTGAGCTGGGAAGAGCTCTCGCTGTCGGTCTCCTTTGGATCGGCACGGGAGGAGGACCTAGCCGAGGAGCTGTTCGCGACGATCAAGCTCGCCCTTGCCAAGGGCCGCGACGGGGTCATCTTGCTACTGGACGAGGCGCAGTTGGTTCGCGACGAGCGCAACCGCCACGGCGAGCATCCGCTATCGCTGTTGATCGCACCGATAGTCGCCCTACAACGCCGGGAGCTGCCCATCGGCCTCGTGCTCTGCGGTCTCCCTACGCTCGCTGGAAACCTGCAAAAGGCCCGCTCTTATAGCGAGCGACTGTTCCGTGGCGAGGAGATCGACTCGCTCGCGCCCGAACAGGCGCTCGAAGCGTTTGAGCGACCGCTGGAGCAGACCACGCGCACAGCCGATCGCACCCTCGCCGAGCATGTCGCGCAAGAAGTCGAGGGCTACCCTTACTTCGTTCAACTATGGGGATCTGAGCTATGGGACGCCGCCGAGCAGGCGAAACTCGACCGACTTACGCCCACGCTACTCGACATTACCCGGCAGGACATCTACGACCGCCTCGATCGCGACTTCTACGATCCGCGCGTCGCAACCTTGACGCCCGCCGAGCAGGACCTACTTCTTGCCAGCGCTCAATGCCCCTACCCGCCCCTACGTTCGTCCGATCTCACCGCGACATCCAAGAAGGCGCCCGGCAACATCAACGTGCTTCTCGGTCGGCTCGTGGAGGCCGGTGCGCTCTACCGAACCAGAAAGGGCGAGTACGCATACACCGCCCCCAAGTTCCGCGACTATCTACAACGACGAGACGCCCGACAGACATCTAGGACAACCTAACTCCAGACGCCCAGCCCGCTTCCCACCCGGATAACGTCGAGCAGAGAAGGGTCGGTCGGCCACATCTAATAACTTGATCCGATCCCAGCCGACGGCCAAGACCCAAAGAATCGCAACCTCACGGCCACGATTGCATGGCGGCCCAGCCCGATGTCTTACGTGCGCCGCAAGCCGCACCGCACGCGTCTGCTGCTCAACATCGCAGTCGTTGCGATCACGCTTGCGTTCTCCTACCTTGCGCTGAGCACGATCAACCTCTCGCTGGCCTGGCGCGCCTTGCGCACGAGCGACTACTGGTGGATCGCTGCGTCGCTCGTTGCCTTCGGGGTGGGAAACGTGACACGTGCGTTCCGCTGGCGCTCACTCTTCGCGCGTGGCCGCCGCCCGCCTATCGGCGTGGTTTGGAACGCGATGATGGTGGGATACCTCTACAACAACATCATGCCCGCGCGCGCCGGCGAAGCCGCCCGTGTCGTGGTGCTCACGAGACGCAGCTCGGCTCCGCCGACCGAAATCGTCGGCACAGTCGTGCTCGAGCGCCTGTATGACGTGATCGCGATCCTCGTGATCTTCTTCGCCGCCGAGTCGTGGCTACCGCACGTGAGCTGGTTCGGCGCGGCGGCCGTGGTCGCAATCGCTCTGGCGATACTCATCGTCGCTGCCGCGGCAGCGTTGTCTATCTACGGCGACCGTCCCCTGCGCTGGTTGCTGCGACCGCTACGTCGATTTTCGCTGTTCTCGGGCGAGCGCTTTGAGCAGACGATCGACGAGCTGATATACGGCCTCAGCGGATTGCGCCAGCCACGCCTTGCGCTCGAAGCATCCCTATGGACGCTTGTCGCATGGCTATCTACAGCACTGTGTGCCTACTTCGTGAGCGTCGCGTTCCATCTGCACCTGCCATTGGCTTGTGGAGTGCTCGTCGCCGTCGCCGTCGGACTGGCCATGATCATCCCATCCCCGCCGGCCGCCGTCGGCGTGTTCGAGGCAGCCGCACTGATAGCGCTGACGGCCTACGGTGTCTCACATGCAGCCGCGCTTTCCTATGCTGTCGTTTTGCATCTCGTCAACTTTGTGCCGTACATCCTTGTTGGCCTATTGACGCTGCATCACAACTCCCGTCATCCAAGACCACTTGCTCCACCAGTCTCTATCGCTACATGATCGCGCAGCGCTGGACCACGACGTATCGCTCACTTTGCGAACCTTGAGTCGCAAATCCACGCTGTCCTTTTACGTGGCTATATCGTGTTTCTGGTTGGGCACATATATAGCACCGGAGAGCTGCTTCGCACAGCCAGCCATTCACTCCGGAATCGTTCTGTCCATAGCACCGCTTCCGACAACTACGAATCCATCTGCAGGACCGCCTCAAGTGACCTGGTCCACCGGAAACGGCTCGCCTGGAATCGTGACCGTCGGCTCAGAAGCACTTGTCGCATGGGGCACAGAAGGGTCCTCTGCGACGTCAAGGCTGTTGGCCAATCACGTGTATTTGTTCCGACTCTACTCGCTGGCACCTCGTCGCCAGCTGCTGGCACAGCTCCGAGTAGACAAAACCGCATCCCTGGAAATCGTTAGTCTACCGCAAGCACCCGCCATGACCTCCCCGGTTGAGAATCGACTACTCCAACTACTTCCTTTTGGTTTTGTTGTAGTCCTACTTTTTCTAATGATTATGTACATTCGCGAGATCCGCAATGACGCATAAGCGTGGTGGAGCGCTCTTGGCGGCGCTTGCGTGTATCGCAGTGTTGGGCACTATTGAGCGCGCGCCGGAGCGTCCCCTATCCATACAACCGGGCCCTGACTCCCTCGAATACGCAAGCTCCGCACGTTCCCTAATCGAAGACAAAGGCTTCTACAGCTCCTCAACGTTGGCGCATAACTGGCGACAGCCGCCCCGTTATCCCCCCGGTTATCCGATGGCACTCGCTCCATTCGCCGCGATCGGATCCTATCCGCGCAATGTTCAGCGCGGGGCAAAGTTCTGGGCGATGGCATATATGCTCGTGGCGATAATTGCGGCCTGGGTACTCGGCGGTCCAGTCGCGGCGATACTCGCAGCCCTGTTCATCGGAATATCGCCATTTGCCAAAGATGCGGCCGGCCTGGTCCTATCCGACACGTTCACTGCCACCCTTACCGTGCTCATGCTGCCACTGCTCCGGTACATGAACCGTCCCGGCGCTCGACTCGCCGGTGCCGCCAGCGGACTTGCGACACTCGCTCGTATTACGGGGGGCATCAATCTGATCGCACTATTGGCTTCCTTGCCGCGTCGCTTTGTCAAGCCCGCGTTGCTGTTTGCCTTGCCGTCACTCATCGTTCTCGGCCTACTTCAATGGGCGCTATTCGGAAACCCACTGGAGACCGGCTACACATACTGGGGAGTCGCCAGCCACAACTTCGCGCTCAGCTACCTAACAGGTAGCTCTGTGCGTGAGGGTCCGTTCATTTTCCCGGACCTGCTAAACGGAAAACTTCTCAGCTCGGTCTGCCCGTGTCAACTCGGCGGCCCACAGGCGTCGATGCCAAATCTGACGTTCTACCCCACACTCCTGGCAGGCGGTTTCTGGGTTTTCTCCCCACCGCTTGTCCCGCTCTTGGGACTTGTATATGCATGGCGTCATCGTCGAGAGGCGATCGGACGGTATACATTGCTGGTCATTCTCCTCTCCCTGCTCGTCTTCGGGGTCTATTTCTACCAGGGGACTCGTTTCATGGCTGGTCCCGCGACATTGCTCACCGTGCTTGCAAGCGTGTGGCTCGCCGAGATCGCCGCTCAACTATGGCGACGACGACCACACGCCGATCCCATGCCCGCCGTCCGAGGGAAGGCTACCCGCCTCTCAAGCCATTAGGATACGCGTCACATGGAAATCACATTTCTAATCCCCGCGTACAACGAGGCTCGCACAATCGGAGAAGTGCTTGATCGCATTTCGGCGCTTGACCTCGATTTCGAGGCCATCGTGGTGGACGACGGATCCACAGACGCTACAGCCGACATCGTAGCTTCGTACACAACGAGGAACAAACGCGTGCATCTGCTTCCCAAGGTCAACGGCGGTAAGGGCTCAGCGTTGCGCCATGGGATTCCTCACTGTCAAGGCGATATCGTCGTGATCCAAGACGCCGACATGGAGTACGACCCAGCCGACGTCCCAGCCTTGATCGAACCCATCAAGCGCAACGCTGCTGACGTCGTTTACGGTTCGCGGCTCTCAGGTGGACGCCCTCAGCGTGCCTACATGTTCTGGCACCTGGTCGGCAATCGATTCTTGTCTTTGTTGACTGGACTGCTCTTCAATACCACCATCACAGATATGGAGACCGGGTACAAGGCATTCCGCGTGGAGGTACTCAAGCAACTGTATCTAACGGAGAATCATTTCGGAATCGAGCCTGAGATCACGGGAGAAATCTGTCGCCGTGGGCTTCGCATATACGAGATGCCAATCGCCTATTACGGTCGGACATACGACGAGGGGAAGAACATCACATGGAGAGATGGAATCCGCGCAGTGTATGTGCTTGTACGCACGCGAATTCGACCAATGCGTTGAGGAGCCGCTAGATGAGGCTTACTCGCAACTGGATCCAGGCCGCAACGATGGTCCTCTGCTGTCTTCTCATGGGTTGCGGCTCCTCAGTCTCTAGCGTCGCCGACCGAAAGTCGCCACAATGCTCGCTTGGAACACAGCTCGGCAAAGGACAACAGCTACTCGCTCCCCGCGCCGGAACGTTTTATTCAGTCGACGTCCTCAACCCAGACGTGGTCTTTTTCCACGGACGCTATTTTATGTACTTTTCGGGAAACGATCGTCACACCGCGTCGGGAAACTGGCGGACCGGACTGGCCGTCTCGCGGTCCCCAGAAGGGCCCTTCCGCGTCGAACGGTCCTTGCTTGGCAACTATCTCAACGGCGGAACCACCGTATGGCACGGACGACTGTGGCATGTCGTCGAGGACAATCCCGCTAATACCACCGATATTCGGAGCGAACTGTCCAGCTCCAGCGACGGCGTCCACTGGCACCATCAAGCATTCCTTCCCGGCTTTACGTTCAACGGCGTCACGTATCGCGGCGCCGATTTCTTCTTGGAACCCCAAAGTTCGCACCTGGGTGTATTCATGCTTGCCGTTCCACCCAACGGCGGCATCGGGCGATCACTGGGATTTTCATCCTACACCAACGGCCACTGGTCGAGACTCCACATCATACTTGGCATCCATGCGGTCGCCGCCCTACAGTGGGCAAATGCCGATCTAGGAGAGCCGGCGACGTTTCATGTAGCAAATAAGCACTACCTCCTCTTTGTCGGGCTTGCTCAGAGCACCCTAATCCGCAGCGTCGGCCTGGCACAAGGATCGACATACGATTGGACTGTGTGCAGCGACACCCCGGCTACTCCCAACGGAGCACAATGGGGGCCCGTAAGTTCAATAGATCCATCACCACTGATCGTGGGTAGTCGACTATATCTTTATTACGGTGCCACACGTACCGCCGGACTGGCCGCGAATCTAGGAGGTTCCGTCGGTGTGCGCGTTTTTTCCATACCTTAGACTAAACCCTATTCGGATCGTGGCTGAAGCCCGTTTCGCAGACAATGTGATTACCTAAAACACGAGGTATATGACTTCGCGAGAGCGACCTATCTAGACGCTACGAAATTGCCTCTCGCATTCAAGTTAACCGTAATATGCGTAACAGAGGCAGTAGCAGGACATGTATTGTCGGGAGGAATCAGATAGACACGGGCAGCGCTTATCGGAGGTACTAGAAACCCAGCTTCACCAGACATTCCACCGATCAGGGCCGTCTGATGCGGGACATCTAGATCCAACCTCGCGCAAATAACCGCGCCTTCTGGAGCCAGCGAAGCAACTTCCGAGCGAAACGTCACAAGACTACTACCGTAGGGTGATTGCACAAAATATGAGCGGATATTTGCGCCTTGCTCGAATATGAATAGTATCGCTATTAGTCCGGCGATAAATATCGTGTACTTCCATCGCCTCGACACGTCAGAGATAACCGGACTCATCCCAGACGCAAATGCGCTAAACAAAAGTAGTAGGGGTACAGCGACATAATGAATGTCTCGCTGCTGGCTTTGAACAAGTGCCGGCAGCATAGTCGCTCCCGCCGCTCCCAACACAGCCGCCGGAAAGAAGTCTCTACGTCGCACCGAGACAATCGCTCCGATAACCGCACAAACCAACAGTCCAAGATAGATGACCATTAGCAAGAAAGTAGGTGCCAAAGCCAACCTGTAGAAGCGGAGATTCTCATGTACGAATTGCAGTCCTGTGACCGTATATCCCGCGTGAGAAGTTGTTCCAGGGTAGGCCACTGTCAGGAAGAAGACCACCGGTAGTACTAGGTTCCAAAAGACAACAGTAACTACCGCTATCGAGGTCTCCGTGCCAAGACGCCTAAGCTTGTCGATCTGGTGCCATGCGCAATAGGCGGCGAACACGATCAAGCCGACATAGAGTATGTTGCTAACGATCGCAAAAGTCCACGCAACGCCAGTGGTCACCGACCAATAGGTGGTGCTGCGCGCCGTTCGTGCATCCATAGATCGATTGTGAGCCCACGCGCCCACGCCAAGTGCGAGAAAACCACCTGAGTGAGTGATATTCGACGACCAAAGAGCCGTCGGGAGCCAAGCCGCTGTCGCGACAAACAAGCCCCCAATCCACCATGCGTCAACAAAACTCCAGTTTGTTTTTATACCGGATCGCAGCCAAATCACTAGCCCCATCGAAAATACCAGAGAATTAAGCAACAAGAACGGTACCACAGACCCGTTCCCAAAGGCCTCTGTCCCGATGGCCCAAAAGATATTGATTATGTACTTACCGGTATTGATGTGATCATCCGACAGATCTCCGAGGGAATGTGCAAAGTGAGTAACGTTGAGGAAGTCATCTGCCCAAAAACCACTACGCGACACTGCGGTGATCCACACAAATACATTCAGTACAACAATTACACAGGGCACGACGAGAAGCAGCGCGGTTTGTGTACTTGGACGTGAATTACGCGTCTCACGCCTACTCGTTGGGGTACTTTCACTGTCAGTCATTAACGTGCCTAACCGCATGAGCGCTCCGTCAACTTGATTGTCACGAATCATATGTACCCCAGTTCCGAGTTTCACATCGAGAGGCATTAGACCGACTTCGGTGATAGTCGCTCGCGGAGATGCATCGCTCACATCTCGAACAGGTTACCGTTCTACCCGTCCGATCGAGCGTGAAAGCGCGAGTGCACTGGAAGTCGACAGTTGTTTGTAGACCGATCGGCAGGCCGCCGCCGGCTTGAGCGCTGCGTCGCCAGAGGCGCTTTCCGGTCGCCGCAACCAACCATTGCTTTGTGGCTAACGCACGGCCTAGCCGTTCTATGGCCAAATCTCGTGGCGAAGAAGGCATCGGAGTCACTTTGGCACCAGCATGTGGGCAATTGTAACCAAGCGACGCGTCGGATAGTCCGGACGACTCAAGAAGTAGGCCTGCTGCTCAAGGAGGGGCGAATAGTCTACCCGCGACAATTGCACGCTCTACAAGCCCAACTCCGGCCGGACCGGTAGCCTACGCCAGATGTCCGAACACGAGACCCAGAACACAGATCCCCCGCTGATCTGCTGGCCCCTAGACCACTACTACAGTCCGATCGCCAATACTCGCGTTCTGAGCCAGGAGCCGGCCCGTTCTCGTGTGTGGCCACCATCTGGCCCTCCTGAGACCCCTGGGATCGACTGGCGAGCAGAAGAGCAGATCGCGCTCGTGCGCGACCACTTTGCGATCCAGAGTCCGCTGGCTTTCCCAGACAGCACGACCGGAGATCCGCGTGACTACCACACGGGCAACGAGATGTTCTCGCACCTGGACGCATGGATGCTTCAAGCGATGCTGCGACATGTGCGACCGCGGAGGGTCATTGAGGTCGGTTGCGGGTGGTCGTCCTTGGTGACGGCCCGGGTCAATCGTGAGTACTTCGATGGAAAGATTGACCTCACCTGCATCGAGCCCTACCCTCCGGACTTCATCGCGAGTGGCGTCGATGGCATCTCGCGGCTTCTCGTCTCCCCAGTCGAGGAGGTTCCTGTCGCTCACTTCCTTGAGCTGCAATCGGGTGACGTCCTCTTTATCGATAGCTCACACACGCTGAAGACCGGCGGTGACGTCGTGTTCCTGCTCCACGAGATCCTTCCGCGACTGGCACCCAACGTAACTGTGCACATCCACGACATTTTCTTGCCGTGGGACTATCCGCAGGAGTGGGTGTTTACCGGCCGCGCATGGAATGAGCAGTACGCTGTGCGGTTATTCCTAACCTTCAACTCGGCCTTTGAGATACGGCTGGGTGTGGCTTGGATGAGTCATTTCCAGCCGACGGTGCTGTCAGACTCGCTGCCTGACTACCCCGAGAAATACGCCGACGGTGGAGGCTCGCTGTGGATTCGCCGCATCTAGCACCCGATCAGCCCGGAACTTGACGATGGATATAGACCAACTCACGACAAGCCTTCCCGATCAGGTTGAGCGCATGCGTAGCGCACGTCTGCGGATCGGCAACGACATGGCTTGGTATCCGTATGACATCCTGGCCAATCTCGCCCACCTAAGCCAGATGCTCTCTGGTGCGCACCGCGACCTCGAGGGACTCGTTCAGGGTCTCCCAGTTGCCGACATCGGTGCCGCCGACGGGGATCTGGCCTTCGTGCTCGAGGACACCGCCGGCTGGGAGATCGACATCATCGACACAGCAGCCACCAACATGAACGGCCTGCAAGGGGCTAGAGCGCTGAGCGAGCAGCTCGGCTCCAAAGTCCGGATCTACGACATCGACCTCGATCGTCAGTTCACGCTTCCCCGCGAGCGATATGGCCTCATCTTCCTACTTGGAATCCTTTATCACCTTCAAAATCCATATTACGTACTACGAGAGCTCGCCCAGCGCTCCTCATACTGTCTGCTCAGTACCAGGGTTGCCCGTTTCGCGGGACCCGAGCGGACATCGATCGGCGACCTTCCGGTGGCCTATCTCGTGGCCCCGGATGAGACCAACAATGACGCCACTAACTACTGGATCTTCTCCCCAACGGGTCTTGAGCGACTCATACGGCGAGCCGGCTGGGAAGTCTTGGAGCGAATAAACGTGGGTAACACGACTGCGTCGGACCCATCCACCCCAGCAAACGATGAGCGAATGTTTTTGCTCCTTGGCAGCGTGAACGAGTCCGATCTCGAGTGACGTTGACGGTGCCCATCGGCGACCGGTGAAATCAGCTGGGAGTGACAGTAGCCTCTAGGCATTCATCTTGGTATTCATTCTGGATCTATTCTGGGGCTATTTAGGCTCTCATAGACCCCAAGCCTATGTGGATCACGCTCCCCCTCGGCCGAAGCCAGGAAGCCCAAGCGGCTCTGGCTGCCGCTAGAACCAGCGGACTAGCGGTTACGGCCCTGCTGCTCAAGCTCGGCGAGGTAGGCGTCGGCCTCCGTGAGGAACGAGCGGACGCGCGGATCCCGTCGAGCTTCCTCGAACTCCACCGTGTCTATCACCGCGACGATCTCATCGGGCAGATCATGCCGCTGGCTCGTCGCGTGGGTGTCGAGTATCGAAGCCATCATCAAATCTTGTCGGCATCAAGCCATCAATAGTTTACGTAGTAGACCATAGCCGCTGGACCTGTCCCAATCAACTTAAGGCACCGCTGGCACATATGGTGGACCGGGCCTCGGACTCAAGGGCGCGTCGACACGGACCCAACATCGGGCGCTGAGGCCAGAGCACCATCGAATAGCTGCCCGAGACGATCGGTGACTACCGAGGTGGAGCACTGCGCGAGGATGAATGCCTGACCCGCACGAGAGAGACTCCGCCAAAGCTCGTCGCCGCGGTATGCACGGATCACATGAGCGGCGAGATCCTGTGAGTCCTCAGCCACCATCAGGCACTCATCAATGTGCTCGACGCCCTCAGCGCCAACCGGGGTCGTAACCACGGGCAGACCCACCGCGAGCGCCTGGGTAACCTTGCCCTTCAGCCCTGCGCCATAGCGAAGCGGGGCCACCATCAGCCTCGCGCTATCTAGCAGCGGCTTCAAATCCTCAATCCAGCCCGTGACCTCGACTAGGGGTCCTGCCAGCGCTTGAACCTCCGGCGGTGGATCGGGTCCTACGATCGTTACCGACACATCGCCAAGCTCACGCCACACGGCCGGCATAACCTCCTTGACCAAGCGCAGAGCCGCACCGGTGTTCGGCGGATGCTCAAATCCCCCCACGAATAGAATGCCCGAGCGATCCTCCGGCGGGACCACCAGCGGCTCGACCTGATGCACATTGGGCACTACCAGCACGTTTGCGCGTGAGACGTCCTTTTCAACCTGTGCCTGCTCGGAGGCACTAACGACGAGCGTGGCATCGGTCGCTCGTATCATCGCCAGCTCGATCTGGCGCAACGCTTCGGCCTTCAGACCGATCGGATGGCCGCTCCCGTTTGTGGACGCGGCCCCCGCAGAGGGGCTATCCGATTCGCTTCGCCTAGTCTCTCGCAACCAGTGCAGATCCACGGTGTCGTAGGCGACGATTGCCGACGGCGCATACTCTCTGATCGTGTCAAGCCAGCGACTCGCGACATGGGGCCGCGACAGGATCGCTCCGCTCAGTTTGGGGCCTATCGTTGCCAGCTCGGCGTTTATATCGAGCGCGCCATAGAGCACCTCGACTCCCATCCGCTGAAGCGCACGTGTGTATGGCTGCAGCGGGGCGAAGTTGTCTGGCATGAGCGTCACGCGCATCCCCAAGCCAATCAGCGCCTGCACGATGTTGAGCATCCGAAGCGAGCCGGAATCGTGATTCCAGGTCGGAACTCGAAAGTCGACCACCAACACATGACGACCACGATGGCGGTTGGCCGCCGCCCGCAAGTTCGTGGGCGCCGAGCGCAGCTGCTCAGACTCGAGTCGATGACGCCACTTGGCGACGAACTTCGAGCGGTTCTGCTCCTGGTAGCGCTTGAAACCGGACTCGACATCGTTGCCGGCCGTGGCGCCCTCGATGTGGACGACGACGGCCTCCGGTTCATAGAGGACGCGCATTCCATGCTCGCGCGCCTGGAAACACAGGTCAGTGTCCTCGTAATACATCGGCAGGTAGCGCTCGTCGAAGCCGCCTGTCGCTTTCCAGAGCCCTGAGCTGACCATCAGCGCCGCCGCCGAGCCATAGTCGGTCTCCCGCCTGTACTCATACTGGAAGTGATCGGGGCGATCGCCACGGCCATAGTTCACGCCCGTCCCGTCGCGCCAGATGATCCCGCCCGCCTCGTTGAGAGTGCCGTCCGGGTAGAGGAACTTGGGAGTCACCACACCCACGTCATCCGCGGATTCAGCGCAATCGAGCATCGCCGAGAGCCATCCGGGCCTTACCTCGGTGTCGTTATTGCAGAGCACCAGCCAACGCCCTCGCGCAAAGCTCGCGCCGCGGTTCACGCTGCGCAGGTAGCCCAGGTTCTGCTCGTTGCGCACGATTCGCGCCCCGCGCACACCCTCAAGCAGACGCTTGGTCTCCCGATCGGCGGCATCGTCCACGAGGATTACCTCATAGCTCACGCGCGTCGTGTTATCGCGGATCGCGCTCAGGCATGCCCGCGTCAGCTCCGCGTGCGCGTAAAGCGGAATGATCAAGGAGACCTTGGGATTCTCATACTCCGGCAGTGAGATCACATCGGCATCCGCGACCCCGCTCGTCGCACTTGGATCCTCAGCAGACTCAGAGGAAGCGGGCACGGGCTTTGGTCGTTTGATCAAGATCCTGCCCGCCAGCCGCAGTGAGAGATGCAGTGCGCGAGCCAACAGAGACCTCTCGCCGATCGAGCCATACAGACGAGCTCTCGCGCGCTGGAACGCCTGCCATGTCACCGACTCCTCGGTGCGAAGGTTCAGGCTCCTGGCAGCAGCCAGCTCAGCCTCGCGTGAGGCGACCTCGAGATCGCGTGAGGCGATTTCAGCGCGCAATCCCACGATGCGCTCGCGCCCGATTAAGATGTCCTGGTCGCGCTGTTTGAGCTCTTCGCTGATTCGCGCGTTCAGCTCGTGAAGCTCGCGACCGTGGGCCACCTGGTCGTGCTCGCGGGCGGCGCGCTCACGCTGGATACCGGCCGAGAGATCGTCGTTGCGATGGATCGCCTCATCTCGCTCGGCCAAGGCGTGCGCGGTGTCCATTTCCTTTGCTCGTACCAGCTCGATGCCGCAATCGGCCAGCGTCGAGGTGTCCGGCATCTCGGGCAGTGGCATCTTCGAGGCAAGCGCGACGACGTAGAGCGCGGCGGGGTCGCCTGCCACGCGCCACTCCTCCCCCGCTCGCTCGAGATAGAAATCGGGCTGTTCGGCGATGTCGCCTTCAGCTTCACGCAGGGGAACTTGGATGGCGTGCAGGTGAGAGCCGGTGATCGTGCGCTGGCCCCAAGTGTCGACGTGAGGGAAATGCTCAGCTAGCAGCTGCTGGAACTCCTCCAGTGAGAGCTCATGCTCGTGAAACGGGTTGCGCTGACCGGTGACCTCGCTGTAGAGCCGTCGATCCGGAGTGGAGACCACGAGCACGCCCTCATCTGAGAGAACGCGCGCGATCTCCGCAAGCACCCGCTCCTGGTCTCGAACGTGCTCGATGATCTCAAACGCGACCACGGCACCAAACGAGCCGGTCTCGAAATCGGACAGGTCGAGTGCCGTGCCCACACGGAACTCGAGGTTCGCACCCCCATAGTTGAGCTTGCTGTGCTCGACGGTCCGCTCGTCCACATCCACGCCCACCACCTGCTCGGCCGACTCGGAGAGGATCGCGGCACCGAATCCCTCGCCGCTGCCGAGATCGAGCACCTTGCGTCCGCGGACGACTTGCGCGGCCCACATGTAGCGGTGGAAGTGCTCATAGACAACCTGCACGTCGGGTGCCCACGGAACGCATCGCTCGCCGGTCCACTCGATCAGCCGTGGCGCCGCTGCACGGCGTCGTGAGCTCACGCCCTCATCCTGGTGCCGGGTCGCAGGTCCCGGTGGTGGTGGCAGAGTCGCTCAAGCATTGATCGTCTCACGGCGGCGGACGGTCCCTATCGCCACGAGAACAGGACGATATCGCACGACCAGAGGGGCAAGAGCCCGCGCGCTACTCGCAGGTATCTGGGTCGCCCCCAGCGGCACCAGCATCCTTGGCGGGCGGTCTTATCGTAGGTGTGCTCGTGCGCAGTCCGAGAGTTTCAGCCGCGGCGATCATGCGTGTGTCATACACATACACGCAGTCCAGACGCTCGCCCAGATCCAGTGCGGTGGCGATGTGAATCGCATCGAGCGAGCGAAGCGTATTGGGGTCCAACTCAGAAGCCCGCTTGCGGACCTGCGCGGTCAGCGGCAGCAGTCGCACGCCTGCGAGCTGTGCTCTTGCGGTGTCGGCGGCTTCCTGTCCACTTGCCCTGCGCGCTGCGCGCATAGCCTCGACCTCAAGAATCTCGGAGGCGACCATTCGAACATCTGGGGTGAGTTCAGCGATCAGCGCCTCCGTCTCGAGCTCGGGGATCACGAGCTTCACGAACGCGGAAGTGTCCATGTAGACAAGCTTCGCGTCGGCCACAGCTGCTCAGATTCGCTCGCTGCGCAAGTCCTCCAGCGCTCGTGATGCTGCGTGCGGCCGCGCGGGATCGGGCGGTCCAAGCTTGGTGGCCATAGCAAGCACATCTCCAGTGGAGCGCTCGACCTGAGTGGCATGCCGATCGGTCAGCCACCGATCAAGTTCTGGGCCCTCGTTGGCGTGCAACTCGCGCGCTCCGCGCAGTATCAGCTCTCGAGCGAGCGCAGCCACGGGCTTGTCCTTGCCGAGCAGTGGCTTCGCGCGCCGCAATGCCTCATCAAGCTCTGGGTCTCGAGTCAACGCTATACGTGGGTATGCGGTTGGCATTCATGAAGTGTAGCACCGTAGTTACACCGGCGTCAGGCTAGTGACCGCATTTTGTTCGGTGCAATTAGTTTGTAGCCAACCGCACACTTATATAGGGCGTGCGGTACGCTTTGAAAATGTCACAGCCGCACAAAAACAAGGTAGGCAATCGCGGCCGCCCGTCGCGAGCAGCCGTCTACGAGCGCCTGCGTATTCAGATCGACGAACTGCGCGAGCGGCTCGGCGGCCTGCCTTCACCAGACGAAGCAGAGGACATCTGGCGTGAGATATGGCTCGAGGAGGCTCACCACTCGACCGCCATCGAGGGCAACACGCTCGTGCTCAAGCAGGTCGAGCAGCTGCTCGAGGAGGGTCGAGCGGTGGGCAACAAGGAGCTCAGGGAGTACATGGAGGTACGCGGCTACGCCGATGCCGCCACCTGGGTCTACGGTCAGGCGCTCAACTCCGGCGCATGGTCGAGCGGCGAGCTCCTCTCGCTGACCGAGCTTCGACACATCCATCGCCTCGTGCTTACACCCGCATGGGACGTCGCACCTCACCCCAGCGCCGGCCACAACGAGCGTCCCGGCTCCTTCCGCGAACACGACATCCGACCGTTTCCAGGCGGCATGCGCCCACCGCCATGGACCGAAGTCTCCGCGATGGTCATGGACTGGATCGGCGAGGTACAGACGCTGGGCTCCGAGCGTGAAGGCATCAAGTCCGAAGCGCTAGCCAAGGTGCATGCGCGCTTCGAGCAGATTCATCCATTTCTCGACGGCAATGGACGCACCGGCCGGCTCGTTCTCAATCTGATCCTGGTCCGGCTTGGCTATCCACCTGCGATCATCTTCAAGGGCAGGCGCCGGGCATACCTGGCCGCACTCGGAAGTGCCGATCAGGGCAACTATGGCCCACTCGGGGAACTGCTCGTCCGCGCCATCCTCGACAACCTCCACAAGTTTGTCGTCCCCGCCATCGCCGGCCCATCGCACCTGGTCCCGCTGCCCGCCCTGGCCTCTGAGCGAGTAACCGCAAACGCGCTTCGCGTCGCCGCAACACGAGGACGCCTCAAGGCCTCCAAGGCCGCCGACGGCGCCTGGCGCAGCACACCCGCCTGGGTCGACGAATACCTAGCCGGACGCTACGAACGCGACCCGAGGAGCTAGGCGGATCGATGCCGAACAAGAACGTTGGGCGTTTACTAACGCGGTCTTGATCGGTCAGTCGAACAGTAGGGGTAGCAAGACTCTTTGGATGAGTCGGTCAACGTCTGCACGGTCTGGCCGCGTTCCGTGAAGGTAGGCCAGACTGTTGAAGCCCTTGTGGCTGTTCGGGTCGACGTGTTCGTCGGGCTCTTCCAAGCGACGTCGGCGCTCTGATCGAGTGAGTGCGTCAACGCGACCCCGGAGGTTCGAGCTGATTTCGCGATTGCGGCGGACCTTCTTGTCGATGAGCTTGTTCACCGATTTTTGGAGCTCGGCGCTGTGATCCCGGCGATCTTCGCGGACCATTCGTCCGACGAGGAATGCGATGTCGTTGTAGCAGACGATCCGGGCGATGTCACGCACGACCTGCGCTTCGGTCAGTCCCTCACAGGTCTTGCAGAACTCGATTATCTGGTCGTCGATGTTCTCCTGCACCGCCAGGATCGGCTCACTTGCCATAGGAGAGCCATCCCTCTAGACGCTGGCGGCCTACGTTCATTCTTACGCGCCAGAACGGGTCAAGCTCCATCTCCTCACTTGCGGCGGGGCCGTCGGCGACCATCAGCGGTGCACGATCGCTGCGCCGAACACGGGCCGGCAGCTGCGCACGCGCAACCTCGCTGACGCCGAGCAGGTCAAGCATCAATCCCGTCCTGCGCGCGACCGCCGGTCCGAGCGCGAGGGCGTACCGGCACGCGATGAGCGGGTCCAGGCGCTCTTCGCGCATACCCCGGCCCCAGGCACTCACCCATGTTTCGGTCGCGCCAGCGAGGTGTGGATGCCACAGGCAGTCCACGAGAGTGCGGGTGGGGTCGCTCCGTCGGTAGTGCTCCGTGCGAGAGAGCCGAACGACTTCCACACCCAGATCTTCGGTGAAGACGGGCCGCTGTGTACGAGCAGCCCGTGTGGGCCTGCCAGCCACACTGAGTTCGCCGCTTGAGAGCTGGCGGCTTGCGTACCCGACGAGTACGGTCGAGAAGGGCTCTGAGAGGTCAGTCAGGCGATGCTCTTCCAGGGCACTGAAGAAACCGAGGTAGTAGTCGCCGAGCGGAGCCAGCCGCCCGTTGAGCATCGGCTGCCAAGCCTTGTAGGCCGCAGCATCCGAGCCCAATTCCGGAATCGCATATCGACCCGCGCCTAGCTTGATGAGCGCGCCGCGGCTAGCCATTCGTAGCAGCAGGTCCTTAGGGCGTGGATGCAGCTCACGAAGCCAATCGGAGTCCTCACTCAGTACCAGAACACTCCGCCGCCTGCGTCGAGCGCGCAGAATGACATCGGTATCGCGGGTAGTGAAGCTCTGTGGCATTCCCAAACTATACCCTAAAGCCACGATAGGTGCGGCTTTTGATTATGTTTTGGGATAGATCAACAGAACTGCACCCGCACTTGCCGCTGTCTGAGGCGTAACACGCCGATCAACCGCGTGTGGCAGAGTGTGGCAGAGTGTGGCAGAGTGACTCACTTGCGGCGGTAAAACCCCGTCTGCGGCGAGCCAACGAACTCGATGACACCGCCCTCGCGAAGACGACGAAGGTCACGCCCCAAGCTCCTCATGGAGATACCCGTGTGCCGCTGGATATCGCCCGTATTCGGTCGCTCGAGTTCCTCGATCGCTCGCAGCACAACATCGTATCGCTGCTCCGGGGTCAGCCGGGAATGTGACAGTCGCTCGGCTCGGTGCGGATCGTCGCTGACCGATATCGGAGACAGACCACTGCTCGGATGCGGCCGCAGTACGACCTTGATCTGAGGCCCGTTCTCGATCCATTCGGGCTCTGGGAATCCCTTATCGCGACACGCCGCGACGATTCGATCGTACCCGCTCCCGTAGCCCTCGATGATGCCCAGTCGCATCAGCACTCGCGATATGGCCTTGTTACGACGGAGACTCACGCCCGATTCGAAGTCCTCCCTGGAGAAGCCCGGAGGCCATGTACCGGGACTGGAGATCTCAAGGCGATCGGAGTACAAAGCAACAAAGATCGAGGCTCCCTCGATCGCGTAATCCGCGTGAGCCACCGCGTTGTTGAGGATCTCGCGAATCGCGATGCTCGGAAAGAGATCCAGCTCCTCCCTGCGCGTACGCCCCGTGATCCGTACGATCCGATCGGTATTGCGCTCGATGAACCGCACCGCCGCCTCGATCCCGTCGAGTACGGTTCCATCGCTCTCCTCGCTCTTTACGGCCGGCCTGCCCTTGTCATTTCCTCGAAACCGAGCACACCGGATCTGAGCGTCCGGAAAATGGATGGCATGCTCTCGCCCGAACAGGATGATCCCCGCATGGGTAGGAACCAGCTGGCCGCCGTATTCGGTCAGAACCCCAAGACTCCGCAACTTGGCGTCAGTCGGATTCTCCAACCACCTCTTGATCATCTCCTGGTCGAGATCGTCGCGTATCAACCCTGACAGCGGCTGCTGGTCCCATGCGCCGACTTGCCGGACCCTTTCAAGCTCAGCGACCTTCTCCGGACTGGCGGGAAGCGAGTTGCTGCCGATGCGAACAAACGTGCCCCTGTCCTTGCCCCTGTCCTTGATAAAGAACGGTCCCGCCGCGTAAGAAGCACGCAGAAGCAGCAGGTCACGTTCCTGGTAGGTCACCATCGTCCAGGCGGGTTCCCTCGCGCTCTGACAAGAGCTCAGCGACAGACTTGGTCACCACGACAGCCTAAAGGCGCTGGGCGACGGGGAACTATCTACTTCCACCGCAACACCGTCCTGGCCGCCGGGGCCAGCGGATACCCTTCCCCCATGCCACAACTGGCCAGCCACGGCACCCCGCCGATCGTCGCACGCTCGCTGAGCAAGACCTTTCGTGTCCCCGAGGAGCGCACGCACACGCTCAAGGAGACCGCGCTGCATCCCCTGCGCCGTACCCGCCACGAGACTTTCTCCGCGCTGAAGGACATCTCCTTCGAGGTCAACCGTGGCGAATTCTTCGGGATCGCCGGGCGCAACGGCAGCGGCAAGAGCACATTGTTGAAGTGCCTCGCGGGCATCTACGGCGTGGACCAGGGCCAGATCTGGATGGACGGGCGCCTCTCCACGTTCATCGAGCTGGGCGTCGGCTTCAACCAGGACCTCGCCGCGCGCGACAACGTGGTGCTCAATGGCATCATGATGGGCCTCACCCCGCGCGAGGCGCGCCGGCGCGTGGACGAGGTGATCGACTTCGCCGAACTGCGCGAGTTCGAGGAGCTCAAGCTCAAGAACTACTCCTCGGGCATGCACGTCCGTCTCGCCTTCTCGGTGGCGATCCAGGTCGACGCCGACATCCTGCTCGTGGACGAGGTGCTCGCCGTCGGAGACGCCGCCTTCCAGCAGAAGTGCTTCGACGTCTTCTACAAGATGCGCGAGGAGAACCGCACGATCGTGTTCGTAACTCACGACATGGGCTCGCTCAACCGCTTCTGCCACCGCGCGCTATTGCTCGAGCGCGGCGAGACCGTGCACCTCGGCGAGCCCCACGAGGTCGCCGACCGCTACCTGGAGATCAACTTCGGCCGCGAGGCGGAGGCCAGCGGCGGCGTGGCCGACGGTCGCGGCGGCGACGGCGAGGCGCGCGTATTGGAGGCGTGGATCGAGGATGAGCACGGCCAACGACCCGCCTCGCTGCCCCAGGGACAACGGATCGTGCTGAAGGCGCTCGTGCGCTTTGAGGTCGAGGTCGAGGATCCCGTCGCGAGCCTGTATGTGCTCAACGAAGACCACCTGGCGATCGTCGTGGCGAGCAGCGTCCGTGCGGATGAACGCAGCGGGCGCTTCAGCGCCGGGGAGCAGGTGCTTTGCTCGTTTGCCTTCGAGAACGTGCTCGCGCCAGGCCGCTACAACCCGCTGTTCACGCTCGCCCATCGCGGCACCGGCATGGACCTGATCGACCGCTACGAGGGCGCCTTCTCGTTCGTCGTCACCGGACCCGAAGCGCTGGGTGGCGCGGTCGATCTGCCGGTCGAGGTCGCGATGAGCCGCACCGGCGCCAGCGCCACCAGGGAGGTCGCATTGTGAGAGCCACCGAGACAGCTCCATCGGGAAAGCTCGCGCGATGAGCACAGAGACCCTGAGCCCTCCGCAGCCAACAGACGTCGAGCCACCCCCCTACGAGGGCCTCGGACGCCCGATCAAGGGCCCACGCGCGCTCAACGACGACTGGCGGCGCTTCTGGCACCTCACCTACAACATCGCGCGCAACGAATTCAAGTTGAAGTTCTTCGGCTCGGTGCTCGGCTACATCTGGCAGGTGATGCGCCCGCTGCTGCTGTTCGGCGTGCTGTACGTGTTCTTCGTGCTGATCGCCAAAGTTGGTGGTGGAGGACAGCCCAGCGAACAGTTCTACGGCGTCCAGCTGCTCGGCTCGATCATTCTCTTCACGTTCTTCGGCGAAGCCACCGGCGGAGCTGTGCGCAGCGTCTTCGACCGCGAGAACCTGGTGCGCAAGATCCAGTTCCCGCGAATGGTGATACCGCTAGCGATCGTGCTGCTGTCGTTCTTCAACCTGCTGCTCAACCTGATCGTCGTGTTCATCTTCGCGCTCATCTCCGGCGTCACGCCGATGCTCAGCTGGCTGGAGCTACCGCTGATCCTCACGCTGCTGGTCATCTTCTCCACCGGTCTTGCGATGCTGCTCGCGGCACTATTCGTGCGCTTCCGCGACATCTCCCCGATCTGGGAAGTCGTCAGCCAGATCGTCTTCTACGGTTCGCCGGTGATCATCCCGCTGTCAAAGGTGCGCGAAGCGCTGCTCTACCCCAAAGCGCCCAAGCATGAGACGAGCTTCGACCTGTTCCTGCACGAACACGGCCACCTCCTGTACCACATCTACATGCTCAACCCGCTCGTCACCGTCTTCCAGCAGTTCCGCCACGCGATCGTCACCCATGCCACGATCAGCGCCGGACAGGCGCTCGGCAGCTGGGCCGGACTGCTCGAGCCCGTGGGAGTCGCCGCCGCGACCTTCGCACTCGGCTTCTGGGTGTTCAACCGCTCGGCGCCGTTTGTCGCCGAGAACCTCTAGAGGCGTCTAGCGCCGTCACGCCGAACCGCTCTAGGGTGACCTCGAGAGGCCTGCATCGAGGAACGCCGGACCCCCCATGGAGTGTGCGAGACGGTTCTGATCAGTCAACGCATCAGGCTTCGCGTCGGCTGGATTCCCGCAGATACTTATCAAGCCTTGGTTCGCGCTGACCGTAGTAGCGGACCCGCTCGATCAACCCGCTCGGTGGCGCGCCGGTGCTGATTGGCTGTGCAGGCACCAAAGATGCGAGCTTCACGGGCGCACCCCATCGGACGCGAACGCGTGGCCCAAAGAGCGTCAGGCTCGTACTACCAGGTAGCGCAGCCGAAGGCGTGAGCACACCTCGGGCGTTGTGGCTTACAAGCCATCGGGCCTCGGCTTGACAATGCTCGTAATCGTCACTAACGAGAGCTTCCGGATCGAAACCGGCAGCCTCCGCCAACTCGAACGTGCTGTAGTCGACAATTGCTCCCGAGTCCACCTGTAGTTGCCAGATAGTGGTCCTGTAGTGCGATGCCTCCTCCTCGGACCGTAGATTCTCGTGACGTAGCATCTCCGCAAAGGGAGCTTCCGCGTCGAGCGACATGTACTGCGCGATCGGCTCTTGGTTGGCGATGTTCCACCGTCCCTCGCGTCGATTCGGGCTGACCCATACAGGCACGTCGTATGACGTCGCGCGATAGGCGATCACGACTTGATCTACGAAGGCAGGGAGCCTACGTGCCATATTGGTTGCGCCCAGAGCGCGCCGCGCCGATCAGCGCATCCTCCCAATTGGGATCGTTCAACACCGATGCTGGCCTGCGGCCGTCAAGGTCGCGGCGCGGCCGGTTGAACCACGCCATGATGCCCTCAGCGTCCCAATTGTGCCGAAGAATCGCCACAAGATGGGCAAAAACGCGAAGTCCGCGGCGAGGTTGGGTAGCCTGCTGACCTCGCCAGCGCGACAGTGTGCGTCTATCCACGCCGAGGATGCCCGCAATCGCCTGATCTGGCACACGCTCCAACCATCGGCCCAGATCGCCCATCACCATTCCGACATCACCCGGCACGCCCGTCACATGCTCGTCGAGTGCGTCTCGAACGACGTGGCGTATGCGCTCAAGCACGATCATCAGCTGATCGCAGATATCAAGGTTGTTTCGAGGGTCTTCCTCGAGCAGGTCGCGCATGTCCAAGAGCGCCGTCGCGAGGGTCGCGAGTTGGTCCTTGTCGAAGTCCTCGGCATTGATCTCGTCGCGAAGCCCCTTCATCCGCTTTGCGATGTCCTCCCAATGGTCTTCGAAGGAGCAATCGGCCTCGGGCGTCTGGCGGAGATGCTCGATGGCCTTTAGGAACCCGTCCTGCAGATCTTCGACCCTTCTGTCGAGTTGTCCGAGCCTCTGCTCGTATGTCTGCACGGGCATCATGTCTCCTCACTGTCTTAGGTACGGGACATTATAGCGACATTGCGAGAGAGAGGCTAGGCGGACGTACAGCAGCGATGGCGGACACCCAAGTTGCGACCGCCAGGTCATGCGCCCCTAACCGCCGCGACCTTCGCGCTCGGCTTCTGGGTGTTCAACCGCTCAGCGCCGTTGTCGCCGAGAACCTCTAAGCGGAGCGACGCATTGCCCTGGCCACCTGCTCGGGCGTGCGCGGCGGGCGGCTCGGCGCCCTGCCCTCGCGCCGATCCTCGCGCAGGCGGGCGGTAGCCGCGAGCGTGCGCGGCAGGCGGCGCAACGGACCGATCGCCTCGTCGGTGGCGACGTAGCGCACAGGCTTGGTGGCAAGCATGTTCATCTGCACGCCCCCCCGCACGTGGTTCAGCCATGCCAGATAGGCGCGACGCGCCGCTTCGCTTGACTGGAGCACCCTCGCGCCCCTGCGCACCAGCGGTCCCACGAGCGGCGCGTTGGCACCTCGCGGCGAGGGTGAAGGATCGCCGAAGAACGGCCGGTAGTGGGGCTCTGTGACTTCGGTCATAAAGCCCGCTCGGATTGCCTCCCAGCGATAGCCAAGCGCCCAGTGCGCGTGCTCGTAGCCCTCGAACTGCTCGACGCCCTCGACGTGCACGCCGTTGGTGTCGCTCAGCGTCTTTAGCGTCTCGTTGACCATCAGCAGCTGACCGCCTGGGCGCAGCACCCTGAAGATCTCCTGGAAGGTGCGACGCAAACTCTGCGGATCGTTGTGATGGAGCACCTCGCAGCAATACACGTAGTCAAGACTGGCCGAGGCCAGCGGGATCGCCGCCATCGAACCCAGCACCCGCTCGAAGAACACCTCACCCTCGTCGATGAAGTACTCGGCCGTATAAAGGCCCTGCAGCTCGGTCGTGGCGATGTCAAGCGCGATCACCCGCAAGCCCCGCTGAGCAAAGCGGTTGGCCGCCCAGCACGTGTTCGAGCCGACGTCGAGAATGCTCTGCCCGGCCTTGAACGGGATCGTCGTCATCAGCTGGTGCATCGAGCGCGACTGGGCGTACCAGTAGCCGTGCTCGATGTCGGGCAGCTGGCGCACCTTCTCGCGGTCCCAGCCCTCCGCGCGCATCTGCTCGGCAAAGCGCTCCAGGCCCGCGGCCTCGGCCACGACGTAGCTCGGTGGCTCGTGCAGCAGCTCGACCACACCCCGGTGCACCGCGAACTCCGTCGCGCAGGAACGGCAGCGCAGCGTCCCCTCGCGTACCTCCCGGCCATCGCTTTCGCGGGCCAGGAGCTCGAGCGAGCGATCGCTGAGACAGGCGGGGCAGCGCAACTCACGGGCAAACTCGAGCTTCACGGACATACCTTTCAGTCGGACTTCTCCCAGTCGGCCAGGCAACGCGGCTGGGTGCACCTTTATAGCTCGGATTCTTTCGGCGTCGACGCCCCGGTTGCCTCTGTCGGCACCTGAAAGTCCTCCCCAGACGGGGGCTCATCAAAGAGTCGCAGGTATGGCTCGTAGCGAAAGAGTCTGGAGCGACGCTGTCCTGTGAGCTCGCGCAATAGGCCTAGTTCCTCGAAGCGGGCCACAAGGCGGTTAGCGGTTGGAAACGAGACATCAAGGTCGCGGCCGACTGCGTTGACGTTGATGAGTGGCCGCTTGAAGAGCATCGACAATAGCCTTAGACCGTTAGGGCCAGTATCGCCCATCACAAGAGAACGGCTTTGCTCTCGGAGCTCGAAGATGCGCTCGGCCGTATCGGTCGCCTGCTCCGCCGTTTCGGCGACCCCACGCAGGAAGAACCGGAGCCATCCCTCCCAGTCGCCCCTTAGACGTACTGCCATCAGGCGGTCGTAGTACTCCGCGCGGTGAAGCTTGAAGTAGTAGCTGAGATACAGCAGCGGAGCCCTCAGCGCTCCTTCGTGAACCAAGAGGAAGGTGATCAGTAGTCGGCCGACACGACCGTTACCGTCGAGGAAGGGATGGATCGTCTCAAACTGCGCGTGAGCGAGACCGGCCATGATCAATAGTGCGCTCTCTCGCTCAGAGTGCAGGTACTTCTCGAAGTCGCTCAAAGCTTCGGCCATCTCGTGGACGGGAGGTGGGACGAAGGTGGCTTGTCTGAGCGAGGCGCCCTTTGGGCCGATCCAGTTCTGCGTGCGTCGGAACTCGCCTGGGGTAGCGTGCGAGCCTCGTCCGCCTCGCAGAAGTTCGGCGTGGATCTCCCGTATCAAGCGCAGCGAGAGCGGCAGCTCTTCCAGCCGCAACAGACCATGGTTCATGGCCGCGATGTAGTTCACGATGTCGCCTACATCGCCGTGGAGCCCTCGCATGTCGGGCTCCAACTCCACTTCAAGCAGATCCTCCAGTGTGCTCTGTGTGCCCTCGATCTGAGAGCTCAGCACGGCCTCTCGCCTCACGTACATCCCCACGAAAAAGTCCGGATCAGGGATGACCCTCACGACTCCGTCCAGGCGACCCAACGAGATGTCTGCCTGCGAGAGCAGGGTAAGCAATTCGCCGTCGAGCGCCACGGGCGGGTCCGGCGGCAATCGAGCTGGAATGAAGGCGCGATAGCCAGCTGGCTGGGCTACGAGCTGGCCGGCACGCTGGTCGTCTGAAAGCAAAGCGTGGGCCTCGCGAACACCGAAACTTTAGGGCTTTAGAACGTCAAGACAAGGATCTTATTTACAAAATATAGCATCTATGTAAATAAGACTCGCAAAAAGCGCCAGCCATTTGCGGCTTCGTTATTTGCGCTGTTATCCCCGCCACGGTACTTACGCGAGTAGCAAACAGCTTGAATAGCGACAGACCAGGCACCTATGATTTTCCGGGGACAACCTCGCTCGACGCCACCGTCTCCCGCGGCTTGGCGACCTCCTCCAAGAATGCCTCCAGCGCGTCGATGCGCCGCTCCCATGCGAACTGCGCGGCAGTCTCGATCCCCGCCTGCCCTACGCGCTCGCGCAGCTCAGCGTCGCCGAGCAGCCGTGCCAGGGCCGCACTGACTGCCTCGCGGCTGGCCTGCGGCATCAGACAGTTCTCGCCATCGACACAGAAGTCGCGGTTGCCGTGGGCGTCGGTGCACACGACCGCACCGCCGGTGGCCATCGACTCGAGCGCCGGCAGGCAGAAGCCCTCGTGCGTGGAGGTCTGGATGAACACCGTGGCCTGGCTGAACAGCTCGCCCACCTGCTCGTCGCTGGGCGAGACCACATAGCGCATGCCCTGCTCGGTGGCCAGCTCCGGCTCGATCCCGAACATGCACAGCTCCGGACGCGGCTCAGGAAGCGCTCGCCAAGCCTGCACCGTCAGCGGCAGGTTCTTCAGAGGGTTTGTGCGCCCCAACGCGAGCACCATGTCCTCGCGGCGCTGCACGTCCTCGCGCGGACGAAAGCACTCCAGGTCGATCCCCGGCGGGATCAGCTCGGCATCCAGGCCCAACTCCTGCAGACGCTCGCGATTCCAGCCGGAGATCGTCATGTAGCGAAACTCGGGGCGATAGGAGTCGATCACAGCGTGGCGCACCGACTCGTCGTCGGGGTAGTAGCTGGTCTCGATGTCCTGCACGAAATACACGGGAATGCCGCGCAACACGCTCGCGTACCACACCGGCATCGCCGTGTTCCACCAGGTGGCAACCTTGATCGCGTCCAGGAGCGAGAGCTCCTCGACCAGTTCCTCATAGAACTCGAAGCTGTGCACCGGCACACGCAACTCAAACCAGTCGGGCTGCTCCCCGAGCGTGTACAGCGCCACCTCGTGCCCACGCTCGGCCAGCCGGTTGAGGTGCTCGAAGATGTCACGATGCCCACCGCCGACACCGGTGCCCTCGGTGACGTACACGATGCGTAGCTTGCCATTGCCGGCACGCACCTCGCGCGCGTCGAAGAACTCGCCCCAGCGCTCCCAGAACACGCGCTGTGACTCGCGCTCGCGCTCGCCCACATCGGTGCCACGCGTTTGCGACTCAAAGTGGTAGAGCGACGCGCCGGGGAAGTACATCACGCGCATGCCCGCCTGCCACGCGCGCAGGCACCAGTCGACATCCTCATAGGCCATCGGGTAGCGCTCGTCGAGCAGCCCGATCCGCTCGATAGCCGCGCGGCGCACATACATGCAGGCGCCTGTCACCGCGAGCACCGCTCCGGGGATCGCGGCCGGGCCCCAATCGGCCGGCTTGAAGCGGTAGCGATGGTCAAACCACTCCGGCGCGCCGAGGTTGCGGGCGGTGCCGGCGAACTGGATGCGCCCGTCGGGATACAGCAGCCTCGCCCCCACGATCGCCACATCGTCCTCTTGGGAGGCGGCGAACTGCAGGCAGGCAAGCCAGCCCGGACGCGCCTCCATGTCGGAGTTGAGCACGACCACGTCTTGCTGCTGATCAGCGGCGCGCAGACCACGATTCACGTTTGCCGCGAAGCCGCTGTTTGACTGCCCCTGCACGACCTCGATGCCCTCGATCGCGCGCAGCGCGGCCACGTGCTCAGGACCGCTTGCGTCGTCGGCCACGATGATGCGCGCCAATCCTGCCGGCACAGTGCGCTGGATGCTGGCCACGAGCGTCGCCACCCGCTCGGCGTCGCGATAGCTGGGAATCACGATGCACACCGCCCGCCCGTGCGCGCGATACCAGGCGAGTGCGCGCCGGTAGCTGTCCTCGCCGGTACGCGAGCGCAAGCTCAGGCGGTGGCGCAGCGGCGTGAAGCGCAAGGGGAAGGTGAGCACGCGATACAGCAGCGTGCGCCAGCCCAGGTAGCGGTAGGTCAAGTAAATGCGTCTGCGCAAGCCCGCGAGCGGCCCTTTGAATTCGCCCTCCAGGGCATCGGCGGCGATCTTCTGCGAGGGGGCGATCGACGCGCGCTTTTGCTTGGTCTCGTGGTCGTTCACGTGCGGTTGTCCTGTAGATCTAGATCCAGCGGCAGGAAGCTGGCGCGGCCCTCAAGCGACAGCCACGCTCGCGCCCAGACGGGCAGCACGCCGGCACGTGAGCCGAGCAGTGCGCCAGCCAAACGCAGCACATGGTGACGGGTCGCTGCCAGGATCGTCGCTTGCCGGCGCACCGACGGCACACCGGCCGCGAGCAGCTCGCGTCGCGTCGCGCCCAGCTCGCCGCGCAGGTTGCGCACCATGCGCGCTGGCGAGGCGGGCTCGCGCCAGCCATACACCTCGCGCAGCCCACGCCCCTCGTCAAAGGAGCGGCGCAGCTGCTCGCGGGAGCTGTAGCGATGGGAGTGCAGGACCGCTGCCTGTGGCACGAACGCCTTCGCGTAGCCGGCGCGCAGCATGTCGATCGCAAGCACTCTGTCCTCAGCGTAGGGGACCTCGCGGAAAGGCACACGCTCCCAGGCGCCGCGCGCGATGCAGGCGTTGGCGTCGGTGAAGAAGCCGCGCCTGCCGACCAGCTCCGCGGCCGGCAGCGAGCGTGGCGCCCCACCCGCACCGCCATCCGCGCCCGGCTCGCCCGCCCGCGAGGAGCCCAGCCGCTCCACTCGCGCGAGCCCGTCGGGGGAGAGCGAGGCAAACCAGCGCTCCAGTTCGATCCCTACCGCCGTAGGCGCATCGGGGCGCGGGCGATATGGCCCATACACGATGCCCACGTCCGTGGCCAGCTCAAAGCCGCCGAGCAGCCGCTCCAGCCAGCGCTCATCCGCCGGCTCGGCATCCTGGGTGAGCAGCGCGACGTGCGCGCCGCGAGCCTCCCCGAGCAGCAGGTTGCGCGTGCCGCCGTGGCTGAAGCGCTCGGGCGCGATCTCAAGCACGCGCGCGCCGTGCGAGCGCGCAAGCGCAACCGAGTCGTCAAGCGAGCCAGAGTCGCACACGAGCAGCTCGTGTGCGACGCTCTGGCGCGCGAGCGCCGCAAGCGTGCCGGCAAGCAGCGCTCCGCCGTCGCGCACCGGGATCGCGACCGTGATGCTCGCGCTCATCGCGAGACCCACGGCGGCTGGCCGCCATCGCGGGTCCTCACGGGCGCACCACCTCCACCCAGTCGGCTTCGGTCCCGCACAGCGTGCGCCAACGCGAGGGCGCCAGTGTCCGCAAACGCTCGGGCAACTGACGCTGGAAGGCCACCGCGCCGATCGTGCCGAGCCCCCATTCCCCCGGCCCGAAATGCCGATGACCGGCGGCCTTCACGATACGCACCCGATACTTGCCGGCCTTCAGGTGAAGCGTCGCCGCCTGCAGCCACTGCTCCGGCGTGTTCTTACCGGACACCGAGCCAACCGCGTGCCCGTCGACCGACACCGTCACCTTACGCGGGAAGTCGCCCTGCACCCACACGCCATAGACGCCGTCGTGCTTGGCCTCAAGCACACCCTCGGCGTGACCAGCGGTCACCGTTTCGACCGCCCCCGCCTGGTTGGGATCGGCAGGCCATCCGCCCGAGCGCGCCGGGTCTGACGCCGGCGCAAACCAACTGATTTCGGGGGCCAGCGCCACCACCAGCTCAGAGCCGCGCGGAGCCTTGGCCACGATTGGCCCAAGCGCGGCGCACTGAATCAATTCGGAGGGGTCATAGAGCTGCTGCAAGGGCAGGTGTTCGAGCACTTCGGGCTTGGCCTCACGCCGCCAACCCTCGTAGTAGGCGTTTTCATACACAAGCCTGTAGTTGGCGGGCGGACGGCTCGCCGCCGGCGAGCGGCGCATCACGATGATCGGATAGCTCTCGACGAAGGACAGCTGCTCCTGGTCGAGGTCGAAATAGTGTCCATAGAAAGCGGTCGGGACACGCAGCTGCACCTGCACCGGCGTGATCGCCTCAAACGGCGCATAGACCCTGGCGGGGCCCCCGAAGTACTTGGCGTACTCCTCGAACTCGTTCCACAACACAGGGCCCTGCCCGGCGAAATGCGCGCCGGTCTGGCGCATCGCTTCGATCTGCGCGGTGGGCGCGACCGTGTCGTGACTGTAGGCCAGGATGTCCGAGGCGAGAATCGCAAGCACAAGCGCCGCGGCGCCAGCCCCGCCAAGCAATCCAACGGCACGCCGTGCTGCCCTCCCCCCAGAGAGCCTGCCCGCCAGGCCGCTCAAGCTCAGCAAGCCCACGATCCCGCCAAGCACGACCAGCGGGCTCAACATCGCAAGCAGCTTGCCCTGCGAATAGGGACTGACGCGCGGAAACACGATCACCAGCACCAGCCCCACGATCGCAACCGCGATCGGCACCGCCGGCTTGCGAGTCCACAACGCCCACACGAGCGCGGGCACGATCGCCAGCAAGATCACCACGGTTGCGATCGCGGTCAAAAGCCCAGCGTGATGAGAGGCGATCGCCAGGCGATATTCGCCGGAGAGCCAAACCCCGCTTATCTGGCTGAGCGGCAGTACGCGCAACAGCTGGCCGAACTGCGTCGCGCCCACCCCCGTGGAGCCCTGCCCCGCACGAGCCACTTCGAAGAACGTCCGAAACGAGACCAGCGAGGGAATCGCAAGCAGCGCCGCCAAACACACGCCCACAAGCAGCGGTCCCAGCCAACGCCGGCTCGGAAACATGCCATGGACGAGCATCACGCCAAACCCCAGGAACAGCACGAGTGCGCCCATGAAAGGCAACGCGACCGCGTTATATGTGGCCATCGCGGCCGCGGCCACCACCGCCACCAGCACCGCACCCACATATGGGCGCGCAAGCGACAGCGCCTCGCGGCCGAGCGCAAGCCCCGCGCACAGCGTCGCCAGCAGGCCGATCTCCTTGATGCCACCCTGCAGCGCGTACTGGTAGGTGAGGTTGGCCGCGACCGCCGCAAAGCCGGCGAGCGCCGCGGCGCGTGCGCTCAGAAGCCCACGCGCAAGCGTCGCAAGCGCAACCGCGGCAAGCGCCGCGAGACTTGCGATGAAACCCTGGTAGAGCACCGCCGCTTCGGTGTGCGTGAGAGCGCTGAGCGTGCCCAGCAGCGACTGCGCGCCAAGCGGATAGGCGGTGCCCAGATAGACTTCCAGAACTTCGCGCCCGGTCGACTTGGGAATGCCGCCGAGCGTCAGTCCATAGCCCTTGATGTGACTGGCAAACAGCATCTCAAAGGCCGTGTCGTTGACGAAGTCATAGCCCGACCAGGTCCAGTGCCCATAGGCGATCACGGGCAGCATGTAGAGCACATAGACCGCCAGCCCCGCAACCCCCGGCCATCCGGGGTTGATGCGCCCGCGCAGCCCGTCCTTGGCAAACACCAGACCCGCGAGAACGACGCCGAGGAGCAGTACGAGCGCAAGCCCGTCACCCGCGCCAGCCGCATAGCCGGGAAAGATCAGCACGATCGCCACACACAGCCCCAGTGGCAGCAACAGCGCATTGTGCAGGCGCACGCGCAGCACCCGCTCCAGCGCAAGTCCGCAACCCAAGCACACCACCCACATGACCAGGGGCGCCCCAACGACGGCCATCAGGTAGCGCACTTGCCGCTGACCTACCTAAGCGTTACGGCGCAACCCGAGAATGCTCAGCAGGAACGAGGAGAAGAAGATCTGGATGCCGACGATCAAAAGCGTCGCGGCCACCACCGCCATGTGTTCGTCGGCAAGCGAGCCAAAGCCATGGGAGATCCACGTGCCGATGATGATGCCGCCCAGCACGACGCCGAGCAGCACGAACATGCCCCCCAAGAGCAGCCCGTGCTCGAGGCGAAAGCGTGCGCGCATCTTGTCGAACCAGGGGTCTCGCTCGCCCATGAAATAAGTGCCATAGGCGTGCGCACACAACCCAAGCGCGAGCACCTGGGTGCCCACCACCATCAACAGGGCTCCACCGATCAGCGCATGAATACCCCAGGAACGCCCAAACAAATCCAAACCCCCACCCACGAGCGCCACGATCAAAGTGCCGATGCCGGCCAGCAGCGTGCCCGGCACGACGAACAGGTGGGTCGGGCTGTGCACGAGCAGGAAGCGCAGGTGGCGCCAGCCATCGCGGAAGCTCGACAGCTTCGACTCGCCGCCGCGCGGGTGATATTCGATCGGAAACTCCGCTATCCGCAGTTTCTCCTTGGAGGCGCGAATCACCATCTCAGAGGCAAACTCCATGCCGGTCGTGCGCAGGTCCAGACGCGCCAGCACGTCGGTGCGCAGCGCGCGCATCCCACAGTGGGCGTCCTTCACACCGGTACGGAAGAACAGGTTGAGCAGACCCGTGAGGATCGGATTGCCGACATAGCGGTGAAGCCACGGCATCGCTCCCGGCTGGATGTTGTCCATGCGGTCGCCCATCACCAGCTCCGCACCGCCATCCAGCTCGGCCACGAAGCGCGGGATCTCGTTGAAGTCGTAGGTGAGGTCGGCGTCGGCCATCACGATGTAGCGCCCGCGCGCCGCCGCGAAGCCGGCCAGGTAGGCGCTGCCATAGCCGCGCCTCGGTTCGGATATCACGCGCGCACCCGCCGCCCTCGCCAGCGCCGCGGAATCGTCTTCAGAGGCGTTGTCCACCACCAGCACTTCGCCGTCGATGCCCGTGCGCTCCAGCACCTCCAGGGCGGTGCGCACGCACTCCTCGATGTTCTCCGCCTCGTTCAGGCAGGGGATCACAACCGACACGAGTGTCGATCTCGCCTGCTCGGCGCTCTCGGCGATTGTGGGGCGGCTCTTCTGTGCGGTGCTCATGGTCTTTGTGGGTCCCGCGCCCGCTCACTGCAGGTTCGGCCCCGTTGAGACAAACCCCTGGCGGGCCCAAAAGTGGCGCGCCAGGTCGTTAAACAGCACGCTTTCCGGTCCCAGATGCTAGCGGACAGGGCGGCGGGGACCTTCCGGCCCGACCAAGGCTCCCGGCCGCAGCACCCGCTCGTCAATCCGCTCCCGGGGAATCCCGATTGATCAAGCGCGCTGTGTCGGTCGCGTAACGAAGCTCAAAGCGCTGCGGCGCCGGGTTGATCGGCTGAGTCGTCTCAAAGCAGACCAGCGCCACCCGCGCAAGCAAATCCGGCTCGATCGCCTGGACGGTCTGGTTCTCCAGTCCCTCGGTGTCGATCTTGAGCATGTCAATGCGGTCCTCTCGCTCGAGCACGCCGCGCAGCACGTCGTTGATGCCCAGGCAGTCGACCTCGATCTCATCCGCATGCCGCAGTCCCACACCCCCGTAGCGACCGCTGGACTCGCGCCCAAAGCTCACCCTGCCGCCACGATCGGCAACCGCGGCCTCGGTGAGGGTGAAACGTCCCCGGTAGGCATCGAGGTTGCCACGCAGTCGCTCCACGTTACGTGGATCGGGCTCGAACAGATGGCAATGCACGGAGGCCGAGCGAGTCAGGAAGTACAAGGCACTGATCCCGATATTCGAGCCGATGTCCACAACCGTACGCGCCTGGACAGGCAGTCGATAGTCCAGCCGGCAGAAGATCTCGTTGACCGTGAAGACATCGTGATGGCTGTAGAGAGTCGGCGCGACCACCCCAGCCGGGGTGCGGACCTGACAGCGCGCCGGATAGTCACCTCGACCGAAGAAATAGCGCCCGGCGAAGTCGACCGGGTGCAGCACCGTCTTGCGCATCCGCAAGAGAGCCCGGTAGTTCTCTGGTTCCACGGCTTGCCGCAACACAAAACCGGGCGATCGCCCACCGAGCATCGCCGCAGTATCCCAAACGTGCTCGCGGCGCCCGCGACGGCGAGAGCGAGGACGACGGCGACGGCGACGGCGACGGCGACGGCGAGAAGCCAAGGTCTGACACTCTCCCCGGATGCGCATCTGCTTGATCTATGACTGTCTGTTCCCCTACACGGTCGGCGGTGCCGAGCGTTGGTATCGCAACCTCGCCGAGCGCCTGGTCGCCGAGGGGCACGAGGTGACCTATCTGACGCTGCGCCAGTGGGATCGTGGCGAGCGCCTTGAGATCGACCCGCGCGTGCGCGTCATCTGCGTCGGACCGCGCATGGCGCTGTATACCGGCCCGCGCCGGCGTGTACTGCCGCCGCTGGTGTTCGGCGCGGGCGTGCTGTGGCACCTGCTGCGCCACGGTCGCCGCTATGACGTGGTTCACACCGCTTCGTTTCCATACTTCTCGCTGCTCGCGGCCGGGGTGGCGCGCCCGCTCGGGCGCTATGGCCTGGTGGTCGACTGGCATGAGGTGTGGAGCCGCGAGTACTGGCTCGAATACCTCGGCCGGCTCGGCGGTCGCCTCGGATATGCGGTGCAGCTGCTGTGCGCGCGCCTTCCGCAGCGCGCGTTCTGCTTCTCGCGACTGCACGCCGGGCGCCTGGTAGAGGAGGGACTGCGCGGCGAGGTGACCGTGCTGGAGGGCGAGTACGCCGGGTCGCTTGCGACTCCTTCAGCGATCCCCGCCGAGCCGCTGGTGGTGTTCGCCGGGCGCATGATCCCCGAGAAGCGCGCCCCGCTTGGCGTCGCGGGCGTAGCGGCCTCCGCGCGGCGCATTCCGGGGCTGCGCGGGATCTTCTTCGGCGACGGGCCGCAGCGCCAAGCGGTGCTCGAGGCGATCGCCGAGCACGGCGCCGGCGAGTACATCTCAGCCCCCGGCTTCGTCGATTCCGAGCAACTGGCCGCGACGCTCACGGGCGCGCTGTGCATGCTGCTGCCATCCCAGCGCGAGGGCTACGGCATGGTCGTCGTCGAGGCCAGCGCCCACGCCGTCCCCGCGGTCGTGGTGGCGGCGCCCGACAACGCCGCGGTCGAGCTCGTGGACGAGGGAGTCAACGGTACGATCGTCGCGCACGCCGACGCCGAGGCGATCGCCGATGCGATCGTGCGCGTGCACGAGGCCGGCATGGCGCTGCGCGAAAGCACCGCCCGCTGGTTCGCGCAAAACAGCGACCGATTGTCGCTTGAGTCCTCACTGCGTGTGGTGGTGGAGCAATACGGGATTGAGGCATAATCACAACAAGTGGCGCCAGGGGCGCCTCTGACATAATCCCGGATCGTGGGAGGCAGCGTTCAGCATGTCCATCCGACCCGCCCGTCGGAGAAGGTGCTTTCACTTATTGGCTCGGCCGTAATGCGCTCGGGAGCCGATGAGTGGATCCGTGGCGGAATGTTGCGCGTCGCGAGGCCGACGTACGCGCGCACGCTGCACATGATCCCAAGCCGGCTGGAGCTGCCATTTCTGCTCAATGCACGTCACCTGACAGGGACCGCGGTCGAGGTCGGCGTCGACGAGGGCGCTTTTTCAGCGTATCTGCTCGAGCACTGGCACGGCCAGAAGCTGATATCCGTTGATCCGTGGTTGGAAATGGCGCCTGAGGAGTACGCGGACACATGTAACACATCGCAGGCTTCGATGGAGCAAAGGTATGAGAGCACGAAGCGGCGGTTGGCGCCCTTTGAGGACCGCAGTGAAATCTGGCGTGAGATGAGCGTCGAGGCAGCCGAGCGCGTGACGCCCGGCTCTCTTGATTTCGTTTATCTCGACGCACGCCATAGCTACGAGGGCGTGACCGAAGATCTGCAAGCGTGGTTTGCGCTGGTACGACCCGGCGGGCTGATGGCCGGCCACGACTACAACGATGGAGTGTTTGTCGAGGGCGTCCACGGCGTGCGCTCGGCAGTGGACGAGTTCTTCGGCGCCCGAGCAATCCCTGTGCGGCACACGCATACGGACGTGCCGTCCACCTCTTGGATAGTTCAGATCCCGAGACGCGCGTAACTGTCGAGCGTCAGGCGAGCCGTGCGCTCCCAGGTGAACTTGCGCGCGCGCGCAAGCCCGAGCACGCGCAGGCGCTCGGCCTCGGCACGGTCGCCCAACAAACGCTCGAGCGCCGCGGTGATCGCCGTCTCCTCGCGTGGATCGAACAACAGGGCCGCCTCACCCACCACCTCCGGCAGCGAGGATGTGTTCGAGCACGCGACCGGCACGCCGCGCGCCATCGCCTCCAGCACCGGTAGCCCAAAGCCCTCGTACAGAGAGGGATAGACGAAGGCGTCAGCGACCCGCCACAGCCCCTCTATCTCCTCGCCGGGAAGCCATCCGAGAAAGCGAACGTCGCGCTCGACGCCCGCGGCCGCCGCGCGCGCGCGCAGCTCGGTCTCGTGCCACGTGGGATAGCCCGGAAGCACCAGCAGCGGTCGACGCTGCTCTGGCACGCGGGCCAACGCTCCGATCAGCGCCGACAGGTTCTTGTGTGGGCGCTTCGCCGAAAGGCACAGGATCGTCGGGCGATCACCGAGGGCAAACCGGGCGCGTGTCTGCTCTGCTGAGAGTGCGTCCACGGAGCCGGGCGTCCTGAGGCCCTGCGGCACCAGATCGATCTTCTCCGCCGGGGTGCCCAGCAGCTCAACGAGATCGTCGCGGGTGCTCGCCGAGATCGCGATCACGCGGTCCGAGCGGCGCACGGCAAGCGGCACCAGCATGCGCATTCCCCGATCGCGGATGCCCGCGTGCGCTTCGGGGAAGCGCGCGTAGATCAGGTCGTGAACGGTCACCACCCGGCGAAAGCGCCCCCACGCGGGCGCGGTGCTGGCGAGACTGTGCACCACATCCACGCCAGCCCGGGCCGCCAGTCGCGGCAGCAGCGTCTGCTCGCCGCGTACCCACTGCACGCGGTTGCGCGCGTTCACGGGCACGGTCACGGCTGGCAGCAGCTCGCCCCACGGGCCGTCTTTGGCCGCCGCGGCCTCACGGTTGACGAACGCGGTGAAGCGCATCTCGGGCGGCGCGGCCTCCAGCAGGGCAGGAATCAGCTCGCGCGCGGCCACCTCCATGCCACCCGTCTCGCCAGGGACGAGGAAGATCAGGTTCAGACCGATGTGGGGCCGCGACGCGCTCAAGACGGCGAATTGCCATTGCGCGAGCCGGCAGCCGCGGGCGCCAGCGCACGCCGGTAGCTGTCGAGCGTCAACTCCGCCGTGCGCCGCCACGTGAACAGCTCACAGCGCCGGTGCCCGCGCTCGGCGAGCGTCCGCGCAAGCTCCCGGTTGCTGAGCAGGCGTTCGATCCGCGCCGCGATCTGCGACTCCTCGCGGGGGTCGAAGAACAAAGCCGCATCGCCCGCCACCTCCGGCAGCGAGGAGGTGTTCGAGCACGCGACCGGCACGCCGCGCGCCATCGCCTCCAGTACGGGCAGCCCGAAGCCCTCCTGGAAGGACGGAAGCACGAAGCACGCGGCCACCCGGTAGAGATCCTCGAGGTCCGCGCCGGTCATCCAACCCGGGAAGCGAACGCGATCCTGCACCCCCAGCTCGAGTGCCAGCGCCCGCAGCTCACGCTCATAGTCGTTGGGCGATCCCGGCAGGACCAGCTGCACCGGGGAGTCCCGCAGCAACGCGACGGCGCGGATCAACCCGTCGAGGTTCTTGTGGGCCCGCTTCGCGGCCACGCACAGAACGATCGGCTCCGGACCCAGACCGAGCCGGTCGCGCACGGCACGGGGATCAACGGGCTCTCCCGCGGGTGGCTGGAGCACCCCCAGCGGCGTGACGTCGAACTTCTCGACATCCAATCCCAGTGTGGCGGCGATATCGTCGCGGGCCGCTTCGGAGATCGCGAGGATCCGCGTCGAGGAGCGACCAACCGATGGCGTCAAGGTGCGCCCCATCGTGCGAAACAGCAGCGACACAGCCTCGGGATGATGCACCCAAATGACATCCAGGATGGTGGTCACGGTCCTGACGCCGGGATGCACCACAGGCCCCAGGTTGGCCAGGCCATGGACCACGTCGATCCCGCGCCGGCGTGCGTCCAAGCCGATGCCGACCAGCTCGTGCCACACGTGCCACGGGCTGCCGATACCACGTACCGGCAGCCTGATCCAGCGCACCCGATCGGCCCACGGCTCGCGCATCAGCCAGTCCGGCGCGGTGCTGCCGATCCACGCGCTCAGCTGAAGCTCGGGCTCAGCCTCCAGCATGTGCGGTATGAGTTGGCGCGCGTAGGTCCCCGAGCCGCCTGAGTCCTCGACCAGGTAGACGAGGTTGAGCCCGACCCGCAGCACGCGCGAAGCTTATCGAGCCGCTTTATTGCGCCGCTCTGGCCGAGTCTGACTCGGCGGCTATGCTGCCCGCGTGACAGCCCCGGCCCCCCGAGTCACCGTCCTGGTGCCCACCTACAACCGCTCCGCGACGCTGCGGCGCGCGCTCGACTCGGTGCTCGCCCAGACCCATCGCGAGCTGAAGGTGCTGATCTCCGACAACGCCTCGCCGGACGACACCCAGGCCGTCTGCGAAGCCTACGAGCGCGCAGACCCGCGCATCCGCTACATGCGCCAGCCGCACAACATCACCCCGGTCCCCAACTTCAGCTGGTTGCTGGCGCACGCCGATACGGAGTTCATGTTGATGGTCGCCGACGACGATTGGCTGGCTCCCGACTACGTCGAGCGCTGCCTGGCGGTCATGGACGCCGACCCGACGCTCGCGATCGTCACCGGCGTCAACTACTACGACGCCGACGACGCCCGCCACCACCTGGCCCGCAACCTCGACCTGACCGAGTCCTCCCCGTCGCTGCGGGTCCTGCGCTACCTGCGCGGACGCTGGTCGAGCACCGCCTTCTACGGTCTGCTGCGCTCGAGCGCCGTGCGTCCGGCGCTGCCGATATCCAACGTGATGGGCGCCGACTGGATCTTCATCGCGGCGGTGGTGTTCGCCGGGCGCGCGGTGACCACCGAGCAGACGCACCTCAATCGCGAGCAGGGCGGCGCGAGCGCGAGCTTTAAGCGCATCGCGGAAGTGTCAAACCTCTCGGCGCGAGCGGCCCGCCATCCGCACGCGGCGATCGCATTCAACCAGTTCCGCGACATCGCGTTCTCCTCGGCGGCCTACGCACGCCTCGATTCAATCCGGCGCTTCGCGCTGGGGCTCGCCGGCGCCGGCGCAGTCCTCGCGGGGCATCCGCTGGACGTCCTGTGGGACACGTTCGGACCCCTGATTGTGCACCGGCGCGTGCGGCGCTTCACCCAACCGCTGCTGGAGCACTGGCGAGCCCGTCGTCCAGCCTGATGGAAGCAGGCTGCGGCGCTGTTTGCTCCTATCTAGCGACAGCGTGCGAGCCCGACCCCGGATCAGGCTCGGTCGGTGCCGCCAGCTCGCCCCAGGCATGGCCTGAGAGGGCGCGACGCACCTGGGAGTCCCCGTGCTCGTAGGCACGAGTCTGGTTGTCGGCAACAATCAGGTTCTCCTGCGATCCCTGCCAAAAGGTCTGACTGCGCGGCCAGTCTCGCGGGCCGTAGGTTGCGCCGTCGCGGCCGGCAACTAGCACCCTCAGACCCATGCGCTGTAGCTGGCGCGTGAGACTGCGCCTTCCGCTCTCCAGCAGGTAGGTGTCGTCCTTCTCGATCAGTGGCCCGGCCTTGATGCGCAGCATCAGCTCACGCTCGATCAGGAACGCATTGGTGCGCAGGTGGGGAGCCGGAAACCGTGGCTGGCGGGCAATCAGGAGCGCAGCCTTGATCGGGTGACGCTTGGGGCGCTTGGGGCTGACGTCCGTTACGGGCTCGGCGTCCCGCGACTCGGCCGCGTCGCCAGCTTCCGCGCTCCACGGCGCGAACATCAGCTTCGTGCGCTCGCGATCGTCGTACACCCTCGCGTAGGGGCCGCCGAGACCAAGGATGTAGCGCACGTGCGAGGCCTGGCTCGCCCACGAGGCGGTGGCGCCGACGGCTCCCACGTCGGGCTCGCTCACAGGCGCCGCCAAGCGCGCCAGCCAGCCGTCGACCAATGGCTCGGCGTGGGAGTTTAGGAAGCAAAGTCGCTGGTGCTCGACACGGCCGGCGACCTCGAAGTAGGCCGCCAGATCAAGCACCGGACGCTCGATCTCGAGCAGGTGGTGCTCCACACCCTCGAGCTCCCCTACCAGCGCCACACGAGTAGCCCCACCCGGGCCACGCTCGCCCTCGCGAGCGACACCGTTGAAAGCCACAATCAGCTCGTGCGCCGTGCCGGCCGCGTAACGTCGATACGCGGTCAGGAAGGCTCTCAAGGGTTGCGGACCGAGCGGGCCCCACACCAGGTAGACAACACCAAGCCGCTCACGCATCAGGGAGCGGGCTTCAGCGAGCCGCCGAACCGTGGTGGGAGCATCGCCTTGAGCTCTGCTGGATACGCGCCGAGCGCCAGCAACACGAGCAGATAGGCCACGCCGGCGATCACCATCCGCTCGAGCGAGGACAGATCCGGTATTGCCAGCGAAGCCGCGCCCACCGCTGCGGCAAGCGCGACCCGCGGCAGCGAGCGCAGTGAACGGGCAAGACTCCGATGGCGGCGGATCAGCACCGCACCGCCGGCGATCGCCGCAAAGATCTCCCCGGCGGCAGTCGCCACAGCTGCCCCTCGGGCGCCGTGGCCGGGGACTACCAGAGCAAGCAGGATGACGATGCCCACGAGCCCCGCGGTGTTTAGCACCAGGATCTGGCGATACAGCGCCAGGCTGAGCAGGCCGTTGGCCCACACGATCCCCACGAACGTAGCGCCCAGGCCGATGCCCTGGATGGTGAGCACACTGGCCGCCGGGACGTATTCCGCGCCGCCCAGCAGCCGCAGGATGAACGGCGATCCGATCCCGATCGTCAACGCCACCCCCGCACCGACGATGAGCCCAACTTCAAACACCTTCCCGAGGCCGTACACCAAACGCTCGTGATCCTCAGACGCCGCCCGCGAGAAGATCGGCAGAGCCGCTCCCGCGAGCACGGAGGGGACCAGCGTGAGGGCGTCGATGATCCGGTAGGAGACGCCGAACTGGCCCTGCTGGGTGCTGTCGGAAAGCTGGGAGACCATCAGGACCGCGACGCGATAGTAGAGAACCGATGCCGCGACCGCCGCGGAGTAGGGCAGGATCCGCATCAGGATCGGCCGCCAGCGCTGCCAGCTGAAGTGCGGACGAAGCGAGCGCTGGCGGCGCACGAGCCGCGCGGTGATCAGGAGCAGCACCACACCGACTGGCATCGACAGCGACAGGAAGGCCAATAGATGGCCGCCGGCGAGTACGACCAGCAGCATTCCGAGCACGGTCAAAGCCTGGCGGAGCACTTCGAGGACAGCTATCGTCCCAAGCCTGAGGGTCACCTGCAGCTGCAGCGAGAGATTGTCGGCGATGGTCTGCAGCATCAGCCCCATCCCGGCGAACAAGACGCCGATCGCAAGCTCGCGCGAGTAGCCGAGCGAGACCAGCACGAGCGCGATCGCAAGCCCCGACGCGGTCAGCACCATGCGCAATCCGAGCAGATCGGCAAACAGCTCTGAGCGTTTGCTCGGGTCGAGGATCGCGCTCTCACGCAAGCCGACTGCGCTGATGCCGAGATCGGAGACGCCGCCAACCACCCCCACGACCGTCACCGCGGTGACATAGTGCCCAGTGTTCACGAGCCCGAGCTGGCGGAACAGCAGCGCAGCGCCCCCGGCGCTGATCAGCGCTCCAATCCCGTAGGAAAGCACGCGCAGCGCACCGCCGCGCACAGCGGCTGGGCCGGCGGCGCTGGTAGCGAGCACGTCGACCTCGGACTCGTCGCTCATCTCCCTGATAGCGCCCATCAAGCCCGCGTCGCCGGCCTCGCTGCTCGTGCCTGCCTCGGCCATCGTGTTCGTCTCGTCGGTCTCCTCGATCATTGCGCGCGCCACCAGGAGATCGTGTCCCGCAGACCCGCATCCAGGCCGATCCGCTGCTCGAAACCTGCCTCGCGGTGCAGGCGCCCCGTGTCGGCCACCAGCGATGGCGGATCACCCGCGCGCATCGGCAGCTCACCCAGACCCAGCAGATCCTCCCCGCCGATCTGCGCAGCGATCGCACGCGCCAGCTCGCGCAGCTCGATGCCCTCACCCGAGGCGACGTTGACCGCTCCTGTGATAGCCGAGTCCGCGAGCGCGGCAAAAGCAGCGCCCGCGTCAGCCACGTGCATGAAGTCGCGCCGCTGCGTGCCCGCGGTCATCGGCGCGCGCTCACCCGCTAGCAGCGCGCGCACCAGCACGGGGACCAGGCGATCCGGCGCCTCGTGAGGGCCATACATGAAGAACAGACGCCCCCACGCCAGCGACAGGCCGACCTGATCGGCAAACGCCGTCGCGATCGTGTGCAGGCCGTGCTTGCAGGCCCCGTAGAGCGTGGCAGGCCATAGCGGCGCGTCCTCGCGCAAGAGCTCGCGCGACCACTCGTACTCCGCGCAGCTGCCGGCAAGCACCGCGCGCGTGCCGCCGGCGGCCGCGAACTCCCGCAACAGCTCCAGCGAAGCCTCGACCCAGCGCACATTCTCAGTCGAAGTCCAGAACTTCGAGTGCTCGGCATACCAGGCGAGATGGACCAGCACCTGCGGGCGCACGCTGGTCAGTACGCCGGCGATGATCTCGGCGTCGGCAAGCAGGTCGGCCTCGTGCCAGCTGACGCCGGGAACGCTGGGACCGCGGCGGCGCGCCACGGCGTGGACCTCGTGTCCGGCGTCGGCCAGCGCGGTCAGCGCGTTGCGTCCCACAAACCCCGTCGCACCCGTGAGCATTACGCGGCTCATGCTCGGATCTTGGCGCTCATGCGTGGGGCTTGCGGCTCATGCTCGCATCAAACGGGCCGGGCTCGGCCGATGCGGCTCATGCCTGAAAGTCAGGGTAGGCGAGGTCGCGCTCGGAGATCGTGCGCTCCTCGCAAGAGGGCCACTTGATCGCAAACGCCGGATCGTCGAAGCGCACGCCGCGAGCCGCCTCGGGCACGTAGACGTGGCCCATCTGATAGAGCACTTCGCAGTTGCCGGTAAGCGTTTGGAAGCCGTGGGCAAGTCCCGCCGGTATATAGAACGCGAGGCGACTCTCAGCGCTCAGCTCGACGGCATGCCAGGCGCGATAGGTGGGCGAGTCGGGGCGCAGATCGACCGCCACGTCGAAGATCGCTCCGCGCACGCAGCGCACGAGCTTTGACTCGCCGTGCGGCTCGGCCTGGTAGTGCAAGCCTCGCAGCGTGTCGCGACGGGCGTTGAAGGAGGCATTGCATTGCGCGATCTCGGGGTTCATGCCGCGCGCACCGAACTGCTCGGCGTCAAACGTGCGAGCGAACCACCCGCGCTCGTCGCCGAGTAGCTCCGGCTCGATCAGCCAGGCTCCGCGAAGCGGTGTTTGGGTGAATCTCACGAGAGCAGTGTCAGCTCCGGTGTGCGTGCCGCGAAGCGGCCCCCCCACTCGCGAATGAAGCTCAGCTGCCCCACGATCTCGTCCTTCAGGTTCCAGGGCAAGATCAGCACGACGTCGGGCCGGTCCTCGCGTATCGCATCGGGAGAGCGGATCGGAATGTGGCTGCCAGGCAGGAAATGACCCTGCTTGTGGGGGTTCAGGTCACACGTGTAGTCGATGAAATCGCGACGCAGGCCGCAGTAGTTGAGCAGCGTGTTGCCCTTGGCGGGGGCGCCGTAGCCCACGACCCGCAGGCCCTGTTGCTTGAGATCGATCAAAAAGCTCAAGATCTGGCGCTTGTCGCGCTCGACGCGGGCGCTGTAGTCCAGGTAGGTGTCGATCAGCTCGTAGCCGCGCTCGCGCTCACGCTCGCGCAGCTCGCGCGCGCTGTCGCTTTCGCTCTTCTCGGTGTCCTCGGCATGGCAGCCGTAGATGCGCAGCGATCCACCGTGGGTGGGCAGCTCGTCGACGTCGAACAGGCGCAGGCCGTGCGCCTCGAACACGCGACTGACCGTCAGGAAGGAGAGATAGGAGAAGTGCTCGTGGTAGATCGTGTCCCACTGGTTTTGCTCGATCAGGCTCATCAGGTGGGGGAACTCCATCGTGATCACACCGCCGGGCTTCAACAGGATCTTCATGCCGGCGACGAAGTCGTTGATGTCGGGAACGTGGGCGAGCACGTTGTTGCCGAGCAGCAGGTCGGCCGAGGACTCCCCGGCGAGCGACTGGGCCGTTTGCACTCCGAAGAACTCGACGAGCGTGGGAATGCCCTTTTGCAGGGCCACCTTGGCGACGTTGGCGGCCGGCTCGATGCCGAGCACCGGGATCTGGCGCTCGCGGAAGTACTGCAACAGGTAGCCGTCGTTGGAGGCAAGCTCGACCACGTGGCTTGACTGGTCGAGGCCGAAGCGCTCGATCATCAGCTCGGAGTAGCGGCGACTATGGTCGAGCCAGCTGGACGAGTATGAGGAGAAGTAGGCGTAGTCGGAGAAGATCTGCTCGGGGGTCTCGAACTCCTCCAGTTGCACGAGAAAGCACTTGCCGCACACCAGTGCTCGCAGCGGGTAGAACGGCTCCATCGAGTTGGCGCGCTCGGGCGGCAGGTAAGAGTTGGCAAGCGGCGACATGCCGAGGTCGGCGAACACCGCCTCGACCGGGGCACCGCAGAATCGACAGGGCGTGGAAGCGCTCATGAGGGCCTCGCAGCGTATTGGAAAGCCTCGATCTGCTCTAGCGTCACCGCGCGCGGGTCGCTGCCCGCCCGCATCTCGCTGTACCAGCCGACCAGCGCATCCAGGCCTTCGGCCAGGCGCCATCGGGGCCGCCAGCCAAGCTCGGCGCGCGCCCGCGAGGAGTCGAGCTTCAGGTAGTGCGCCTCGTGGGGGTGGAGACCGTTGTCGTGGACCCACTGCAGCCCTCCCGGCCATAGCTCGGACATGCGCTGCACGATCCAGCCGACCGGGCGGGCGTCCTCCTCGGCGGGGCCGAAGTTCCATCCGGTGGCGCGCTCGGGGCTCTCCCACAGGGCTTGGGCGAGCACCAGGTAACCGCTGAGCGGGTTGAGCACGTGCTGCCAGGGACGGATCGCGTGGGGGTTGCGTATGTGCAGCGTCTCGCCGGCGAGCGCCGCGCGCATGATGTCCGGCAGCAGGCGCTCGGCGCCCCAGTCGCCGCCGCCGATCACGTTGCCGGCACGCGCGGATGCCACGCGCGGAGCGCCCGGATCGCTAAAGAACGAGCGGCGATAGGCGTCGGTGACGAGCTCGGCGCAGCCCTTGGAGTTGGAATATGGATCGTGGCCGCCCATCGGCTCGGACTCGCGATAGCCCCACTCCCACTCGCGATTCTCATAGCACTTGTCAGAGGTGACGTTGACGATCGCGCGCACCTCGCCATGCGCTCGTCGCACGGCGTCAAACAGGTTCACGGTGCCCATCACGTTTGTCTCATAGGTTTCGCGCGGCTCCGCGAAGGAGCGCCGCACAAGCGACTGGGCGGCCATGTGGATCACGATCTCAGGCTCGGCCGCGGCGAGTGCATCCGCGAGCGCGTCGGGGTCGCGGATGTCGACGCCGACGCTGTGCATGCCCTCGCCGACACGCGCCAGCTCATATAGCGAGGGCACGGTGGGTATGCCATTTGAGAGGCCGGTGAGATTCGCACCGAGCGACTGCAGCCAGAGCGCCATCCACGCGCCCTTGAAGCCGGTGTGGCCCGTGAGCAGCACGCGACGGCCATTCCAGAACGCCGCGTCGACGGCGCCCGCGCTCGCTTGGCTTGGCGCGGTCGCATCGCTCAGCACAGTCGCATCGCCCTGCCCGGTCGCATCGCTCAGCACGGTCGCATCGCTCGGCACAGTCGCATCGCCCTGCCCGACGCTCACCGGCTCACTCCCACACCCGCCACGGCGCCTGCCCCGAGGCCCATAGCTGCTCCAGGTGGTTGCGGTCGCGCAGCGTGTCCATCGCCTGCCAGAAGCCCTCGTGGCGGTATGAGGACATCTGTCCGTCGCGCGCGAGCGAGCGCATCGGCTGTTGCTCCCAGACCGTGCTGTCGTCGTTCAGGTAGGAGGCGATCCCCGGCGAGAGCACGAAGAAGCCCCCGTTCGTCCAGGCGCCGTCGCCGCGCGGCTTCTCCTCGAACTGGCGCACGCGCTCGCCGCTGACCTCAAGCGCCCCGAAGCGACCGGGTGGCTGCACCGCGGTGACGGTGGCAAGCGTGCGCTGCTCGCGGTGGAAGGCCACCAGCGCGGATATGTCGATGTCGGCGAGGCCGTCGCCGTAGGTGAAGCAGAAATCGTCGTCCTCTACATAGGGCAGGGCACGCCGCAGACGCCCACCGGTCATCGTGGCCTCGCCAGTGTCGACCAGCGTGACCCGCCAGGGCTCTGTGGCCGAGCGGTGCACCTCCATGCCTCCGCTGGCCAGGTCAAAGGACACGTCGCACGTGTGCAGGTAGTAGTTGGCGAAGTACTCCTTGATCAGATACCCCTTGTAGCCGAGGCAGATGACGAAGTCCGTGATGCCGTGGGCGGCGTAGATCTTCATGATGTGCCACAGCATCGGCTTGCCGCCGATCTCGACCATCGGCTTGGGACGCACAGCGGTCTCCTCGCTGAGCCGCGAGCCGAACCCCCCAGCCAGGATCATCGCCTTCACGGGTGCAGAGTAGCGAGCGTGGCGGAGGCCCCCGCGTCAGGCCTGGCCCCCCACAAGTCAGGCTTGGCCACCCCACAACGAACAGATCGGCAGCGCAAAGATGCGTTCGGAGAGCCGGAACGGGCGTGGGCCGGTGTGGAGCACCGCTCCGGCGAGGAAGCGCTCGCCGAGCCGCTCGCGCAGCCACTCCAGGTGGCAAGCGTCGCCGCGCGTGGGAGCCGCGGAGGACTTGATCTCAACCGCCACGACATTGCCGGCCGATAGCTCGGCGATCAGGTCGATCTCGTGACCTCCGTCCCTGGAGCGCAGGTGATAGAGGCGAGGTCTAAACGACATAAGCGCCACCTCGGGACGTATCTGGGCGAGAACGAATGTGTCGATCATGCGTCCGAGCAAGTCGCCGTCGCGAAGCACGGCTCGCTCATCGAGGTCCAGCGCCGCAGCTACCAGCGAAGGGTCCACCAGATAGCGCTTACCCGTCCGCGTAATGCGTGAGAGCCTGTTGGTCGTCCATGCAGGCAGGACTTCGAGTACCAACAGGTTGGTGAGCAACCGCTCGTATGTCGACGCGGTCTTGTGATCGATCCGAGCCGCGTCGTAGAAAGTCTTGCTTTGGGCAAGCCCGGCGGTATTTAGCGCCAGGGCTTCGAAATAGAGCCTGAGACGAAGGGGATCGCGATCCTCTCCAAGACTCTCTGGGTCCCTGTTTAGCAGCTGATTGAGATAGCCGCCGAGCCAGACCCGTCGTGTGTCGGTGGAGGGGCTCAAAGCCGCTTCGGGAAACCCTCCGCGTAGCGCGAGTTCGACGTAACCGAGCAGATCGGGCGGATCTGCGGGCATCACAAACGCATCGATGCTGGCATGGGCGAGTCTGCCGAGAAACGACTCGCCTGTGAGCTTGCCGAGGATCTCACGCTCTGTGAGCCCGTACATTGGGATATCGACAACCCTGCCGGTACCAGGCCACGTGGTGCCAGTGAACTTGGCACGCACACTGCCCGTCAGCAGGAAACGCCCCCCGCCGGAGCCTTCATCGACCGCCCGCTTGACAGCGCCGAGTACGCTCGGCACCGCCTGCCACTCGTCGAGCAGCACCGGCTCCTCAAGCGCTGCCAGCGCGGTGTCGGCGTCGGCTTCGAAGGCCCCCGCCTCGACGGGGTTGTCGAGCTGGACGACGGTACGCGACAGCCGGCGTGCGATCGTCGTCTTGCCGGTCGCGCGCGGACCGACAATCGAGAGCGCAGGCAGTTCTGCAAAGAGCTGCTCGATATACGCCTCGGCGAGGCGTGGAACATAAGGGCGCTGGGACACATCGTTAGAATAGCCCATTTTGCAGGGCATTCCCTATTTAGCGCCGGGTTGATTCCCGCTTTCGCGGCCATATCAATCCCATTTTCGCGCACGTTTGGTTCCCAATTTCGCGCATTTTGTTGTCCGCTAGCGGTTTGGACCACGTTTTGATCACGCTTTGGACCACTATTCGTTAGCGTTTTGGACCAACATCCAATGGCGTTCTGGACCAGGCCGCCAGGGCCGTTGCAAAGCACAGCAGCGTCGCGCTCAACAGAATGGCTCGAGGGTTCACGCGGCGGCGACATTGGTGGTGAAATGGCGGTCCAGCTCGTTGGCGTATGAGCGACCGACGGATCTCTTGTGTTCGTCGAGCCAGCTGCTGAACGCGATCTGTCCGAGTGGAGGGTTGTGCGAGACGAGCAGCCCGGCCATGAGGCCCTTGATCTCCTCCGGGGTGAGCACGACATCGCGAACGAACAGGCCGAGCGCGCGAGCGGCGAGCGCCATCAGCGGCGGCGGCACGTGGACGATCGGCGAGCGTATCTCGAGGGCATTCCGCACGCAGGCGACGAGTTCGGAGAACGCCATGCGCTCCGGCCCCGCGGCGTCGACGACCATGTCTCCCTTGAAGCGAGCGGCCTCCACGCAGATCCGGGCAAGGTCCTCCACGTGCACCGGCTGCACGGGGTACTCGCCGTTGCCGGGCAGCGCGAACAGCGACATGCGGCGCAGTATCCAGGCGATGTTGTTGGCCAGTACGTCGCGCTTGCCCCCGAAGGTCCAGGTGGGCCTGACGATGGAGTAGGGCACGCCGGCCTCCGCGAGCGCGTACTCCACCAACGCCTTTCCCCTGAAGTAGGGCAACGGGGAGTCGATCGACGAGTTGGCGATGCTGACGTGCACGATCCGCTCCACCCCTGCGTTCCTGGCCGCGTAGAACAGCATCCGCGAGGACTCAATCGCGTTAGCGAAGCTGGCGGAGCCGTGGTCGAAGCGGACCCAGAAGGTGTTGTAGAGGGTGCTTACCCCTTCCAGGCTGCGCGTCAGGGCGGCGGGATCGTCGAAGCGGTAGCGGCACGGCTCAACGCTCGCCTGCAGCGGATGCGCACGGTCGGGGTGAAACGTGAGCGTCTTCACGCTCCGCTCTTCCTGCAACAGCCGCGCGGCGATGTGGCTGCCGGTGTAACTGAACGCTCCAGTGACGAGGTCGAGAGATGCTTGGTTGCTCATGATGCCTCCTTCTGTTGCGTAGGCAAGACGGCCTGTACGAGTGGCGAAAGCTGGGTGGCAAGATCCAGCAGCGACTCCACGCGCGAGGAATCGCGCTGGAGGTGGCTGAGCATGTCCACGCCGAAATACAGCGCGACGAGAGCGAATGCGAGATCACGTGACGGCGCGAGCGCCTGCAGGAACGTGCCGGCGAGCAACTGCTGGATCTTGCGCTCGACGATCTCGATCCACGGCTCGATGCAGGCGGCGACCTCCGCGCCGAGGCTCGGGTCGGTGACGCCGCCGCTGACCATCTCGCCAAGCACGGTGATGTATCCGCGCTGCAGGTCATCCTGGTAGACGGTGCGCGTGAGAGCGACCAGCTCGGGGCCGGTGGTGGCGCGCTCGAACGCTGGCCCGTACTCCTCCATGCGGCGCTGGCCGATCAGGTTGAGCACCGCCAGCAGCGCATTTCGCACGCTGCCGAAGTGGTAGAAGATCAACGCCTGGTTGAAATCCCCCTCGCCGGCGATCGCGCGCGCGCTCGCCCCCGCAAAGCCCTTCGTCTTCAGCGTCTGCAGAGCGGCCTCCACGATCTGCAGCTTCGTGCCGCTGAGAATCGCCGCATCGGACGGGCTCTGCAGTTGGTCGGTTGATGCCTTCGACTCCACCCCAAGTATTTTAGCACTCGCTCAAAGCGACCGCTCAAATATGAGCAGGCACAACGACAGGTCAGTCTCAGGCGAGCGTATCGAGCAGGTTGCGGAGCTCGTCGTTCATCGGTGGTGATGAGGCGGCGTCCTCACAACACGGCGGCTTGTCTTGGCGTCGACGGCCGACGATGGCAAGTCCTGGCAGCACCTCGGCGAGTGGTGCCGCAGGATTGCTCTCGGGTGTGTGCCGATCAACGGCGACGATCACGATGCGCCCATCGTCGAGGTATGCGGTGATCATGCGCCAGGCGTAGGCCAGGTGGCGAGCACACAGCGGAAAGTCGCCTCCATCGGTCGCGGCGAGCTTGTAGCCGCCGGCGAGACATCCGCGGCCACGCAGCTCGTCGCGGGCCGCCTCGTAGCTGGCTCGCTCGGGGCGGCTCATCTGCTGCTCAACCGCGCGGCGCACCTGCGGCGTGCGGAGGACTTCGAAGGCCATCAGGCCGGTTCGAGCTCTCCGCGTTCGAGCTGCTGCAGACCCTCTTCGAGCGCGGGGCTGCGACGTGTCTGGAGATCGTGGAGGTAATCCAGGAGTGCCTCCAGCCAGTCGCGGTCCTGTCCGTGCTCGCGTAGCTCATCGAGTGCGCGGCCCACGCGACGCAGACTCTCGGGGTCGACCTGGACCGGACTCGAGCCGGTGATTGCGTGCAACGCGCCACGTGCTATCCAGGAGCGCACGGTCGGCTCAGAGACACCGAGCCGTCGCGCAGCGTGCGCAACCGGCACACCCGGGGCATGCCCGACGCTCTCGAGCGTGTGGTGAGCTTCTTGCATGGCCTGGATCGCCGCATCCCGACGGCCGTTTTTCAGCGCGTCGCGGGCGTCCTCGAGCGCGATCAGCGCCATCGTCACCTGCTGTGCGTCCCGCTTGCCCATGCGCGCAGACTATCATCCTGACCTTCGATAATCAATCCCAATATCGAAAGCGTGGCGGACGCCCAGGCGGAGTCCCGAGTCGGACACCTCGCCAGAGTCGCAACCGCGCTGCACATTCCCAACTACCGTTCGCAACTACCTTTCATATTCGCAAGTAGCCCGAGCGGCAACACCCGTTTTTGCCCTGTCACCTCTCAAGCACCCGCACCACGTTCGACGCGCCGGCCGCGTAGGGGAAGTCCGCCTCGGCTGGGGAGACCGCGCGGAACTGGTAGGTGATCGGGCCGGGTAGACGGAAGCGGTAGCTAGCGCGGAAGCGTCCGCCGACACGGGTGGTGAGCACCTGGAACTGACGCCAGAGGGAATGGGAACCTGCCCCATCGGCGCGGGCCTCGAGCACGAGGGTCTTGCCGCCGGGCGGCAGGTGCGCGCCGCGGAGCGTGCCGGTGAACACGATCGTGCCGCCGGCACGCGAGGTGCGTGGGGTGACGCGCAGGACGAGATTCGCGGACACCGCGAGCGTGAGCACGGCGGTCACGTTTGGCACCACACTGGCGGTGCTGGCGCTGTAGGCGAACGTGATGCGACTCGAGGGGGTGCCGGCGGGCAGGCGCACGCGGAAGCTGCCGTCGGAGGCGGTGCGCACGGGAGCCAGCGTGTGCGTGTGCGCGCCCTCGTAGCTGGGGGTGCTGAGCACCCGCACGAGCGCGCCCGCGATCGGCGCGCCGCTGGGCGCGGTCAGCTGGCCGACCGCCGTTTGCGCGTGAGCGCTGGCCCCGGCAAGCGCCGTATGGGCGGTGGCGCTCCAGCGCACGTGCAGCGTGGCCCCGGCCGATGCGCCCGTGCCGTTGTCGCTCTGGCTCTGCGGGGCGGGGTTGTTTTGGGATAGCTGGTCGTTCCCGCCGGTGGTTGTGGGCGAGTCGCCGTCACCCGACTGCGCTGAGGGTTCTTTGGACACTGGGAGTTCTTTGGACGCCGGTTCTTTGGACGCCGGCGATTCGTTGGACGCGGACGATTCTTTCGACGGCATGGAGACCTGCGGATCGTTTGAGACGGTGATCTTGCGGTCGAGTGCGACCGTGGAGTTGCCAGCAGCATTGGTGACCGTGACCACGAGATGATGGGTGCCGTCGGTGAGCGCGGTGGTGTTGAAGGGGATGTCGGCACTCAGCGACGGGGGACACGGCTGCAGGTAGAGGAACGCGGGCAGTCCATCGGTGGTTTGGCCGACGTTGCGGCAGTGCCCACCGTTTTCGTCGAGCAGGACCGAGCCGGTTTCGGTGCCGTCGACCGTGAACACAGCCTCATAGACGCCCGAGCCGGGGTCTTCGGCGTGGAGCGAAAGATCGGCGGTGCCGCTGAGCGTGGCGGCCGTGGCCAGTTCGCCTTCGACACCCGAGACCGTGGGCTGCGAGGTTTGTTCGAGCACGAGATCGGCCGCATAGAGGTAGACAACCGCGGCGTAGCCGTTGGGGTCACCTTTGCCGCTAGGACATTTGAACTTGGCAACACCTCCGCAAGATGCGTTGACGTACATATGTTCTCCTAGGTTTTCGACTGGCACAGAAACACGATTTGTGCTCGACATCGGCTGCGCCTGATCACCCAACCCCAGCTGGCATCCAAACTCGTAGACACATTCGCTAAAGACATCGCTTGCATCATCGGCCTCATTTGGCCCAGCAAGCCAAAACTCATATGTCGCGTTGGTAGCCATACCTCCTTCAGTATCGCCCGCACGCCACAGCGTGCCTTCGGCGATCGTCTCATTATGTGGAGCGTCGAATACCCAAGTCGCCACATCGGTATTGGTTTCATGCACTGAGTCATCGCTAAGTCCCGCGATCAACGCGCCGCTCGTGCTGCACGTGTTATAGGTGGGATCGGTTGTAGTTGAGGGGGTCCCGCTCCACCCATCCGTAGGCGCCACTTCCCCGTTGGGCATCCGGCAGCTATACACGTGATACTTCCCCGCCAACGCGCCTGTAGCCGACGCCAGCGCGCACAGCGCCACGAGCGCAAGGATCGCCGCGAGCGCTGCGATCGCACGGGCAAGCCGCGCAGGGATGGACAGCACAGGGGTCACCGGTGCAACAGTTGACGGGACGAAGATAGGCGCAACGCTGGAGTGTTTCGTTGTGAACATGCCTCAGATTCCTTTCCGATTGGGCCGGCGGTAGAACCGCCCTCGACATACATGTCGCCGGCGGGCCACACGCGACCCCCCTGTCAATTGAGTGCCGCCATGTCTGCTTGACGGCCACCATGCTAGGGACGCGGAGTCTTCGGATCCTCAAAATCGACGGATGTTCGGTTTGGTTCGGCTCACCCGTCATCAACGCCTAGCTCCCGCACGAAGCATCGTGGGACGCGAGACGTGCGACGCAAGACGCGCGACGCGAGACGTGGGACGCAAGACGCGCGACGCGAGACGTGGGACGCGAGACGTGGGACGCGAGACGTGGGACGCGACGCGTGGGACGCGACGCGCGTGATAGGAGACGTGGGAGGTACGACGCGACGCGCGGGATAGAAGACGCGGGAGATGCGACGCGACGCGCGAGACGCGAAACGCTAGGAACCGAAGCGAATCGGCAGCTCGGCAAGGCCGTAGATGCCGAGAATGCTCTCGAACACCGGCTCGCCGTCCAGCTCCAGGCGCGGCATCTTGCGCGCCAGGAACGCCAGTCCCTCCTCCAGCTCCAGCCGCGCGAGGTTGGCGCCCAGGCAGTAGTGCACGCCCGCGCCAAACGTCAGCGCGCGCGCCTTCGGACGCTCCACGGTAATGTCGAACCGGTCCGGCTCGGCGCCCACACCGTCGCGATTGCCCGTAAACGCACACACCATCACGATCGTGTCCGGCGGAAACGTGACGTCGCGATAGGTCAGCTCCTGCACCGTGATCCGCGCGGTGAACGGCGTGATCGGCTCATAGCGCAACGCCTCCTCGACCGCGCGCGGCGCAAGCGAGGGATCCTCCACCAGCGCCGCCCACTGCTCAGGGTGTTCGGCCAGCAGCCGTACCGCGTGCGCCAGCTGGCTCTGAGTCGTATCGACGCCACCGATCAGAACGTTCAGCACGAGGTTCACGCACTCCTCCTCGCTGAGCCTGTCGGGTTGGCGGCCCGCACCCGCCGACGCATCCGCATTTGGATCGTCATAGGTGGCCGCCAGCAGCGTCGAGATCAAGTCGTCGCCGGGCTGCTCGCGCCGCGCGACCAAGAGCGCGCGCGCGTACACATAGAATTCCTCCACCGCCCGCTCGATGCCGGCCCGCTCGTTCATCATCGAGGCAGCGTCAAACTGGCGCTGGATCCAATTAGACCAATGGTGCAGTCGCGGCGCGTCGCTGATCGGCGCGCCCATCACCGTGGCAATCGTCTGCGAGGGATAGGGCTTGGCAAACGCTCCCACGAACTCGCAGCGCCCCGCTTTGACCACGGGCACGAACAGCTGATCCAAAAAATCACGCATCGCCAGGCGCCACCGCTCGACCGCTCTTGGCGTGAGCGCCGGATTGACGAGAGCACGCAAACGAGTGTGGTCGGCACCGTTCACATGCAGGATGTTGCGCCGCATCTCCTCCCACAACGGACCGTCCTTGACGTCGAACAGCTCGGCGATCTTCATACCCGGGAAGATCGCCGAGCGTGTCCGTAGGAAGAACTCGCCCGCCTCGCGGTCGAGCACCACGTACCCGTACGGCCCAGCCGCCAGCCACCCCTCGGCTGCCAGCTCGCGCATGGCCGTGTGAAAGCGCTCCCCCCTCAGCTCGGGGTCGGTGTAATCAAAGCTCTGAAGCTCCAACTCTCCGACGAGCGCCATCTGACTGAGAACTACTTCTTCGGATGCACCGTCTGCTTCAGGCTCGCTCCGGGTGTGAACTTCGGGGCCTTCGACGCCTTGATCTTGACCTTCTCGCCCGTGCGCGGGTTGACGCCCTGACGCGCGGCGCGCTTGACCACCGAGAACTTGCCGAAACCGGTGATCACTACCTCATCGCCCTTCTTCAGCGTCTTGCCCACGGTGCTCACAAACGACTCGACCGCGCGACCGGCATCCGCCTTGGAGAGACCGCTGTCGGCGGCAACCGCCTCGACAAGCTGGCTCTTGTTCATGGAGTGCTCCCTTTCGATTGTGTAACAGGCAGTGGCGGAGACTAGCGTGCCTGGGACCCGGCAGGCACGCGCATATGGCGCAACTGCTCGCGCATCAACCCCAGCCCCCGCTCCGGAGCAACCGCCGCGAGGCCGATCGCGGCGCGTACCTTCTCATCGGTGAGAGCTGTATTGGACGGCAATTTCACGCGCAAATCCTCACCGCAGGCGTGCAGATAGGCGGCTGTGCTGCCCTCACGCACAAGCTCACGCGGGCACCCGCACGCGTCCGCCAGCAGCTCCAGCCAGTCGCGCCGCCCGAGCGCCACCGGGCCCGCGGTGTTGTAAACACCTTCGCAACCCTGAGCAATCAGCTCGCACACGCGCTGGGCGTAATCCCACGCATAGGTCGGGCAGCGCCACACGCCCGCCGGTGCCGGCAGCGGCGTGCGCGCGCGCAAGCGCTCGATCAGCCACAGCGCCAGCCCCGAGCGCTCCCACGGCTCGCGCGCCCGGCGCCCGTTGTGCGCCGGACGCGACACGTTCACGCCATAGACCTCCCCGGGTCGCGTGATCAGCCAAGCGACATTCGAGCGCATCGTCGCTTCCTCGCAGGCGAGCTTCGAGCGACCGTAGGCGTTGACGGGATCCGGTAGATCGCTCTCGCCAAAGCGCAGTCCGGCGGGCCGGTAGCCGCTGTAGACCCAGTCGCAGGACACAAGCACATAGTGTGCGCGCACGGCACGAGCGGCCGCGAGCGTGTGCTCGGCACCGACGTAATCGAGCTGGGCGATATACGGCTCGTGCTCGAAGCGACTCAGCTGCACCCCACCGGCAGCGTGAACGACGACGTCGGGCTCAAACTCCATCGCCGCGCTCACGCACGCTTTGCGGTTGGCCATGTCAAACCCGACAGTCCGCACCCCCTCGAGCTCGACCGGCTCCTCACACCAGCAACCGAGCACATCCCAGCTCTGCTGCGCCGCCGCGGCCGCCAGGTTGGACCCGATCAGACCGCTCACTCCCGTAACCAGCACCCGCACGATACGCCCCGTCTCCTTGCAGTCAATAAAAGGTAGCAGTGCAATCGCCTGCGCGCGAGCCATTTTCGAGAGATTCAGTCTTTTCCCGCAACGCGCAGACCACCACGGCGCGTCCATATGACAGTCTGCGAGGCGCGCACGGCGCCGCCGCGGGCTACGGCAGGAACGCGTTCGTCCCGTACCTGGGGGGCGCGATCGAGGAGTGGATCAGCCCGGCGCCCAACATCCACTTCGACATCGCTGCCACATTGGCCGATTGAAGTGTCCCGAACGGGACCCGATCGCCGTCGGCGAACAGCGGTAGATACACCCGCAGCGATGCCTGCGTCAGTTTGCCCGGCAGCGCCGGATTGGCCGCCAGCAGCTCCCGCAGGCTCCGCGCTGGGTCCCTCAGCGTGTCTTCATACCCATGCACCGTGGCCGCCACGAAGTCACGCACAAGCCGCGGATCGGAGACGATCAGATGACGCGTGGTAAACGCGACCAGGCCCGGGTACGCGGGGCCACCGTACTGGTCGAGTCCGAACGCCGTGATCGGATGCCCACTCGCTTGAAGCGTCACGCCTTCATCGGGAATGAAGCCCGTAAACGCGGCGATCCGACCCGCCAAGAGGGCCTGGGGTCCGTTGAAGCCAACCGTCACGACATGCACGCGGCTCGGGCTCACGCCGGACTCGCGCAGCTCGGTGTCGAGCACCGCCAGGTCTGAGGGCACACCGGTGATCCCAACCGTCTCCCCGGCAAGACCGGCAGGCGAGTGCAGGTGCTCGGAGGCCAGCGCGATCAGCCCGCCAAGCGGACGCTGCACGAGTGCCATCACAGCCTGCGCGTCGCCACCGGCGTCGATCAGCCCCGCCACGTCGCTGCCATCGGCCAACCCGAACTGTGCCCGGCCGGCATCGATCAGCTTCAGGGTTTCCTGCGTCGAGGTCGGTTCCACGACACGCAGATCGATGTTCTCGCGCTTGTAGTAGCCCGCCGCGAGCGCTCTATAGATGCCTGCGTGCACCGCGTTGGGTGTGAAGTCCAGGATCAACGTCGCCCGCGTGGGGTGCGCCAGCGGCGCGGGCACAAGCTGTCCGACCGCGACACTCGCCGCATCTGAGCTCGTCGAGCCCGTCGAGGAGCCACAACCAGCGAGAGCGCACACGGTGGCGAGCGCCATCAGCGGCGCGAGCGCTCGTCTGGGTAGGCGGTATCTTCCAATCACTTGAAGGGATCCTCCTCAACGCGTCTCTCGGGACAACAGGCGACAGGACAGCAGGCCCGCACGCTATCGGGCGAGCCGGTCCGCGAGCTCTACACGCCCGCCGACCTGCCGGCCGGCATCGGCGAGGGCGAGCACGACCCGATCGGAACACCCGGCTCCTACCCATTCACGCGCGGTGTGTATGAGTCGATGTATCGCGGGCGGCTGTGGACGATGCGCCAGTTCGCGGGCTTTGGAACCAGCGAGGAGACCAACGAGCGCTTTCACTACCTGCTCGAGCATGGTCAAACGGGCCTCTCGACGGCGTTTGACATGCCGAGCCTGATGGGCCACGACTCAGACCACGCGCGCTCACTCGGAGAGGTCGGCCGCGAGGGTGTGGCGATCGACACGCTGGATGACATGCGCACGCTGTTCGCCGGCATCGACCTCGGCCAGGTCTCGGTCTCGATGACGATCAACGCTCCCGCCGCGATCATGCTCGCCTATTTCGTCGTGGCCGCCGAAGAACCGGACCCCAACCAACCTGGATTCGGACCCCATCCCACCCACGCGGTTGCGCCGGAGCATCTCTCGGGCACGATCCAGGCGGACATCCTCAAGGAGTACATCGCCCAGAAGGAGTGGTGCTTTCCGATCGACCCCGCCATGCGCCTGTGCGGCGACATGATCGAGTGGTGCACCAGGCACATGCCGCGCTGGCATCCGATCTCGATCTCCGGCTACCACATACGCGAGGCCGGCTCCACCGCTCAGCAGGAGCTCGCCTTCACGCTAAAGGACGGGCTCACCTATGTAGAGCAGGCCGTCCAGCGCGGCCTTGACGTCGACGATTTCGCCCCGCGCCTGTCGTTCTTCTTCAACGCCCAGATCGACTTCTTCGAGGAGATCGCCAAGTATCGCGCCGCGCGGCGCATCTGGGCACGCGAGCTGCGCCACACTTTCGGCGCCAAGAACGAGCGCTCGTGGCTGATGCGCTTCCATACGCAGACCGCCGGCGTGTCGCTGACAGCCCAGCAGCCGCTCAACAACATCGTGCGCACCACGATCGAGGCGCTCGCCGGCGTGCTCGGCGGCACCCAGTCGTTGCACACCAACAGCTACGACGAGGCGCTGGCGCTGCCGACGGAGGAGGCCGTGCGGATCGCGCTGCGCACCCAGCAGGTGATCGCGCACGAGTCGGGCGTCGCCAACACCGCCGATCCGCTCGGCGGCTCCTACTTCGTCGAGGCGCTGACCGACGAGATGGAGGCACGCTGCTACGAGTACTTCTCGAAGATCGACGAGCTCGGTGGGATGGTGCAGGCGGTCAAGCGCAACTATCCCCAGCGCGAGATCGCCGACGCCGCCTTCACGCTGCAACAGGACATCGACGCCGGCGAGCGCGTGGTGGTGGGAGTCAACCGCTACACCGAGGGCGACGAGCGCGAGCACGAGATCCTGCGCATCGACCCCACCGTGGAACGCAAGCAGATCGACCGCCTGCAGTCCTCGCGCGCCGCGCGCGACGGCGCCGAGGTGGAGCGCACGCTGGCCGAGCTGCGCGCCGCCGCCGCCGGCCAGGACAACCTGATGGACTCGCTGATCGAGTGCGCGCGCGCACGCGCCAGCGAGGGCGAGATCGTCGAGTCCCTCCAGCAGGTGTTCGGCCGCTACACCGAGTCGCCAGTCTTCTGACCGCCTGCTTTCATAAGTTCTTACACACTTTCCTCGCAACTTCTTAGGTTTGCCCAGGGTTTGCGGCGGTAGGGTCGTAGAAGTCCAAGAAGATCCCAGGTCCGCGCGCTCAAGGCCATCTCAGCTAAGTGGCCAGACCCGCAGCCGCTGGAGCACAACCGCAACGCATGCCACGCGACCCACTCGCCAACCACACACTCAAACTGAGCCTGCTGCGCAGGGCCGTGGCGTTGCTGGCGGTGAGCATCGTGCTGAGCACCGTCACCTCGCTTGCCTTCGCAGCCAAGCGGATCGCCGCCGAGGACGCCGCCTACAACGGACCAAGCGCACCCCAGTGCGTGCCATCGCAGCTGAACCGCTCAGACATCCTGCCGGGCACGAGCCTCGCGGTATCCCCGCTACCGGACTCGCTCGACGCGCCCTATGAGACTCAGATCAGCTTGCTCGGGATGCAGAGCTCCGCACTATCTGACATCTCGGTGAACGGCTCGCGCACCGGCAACCACCCCGGGCGTCTGGAGGCCTTCTCCCAGGGCGACGGCGCGAGCTTCGTGCCGAGCAAGCCGTTCACCCAGGGCGAGACGGTGACCGTGCACGGCAAGGTGACCCGCAACGGCAAGACCGCGCCGTTCGCGTTCCACTTCACGACCGCCGTGGAGAACCCGCTCGCACGCCCAGCCTCCGCGCCCAATCCGCCCGCCAAGCAGGGCGAACTGGACGTGTTCCACTCGCGCCCGGAACTGCACGCGCCGGTCATAACCGTCGGCGCCGACTCACCCCAGCAGAGCCCCGGCGACATCTTCGTCGCGCCCTACTCCGGCGTGGGCCAGGACGGGCCGATGATCTTCGAAAGCTCTGGCAACCTCGTGTGGTTCGACCCACTGCCGCCCAACACCGAGGCGACCAACCTGCAAGTGCAGTCCTACGAAGGCAAGCCGGTGCTGACCTGGTGGCAGGGCTACATCCCACCGCAAGGCTTTGGCCAGGGCGAAGAGGTGCTCGAGAGCTCCTCCTACCAGCAGATCGCCAAATTCCCAGCCGGCAACGGCCTACCTGCCGACCTGCACGAATTCCGCATCATGCCCAACAACACCGCGCTGCTGACCTCGTTTGACCCGATCCGCTGCAACCTCAGCTCGGCGGGCGGCCCAAGCAACGGTGCGGTGACCAACAGCGTCTTTCAGGAAATCGACCTCAAGACGCACCTGGTCAGGCGCGAATGGGCGCCGCTGGACCATATAGCCCTCTCGAGCTCCTACTCATCCCCGATCAACTCCGCCGGAGAATGGCCGTTTGACTACTTCCACCTCAACTCGATCGACCCCCAGTCAAACGGCTCGATCCTGATCTCCTCGCGCAACACCTCCGCGCTGTATGAGCTGAGCGAAAGCAGTGGCCAGGTGACGGCACAGATCGGCGGCAAGCACAGCACCGTCAAACTGGGCGCCGGCACGGCCACCGCCTACCAGCACGACGCGCAGGTACTGCCGAGCGGCGAGATCAGCGTGTTCGACAACGGCGGTGTACCCAAGGTCCACCCACAGTCGCGCGGGATCGTGATCGCTGTCAACGCGGCCACCAAGACCGACACGCTGGTGGCCGAGTACGAGCACTCACAGCCATTGGCAGCTGGGAGTCAGGGTGGCGTGCAAATGCTCGAAGGCGGCAACGTGTTCATCGGCTGGGGAGCCGAACCGTACGTGACCGAATACGCGCCCAACGGCACGGTCCTCTACAACGCGCACCTGCCCGCCAAAACCGAGTCCTATCGCAGCTATCGCTTCCAGTGGACGGGCACGCCGACCAACGCCCCCGCAGTGGCCGTCGCGGCGGCGGCAGGTGGCAATACCACTGTGTACGCAAGCTGGAACGGCGCCACCGCGGTCGCCAGCTGGCAGGTGACGGCGGGCGCGAGCGCCACCACGCTAGCGCCCGTCGGCAGCGCGTCCAGGTCGGGCTTTGAGACGTCGATCTCGATCGCCGGCAAACCGGCCTACGTGGCCGTGCAGGCTCTGGGCGCGGGGGGCGAAGTGCTCTCGACCTCGCCGTCGATCAAGGGGTAGCTCGCTAGAGGCGGTTGTGCGGACCCTGGCTGCCGTGGGTGTCGACTCGACCGATCGGCTCGAAGCTCCACTTCTGGCTCAGCCCACAGTCGGGACAGAGCCAGCCATCGGGGATCTCCGCGAACGGGGTGCGGGCCGGAAGGCCCCCGTAGGGATCGCCTTCGTGCTCGTCGTAGATATAGCCACAGGCTGTGCATTGCCAGCGACCCACCGGAAGATCCCCGTTCATCGTCGCGCACCTCTTGTTTACAAGCTGAGCGCGCGTTCGATCGCGGGCGCGAGCAGCGTCGCGGCGGCGACGGCCGTCTCGTGCGGCGAGCGGCGCGGCATCGCGATGTAGCTGAGCGCGAGCCGCACGAGCGTGTCGGCGAGCAGCTGAGCGTCGTCGTCGCTGACCATGGGCCAGCCGGAGCGCATCGCCTCGCAGAGTCGCGCCGAGGCCCATTCGAGCACGGGTTGGCTCTGCGTGGTGATCAGCGGCAGCATCCCGCCGGTGCCATCGTCGGACAGCAGCAACCGCACGAGCGGATCCTCGGCGGCAGCTGTAAGAAACACCTCAAGTCCGGCGCTCACCGCGGCGCCGGGATCCTCGACGCTCTCGAGGATCGCACCCTCGACCGCGTCGAGGAAGCGCGCACCCTCGCGGATCACGAACTGCTGCGCGAACTCGTCGCGCGAGCCGAACTCCTTGTAGAGCGTCTGGCGGCTGACACCGGCGGCACGCGCGACTTCGGACATCGTGATCTGCGCCCACGAGCGATCTCCGAGCAAGCCGCGCGCGGCATCCAGCAACGAGTCGCGCAGCAGCTGACGCGCCGCGACGCGGTAGGGAGTCGTGGGCATGGACGCGCGCGGCACCAGTGCAATCGTGCCGGGATGCGCGCCGCGCGGAGGCGCGGCAGGGGCGCGCGGCGCGCTCACACGCTCGGCGCGGGCGACCCGTAGCGCGCGAGTACGCGCCGGCGCGTGCGCGGATGGATGTTCATCTTCGACAACTCGCCGTCATAGTGCGCCATCAGCCGCGGATCCATGACCCGTCGCCACAGCGGTGGGATCAGCGCGGCCACGATCATCCCGGCGTAGCCGGTGGGCAGCTGCGGAGCTTCGTCGAAATGGCGCAGCGACTGGTAGCGGCGCAACGGGTTGGCGTGGTGGTCGGAGTGGCGCTGCAGGTGGTAAAGCAGCACGTTGGAGGCAACGTTGTTGGAGTTCCAGCTGTGCTCGGGACAGCAGCGCTCGTAGCGTCCGTCATCGCGCTTGCCGCGCAGCAGCCCGTAGTGCTCGAGATAGTTGACGACCTCCAGCAGGCAGAAGCCAATCACCGCCTGGATCACCAGATAGGGCAGCACGACCGGCCCAAACGCGAGCGCGAGGCCGGCGAACAGCACGAGCGACATCGACCACGCGGTGAGGATGTCGTTGCGAGGGCTCCAGAAGCGATGGCCGTCGCGCGCGAGGTGCTCGCGTTCGATCTCAAGCGCCGAGCGCAGCGAGCCGACGACGGTGCGCGGCAGAAACTCATAGAAGCTCTCGCCAAGACGCGCGGAGGCGGGGTCCTCCGGCGTGGCGACGCGCACGTGGTGACCGCGGTTGTGCTCGACGAAGAAGTGCCCGTAGACAGTCTGCGCAAGCGCGACCTTCGACAGCCAGCGCTCGGAGGAGGCGCGCTTGTGGCCGAGCTCATGCGCGGTGTTGATCGCGACACCGGCGACCATCCCGACGGTGAGCGCAAGCCCGATCGATTCAAGCGTCGACAGGCCGCCGTGGGCCCACATGTAGCACGCGAAGACCAGCCCGGCATACTGCAGCGGCAAGAACAGGTAGGTGCACCAGCGATAGTAGCGGTCCCGCTCCAGCCACTTGATCACGCTGTCGGGCGGGTTGGAGGAATCGAGGCCCACGAGCAGGTCGAGCAGGGGGAACACGCCGAAGATGAGCACAGGACCGTAGAACCAGAGCACGCCGAGACCGGTCACTTCGACCAGGCCCCAGGAAATGAACGGCAGCAACGGCACGATCAGGCCGAGCAGCCAGGCGTAGCGCTTGCGGTCGCGCCACTTGGTTTGCGTTTGTGTGTGCGACAACTGCCCTGCGTGCGCCGACACGTGCACTCCTTCGGTGCTCATCTCGCTGCCACCTCCTGACCGATCGATACGTTCGACGTCGGTTTACAACCGTAGCAGATCTGTAAACCTTTGTGACGAATCGCGCCCGAATGTCGAGATCGCTCAGAATCAGCTGTCGAGGACCTTCAACACCAGCTTCCCCACATTCTCCCCCCGAAACAGCTTCTGAAGCGCCTCGGGGAAGTTGTCAAAGCCCTCGACCACGTCCTCGCGCGCGATCAGCTTGCCCTCGGCGATCCAGCCGGCCATCTCGCGCGTGGCCTCGGGCGCGCGACCCATGTAGTCGATCACCACGAAGCCCTCCATGCGCGCGCGGTTGACGAGCAGGGACATGTAGTTGGACGGGCCCTTCATCGCCTCGAGATTGTTGTATTGCGAAATCGCCCCGCAAATCACAACACGCGCGCCACGCGCCAGGCGTGCGAGCGCCGCGTCGAGGATGTCGCCGCCGACGTTGTCGAAATACACGTCGATGCCCTCGGGGCATTGCTTGCGCAGCGCCTCGCCAACGTCCTCGCTCTTGTAATCAATCGCGGCGTCGAAGCCGAGCTCGTCCAGGATCCAGCCGCACTTCTCCGGCCCGCCAGCGATGCCCACCACGCGGCAACCTTTGATTTTGGCAATCTGCCCGACCAGACTGCCCACGGCGCCCGCGGCACCCGAGACGACGACGGTCTCCCCCTCTTTGGGAGCACCCACGTCAAGCAAGCCGAAGTAGGCCGTCATGCCAGGCATGCCGAGCGCGCCCAAGTACTTGGGCAGCGGGATCTCGCCGGCGTCAACCTTGAAAACCGCGTTCTCGTCGCACACGGCGTACTCCTGAACGCCGAGCCACCCTGAAACGTGATCGCCCGCCGCGAGCCTCTGGCCCTTGGACTCGACAATCGTCCCGACCGTACCAGCGCGCATCACTTCGCCGATCTCCACCGGTGGTATATAGGAGCGCCCCTCGGCCATCCAGCCACGCATCGCCGGGTCGAGTGAGATGTATTCGGTCTTGACGAGCACCTGCCCATCGGCGAGCTCGGGAAGCGGCTCCTCGACATACTCGAAATGCTCTCGTCCAACCATCCCCTGCGGGCGCGTGGCTAGACGGAACTGGTGGTTGACAGCGTCCATTGCATCTCTCCTCGGTTGGGGGCTCGCCGGTTACTGTACGCTCGCGCCGATGAACTTCGCACACTCCGCACGCGCACAGGAGCTGCTGGAGCGCTTGATCGCATTCCAGGAGCAGGAGCTCAGACCGCGCGAGGAGCCCTACGTGCGCGAGCTGCTCTCGCGCGAGAACCCATGGGTGGTGCTGCCGGCGATCGAGGAGCTAAAGGCGATCGCCAAGCGGGAGGGACTGTGGAACCTATTCCTCCCAGACGCGGAGCGTGGAGCGGGCCTGTCGAACCTCGAGTACGCGCCGCTTGCCGAGCGCATGGGCCGCTCGCTGATCTGCGCGGAGGCGTGCAACTGCAACGCCCCCGACACCGGCAACATGGAGGTGCTGTGGCACTTCGGCTCCGATGAGCAGAAGCAGCGCTGGCTGGAGCCGCTGCTCGACGGGCGCATCCGCTCGGCCTTCTGCATGACCGAGCCCGAGGTGGCCTCCTCAGATGCCACCAACATGCAAGCGACGGCGGCGCTCGACGGCGATGAGGTGGTGGTCAACGGCACCAAGTGGTGGAGCACCGGCGTGGGCCACCCCAACTGCCAGACGCTGATCTTCATGGGATTGACCGACCCACAGGCCGACCGCTACCACCAGCACTCGATGGTGCTCGTACCGATGCAGACACCCGGCGTGAAAGTGGAGCGGATGCTCGAGGCGATGGGCTTCCTCGACGCTCCCGGAGGCCATGGCGAAGTCTCCTTCACCGACGTGCGCCTACCGGCAAGCGCGATCATCGGCGGCGCCGGCCAAGCCTTCGCGATCGCCCAGGCGCGCCTCGGACCAGGGCGCATCCACCACTGCATGAGGCTGATCGGACTGGCCGAGCTGGCGCTCGAACTGGCGTGCACGCGCGCGAGCGAGCGCACGGCCTTCGGCAAGCCGCTTGCCAACCTTGGCGGCAACCGCGAGCGCATCGCCGACGCGCGCATCGCGATCGACCGCGCGCGCTTGCACGTGCTCCACGCCGCCTGGCTGGTCGATCAAAAAGCGCCCGAGGCGATCGGCGCCGTCTCGCAGATCAAGGTGGCGACGCCCAACATGGCTCAGAGCGTGGTGGACATGGCGATCCAACTACACGGTGGCGGGGGTCTCTCCAACGACTTCCCGCTTGCCGGCGCGTGGACGGCAGCGCGCGCGCTGCGCTTGGCCGACGGCCCCGACGAGGTCCACCGCGGCGTGGTGGCGCGCCTGGAGCTGGCGCGCTACGGCAAGGGGAAGTGGTCGGGGTAGCCATGCCATTTCGGTTGTCTGTGGCGACCTGGCTGGTGCGTGGGCGATAGGCAATATCACCTGCACCGGGTGATGCGGATCCCCCGACGGCGAGTACCCTTCGATTACCATGGGCGAGTCCGACGAGCAGGACAGCTTCGCTTCAGGCTCACCGACGCCGCCACAGACGGCTCGAGTGGAGTCGCACCAGCCCGAGGCTGAGGAGCCGACCACTCCCCTACCCGCCTCCGAGGAGCGGCTCAGACGCACTGAGATCGCCCGGCTGCGGGACGCGCTACTCACACTGGAGAGCCCCGATCGCGCCGACATGGACGACCCGAGCCTCGAGTGGCGACGGCTGTTCTCGGAGATGCTTGGCACCTTCCTGCTCGTGATGGCCGGCGCCGGCGCGGGCGTCGTCACGGCTGTCAGCCACGGACAGATCAGCCGCACCGCCGCCGTCACCGCCCCAGGGCTGACCGTGATGGCGGTCATCCTGTTCATGGGAGCGATCTCCGGCGCCCACCTGAACCCGGTCGTCACCCTTGCCTTCGGACTGCGCCGCGACTTTCCGTGGAAGCGCGCGCTCGGCTACATCGTGGTGCAGCTGATCGGCGCCACGCTCGCGTGCGTGTTCTTGTGGGCTGTGTTTGGCAAGGTTGGCCAACTCGGAGCCACACTGCCCGGACCGGGTATCGCCGACTGGCAGGCGATGTTGATCGAGCTGGTGCTCACCGCCGGGCTGGTCAGCACGATCCTCGGAACCTCCTCCAGCGCACAAAACGTGGGCACGTTCTCCGCACTGGGGGTGGGCGGCTACATCGTGCTCGCCGGCCTGTGGTCGAGCCCGATCAGCGGCGCCTCGATGAACCCGGCGCGCTCGTTCGGGCCGGACCTCGTGCTCGGCGACTTCAAGCACTACTGGGTCTACATCGTCGGTCCGCTCGCCGGCTCGCTGATCGCGGTGGGCATCGCCTACATCCTGCGCGGGCCGGGCGGGCGAGATCCCAGCGGTGAGGCCGCCGGCAGCGGGCGGCTGATGGCGCTGGGACGGGCGGAGCGCTGATGGCGGAGGGGAGCCAGACGGGACCGGCTTCCCCACAAGCAAGCCTCGCCACGAGCGAGAGCACGCCGGCGCCAGACCCCAAGCTCTCAAGCGCCCCCGAGCACCCGCGCGCGGTGCTGGGCGCGCTGATCGCGGTGGCGGCCGTGGCGAACCTCAACCTGTCGGTGGCCAATGTGGCGCTACCCGACATCGGCAAGGCGTTCGACGCGTCGCAGACCGGACTCGACCTGATCGCCGTGGGCTTCTCGCTCGGGCTGGCCGCCTCGGTGCTGTACCTGGGAGCGCTTGGGGACCGCTACGGACGCAAGCTGATGCTGATGCTCGGCACGACGCTTGCGATCCCCGCCGCGCTGCTGGCGGCGCTGGCGCCGTCGATCACGGTTCTGTTCTGCGCGCGCCTGCTGGGCGGCCTGGCGGCGGGCATGGCCTTCCCGACCACGCTCGCGCTGATCACGGCGCTGTGGTCGGGCCCCGCACGCACGCGCTCGATCGCGCTGTGGTCCGGACTCGGCGGAGCGATCTCGGCGCTCGGGCCGTTGCTTGCGGGCGCTCTGCTCACGCAGTTCCACTGGGGATCGGTGTTCTTCATCACGCTGCCGCTCGCGGTCGTCGCCCTCTATGGGGCATGGCGCTACGTGCCCGCTCACGTCAACGAGACAACCGGCCTGGTCGACAACCTCGGCGGGGTGCTGTCGGCGTTTGCCATCGCGGCCCTGATCCTCACGATCAACTTCGCGCCGGTCAAAGGCGAGGGCACGATCGTACTCATCACCGCGATCGTGGCGGTGAGCGCGGGCGTGGCCTTCGTGCTGCGCCAGCGGCGCGCGCCGACGCCACTGTACGACCTGAAGGTGGCCGGCCGCCGCGTCTTCTGGGTGGCGGCCCTCGCGGGGATCATCGTGTTCGGGTCACTCGTGGGGGCGATGTTCGTGGGGCAACAGTTCCTGCAGAACGTGCTGGGCTACTCGACGCTCGACTCCGGCCTCTCGATCCTGCCGGCGGCCGTATTCATGGTCTTGATCGCGCCGCGCTCGGCCAAGCTCGTGGACAGCAAGGGCGCACGCTTCACGCTGCTCGTCGGCTACGCGTGCTGCATGCTCGGCTTCCTCACGATGCTGCTGTTGTGGAAGCAGGGCATCTCCTACTGGAAGGTGGGACTCGGATACGCGTTCATCGGCGCCGGCGTCGGCTTCGCCGGGACCCCCGCCTCGCACTCGCTCACGGGCTCGGTGCCGGTTACGCGCGCGGGGATGGCATCGGGGACCGCCGACCTGCAACGCGACCTCGGCGGGGCGATCATGCAGTCGATCTTCGGAGCGCTGCTCACCGCGGGCTACGCGGCCGCCGTCGCGACCGCGATCGCCGACTCTCCCAACAAGGCACGCCTCACAACCGAAGTCGAAGGCCAGCTCGAGAAGTCGTTCTCAAGCGCCGCCGACACCGCCTCGCGCTATCCGCACTACGCCAAAGCGATCGTGGCAGGCGCGCAACAGTCGTTCGTCAAAGGCGACCAGTGGGCCTACACGGCAGGTATCGTCGCGATCGCGCTCGGGGCGACGCTCGTGTTCTTCATGTTCCCCGAGCGCGAGCGCGAGGAAGAGTTGCTCGGGGAATACCACACGCTGGACAGCGCCCAGGCCCCTGTCGTGTGACGGTGAGACAGCGGCTCTAGTCGCCCATCATCGCCAGCAGCTTCACAACCGTGTTCCAGTTGCGTGCCGTCGCGGTCACACCCAACCGCCGGTCAGAGAGCTGCTTGGCGAGCTTGGAGCTGTGAATGCCGTGCGGGTGCCACGCGTAGATCTCGCGTCCGCTGAGCACGAGCCGCTCGGGGGCGAAATCGAGCGCCGCGAGCTCGCGTGCGACCTCTGGCTTCGGCTCGGCAGATAGAAAGCTCACCTGGTAGCGCTTGGGGTCGCTCGCCACCTCTCCAAGCGGGTTGCGCTCGACCACCTCTGCCAGCTCCTTGCCAGTGCGCACAACAACCTCCGTCTCCACGTCAAGCTCTGCCGCGATCTTCTGTTCCAGATCACGCGCCACCTGCTCGGGAGGACCGTCTGTGGCGAACACCGCGTTGCCGCTCTGCAACAAGGTCTGCGCCTCGCCATAGCCGAGCCCCGCCATCAGGGCGCGCAGGTCGGCCATCGCCACACGCTTGTGTGGGCCGACGTTGATGCCACGCAGCAGGGCGACGTAGCGCGTCATGAGACCGACCGCATCAGCATCGGCTATCTCTGCTCCACGGAGGCGAGCACGATCGGGTTCCCCGACGGGTCCCGGACTAGTACCCCGTCCTCAACGGTCTTGAGCGTCTGACCGCTGCCTGCCGCCTGCTCCGCCAAACGGTCACGGTCGGTTTCGCTGGGGAGCAGAATCGTGACCTGCCGTAGCGACGCCGTCGCAGCCGGAGCCTGACCGGCACCCGCGCTCTCCCACGTGTTGGCACCGATGTGATGGTGATAGCCACCAGCGCTCAGGAACGCGGCGTGAGTGCCGAGCGAGGCCATCAACCCAAACCCAAGGACGTCCCGGTAAAACGCGATCGTGCGCGGAACATCGGCAACGCACAGATGCACATGGCCCATCGCGGTGCCCGGTGGAAGGCGCTCGAAAGACTCGTGCGCGGGGTCCTCCAGCTCACCCAGCAAGCTCCGCGTGTCGAGCGGAAGCGTTGTCATTCGCTGGGCAACCTGTCCCTCCCAGCTCGCGCGTGGCCGATCCCAGTAGATCTCGATCCCGTGATCGTCGGGGTCGCTCAGGTAGATCGCTTCGCTGACATAGTGATCAGAGAGGCCGACGAGCGCGACGCGATCGCGGACGGCATGGGCCAGCCAGCGCGCAAGGTCGGCACGGGCCGGGAGGAGCAACGCAAAGTGATAGAGGCCGCAGTAACCACGTGCCGGTGCGGCGCCGGGTTGCTCGACCAAAACCAGCAGGTCCGCACCGCCGGCACCCAGGAATGCACGATCCACTCCACGCTCGCGGAGGGTGAGACCGACAACGCTCTCGTAGTAGCCGACGGAGCGATCGAGGCTCGAGACCGTGAGATGCACCGCGCCAGGTCTGGTGGCGGGCGGTATCTCAGCACAAGCCGGCGCGCCGGCCGCCTCCAGCTCCTCGGGATCGCGCGGCGCCGATCCCATCGTCAGCCCGCGGGCGAGGGAACGTACCGATCGGCGCGCGCCCACACGACATATGCCGTCACAGCCGACACGAGCAGCACGGAAGGCCACGCTCCCACCGCCAGCGCAAGCACGTGTGAGAACACCAATGCCGCGAAACCAACGCAACCGAGGATCACCGCCGTGCGGGCACCATGCCGCCGCACCCACACTTGGATGCACCACAACCCGCCGATCGCCAGCACCACGCCGCCGAGCGGCCGCGAGCCTGTGTAGTCAGCGACCGCGAAACCGGCGATCAACGACGCGGCGGCTAGTGGGGCTGTGGGTGTGCGACGCACCGAACCGCAGCGTAGCGAGCTTGCATGTGAGGCACACTGTGAGCGATGGACTCGCTGTTCGACCCCGCCGAGACCGAGGACGCCACACCTCACGTCTCCGACACCGCGCCGCTGGCGGCACGGATGCGCCCCACCACACTCGACGAGTTCGTCGGCCAGGAGCACCTGCTGGGCTCGGGCTCGGCGCTGCGCACCGCGATCGAGCAGGGCAGGCCCCACTCGATGATCCTGCACGGTCCGCCCGGCAGCGGCAAGACCACGCTCGCGCGCATCATCGCCGCGAGCGCGAGCGCGGCGTTTGAGGAGCTGAGCGCGGTGGAGGCCGGTCGTGCCGAGGTGCGTGCGGTGCTCGCAAGGGCACGCGAACGCCGGCTCGGCGAGCGCGAGACGATCTTTTTCCTCGACGAGATCCACCGCTTCAACAAGGCCCAGCAGGATGCGCTGTTGCCCGCCGTGGAGGAAGGACTCGTGACGCTGATCGGAGCGACGACGGAGAACCCCTCGTTCGAGGTCAACCGCGCGCTGCTCTCGCGCACGCGGCTGTATGAGCTCTCAGAGCTCACCGAGGAGAACGTGCTCACGCTTCTGCGCCGTGCGCTCGATCATGGGGCGTGCGACCGATCGACGATCGACGGGATCGCCGATCGGCCAGCACAGGTCGCACCCGAGGCGATCGAGATGCTGGCGGCGCGCGCCGGCGGCGACGCGCGCACGGCGCTCAGCGCACTTGAGCTCGCCTGCGAGACGGCCACCGACAGCGTGACGGTCGAGCACGCCGAAGACGCGCTGCAACGCCGGATCGTGCACTACGACAAGGCGGCCGACAGCCACTACGACACGATCTCGGCTTGGATCAAGGCGACGCGCGGCTCCGATCCCGACGCGTCGCTGTACTACCTGGCGGTGATGCTCGAGGGCGGCGAGGACCCCCGCTTTATCGCGCGGCGCATGGTGATCCTCGCCAGCGAGGACATCGGCAACGCGGACGCCAATGCCCTCACCGTCGCAACGGGAGCCGCCGCGGCTGTCGAGCACGCTGGGCTGCCCGAGTGTCAGTTCGCGCTCGCGCAAGCAGCGATCTACCTCTCAGTCGCGCCGAAGTCGGACGCCGCCAAGCGTGCGATCGGGGCCGCCCGCGAGTTCGTCCGCGAGCACGGCGCCGCGCCGCCGCCCGTCCAGCTGCGCTCGGGTGGGCGCGGGCAGGGCTATGACTATCCCCACTCTCATCCAGGGCATCTCTCTCAGCAGGAGCTGGCACCCGAGGAGGTGGTGTGCGCACGCTTCTACAGCCCCGACGACGCCGAGTCCGCACTCGCGTCCCGGTTGGAGGAGATCCGCCGCGCACGCGGTCGCAGCGACTGAGTCTGTCGAGGCCGCATCATGAGCGGCCCGATCGGGTAACCCCGATTCACGTGCTCGACGGTATGCGCCATGCTCGCGTGATCCACCCGTGCAGACGCACGTCATCCGATGCGGATGATGCGCATCGGCGCGTGCGGGTGGGAGGATCTGCACACTTCCCGCAGACCGGCATCCAACCAGACGAAAGGCGCCCATGAGCACACCGGCACAATCCCGGCCTGCAACCGCACCCGCCTCCAGCGACTACACCGATACCGCCGACGTGCTGGTGGTGTTCGGCATCAGCGGCGACCTCGCGAAGGTGATGACCTTCCACTCGCTCTACCGCCTGGAGCTGCGCGGACTGCTCGACTGCCCGATCGTGGGCGTGGCTGCCGACGACTGGACTGTCGATGATCTGCGCAAGCGAGCGCACACCTCGATCGAAGCGTGCGGCGAGACGATCGACGAGCGCGTGTTCAAGCGCTTCGCCGAGCGACTGAGCTATGTGTCGGGCGACTTCGCCGACGAAGGCACCTACGCGCGCGTCGCCGATGCGCTCGGCGATGCCCAGGCTCCGGTCTTCTACCTGGAGATTCCGCCGTTCCTGTTCGGGACGGTGATCAAAGGCCTTGCCATCAGCGGCGTAACCAGGAACGCGCGTGTGGTTGTCGAGAAGCCCTTTGGTCACGACCTGCAGTCCGCACGTGCGCTCGCCGCGGAAGTCCACCAGTACATTGAGGAGCCTCAGCTCTACCGGATCGACCACTTCCTCGGCAAGATGGGGATCGACGAGTTCCTGTACCTGCGCTTTGCCAACACAATGCTCGAGCCGGTGTGGAACCGCAACCACATCGCCTGTGTGCAGATCACGATGGCCGAGAGCTTCGGCGTGGAGGATCGTGGGCACTTCTACGATCCTGTCGGCGCGGTGCGCGACGTGGTCGTCAACCACCTGATGCAGCTGGTGGCTGTGGCCGCGATGGAGGCGCCCGCCGGCGACGACGCGGAAACGCTGAAGGACGCCAAGTTCGCCGTGTTCCGCTCCACCGCGGCGGCCGACCCCAAGCACTACGTGCGCGGCCAGTACGACGGCTATCTGAGCATCGACGGCGTCGCCAAAGAATCGACAACGGAGACCTATGCCGCATTGCGCCTGGACATCGACAACTGGCGCTGGTCGGGCGTGCCGTGGTTCATCCGCACCGGCAAGGATCTGCCGGTCACCCAGACCGAGCTGCGGATCGTCTTCCGCCAACCTCCGCGCCTGGGTTTCATGAAGCATGGGCATCGCCGCCCGGAGCCCAACCAGCTCGTGATCAAGCTCGACCCCACGACCGGCGCGCAGCTGATTCTCGACGCCCACCGAGCTGATGAGGGCGGCCCGCAGGCGATCACGCTCGACATGGAGTTCGCGCAGGAGGGTGGCGAGGCTCCGACTCCGTACGAGGTGCTGCTACTGGACGCGATGCGCGGTGACAGCGTGCGCTTCACCCGCCAGGACAGCGTCGAGCAGACCTGGCGCATCTTCGAACCGCTGCTCAAAGACCCCCCGCCGGTGCATCCCTATGCGCCGGGAACGTGGGGTCCGCCAGAGGCGGACAAGCTCGTGGCTCACTACGGCGGCTGGCACGGACCGTGGGTGGCCAAGTGATGCGTGGTCGAAACAATCGCCCAGAGGTTCATTCGGAGGGATTGAGAGCGACCGGATCCGAAGATAAAGGCGCGGATGGTGGTATCAATTTTCTCTTGACTACCAAAGTAGCTACAAAAAGTAGTCACCATCGTAGTTAACAAAAAAAGTATGTCTACACGCACACCCAAAACGAAGGCTCAAACACGCAAGGAGCCGCGGAGCAAGCTCAACGCCCAGAACCCGCCAGGCGCCGGCGCGAACAGTCGAGTCGAGGCCGACACGATGCCCCAGAGCGCGGCGATGCCATCGCCCTTCCCGCCGATCGCCGACTACGCGTTCCTGTCGGACTGCCATACCGGCGCGCTGGTGGCCCCCGATGGGACGATCGATTGGCTGTGCGTGCCGCGCTTCGACGCCCCAAGCGTGTTCGGCTCGCTGCTCGACCGCCAGGCGGGCGGCTTCCGCTTCGGCCCGTTCGGGATCAACGTGCCGACCGCACGCAACTATGAGCCCGGAACCAACATCCTGCTCACGACGTGGAAGACGACCAGCGGTTGGGCGATCGTGCGCGAGGCGCTGATCCTGGGGCCGCGTCGTGGCGAGGATCTCATCACACCGCACACCCGCCCCCCGGCCGATCAGGACGCCGATCACGTGCTCGTGCGCCTCGCGATGTGCCTGGACGGCGAGGTGGAGATGGAGCTCACGTGCGAACCGGTCTTCGACTATGGGCGCGAAACGGCACAATGGGCCGTCAGCGACGACGGCCACCGGGCCGACGCGAGCGGCGCGGAGCAGACGATCAGGCTGCAGACCGACATGGCCGTGGGCGTGGAGGGCGATTGGGTGAGGGCGCGCCACGTGCTCAAACAGGGCGAGCAGATCTACTGCTCGCTCTCCTGGGCCGAGGAGCTGGCAGCGCCCGAGCACATCGACGACGCCAACGCACGGCTGGCGTCCACCGCGAGCTTCTGGCGTGGCTGGCTGAGCCGTGCGCGCATGCCGGACCACCGCTGGCGCGATCCGATCCAGCGCTCAGCGCTCACGATCAAGGGCCTCACCTACATGCCGACCGGTGCGACGGTGGCGGCGCTTACGACCTCACTGCCGGAGACGCCCGGCGGGGAGCGCAACTGGGATTACCGCTACACGTGGCTGCGCGACTCGACGTTCACGCTGCAGGCGCTGCATTACCTCAACCTCGACTGGGAGGCGGAGGAGTTCATGCAGTTCGTCGCCGATCTGGAGTGCAACGGCGACGGAGCGCTGCAGATCATGTACGGGATCGACGGCCGGCGCGACCTGACCGAGACGACCCGCGACGACCTATCTGGCTACGCGGGCGCAAGTCCCGTGCGGATCGGCAACGGCGCCTTCGACCAGCGCCAGAACGACGTGTACGGCGCGGCGCTCGACTCGATCCTGCTGCACACTCGCCGCTCAGAACGGCTGCCGCGCAGGCTGTGGCCGATCGTGCAGGCGCAGGCCGAGTGCGCCACCAAGGTGTGGCGCGAGCCCGACCAGGGCATCTGGGAGGCACGCGGCAAGCCCCAGCATTACGTGTCCTCCAAGCTGATGTGCTGGGTGGCGATGGACCGCGCGGCCAAGCTCGCCGCGATGCGCGGCGACGGCAAGCGGCAGGCCACATGGCACGAGACCGCCGAGGAGATCCGGGCGGACATCCTCGCTAACGGGCTCACCAAGGACGGGGTGATGCGCCAGCACTATGAGACCGACGCCCTGGACGCCTCCAACCTGCTGGCCGCGATCTTCGGCTTCCTGCCCGGCGACGACGAGCGCCTGCGCGCGAGCGTGCTGGCGATCGCCGAGGATCTGACCGAGAACGGCTTCGTGCTGCGCTATCGGACCGACGAGACCGACGACGGCATGTCGGGCAAGGAGGGGAGCTTTTTGATCTGCTCCTTCTGGCTCGTGTCTGGGCTCGCGGTCGTCGGCGAGCAGCAACGCGCCTGCGACCTGATGGAAAAGCTGTTGAGAGTCGCCTCGCCGCTTGGGCTGTACGCCGAGGAGTTCGATACCTCCACAGGACGCCACCTGGGGAACTTCCCCCAGGCCTTCTCCCATCTCGCGCTGATCGAGGCGGCGGCGCGCATCATTCTCGTCGAGCGCCTGGCGGAGATCTCGTAATGGGCTCGCGACGCAGCGTGGAGCGGCGGCGTGGGTCACGCGACGAGCCTTTCGACGATACGGCGGTCGCGTGATGGATCACTACGACGTCATCATCATCGGCAGCGGTGCGGGCGGGGGCACGCTTGCGCGCCATCTGGCCCCCTCGGGCAAGCGCATCCTGCTGCTCGAGCGCGGCGACTGGCTGTCGCGCGAGCCGCAGAACTGGTCGGCCGCGGACGTGTTCGTCGACAATCGCTACGTGTCCCCCGACACGTGGTACGACGACGAGGGGAAACCCTTCCAGCCGCAGGTGCACTACTGCGTGGGCGGCGCCACCAAGATGTATGGCGCCGCGCTGTACCGCATGCGCGCCGAGGACTTTGGCGAGTTGCGCCACCACGGCGGCATCTCCCCCGCGTGGCCAATCCCGTATGAGGCGATGGAGCCCTACTACACGAAGGCCGAGCAGCTCTATGAAGTGCACGGCACACGCGGCGAGGACCCCACCGAACCACCCGCCTCCGCCCCCTACCCGCATCCGGCGGTCTCCCACGAGCCCCGCATCGCGGCGCTTGCCGAGGCGTTCGCCGCGGCCGGACTGCACCCCTTCCACGCACCGTGCGGGGTGATGCTGAACGAGGGCAGCATGCCCTACAGCAAGTGCGTGCGCTGCTCGACCTGCGACGGCTTCCCGTGCTTGGTGCACGCCAAGTCAGACGCCGAGGTGCTGGGTGTGCGACCCGCGCTCGAGTTCCCCAACGTCACGCTGCTGACGAACGCGGAGGCGGTTGCGCTGAAGACCAACCAGGCGGGCACCGCCGTCACCGAGATCGTGGTGGAGCGTGCGGGCGAAAGCAGTGGCACGGGCGGGGGCGAGAGCGTCGGCACGGGCGGAGGCGTTGGCGAAGGCGCGCGCGAGACCTACACGGCCGACATCGTGGTGGTGTCCTGCGGCGCGGCCAACACCGCCAAGCTGCTGCTCAGCTCAGCCACCGACAAGCACCCGGGCGGCCTCGCCAACGGCTCCGACCAGGTGGGGCGCAACTACATGTTCCATAACAGCCAGGCGGTACTGGCGATCTCCAAGGAGCCCAACCCCACCGTCTTCCAGAAGACGCTTGGCGTCAACGACTACTACTTCGCCGGCGACGCCTGGGAGTTCCCGATGGGCAACATCCAGATGGTGGGCAAGTCCGTGGCGGACATGTATCGCGGCGAGAAGCCACTGATGACCCGCCTTGCGCCGACCCTCTCGCTGGCGGACGTGGCCGAGCACGCCGTCGATTTCTGGCTCTCCACCGAGGACATCCCGCAGGCCGAGAACCGCGTGAGCGTCGACCGCGAGGGCAAGCTGACGTTGAGCTATCGCGCCAGCAACGACACCGCGCGCGACCGCCTGTTCGAGCAGCTGCGCTCGCTGCTCGGCCACCTGGGCATGCACGAGCACCATCTGATCCCGCGCTGGGCATACCTGGAGAACAAGATCCCGGTGGCGGGCGTGGCCCACCAGGCGGGTACCTGCCGCTTCGGCTCGGATCCCGCGTCCTCGGCGCTGAACACCGACTGCAGGGCGCATGAGCTCGACAACCTGTACGTGGTCGACACGAGCTTCTTCCCGAGCATCTCCGCGGTCAACCCCGCGCTCACGGCGATGGCCAACGCGCTGCGCGTGGGCGACCACCTGCTCGAGCGCCTCGGCGCCAATGGCAGCTGAGGAGCAGGCGTCTCAGCGCGACACGCCGTCGGGCGAAGCCGGCGAGCGCACGAGTCCGACGCCCGGGCGTGGCACGCGCCGCCGGGTGGTGATCGTCGGCGGCGGTTTCGGCGGCCTGGCTGCCGCGCACGAGCTGCGCCATGCCGACGTGGATGTGACACTCGTGGACCGCACCCATCACCACCTGTTCCAACCGCTGCTCTATCAGGTGGCCGGCGGCGGTCTGGCGGCAGGCGAGTGCGCCTCTCCGATCCGCACGGCGCTGAGGCGCAACTCGAACATCACGGTCCTGATGGGCGAGGCCACCGGCCTTGATGCCGAGCGCCGCCAGCTGATCCTCGACCGCGGCGAGCGGCTGGACTACGACAGTCTGATCGTGGCGTGCGGAGCGGAGACCTCCTATTTCGGCAAAGACGAGTGGCGCGAGGTGTCCTGCGGCCTGAAGACGCTCGCGGACGCGCTTGATCTGCGCAATCGGCTCTACGGCGCGTTCGAGGAGGCCGAGCGCGCGAGCGACCCCACCGAGCAGCGCGAGTGGATGACGTTCGTGGTGATCGGCGGAGGTCCAACCGGCGTGGAGCTCGCCGGGGAGCTGCGGATCATCGCCCAGCACGGGATGAAGCGCGGGTTCAGGAAAATCGATCCCCACAATGCACAGGTGATCCTGCTGGACGCCGGCGAGCGCGTGACCGCCGCTTTCAGCGAGCGACTGTCGGGCAAGGTGACCAAGGAGCTGACCTCGCTCGGGGTAACGGTCCGCGAGGGCGCGCGTGTCACCGCGATCGACGGGCGGGGCGTGACGGCCTCGGTCAACGGCACGGACGAGCGGATCGTCGCGAGAACGGTGATCTGGGCCGCGGGCGTACAGGCAGTCGGTTTCTCCCGCGTGCTCGCCGAGGCGACCGGCGCCCCCACCGACCGCGCGGGGCGCGTGCAGATCGAATCCGACCTGAGCGTCCCCGGCCATCCCGAGATCTCGGCGATCGGCGATACCTCGTTGCTCCCCGACCCGGGCGGCAAGCCCTACCCGGGACTGGCGACGGTGGCGATCCAGCAGGCGCGCCATGTGGCGAAGGCGATCCACAAGGGAGCGCCGGGCGCCTCGACCCCGTTTCACTACCTTGACAAGGGTGCGCTGGCGGTCGTTGGCCGTGGCAAGGCTGTGTGTGAGATCCGCGGCCACGAAATCTCTGGGCGGCTTGCGTTCTTTACTTACCTGACGGTGCACATGTATTACCTCGGCGGCGTTCGAGGCGGGCGCCTGAAGGTGCTGATCGACTGGATCAGCGCGCGGCTCGGCAACCCCCAGAATCAAGTTATGGAGGGCTATCTATCCAGCGTCGAGCGCGTTCCGGCTGGAGCGGATGACGCACAGTGAATGCGCTCGACCCAAGACTTCTTCGGTATGCGCGCGCGACACGCACATTCCTGATTGCCTCGGTCGGCCTTGGCGCTGTGAGCGCGCTGCTGATCGTCGCACAGGCGTGGCTACTGGCGGACGTAGTCGCGAGCGCGTTCTCAAACGGCAAGAGCCTCGCGCAACTGCAAACCCCGCTGATCGTGCTGCTGTGCGTGGTCGTGGCCCGCGCCGTGGTCGCCTGGACGGCCGAGCTGACAGCAAGTCGTTGCTCGGCGCGCGCGAAGTCACAGCTGCGCGGCGCGCTGCTGGAGCGCGTTGCCGGACTTGGCGTGAACAGCTCGCGGCGAGAGCGCACCGGCGAGCTGGCGGTACTCGCCACGCGCGGAGTGGATGCGCTCGACGGTTATTTCTCGCTGTACCTGCCGCAGCTGTTGCTCGCCGTGATCGTGCCGCTCGTTGTGCTGGTCGCGGTGGTCGGCAAGGACTGGATCTCGGCCGCGATCATCGCCTTCACGATTCCGCTGATCCCCTTGTTCATGGCGCTGGTGGGCGCCACTACGCGCGAACGCATGGATCGCCAGCTGCGCACGCTGCAGCGACTGGCCGGACACTTCCTCGACGTGGTCGCCGGGCTGCCCACATTGAAGGTGTTCGGACGCGCGAAGGCACAGGCGGCAAGCATTCGAGAGACCAGTGAGCGCTACCGCGACACCGCGCTCTCGACACTGCGCGTGACGTTCCTATCCTCGCTGATCCTCGAGCTGGTGGCCACGTTCTCGGTGGCGCTCGTGGCGGTGGCGATCGGCTTGCGTCTGATGGGTGGAGAGCTCGGACTGCGCACCGCGCTGTTCGCGCTCGTGCTCGCCCCCGAGGCATACCTGCCACTGCGCCGGCTCGGCGCCAACTACCACGCGAGCGCCGAGGGCATGGCCGCGGCGGAGCAGGTGCTCGCGGTGCTTGAAAAGCCGCTGCCGGCGCGCGGCATGCGGCGCGAGACGCCCGATATGACGGAAGCGGACATCACTGTCGAAGGACTGTGTGTCACCTACCCGGATCGCTCCGAGCCGGCACTGGAGGATGTGTCGCTGAGCATCGAGGCAGGCGAAGTACTGGCGCTCGCCGGCCCCAGCGGCTGTGGCAAGTCGACACTGCTGAGCGTACTGCTGGGCTTCACCGCACCCGACCGAGGAACGGTGAGCGTCGGGGATGTGGAGCTGGCCGATCTCGACCCCGACGCGTGGCATGCGCAGCTCGCGTGGGTGCCGCAGCGACCGCACCTGTTCGCGACCTCGATCGCCGAGAACGTGCGTCTCGGTCGTCGCGAGGCATCTGAGGATGAGCTATGGCAGGCGATCTACGCCGCCGGCCTCGCGGACGTCGTGGATCGCCTGCCGGAGGGCCTGGACACGGTGCTGGGCGATCGCGGCGCCGGGCTGTCCGCGGGCGAGCGTCAGCGGGTGGCACTCGCGCGAGCGTTCCTGCGCGACTCGCCGCTGCTGCTGATGGACGAGCCGACCGCCAACCTCGACGGCCAAACCGAGCACGAGGTGCTCGAAGCCGTGCGGCGCCTGTCCCACGGACGCACCGTGGTGCTCGTCGCACACCGTCCCGCGCTGCTGGGCCTGGCCGACCGCGTGCTCACGCTCGGCGCCATTGAGGTGGCGGCTTGATGCCCCCAAACTCGGCAGCTCGCGAGCCGGAGGCGCCCCTGCTGCGCACGCTCGCGATCGCGCGACCAGCCGCTGGGCGGCTGGCGCTCGCGACGCTGCTGGGCGCGGGCGCGGTGGCGGCCGCGATCGGCCTGATCGCCACCTCGGCGTGGCTCATCTCCCGCTCCTCCGAGCGCCCGCAGGAGTCGGTAGTGGCGATCGCGATCGTCGGGGTGCAGTTCTTCGCGCTGTCGAGAGGTCTGTGCCGCTACTTCGAGCGTCTGGTCGGTCACGATGCCGCCTTCCGCGTGCTATCCAATCTCAGGGTCACCGTCTATGAACGGTTGGAGCGGCTAGCGCCGCTCGGCCTGCCCGCCTTCCGCAGCGGTGAGCTGCTGGCACGCTTGGTCCACGACGTGGACTCCCTGCAGGACTTGCTGTTGCGGGTGCTGCCCCCGTTTGCGATCGCCCTGATTGTTGGCGCGGGCACAGTTGCGCTCGTGTGGTTGATGTTGCCGGCCGCCGGCCTGATCCTGCTTGTGGCACTGCTAATCGCGGGCGTGCTCGTGCCATGGTTGACCGGGAGGCTTGCCGCACGCACCGAGGCCCGGCAGGCAGCCGCACGCGGGCTTTTGACGGCTTCTGTCGTCGATCTGTTCGAGGGCGCCCCAGAGCTGGTCGTAAACGGCGCCGCGCCCGAGCAACTCGGGCGCACACTGGCAGCCGACGCCGAGCTGACCCGAGTCGCGGGCGCCAGCGCGCGCACCGCGGGCATTGGGCAGGGTCTCACGACGCTCTGCTGCGGGCTTGCGATGTGGGGCGCGCTGCTCGTCGGCATCGCCGCGGTCCGCGCGGGACGACTCGACGGCGTATTGCTGGCCGGAATCGCGCTGATCCCGCTCGTGGCATTCGAGCTTGTGACGGGCCTGCCGGCAGCCACGCAGACGTTGCAACGCGTGCGCCGCGCGGCCGCGCGTGTGCAGGAGGTAATTGACACTCCCGCGCCGGTGGTCGAACCTCAGCATCCACGGGCGCTCCTCACCCTGGACGATCGGCGGTGCAAGGGCCAGTCACCCCACGGGCACGCCTCCAATGGCCAGTCCTTCCAAGACCGCGTCTCCGACGGCCGATCAGGTCTTCGCGATTCGCACGCAAAGCAATCCCACAATCTGAAGGCGCGTGGACTGAGCTGCTCATATCCGGCCGTTGAGCGCCCGGCTCTCCGCGGGATCGAGCTCGATCTGAGCCCGGGCCGGCGCGTGGCGATCGTCGGTCCCAGCGGCGCCGGCAAGTCGACGCTCGCGGCCGTGTTGCTGAGATTCCTCCCCTACCAGAGCGGGTCTGTCGAATTGGATGGAGTGGAGATCTCCGAACTCGACGGCGACGAGCTCAGGCGCGTGGTCGGGCTGGTGAGCCAGGACGCCCACGTGTTCGACAGCACGCTTGAGCAGAACTTGCGCCTGGCCAAGCGCGGCGCGACCGAGAGCGAGCTGCGCGATGCGCTCGCCGAAGCGCGGCTACTGGACTGGGTCGAAGAGCTACCGGACGGTCTCGCCACGGAGGTCGGCGAGCGCGGCGCACGCATGTCCGGTGGGCAGCGACAGCGCCTGGCGATCGCACGAGCGCTACTCGGCGACTTCCCGATCCTGATCCTCGACGAGCCTGGCGAGCACCTGGATACTCAAACGGCTGATGCGATCCTCGCCGACCTGCTCACAACGACGCGCGACAAGGCGACGCTGCTGATCACACACCGGCTGGCAGGCCTGGAAGACCTCGACGAAGTGCTGCTGTTGGATCGCGGGCGGGTGCTCGAGCGCGGCACGCACGCCGAGCTGCTCGCGCTCGACGGGCGCTACGCCGCACTGTGCCGCCGCGAGACAGGCGATGGTGTCGAGGCATGACCAACTATCTGACTCGGGCAACAGTGTCGAAGCGTTACCGACGATCTGACTTGGGCAACGGTGTTGAAGCATGACCAACGACCTCGCCCGCTGGCAGTTCGCGACGACAAGCATCTACCACTTCCTGTTCGTGCCGGTGACGATCGGACTGGCCTTCCTGGTGGCGCTGCTGCAAACGGCGTGGCATCGCAACCAGAAGCCCGAGTACAAGCGGGTGACACGCTTCTTTGGAACGTTGCTGCTCATCAACGTGGCGGTGGGAGTTGTCACCGGCCTGGTACAGGAGTTCGAGTTCGGCATGAACTGGTCGGCCTACTCGCGCTTCGTGGGCGACGTCTTCGGCGGCCCGCTCGCGATGGAGGGCCTGGCCGCGTTCTTCCTGGAGTCCACCTTCCTCGGCCTGTGGATCTTCGGCTGGGATCGGCTGCCCAAGCGCGTGCACCTGGCGTGCATGTGGCTGGTGGTGGCCGGCTCGATGCTCTCGGCGATGTTCATCCTGGCCGCCAACTCATGGATGCAGCACCCGGTCGGCTATGTGCTGAACAGTCACGGTCAGCCGGAACTCAACAACGTGTGGGCACTGTTCACGAACCCGACTTTCCTGTGGGGATACGTACACGTGATCCTGGCCTCACTGGTGACCGGCTCGCTGGTGATGCTCGCGATCTCCGCGTGGCATCTGCGTATCCACAATGGCGCCCCCAACGATGGGAGGCAGACAGTCACCCCGGTGGGCACGCCCCAAGACGGCGAGCCGGCAGGCTCGGCGAGAAACGTCGACGCCTTCCACCACACCGCCCGACTGTCGGTGCTGGTGCTGCTGCCGGCGATCCTGCTGCAGATGTTCGTGGGCAACAAGCTCGGCGAGATCGAGGCCACCTACCAGCCCGCCAAGATCGCCGCCGCGGAGGCGCAGTGGAGCAATTGCCAGCCGTGCTCGTTCTCGGCCTTTCAGGTCGGAGGGGGCAGCAACGACCAGACCCCTACCCAGGTCATCTCGATCCCGCATCTGCTCTCGATCCTCGCGACCGGGACCTGGGACGGCGCTGTCATAGGACTGAACCAATTGCAGCGCGAAGACGTCAAGAAGTACGGACCCGGCAACTACATTCCCGACGTGTTCATCCAGTACTGGTCGATGCGGGTGATGGCCTATCTCGGCTCGCTGATCGCACTATTGGCGCTATGGGGCGCGTGGCTCATCCACAAGGGCAGGCTCGACCGCTCCAAGTGGTTCCTGCGCGCCGGCCTGGTGGCCGTGGTCACGCCATTCGTGATGAACACAGCCGGCTGGCTCTTGACCGAGAGCGGTCGCCAACCCTGGATCGTGCAGGGGTTGATGAAGACAATCAACGCCAACTCTCCCTCGGTCACCTCGACCGACATCTGGATCAGCCTGATCACGTTCGTGCTGATCTACATCGCGCTCGGCGCGGCTGACCTGATCCTGATGCTGCGCTATGCGCGCAAGGACCTCGACCCCGATGACGGTCCCGACGGGACAAGCCCAGACGCGCACGCCCCGACCCCAGCGATGAGCTACTAGGAATCCAGTGCAGCTTCACACGATCTGGTTTGTCATCCTCGCGATCTTCTGGGTCGGATTCTTCGTGCTCGAGGGCTTTGACTTCGGCGTCGGCATGCTGCACACGTTCGTGGGGCGGGGCGAGCAGGAGCGCAAACGCGCGCTCAGCACGATCGGTCCATGGTGGGACGGCAACGAGGTGTGGCTGGTCGTCGCCGGAGCCGGCATGTTTGCCGCGTTCCCGGGTTGGTATGCGACGATGTTCTCGGCCCTGTATTTGGCGCTTCTGCTCGTGCTGGTGGCACTAATGGCGCGCGGCGTGTCACTCGAGTTCAGGGAGAAGAGCGAGAATCCGCGCTGGCGAGCGACATGGCGCTGGACGCTGACCGTCGGCTGTCTAATGGTCCCGCTACTGCTCGGGGTGGGACTCGGCGACCTGTTGAACGGCCTGCCGATCGACTCCAGCCATGAGTACACGGGCGACTTCCTCAACCTGCTCACCCCATATGGACTGTGGACCGGTGTGACGCTCGTGGCACTGTGCCTATTGCACGGTGCCACGTTCCTCAAGCTCAAAACCACAGATCACGTGCGCGAGCACGCTCGCGCGGCCGCACGGCCCCTAGGTTGGGCGGCGATCGCGTTCGTCATCGGCTGGGTGATCTGGACACGCAGCGTGGCGGGTGGCCCAGACGTGCCCCAGCCAGTGGAGATCCTCGCGGTGATCGCGGTGGCTTTCGCGGCGCGGCTGGCGATGACCGACCATGACGGCCTGTCATTCGCCTCCTCCGCGGTCGCGATCGCCGCGGTCGTCGGCTCGATCTTCATCGACCTGTATCCGAACGTGATGATCTCCAGTACCAACGCCGCGTACAACCTGACCGTCAACAACGTCGCCTCCGGTCACTACGCACTGGTCGTGATGACGGTCGTCGCCGTGATCTTCTTCCCGCTCGTGCTGATCTACCAGGGCTGGTCCTTTCACGTGTTCCGCGCCCGGCTGCAGGCTCCGCCGGAGTCTGGGTAGCTACCAGGTGTCGAGGTTGGGGCGCCGCTTGTCGTCGCGCCGACGCCAATCCTCGGGCGGCGGGTCGAACAGCGTGGCGATCCAGCGGCGCGAGTCGGCCGGGTCGATCACATCGTCGATCTCGCCATAGGCAGCCATGTTCAGCCCCTCGCCGTGTGAGTAGGCGGCGGCGACCGTGGCCTGGAACACGCGCTCGCGCTCCTCGGGGTCCTCGATCGCGTCGAGCTCGCGGCGCATGCCGAGGCGTACCGCACCCTCCAGGCCCATGCCCCCGAACTCGGAGGTAGGCCAGCCAACCGTGAACAGAGGCGCCTTGAACGAGCCGCCGGCCATCGCCTGGGCACCGAGCCCGTAGCCCTTGCGCAGCACGATCGTGCCGATCGGGACCTCCAGGTTGGCGCCAATCACAAACAGGCGCGCAAAATGGCGCACGGTGGCCGTCCGCTCGGCTGCCGGTCCGACCATGAAGCCGGGCGTGTCACACAGGAACAGCACGGGCAGAGCAAACGCGTCGCACATCTGCAGGAAGCGCGCGGCCTTGTCGGCCGCGTCCGCGTCGATCGCACCGCCGAGATGCGACGGGTCGTTCGCGACGATCCCCAACGGATTGCCATCCACACGCGCAAGCGCGGTGACCATGCCCGCGCCGAAACCGTCGCGTAGCTCGAGCACCGACTCCTCGTCGCACAAGATGTTGAGAACCTTGCGCACCTCATAGGCGCGCTTGCGCTGCTCGGGCACGATCTGGCGCAACAAACGCTGGTCGGGCGCCGCGAACCGCGCGACAGGTCCGTGGAAGTAGGAGAGATAGCGCTTGGCAGCCACCACCGCGGCCCGATCGTCGGCGACGCGCAGATCCACGACCCCGTTTGCGTGCTGCACGTCGATCGGACCCACCTCGGCTGGCTCATACACGCCGAGACCACCGCCCTCGATCATCGCGGGACCACCCATGCCGATACTGCTGTCCTCCGTCGCGATCACCACGTCACAGCAACCGAGCAACGCGGCGTTGCCCGCGAAGCAGTAGCCCGAGGCGATCCCCACGAGCGGCACCAGTCCGCTGAGACGACCAAACAGGTGAAAAGCGCGGCAGTCCAAGCCCGCCACGATCGGAAAATCCACGTCGCCCGGACGCCCCCCGCCGCCCTCGGCGAACAGCACGATCGGCAGGCGGCGACGCTCGGCCAGCTCAAACAGCCGGTCCTTCTTGAGGTGGCCGCGCATACCCTGCGTGCCGGCGAGCACCGTGTAGTCGTAGGACATCGCCACGCACGGGTTGCCATCGACCTCCGCGACACCCGCGACCAGACCATCGGCGGGCGTGCTCGCGATCAGCTCGTCCTTGGGGCGACGTCGCTCCTGGGCGGCGAACAACAGCGGGCCGTACTCGACATAGCTGCCCTCGTCGACGAGGTCGGCGAGATTCTCGCGCGCTGTGCGTCGGCTTCGCTCGCGGCGACGCTCCACGGCCTGCGGACGCGCCGCGTCCAGGCCGAGCTCGTGGCGCGCGCGAACAGCCGCGAGGTCGGCGCGAACCGCGTCGCCCTCCCCGCCGAGCGCATCGCCCCCCATGCCGGCCACCTCTCCATTCACGCGGGGCTCATCACTCTCCACGCGGGGCGCATCGCTCTCCACGCGGGCTGCATCGCTCTCCACGCGGGCTGCATCGCTCTCCACGCGGGCTGCATCGCTCTCCACGCGGGCCGCATCGCTCTCCACGCGGGGCGCATCACTCTCCACGCGGGGCGCATCGCCTCCCAGGCGAGCGACGTCTCCCTCCACCCCTGCGGCACCCGACCCGCGCTCCCCAGGAGGTCCCCCATCGGCGCTGCGATCGCGAGCGTTCAGCACCACAAGCAGCTTTCCCGCCTCGATCGCATCCCCGGCGGCAACCTCGACCCGCTGCACCACCCCGTCGCTCTCGGCGACGACCTCGTGCTCCATCTTCATCGCCTCCAGCACGACAAGCACCGCTCCGGCACGCACCGACGCTCCGGGGGCGTGCTCGATCGACACGACCACCCCGGCAAACGGAGCGCTGACCTCCAGCTCGACGGGCGAGGGCATCGCGCAATCATGGCGTACAGCTGGCGACCACGTTAGGGTGGGATCAACCATGACCGCGCAGGACACGCCATCCGCACAGAGCCGGCGCCCACGATCGCGCTCATGGATGGCCCCCACACGCGACGTTCGCGCGCTCTACTACAAGCATTTCGGAGACCGTCGCAAGGAGCGTCAGCTGTTCGCGACCGGCTCCTTCTTCCTAACGTTCGCGGGCGTTCGGGTGATCACACACGCGATCCGCGCCGAACGAGGCCCGTTCAAGAACATCACTCCAGGTGGACGCCACATCCACCACATGACCTTCGGGATCGCAGGGCTGCTCACGGTCGGCTACCTGTGGATGCTCGAGATCGGCATCTCCGAGGAACGCAGCTCCTCGCGCATCACCGCGGCCGCATACGGCTGCGGGGCGGCACTCACGCTCGACGAGTTCGCGTTGTGGCTCAACCTCGAAGACCTCTACTGGGCCAAGCAGGGCCGCGAGAGCATCGACGCCGTGGCGTTGTTCGGATCGCTACTCGTCCTCAGCGTGCTCAGCAAGGGCTTCGTCAAGGAGCTGCCACAGGCGCTGCCGACGCCGGGGGCGGGCTCGGGCGCCGTATCGCCTCACGCCTAGCCAGATCTCGCCCGACAACGCCCGCGCTCGCCGCCCCAAACGTGTCGTTCTCAGAGCGGGCGTGCAGACAAAGCTAAGGTGAGGCGCATGGCTGGCTGGGATGAGACCACGAGGGACCGCACACACCCCAACCTGATCCTCGCCGTACTCGCGCTTGGCGGTTTGGCCTACGCAATGCTCAGCTCGGCGGTGCTGCCGGCGCTACCCACATTCCAGCACGCGCTGCACACAAGCGTCACCGGCGTCACCTGGCTGTTGACCGCCTATCTGCTGGCGGCGTCGGTCGGGACCGCGATCCTTGGGCGGCTGGGCGACATGTACGGCAAGGAGAAGATGCTCCTTTGGACGCTCGTGATCCTCGCGGCCGGGACGCTCTTGTCCGCCGTGTCGAGCTCGCTGGCGGTGATCGTCGTCGGCAGGTTCATCCAGGGTGCCGCCGGCGGGATCTTTCCGCTCGCCTTCGGAATCGTTCGCGACGAGTTCCCACGCGAGAAGGTGGCCGGGAGCATCGGCCTGTTGTCGGCAATCCTTGGCGTCGGCGGTGGCGCGGGGATTGTGCTCGCCGGGGTGATCATTGAGCACCTGAACTACCACTGGCTGTTCTGGCTTCCCCTGATCCCGACCGTCTTCGCCGCGATCGCGACGTGGCGCTTCATACCGGAGTCCCCAATACGAGTACCAGGACGGGTGAACTGGCTTGCCGCGATGTTGATGACGATCGGCATGTCGATCGTGCTGATCTCGATCAGCCAGACCACTACCTGGGGCTGGGGATCACCCAAGACACTCGGCCTGCTCGCCGTCGGCATAGCCTTCTCGATGGCGTGGATCGCCGTTGAGATCCGCAGCGACAACCCCTTGATCGACATGACGATGATGCGCATTCGGGGCGTATGGACCACCAATGCATCCGCGTTCCTGCTTGGCGCCGGCATGTACGCGTCGTTCATCGTGATTCCGCAGATCGCCCAGCTCTCGAAGAGCACGGGATTCGGATTCGGCGCCTCAGTCGTCGTCTCGGGCCTGTACCTATTGCCGACGACCATCGGGATGACGATCCTCGGCCTGTCGGCTGGGCGCATCTCAGCTCGTTTCAGCTCACGCAGCGCGCTGCTTGCCGGAACCGCCTTTACCACCGCGTCCTTCGCCCTGCTCGCCCTCGCCCACAGCCATCCCTACGATCTTCTGATCGCCTCCGGACTACTCGGGGTGGGAGTGGGCCTGGCCTTCGCGGCGCTCGGCAACCTGATCGTGCAGGCGGTCTCACCTGAGCAGACCGGTGTGGCCAGCGGCATGAACACCGTCATGCGCACGCTCGGCGGCGCTCTCGGCGGCCAGCTCTCGGCGACCTTCATCGCCGCCAACACGGCCAACGGACTGCCGACGGTCACGGGCTTCACCGATACGTTCCTGATGGCCACCGGCTTCCTACTCGTGTGCTTGGCGGCGGGCTTTCTGGTTCCGAAGGAACGCGGTGCTGGGACAGCAGCAGACTTCGCACACGAGGAGGCAGCCAGTGGCGCGCCCGCGGCGGAGGGCGCCACCGGCTAAACGCTCCGACCGCCAGGGCGAGCGACATGTGCAAGGACATGGCGGTCATAGGTGAGGCGCCCAAAGGCGCCGCCGGCTGCCGCACCCGCACCCGCACCCGCACCCGGCGGGGCCAGTTACTCACCCAGGCCGGTTACTCCCCGTCAGGCCAGTTCGCGCTGCCCATCACGCCGTCGCCGTCCTCGGGCTTGGGACCACCAATCGCGACAATGTCCAGCCCGTCCGGGCCGGCCTCGAATGCGCGCACCACCTCTGGCGCCACGCGCAACGCGTCCCACTGGCGCAGCTCTAGAATCTCGTCGTCGAGCAGCACGCGTCCGGACCCGGAGACGACGACGTAGGCCTCCTCCTGCTCGCGGTGACTGTGGGCCATCGGGCTGCGAAGGTTCGCCGCGTAGCGAAAGAGGCTCACGCCGAGATCGCGCGAGTCGAGGTGTTTGCGCCCGAAGCGACCTTCGATGCCTGGAGCTCTCTCGCCGACAGAGTCATCGATCTCCAACAGGTTCACGGTGGCGTAACGGGACATTGGCTCTCCTTGGTCGGATGGGATCGCGAGCTTCAGCTCCACCATAGCTCTCGTGCTCTCCTCAGTCGCGATGTGACAGGCGACGCCGTGCGGCGATCCATGGCCGCCGTCGCGCGATCGTGACCCCATCGCTTCGCGGATCGTGACCCCATCGTTTCGCGGATCGTGGCCCCATCGCTTCGCGGATCGTGACCACATCGTTTCGCGGATCGTGGCCCCATCGCTTCGCGGATAAGCGATGCAAGGCGTACGATCGAGCGGACAGATGACGCAGAGCACCTCGAATCTCGAGCAAGCGACGCGTGTCACGCCCGATGACGACGGCTACCTCGCGCACCTGTCCGAGGACTGGGGAATCTGGGGCCCCAATGGCGGTTACCTCGCGACAATCGCGCTGCGGGCCGCTGGCACGGTGGCCCAGATCAAGAGGCCCGCAAGCTTCTATTGCCACTTCCTCAGTTCTCCCGCCTTCGACGTCGTCGAGCTCAAAGTGAGTGTCCTCCGGCAAGGACGCCGCGCCGAGTCACTTGCGGTCGAGATGACACAGCAAGGCAAGCCAGTCCTGCACGCACTTGTGAAGACGGCCGCCGAGGCGCCGGGGTACAGCCACCAGCATCCAAGCGCTTCCGGCATCCCGTTGCCGGAGACGCTGAAGACCTACGAGCAGCTGCACCCCGCCAGGCGACGTCCGCCCTTCAGCTTCTGGGAGAACATCGAACGCCGGCCCGTCGACCAGAGCATCACTGACGAGCCACAAGCGCCAGTGATTCGCGAGTGGACGCGCTTTCGACCGACAGCGTGCTTTGAGGACCCCTTCCTCGGTGCCGCACGTGCCCTGATCTTGCTGGACACCTATGGCTTCCCAGCCGCGTATCGCCACTATCGAAGCTGGGAGTATCTGGCGCCGAATCTCGACACGGGCGTGTGGTTTCACCATTCCAGCCCCGACTGCGAATGGCTGTTGATCGATAGCGAATGCGCGGTCGCCGGTGGCGGTCTCATGGGAGTTGGCGGCAGAGTTTGGGATGTGGACGGCAGGTTGCTTGCGAGCGGCTCCGCGCAGTTGTGCTGCATCGCCAACGGCGCCCAAGCTGACGCCGACTGACGCGCCCGGGAGCGAGGTGACTTGCGGCTCTGGTGTCCGCTCCACTGCCGGGGTCACACGGCCGATGTGATCTCGGCTACAAGATCTTCGAGAAGCGCAGCCATCCGACCGAGAAGCTCCTGCTGATCCGCCACCGCGTAGCGCTCCGCGACCTCCATGGGCGCTCGATAGCCGACTCTGGTCTGGCCGCCCGCGTCCCAAACAAGCACCCGCAGAGGCAGCTCGTAGCCGATCTCGGGATCGCCCTGCATGAGCAGTGTGCCGGCTCGCGGGTCGCCGAAAGTCAGCAGTTCCTCATCGGCAAGCTCAAGCCCGACGGCCCGCGCTCCGCCGCTGTGATCGACTCGCGCAAACACGGCGATACCGCGACGATTCAGCGCGGCGACCAAACGATCCAAAGTCACGCGTACCCCGTGGGGACTATTCGTCGTGGTAAGAAGCATGGTGATCAGTCTCAGTGTGCCCGATTCGCGGAACTAAAATCGCACCCAAGCCTATACTTGACAGCCCGTCAAGTAGCTGAGCCGAGGCGCGCTGCCTTGCGTCAGCATCACCTAGACTCACGGCGATGTCGTTGCACCTCTTCGCAGGTCTGCGCGTACGGGACTTCCAAGCGGTCCGACCGTGGTACGAGCGGTTGTTGGGCGAGCCAACGTTCTTTCCCCACGCCACTGAGGCGGTGTGGACGCTTGCCGAGGACCGATCGGTCTACATCGTGGAGCATGCCGATGGTGCGGGCAACTCGGTGGTGACGATCTTCCTTGACGGGCTCGATGCCCGTGTAGCCGCGATTGCGGCCCGCGGTATCGAGCCCGACGATCGCGAGACGTACTCGGGCGGTGTATGCAAGGTGATCTACCGCGACCCCGACGGCAACGAGCTGGGGTTCTGCGGCGCGTCACTTGACACCTGAGGGACGCGCCCACCAAAGCAGACACTAGTAAGGTCTTGGGGCGCGTGGCCGATATACCCAGACCCATTACAGGCCGCTGCCTATGCGGTGGCGTGACTTATAGCGTCGACGCTGAGCCAGTGTGGCAGGGGGTTTGCTACTGCTCGAACTGCCAGCGCCAGACCGCTACGGCGTTCTCGATCATCGTGGGCGTGCCGAGCAAGGCACTCACGGTCGAGGGCGACACACTCGCCTCGTTTAAGACCGCCAGCGAGGACTACCAGAGCACAACCGAGCGGCGGTTCTGCTCGGCCTGCGGGTCGCCGATATTCAGCACGATCGAGTCGATGCCGGAAGTCGCCTTCCTGAAGGCAGGAACGATCGACGACACGTCTTGGTTTGAGCCGACAGCGGAGATCTGGACGCGTTCGGCGCAGCCGTGGGCGCCACACTTCGAGGGTGTCACGCGGTACGAGCGTACGCCGAGCTAGCTGACTAGCTCGTATTTGCGTTTTCCTGTCGAGCCTGGACAGGTCGTTGCTCCTATGTCAAGCGAAGTACGGAAATTGCGAGGAAGGCATCCCGTCGTCAAAGAACAGCACGCACGTACACCGTGGCTCGCTCTGTGACCCAGTCATGTAGGTTCTGTGCGTGTCATGGACACTCGGCAAGGGGGTCGGTTCTCGCCACTCAGAGCGATGTCGGTGAGTGACCGCCTGCTTTGCGGGGATCGCGCCTGGCGGCGGGCTGCCTGCATGAGTGGCCTGGTCGCGCTGATTGCAGGGCTCGGCCTCATTTTCGCCGCCTGCGGTTCCTCCGCAGGGATCGCGGCCGGCGCGCGCCTCGTGCGCGTGCCGCCATCCTGCATCCCGCCCGCATTCAGGTTCACGGGGCCACAACGGCCGGTTCCCAAGGAACTTTCGACCCCGCTTGAAGCAACGATCCTGTCCAGCTTCGCCATCTTCCGCAGGCCCGCGCTACCCAGCGATGAGCCTCCGGGATTGTCTCCTGGCGGATTGCGTCGCGAACTCTACAAAGACTATGAGCTCTCGAGCTACTACCCCGCCTATGTGCGTCAGCCGACCGGGCTCACCGGCCGGCGCTATTTCGTGATCCCTGCCTTCGGACAGCCCGAAGCGGTGCCACCGGCTCATTGTTTTCGGGCCGGGGTACGACACGAGTTGGTCGAACAGGAGCACCGCCGCTCGGTCGAGCCGGTCTACTGCATCATCGAAGCAGGCGGCAACGGGCAAGCACCCGTCCCGGGATGCGAGCCCTTCGCCCAGATCAACGAAAGCTATCGGGCCTTCCAGGTAAGCGACTTCCTTGGCGGGGAACCGACGATCGAGCTCGTACCCGACGGCGTCGCTTCGGTGCGTATCACCTACCAGGCAACCGCGCCGATCATCGCGCACGTCAGCGCAAACGCATTCCTGCTCACACCGCCGCCGACACCGAACACACCTCTGGACACCGAACTGAAGCAGCTGCTCCGCAGGCAGCGGGGCAAGCACATCAGCAGGGCTGAGCAGCGCAGGCTCACGATTGAGTACAACAATGCGTTTACCGGCACCTACCCGACAAGCATCGAATGGCTCGACAGCACTGGAGGGCTGGTGCGCGCTCTCAGCCCTCCCACTGCTGAAAGCATCTCTGCAACCTCGGTCGGCGGCCTGCTCGCCCCCATCGAAGGCAGCTCATCGCACCCGTGACCGGCAGAGTGCTTCGGAGCGCGCAGCAACCTGCGATGGCTCGGGCACGAGGCTCGTTGATCTCGATCCTTCGCTGAGCAGCCGGTAGTACCTGCGGGCGAGGTGACGCTTGAGGCAGCGCATCGCCTCCATACGGCTCTTGCCCTCGGCTTCCTTGCGCTGCAGGTAGGCGCGGGTCTCGGGGTCGATTCGCCCCCGCGTGATCGCGATGACGTGCAGGGCGCGGTTGAGCTGGCGGTTGCCGCCGCGGTCGAGGCGGTGACGCTCGTGGCGGCCGGAGGAGACGGGGATCGGCGCGACGCCGGCGGTCCTTGCGAAGTGCGCGTCGCTTGGGAAGCGCTGCGAGCCGGCGGTCTGCCCGATCAGGATCGCGGCGCAGAGCGGGCCGCAGCCGGTCTCGGCGAGCAGCTCGGGGCGCTGGGCGCGCACGAGGTCCCGCAGCTCGCGCTTGAGCTTCTCCGCCTCGCGCGTGATCGCCGCGATCCGTCGTGTCTGCTCGCGCGAAATGCGCACCCGGGCGGTCTGGCGCATCGCCCTCAGGCGGCGTGTGACGCGCTGGAGCTGCCCGGGGTAGTCGAGCTTGCGCGCTGGGATCGACGCCTCCAGTTCGGGGTCGAGAACGACGAGGTTGATCCGTAGCCGGTTGATGAGCCTGGTGCGCTCGTTGACGAGCGCTTCGCGGTGGTCGCACAGCAGCCGGATCTCCATCGCGTCCTCATCCAGGAACGCGACCGGGAAGCGCTCGATGCCCTCCCGCAACACCGCGCGGCCGATCGCACGGGCGTCGATCTGGTCAGACTTCCCGGGCTCTCGTTCGCCGCGGCGGGAGGCGCCCATCAGCTTCGGCGCGACCCTTACGACGCGCTCGCCGGTGGCCAGGAGTGCTTGCTCGAGGTGGTAGGAGAGGTCTCGGCAGTCCTCGATCGCCCACACGATCTCCCCGTCGAGCTCGTGCGCCCAGCGCAGCGCTTCCAGGTGCCCCACGTCTCTGGCGGGGATCTCTCGCTCGCCTCGTAGCTGCCCGGTGTTCGCGTCGACGGCCGCGAGGGCGTGGGTGTTCTTGTGGGTATCTGCTCCGATCACGATCATCCAGCACGTCCTTTCAATCGAATGGTTCTCGGTTGGTTGGACCTCTGGCGGACAGGCCTTGCTTCGGGCAGATCGCCACGCTCCTATCAGGTCACGCCATAGGTCCCGGGACGGCAGCGGACGACACAACGGGCGTCGGTCAGACCGAGCAACGGCCGACAAACAGACTATGAGTCAGTCCGCCACCAGCCCAGGACCCAACCCGGCGGACCGGACAGCACCACAAGCAGAACACGGAATCTTCCTGCCAGCGAGCGCCGGCCTACCGGCCGTTCGCGACCGGAACCAGCCCGGTCGCTCGCACGCTTGCAGAAAGAACAGACTAGAACTCGCTTCACGATGTTCGCGAAGACTTGGGTCAGGCGGCCACGTAGGCTGCCAGGTGCTCACCGGTAAGGGTAGAGCGCGCGGCGACGATCTCCGCGGGTGTTCCCTCGAAGACGATCTTGCCACCGTCGTGACCGGCGCCGGGGCCGAGGTCGACGATCCAGTCGGCGTGCGCCATGACCGCCTGGTGGTGCTCGATCACGATCACCGACTTGCCTGAGTCGACCAGCCGGTCAAGCAGGCCGAGCAGCTGCTCGACGTCGGCGAGGTGCAGGCCGGTGGTCGGCTCGTCGAGGACGTAGACATCGCCCTTCTCGGCCATGCGGGTGGCCAGCTTCAACCGTTGGCGCTCGCCGCCGGAGAGGGTGGGGAGCGGCTGGCCGAGCTTGAGATAGCCGAGCCCGACGTCGGCGAGCCGCTCGATGATCCTGTGCGCAGCCGGCGTCTCGGCCTTGCCGGCGCCGAAGAACTTCTCGGCCTCGATCACCGACATCGCGAGCACCTCGCTGATGTCCTTGCCGGCAAACTTGTACTCGAGCACCTCGGCCTGGAAGCGCTTCCCCTCGCACACCTCACAGGGGGCGGCGACACCGGCCATCATCGCCAGGTCGGTGTAGATCACGCCGGCGCCGTTGCAGTTGGGACAGGCGCCCTCGGAGTTGGCGCTGAACAGTGCCGGCTTGACGCCGTTCTCCTTCGCGAACGCCTTGCGGATCGGGTCGAGCAGTCCGGTGTACGTCGCGGGGTTGCTGCGCCGCGAGCCCTTGATCGCCGCCTGGTCGACCGAGACGACCCCGTCGCGAGGCGAGCGGGACTTGACAATCGAACCGTCGATCAGTGAGCTCTTGCCCGAGCCGGCCACGCCGGTGATGACGACCAGCACGCCGAGCGGTATGTCGACGTCGACGTCCCGCAAGTTGTGGGTGCTGGCGCCGCGGATCTCAAGCTTGCCCTGTGGCGTGCGCACCTCATCCTTGAGGGCGGCCCGATCGTCGAGATGGCGCCCGGTGATCGTGTCGCTCTCCCTGAGCCCCTCGACGGTTCCCTCGAACATCACCTCGCCGCCCTCGGTCCCGGCCTTCGGGCCGAGGTCGACGACATGGTCGGCGATCGCGATCGTCTCCGGCTTGTGCTCCACGACGAGCACGGTGTTGCCCTTGTCGCGTAGCTGCAGCAGCAGCTCGTTCATCCGCTCGATGTCGTGCGGGTGCAGCCCGATCGTGGGCTCGTCGAAGACGTAGGTGACGTCGGTGAGCGAGGAGCCAAGCTGGCGGATCATCTTGACGCGCTGAGCCTCGCCGCCCGAGAGCGTACCCGAGGGCCGCTCGAGCGAGAGGTAGCCCAATCCGATGTCCACGAACGAGTCGAGCGTCGCCCCCAACGCATCTAGCAGCGGCGCGACCGACTTGTTCTCGAGTTTGCTCACCCACGCGGCGAGGTCGCTGATCTGCATCGCACAAGCATCGGCGAGGTTGATCCCCTTTATCTTCGACGAGCGGGCCTCCGCGCTGAGCCGGGTCCCGTCGCACTCGGAACAGGTGGTGAAAGTGACCGCCCGCTCCACGAAGGCGCGGACGTGCGGCTGCAGCGAGTCCACGTCCTTGGAGAGCATCGACTTCTGGATCCGTGGGATCAGACCCTCGTAGGTCAGGTTGACGCCGTCGACCTTGATCCTGATCGGCTCCTTGTAGAGAAGATCGCCCAGCTCCTTCAAGGTGTACTTCTTGAGGGGCTTGTCAGGGTCGAAGAAGCCGCAACCCATGAAGATCCGCCCGTACCAGCCGTCCATGCTGTAGCCGGGAATCGTCAGCGCGCCGTCTTTGAGCGACTTGCTGTCGTCGTAGAGCTGAGTGAGGTCGATGTCGGACACGCTGCCCCGGCCCTCGCAGCGAGGGCACTGGCCACCGAGGATGCTGAAGCTTCGCTTCTCTTTCGTCGTGCGACCACCGCGTTCGAACGTGACCGCGCCGGCACCCGAGATCGAGGCGACGTTGAAGGAGAACGCTTGGGGCGAGCCGATGTGTGGCTTGCCGAGCCGGCTGAAGAGGATGCGCAGCATCGCGCCCGAGTCGGTGGCGGTGCCGACCGTGGAGCGCGCGTCGGCGCCCATCCGCTCCTGGTCGACGATAATCGCGGTCGTCAGCCCTTCGAGCACGTCGACCTCGGGTCGCGCCAGCGTCGGCATAAAGCCCTGCACGAAGGCGCTGTAGGTCTCGTTGATCAGCCGCTGGGACTCCGCGGCGATCGTGCCGAATACCAGCGAGCTCTTGCCCGAACCGGAGACGCCGGTGAACGCAGTCAGCCGGCGCTTGGGAATCTCGACACTTACGTCCTTGAGGTTGTTGACGCGGGCGCCGTGCACGCGGATCAGGCCGTGGCTGTCGGCAGCTTGCGACGCTGGCGGCCGCGTGTTCGTCCTCGTGGCCATGATTATCGTGTCTCCATCTGTGAGTCGTGCTGCGTCAGGCGTGCGCGGGATCGGTCAGAGCTGTTGTCATCATCTGCACCCAGGTGTCGACCAGCTTTAGGTCGTCGACCTGGGTTGGGATATCGAGTACGTCGCGCAGCAGGCGCGAGGACAGCAGCGACCCGAGCCCGAAGACGGCGATCGTGGTCGCCTCCTCGGCGGGTATCGAGCGCTCGGCGCGTTCGCTGATCCACGCGGCAAAGCCTGTGAACATGGAGCTTACGAGCTGCTCGACGGCGGTCTTCAGCAGCTGCGGACGGTTGCGCGCGTCGGAGGCGAGGATGCGCAGCAGCTCGGACTCGCTGTCGAGCTCGGCGAGGATGTAGCGAGCCGTCAGCGTCAGTTCGGCTTTGAGATCTCCTAGCGATCCGAGTACGTGCCGAATCTCGCGAAGCGCGGCGAGCCTTGAGAGCTGGCGCTCGATGCCGGCGGCAAGGACCGCTTCCTTGCTCGCAAAGTGGTGGTAGAGCCCGCCCGCTCCGGGGGTGAGCCCGGCGGCTGCCTCGATCTTGGCGATGCTGGTGGCCGCATAGCCGTGCTCGCTGAACAGGCGCATCGCTTCGTCGAGGATGCGCTCACGGGTCGGGGTCGCACTTGACATGAATGGAAACCGCGACTAAGGATACACTTGGCTGAAGCCAGTATCGACAGGGAGGTGTGCTTTGGTTTCCTTTGCTGGGCTTCCCCCAGATGCGGACGACATGCCGGCCGATGGTGGCGGCGTCAGCGGTGGGCGATTGCGACGGACCGCCCCGCTGGCTGCCCTGAGCGCTCGCACCGCGGGCGAGGCGGTCATGGTTGGGCTGCGGAGCAAGCTGACTGGCGCGGACAAGACGGAGTTCTATGTCCGCACGGCAGAGCGCTACGCGGAGCTGCTCGGCCGCTCCAAGGGCGCGCTGATGAAGGCGGGGCAGATGGTCTCGTTCGTCTCAGCCGGACCGGCGATACCTAATGAGTTCCAGTCGATCTACCAGACAACGCTGGCGCGACTGTGCGATGACGCACCGCCGATGGCGCCCGAGCTCGCGCGCGTCGTACTGGAGCACGAGCTCGGACAGCGGACCGAAAGCGCATTTGCACAGTTCACCTGGAAGCCTCTCGCGGCGGCGTCGATCGGTCAGGTCCACGCCGCCAGGCTGCACGACGGTCGGGCGGTCGCGGTGAAGATCCAGTACCCCGGAGTGGCGGACGCGATCGAAGCCGACCTGAAGAACCACGAGTTGCTGGCCGCGTTTCTCGGATTGATGTCCGGTTTCTCCTCGAAGAAACCGAGCTTCGATCTTCGCGGCGCGGCACAGGAGATAAGCATTCGCATCACCGAGGAGCTCGACTACAGGCTCGAGGCCGCCAATCAGGCCGAGTTTGCCGACATCTACCGCGGACACCCGTTCATCCACGTCCCGGAGGTGATCGGCGAGCTGTGCACCGATCGTGTGCTGACCCAGGAGCTCGTGCGGGGCAAGTCCTGGAGTGAAGCCCTCAGTTGCGAGGGGGAGCTGCGCGACCGCTGGGCGGAGGCGATCTACCGCTTCATCTATGGCACCAATCTGCGCTTCTGCATGTTCAACGCCGATCCGCACCCCGGCAATTACCTGTTTCACGACGACGGCAGCGTGAGCTTCCTGGACTTCGGCTGCGTGAAGCGACTCAAGCGGGAGCGGCTCGACGCGATGATCGCGGTCGGGCGCGCATGCTTGCGCGAGGACGTGCTGGGGACCTGGCGGGCATGCGTGGAGGGCGGATTCTGCAGGTCCACGGATCCCGTGAGTCCCGAGGAAGTCTATGCGTTCTGGCGCGACTCCTGGGAGCTGTATTGGGCGAAGCAGCCGTTTACGGTCACACCGGAGTGTGCGGCCAGATGGATCGGGTACAAGTACTTGCCGACCGGTCGCTCGGCCAACGCTTTTCGATACTTCACCGCGTCGCCCGAGTACACGACCATGGGCCGGATCGAGGTGAGCTCGGCGTCTTTGATCGCCGAGCTGCGCGCCACCAATGACTGGGGATCGATGGCGGCCGAGTTCTTCGAGGGTGCGACTCCGCTGACCGCCCTGGGCAAGCTCGATCAGGCGTTCTTCGAAGCTCGCCAGACCGCGAGCAACCATGCCTGACTGGCGAGCTTTGGCTGAGGCGGGTGGGATTCGGATTACTCCTGCAGTGCGACACCTGCCGGCACGCCTGTCGCCAGGTACCCTGGGAGCGCGAGGATCGCGAGCGCCGTGGCGATCACCAGCCCGAGACTTGCGAGCGCGGGCAGAGGATTGAGCGTGCCTGCGACTGGGAAGTTGATCGTGTGAGCAAGCGCGCGGTCGGCGAGGTGCTGGCCGTAGAGGCCGAAGAGCATGCCGGTCGCACATCCGGCGCCGAGTAGGAGCAGGTTCTCGAGCAGGATCGTGCGCCATAGTTGCGCTCGCGCGATACCCTCGAGCTTGAGCTTGGCAAGGCGCGGACGGCGCTGCCACACCATCGCGCCAATCGCGGCCGCCATCGCGAGTACCGCGAAGATCGGGATGAGCGTCGCGATCTCCGTGAGACGCGCGAGCGCGCGCTCGTCGAGCGTTTCCTGGCTAGCGCTGCGCTCTTCAGCTGTCTGCACCGAGAGCGCGGTTTGCCCACTGTCAGCCAAAGCCTGGCGCAACTTGCGCGCGCCATCGCTGGGTGTGACGCCGGGGGCGAGCTGAATCGCGTAGGCGCTTGCGTCCGTGCTGCCCCAGGCGCGTGCGTAGCTGGGCGAGCTCATCACGATCGAGCCGGGCTCCCAGCCGATGTTGGTGGACAGCGCCGCGATACGCATTGGCGTGGGGTTGGGCGTGGGCAGTGTCACGGCCTGTCCGACTCGAAGGCGATGTTCTTCGGCGAGGACCCGCGACATCACGAGCCAACCGCCGCCGCGGACTCGCCGTTCGGCCTGCGAGGTGCCCGCTCCCGACAGCTGTCCCGCCGGAAGCAGCGTGCTTGCGGTGAGAGGCGGGGCGATGACGAGCAGGCGCCGTTGCCCGTAGTCGAGCAGTCCACCACGGTAGAGCCCGATGGCTCGCACCCCCGTGACACGGTGCAGGCGGTTCTGCGCGAGCGCAGCGAATGGAGTGGTCATGAGTAGGTTGTAGGAGCCGGTGGGCGCAACCCAGACCTGCGCGTCGGCACTCGTTTCACGCGCCGCTGTGCGCAGGCCCGTGAGCAGGTCACGTCGTGCCCCCTGGATCGCCACGCTTCCAAAGACGGCCATCGCGCCGGTCGCGGCGATCGCCATCGCGCGCGCGTGTCCGGCACTGAGCTCCATTTGCGCGACGTGTGGTACGGGACTCACAAATAGGCGGGCGAGCCGTCCTGTGAGCAGGAGCGTGGCGGCGAGCGCGAGCGGCAATAGGCAGAGCAGCGCTCCGATCACGAGCACCATGCCGGGGATCGCCGCGTCGGGTTCCACCCTTAGCAGCGCGCTCGCCGCGAGGAGACAGGCAAGCCCGATCAGTCCCATCCGAAGGCGCACGCGCACGCGCGGTCGCTCGTGTACCTCGGCGGCGGCGAGTAGATCGCGCGAGCCAATCGCGCGCAGCGGGCTGAGCACGGCAGCGAACGCGGCGAGCATCCCGCCGCCCGCGGCTATCGCCACGTCCTTGAAGCTGATCGATTGCTCGGAGCCGACCGTGAACGCGAGCGAGAAGAACTCGGGGTCTGAGCCCAGCAGGCGTGTGGAGAGCACATCGCCTAGAGCGAGCCCGAGTGCCGAGGCGAGCACACCGAGCACGAGTGCGTCGAGACACAGCACCGCGATCACCGTGCGCGGTGGATAGCCGTCGCGGCGCAGATCGGCGATCAGCCCGCGGCGCGCGGGAGCGGTGAGCAGCGTGGCGTTGAACGCGAACAGGAACCCCACGAGCGCGCTGATCGTCGAGAACAGCGCGCTCGACTGACTGCTCACGGTGGCGGCGTTCGCAAACAGCGTCGCTTCGTGCAGGCTCGACTCGACGTTCAGGCGACCTCTCGCGAGTGTCGTGAGCTCCGTGCGCACCCGCGCTTGCGCGCCCGGCGCGGGTTGTATGAGGATGCGGCCCACGCGTCCCGGTAGCCCTGTCATTTCCTGTAGGTAGGAGAGCGGCGCGATCACGATTGGGCTGCGTGCGAGCTGGCCGATCTGGCGTTCGCCGAGCTGGGCGTAGAGCGGCGCCCGGACGGTGCGCCCGGCCAGCCGCAGCGTGAGCTCCTGGCCGAAACCGGTGACTCCCAGCGTACGCGCAAGCGGGGCCGCGATCACGACCGCGCCGATGCCTCCGAACGGCGACAGTTCGCCGTGCGGCACGAACCTGCCTCCCAACGCCGACAGGCTTTCGTCGGCTCCGACAAGCTGCACCGACTCGCCGCCGCGCGGGCCGCTTGCCTGTGCGCTCGCTTCGAGCAAGGGGGCTGCGAAGCGCACGCCAGCCAGCCGACGCACACGGCCCACCATGCTCTGAGACAAGCCGTGCGGGTCGCGCGCGGCGAGCTGCAGCGTCGCGTTGCCGACGATGCCGTGCTCGAGCTCACTGACGGAGCCCCGCAGACTCGAGCTGGAGATCTGTGAGGCGAACAGGAGCGCAACGCCCGCCGCTATGCCCAGGATCGCAAGACACTCCTGTGCCGCTCGTGCGCGCAATCGCACGCGGTAGAGCGAGACGACGTTCGACGCCTTCACGGCCTGACGCTCGCGGACGAGCCCTCTGTGTCCCCCATAGCGCTCGCAGTCGTGAACGCCGCGGTGCTCGCGCCGGCACGTCCGACCACCGGAGCACCGACGGAGCCATCGAGCTTTCCGTCGGTGTCGTGGTCCACGTCGTAGTCGCTGAGCCGTCCGTCGCGCAACGCGAGCACTCGATCGGCATAGCGGGCCGCCATCGGATCGTGGCTGACGAGCACGATTGCCACTCCACGCTCGCGGCACAGCTCGCGCAGCAGTTCGAGCACTTCGCGCCCGCGCTGGGTGTCGAGACTCCCGGTCGGCTCGTCGGCCAGCAACAGACGCGGATTGGTCGAGAGGGCGCGCGCGATCATCACGCGCTGACGCTCTCCCATCGAGAGTGTCTCTGAGCGGTGGCGAAGGCGCTCGCCCAGTCCGAGACGAACGAGCAGCGGCTCGATCTCGCGCTGTGCCTGGTGCCAGCGCATCGCGCCCAACAGCTTGAGGATCGCGTTGTCGATCGCGCTGACGCCTGGCAGCAGATCGAAAGTCTGGCGGATGAACCCGAGCTCTGTGAGCCTGAACCGGGACGCCTCGCGCTCTGACAGCGATGACGTGTCGCGCCCGCCGATCAGCACAGCTCCCGAAGTCGGCGCAAGCAGCGTGGCGATCATCAGCAGCAAGGTCGTCTTGCCCGAACCGCTCGGTCCGTACAGCGCGACCATCTCGCCGGCCCGCACGGTGAGCGACACCCCGTCGACGGCGCGCACCGGCTCACCGCCGAAGGTGGGGTAGTGCTTGACCAGATCACACAGTTCGAGCATCCCCGCCGCGCGACCGCGCGGCGGGTGGTTGTGCGACTCGTGCCAGTGCGACTCAGTCAACGGCCCGGCCCGCCACGTGCACTGTTACAGCATCGTTCGAGCGCTGGATGGTGCCGCTGAAGCTCAGGCCCGACCCATGCGCCTGCGCGTAGCTGCCGGTCCCACGCTCGATCGACATGGCGCCTGAGAAGCGCGCGAGGGTTGATTCCTTGCGATAGCTCGCGCTGCCCTGAGCTGTGAGCGACCCGCCGTGCGGGTAGATGCTCAGTTCGGCGGTGACGCGGCTGCTGGAGACAATGCTCAGATGAACGTAGATCGTGCCGCTCACCGTGCCCGACGCGAGACCCCGCTCGTTAAGAGTGAAGCCGTTCTTGCTCGTAAGGTGAAGACTGCCGTTCTCCTTGAGGGAGATGACCCTCGCACCGCTCGCGATAGTGGTGCGTGCCGGCGAGGCGCTTGCGGCAAGAGTCCCGGATGCCCAGCTCGCCGCGAGCGTTACAGTCGTCGCGGCTGCGAGCAAACGCATAGGACTGCGGGCTCGGTGCCTGTCATGTCGCATCTGTGGTACCTGCTTTCTGGTCGTTCATCCTGGACAGGAGGTGGCTGTGGAGACGTTCGTCGTCGACCCGTCCGCGTAGCTCAGCTCGGCGGCGAACGGGAAACCACCGGGCGGGCAGCGCGTCGGCTCGACAGTCGTGTTTGGCTCGCTCGCGACGCGTTGGCTTGTGCCGATGGTCAGGGACATCGAGGCAATCGATGCGCCCGGCTCGAGCGGCAGCGTCGCGATCGTGGGGACCGACAGCACGAGATCTTCCCCGTAGGGCGGCTGGTCGGGCAGCACCGTGCCGCTGAACACCAGGCGCTCGTCGAAAGGCGTGTAGCCCTGCCCGAAGATCTCGAAAGTGGGCTGCAGGTTCCGAAGCGGGCCGAGGAACACCCACAGCGAAATGCTCTCCCCAAGCAGCTGGGACCCGAGCTGTGCCCGAACAAGCGCTTGCCCAACCCCGAGCCGCGACTGCGCCGGGCAGCCGCGTGCGCCAAGGAGGAGCAGACGATCGGGCTCACAGCTGCGCAGGTGCGGGATTTCGACACCCAGTCCGGCGGGTAGCCGCAAAACGAAGTGGCGCAGCGGCGGCGCAGCGCCCAGCCCGCCTCCCGCGAGATCGATCGTGACGGTGAGCGCGCCCTTCCCACCGAGCCTGTCGGGGTGAAATGACGCCGCGATCGTTGCCGGCGCCTGCAAGCCGCCCGTGGGCGCGGCACGGGTCGGCGAGGAATATGCGAGCACCACACTCAACGGCGCGAGCAGTGCGGTGCACACCCGCGCGGTCGACCACACGCCGCAGGTCAGCCGCGCGGGCATGGGATGGTCGGGTTGACGGTGAACGTGGCGCCGTCGGCAAACTCGACGGTGCCACGCGTGGGAAAACCACCGGTGGGACAAGCTCTGGGGACGACCAGACCCTTGAGGTGAACGAGCGTGCGGCGGCCGTGGACGGTCTTGAAGTAGGCGACGCTGGCGGCACCAAGTGTCGCGAACGCGCTTTCCACAGATGCGTATACGGCGCCCGGGATCGTCGAGACCTGGGGGACCTGAATGCTGAAGCCGAGCCCGTATGGCTTGGGCGCGGGGACCTGCCTGGCCACAACCACGAGCGATACCTCAACCGGCGAGCTACCACTCGCATACACCAGCAACCTCAGACGCCCGTGCTCTGGGGGAGCGAAGAAGAAGTCGAGAGTGAACGGCTCGTGCACGAGTTCGCCGGGTAGTGCGAGCACGGCTACACCGCCGCCGAAGCCCACCCGCGAGTCGACCGGGCAGCCGATCGGACCGCGTTGTTCGAGCACTGCCTCTGTGCACATCTCGGCACCCTGCGCCTGTACCTGAAGCCCGGCCGGTGCGTACAGCGTTAGCCTGGTGACAGGCGCAGGTGGCACATCCGCGCTTGACGCGAAGGCAGCGGTGATCGACAGGTTAGTCGCCGCGCCGAGCCTGTCGGGAGTGAACTTCTCTTTGACGATCAGCGTGTCTCCCGCCCAAGCGACCCCCGCAAGCACGGCGCACGAGCACCCGCACAAAGTCGCGAGGAGCATCCAGCGGACGGTGCGACGGGTGCGATGTGCAACGCCAGACAAAGGCAGCGCCTTGCGCATCTGTGGTGCCGCGCTGCCCTCCCTCGATCTTCCCGCCATGCCCAAGCCTCCCCGCCAGCTATGCAAGACAAGACTCCCCTCCATACGAGTACTAAGTATACACTTAGCTTACCTCAATGAATCATGAGGGGGTGTTTTGATGTCCGATGAGGGCGTGTTTTGGCGATAAGGTCAACCCCGGAGCGCGACGCGCGCCCCCGGTTACTCGCTCTGGGTCAGGCTACGGTTGTTCGCTGATCGTGTCGACGCGGTCGGGGTAGAAGGCAACGTGGTCCTTGATCTGCGCGACCGCTGCGTGGGGGGCTCGATATGTCCAGATGGCGTTGACCGAGCGCTCGCCTCCGACCGGGATGCTGTAGTAGCTGGCGTCCCCCTTGAATGGGCAGTAGCTCGCGTGGTCGGTCTCTTCGATCAGTGACCGGTCGACGTCGTCGAGGGGGATGTACTGGACCGGCGGATAGTCGGCCTCACGCAGCGTGAGCGCGTTGTGCGTGTTGGCGAGGACCTGCCCCGCGATCGAAACGACGATCCGCGCTGGGTTCGGCTCGATCGTGATTGGGTGATCCGGTCCGGGTTGCTTGATTGGCTTCTCAGTCATGGCTTTGCCTTCCTCGTGCTTGAATCCGCGCCAGCGCTGACGCACGTGTAGCGCAGGAGGGGTGCTTGGAACTTTCGTTGTGTCCCGGTCGGCGCATGCGCATACTAGAGCCATCCGTCAAAATGTCGGAAAGGAGATGTTCAGTGAAGATGCGTGCCGCTGTGCTCGAGCAATTTGGCCAGCCCCTGGTGGTTCAGGAGGTCGATCTTGCCGATCCCCGTCGCGGAGAGGTCCTTGTGCGCATGGTGGCTTGCGGCGTTTGTCATACCGACATGTACACAGCCTCCGGGGTCGATCCCTCCGGGTATGCGCCAACGGTGCTCGGTCATGAGGGAGCCGGTGTCGTCGAGGCGGTCGGCGAGAGTGTGAGCTCGGTGAAGCCCGGAGACCACGTGGTCACCCTCTTCTCCCCACAATGCCGCGCGTGCGAGCATTGCCTCAGCCCCAAGACCAACCTCTGCCTGGCGATCCGCGAGCAGCAGAACAAGGGCTATCTGCCCGACGGCACGATGCGTCTCTCGCGCTCGGGCGAGCCGATCCGCCATTTCATGGGTACCTCTACCTTTGCCGAGTACGCGGTCCTGCCAGAGATCGCGCTCGCGTGCGTGAACCGGGAGGCACCACTCGATCGAGCGTGCCTGTTTGCCTGCGGCTTGACGACGGGTCTCGGCGCCGCGATGTACACGGCCGCCGTGGCGCCCGGCTCGACATGTGTCGTCTTCGGAGCCGGCATGGTCGGCCTGGGCGCCGTTGCCGGATGCAGGCTCCAGGGTGCTGAGCGGATCGTGTGCGTGGACCTCTCGCCCGAGCGCCTCGATTTGGCGCAAGGGCAGGGGGCGACTGATTGCTGGCAGGCCGACGAGCACACGGTGGAACGGGTCTTGGAAATGACGGGAGGCTTTGGCGCCGACTACACCTTCGAGGCGACCGGACTGGTTTCGGTGATGGGCCAAGCCGTCGAAGCAGCTCGAATGGGCTGGGGCTTGTGCACGGTGGCTGGGGTCGCCGGGAAGGGCGAGACGCTCGACATCGTGCCTCGGATGCTGATCACCGGGCGACGAGTGTGCGGGTCGTCATTCGGTGGGGTCAAGGGCCGTGATCAGGTACCTCAACTGGTGGATCGCTACCTGCAAGGCGACATCGACGTCGAGCCCTTCATCTCCCACCGCATGAGCCTTGGCGAGATCAACCGTGCGTTTGAGTTGATGGAGCGCCAGGACGGCATTCGCTCGGTGCTGGAGTTCGGTCGCTGAGCGTCCGCATCGTCCGCTCGCCCCGACGGCGATTGCCAAAAGGTCGAACTCGAGCAACACACGATTCTGCCGGAGTGATCCGGCGGCGGTCTTGATGCGAATGGCAACGTGAAGACGCGATTGCGGTTGGGTGTCTCCGTTTCTGGGTGCCGTCCATGCTGTCGCGGCCACAGGGGGCACGTCAAATCAAGGAAAGGGAGACACCAATGCACGATAACCACGACGACACAGAGGCCAGTACAGATCTGGGAGTGGTCGAGGACGCATGGACAGCGCCCTCCACACGCAAGAGCTTCCTCAAGGGCGCGGCCGTCGCGAGCGCCGGTGCGACAGGCTTGGGTGTACTCGCGCCTGCCGCTGCGCTTGCCAAAGGGAGGCATGGCAAAGATGACAGGCACGATAGGCGTCACAGGCACGAAAGACCTGAAACGCCTGAAACGCCCGAAGTGCCGAGCGGGCCCACACCCAGCGATCTGGAAATAGTGGGAGCCGCCCAGATCGCCGAGGCACTGGCGGTCACGACCTACACAAACATCATCAACACATCGCCGTTCTTCCCGAACATTCCCAAGGACGACCAGGGTTACCTGAAGGCCGCTGTGCAGGAGGAGATGTCCCACTATCTGCTCGAGGAAAGCGTGACCGGCAAGCCAACTCCCTTCACAACGTTCTACTACCCGCCCAACATGTTCGCCGACACGCAGACGACGCTCAACGTCCTCGTGACGCTCGAGGATGCCTTTATTGCTGCCTATCTGGTTGGTGTGCGTGAGTTCAGCACTCCCGATCTAAGAGTCCTGGCGGCGCGAATCATGGGCATCGAGTCCGATCACCGCACCCTCGCACGCGTCATAGGAGGCGACGTGCCAGCCACAAATGGCGGTCCCATCGAAGAGATCACCGGATTCCAGAAAGTAGCCGAACCAATCGAACCGCCCAACAACAACGGCTACGAGCGCACGCTGCTGCTCAGCGACATTGGCCAAGCAGTCGAAGCACTGCTGCCATTCGCAGAAAAGAAAGCAGCCGAAAGCGCCGGTTTCGACGCTACCAAACCCTACAATTTCGAACCATTCACGCCTACTCTGCCAAGCGCCCTCGGCGAATTCCACTCGTTCGCGGGCTGACCGACCAGCAGACGAGAATCGGCCGTGCGTCCGCGATCCGCCCCATGGATCGCCGACGCAACGACCGACTGTCGGTAAGGCTTAGGCCAGCGCGCCTGCCGGCAGCACGAAGCGGAGCGGCGTTGACCAACTGGCAGGTGAACCTCAGACGAGCAGCGCTAACTCGCTCAGTGGCCTCTGAGCTCGCCGGCTAGGCTGGCGACGATCAAGACGAGCGCCCCAGCCCCGAGGAGACGACGAAACCAGTTGACGCCGGCCACTACCTCCTCCCACGCCCATACGGCGAGGCCGATCGTGAAGACCGCGCGGCCGACATCATGGGCGGTGCCACTGGCCTTGGCCGCTAGTCCCCACCCCGCGAACGCGAGCAGCAGCGACAGGTTCGGGAACTGCGCAATGGGAAAGCGTCGTGGCCAGCCCACCTGGCCACGACGCCAAAGCTCGGCAATGGTCACTACGCTCATGTTCGCAGACCTGAGGAGCCGGGTGACAAAAGCGGGAGCGACGGGACTCGAACCCGCGACCTCTGCCGTGACAGGGCAGCGCTCTAACCAACTGAGCTACGCCCCCGTGCAAACGCACGGGACACTGCTACGTGCGTAGCGCAGAGTATCGCAGGGTGGGTGGGAGCGCGGGGTCAGCGAGGGCGCCGGACCCGTGGCCGGGCGATGCCGAGGAGGGCGAAGGCCGCGGTCGGCCTACTGAGCCAGGTTGTGCCTGCTCCTACTCGGCTGTCCCAAACTGGCCAGCCAGCCAAACCGCCCGCGCGTGCTCTACGCTTACGCCATGCCCACCCTCGAGCCACCGCCGCTGCGCCACGAAAACCCGTTTCGGATCCTCACGCAGGACATCGCCGACGAGCGCGCGGCAAGCGTGCCCTATCCGCCCGGGGACACCCATTTCTCGCTGGCCCGCACGAAGCGCTTCATCGACGACCCGCTGCCATTGCTACTCGACGGGTACGAGCGCTACGGGCCGATCTTCACAATGCGGGTGTTGCACAGCAACGTGGTGTTCATGCTGGGACCGGCAGCCAACCACTACGTCACCGTCTCCCACGCATCCAATTTTCATTGGCGCGAGTCTCACTTCCGTGATCTGATCGCACTCCTGGGCGATGGGCTGCTGACGACTGACGATCCGTACCACAAGCGCTCGCGGCAGATCATGCTGCCGGCGTTTCACCGCGAGCGGATCGCGGCATCGATTGACGTGATGACCTCGGAGACCATGCGCGCCCTGGAGCAGCTGAGGCCGGGCGCGACGATTGACCTGTATGCGTGGACGCGCCATCTCGCCACACGGGTGGCGATGCGCGCGCTGTTTGGCCTCGATCCCGATGGCGAGGCGGCCCGCTCGATCGACGCGGCCGCGTTGTTTGAGCAGGCACTGGCGTTTTATGCGTCCAGCTACCAGTATCGCTTTTTGCGCACCGGCGGGACGCCGTGGGCACGCCTTCAGCAGGCCTCCAAAAAGCTCAACAAACTGCTGTATGCCGAGATCGCCCGACGGCGAGGCAGCGGCGAGCGCGGAGAGGACGTGCTGAGCCTGCTCCTGGACGCACAGGACGAACACGGTGGCACGCTCACCGACACGCAGATCCGCGACGAGATGATGACGCTGCTGTTTGCCGGTCACGACACGACCACGTCGACCGTGTCGTTCATGTTCTACGAGCTCGCGCGCCACCCGTGGGTTGCCGATGCGATCGTGGCCGAGCAACGCGCGTGCCTGGACGGCGCCACTGTCAACGCCACACAGATGATGAGCGGCGAGCTGGCACAGTTGGAGATGACCCTGGAGGAGACGCTGCGCAAGTATCCGCCCGCGTGGATCGGGCCACGCAAGTCGATCGAGGCATTCGAGTTCGAAGGCCACAAGGTGCCGGCCAACGCGTATGTCAACTACAGCTCGTGGGCCTCGCACCACCTGCCCGACGTGTTCGCCGACCCCGAGCGGTTCAGCCCCGAGCGCTTCAGCCCCGATGCCAGGGCGACGATTCCCAAGGGTGCCTACATTCCCTTCGGAGGAGGCTCGCGCACGTGCATCGGGATGCGCTTTGGCCAGCTGGAGGTGCGCACGATCGCGAGTATGATCCTCGCCCGCTTCGCGCTTGAGCTGCCCAGCGATTTCATGCTCGAGATCCGCCAGATGCCCACGATCAGCCCCAAGCGGGGGCTGCCGATGATCGTGCGCGAGCGCTCGGGCGAGGAGCGGACCGACGAGCGCCGAGAGCGGGCTGGCGCGCTCGAGGCCGGCTGACTCAAACCAGGCTGGCTCTCATCGACAGCCCATAGGTGAGCGGCCGGCTGCGCAGCACTCGAATGCCCACCGACTCGACCTTCAAGTGGGGGTCGGAAAACAGCGTGACCGTGGCGAGGCTCGCGAACGGAAGGCCCTGCGGTTCAGCCACGAGCCGCCCTTCGAGCGGCTTCACGAGCGCGGTGATCGACGCTTGCAGGCCGAACAGGCCGCCGGAGGCGCGCGCTTCGACCTCACCGCCACCGCTTGCCAGCGGTTCGATGCGAAAGCCGCTGGGCAGCGCTTCGTCGAGCTGCTGTTGGGTGAGCGTCGCGCTGGAGTTGATCGTCGAGCCGCGCTTTTCGGTGCGCATGTCGCTCAATCTGAGCCCCTGGCGAAAGCTCGGGATGGCAGTGATCGTGGCCGCTTCAGCGCTTGTGGTGAGATCGGTGACGGTGTGCGATTCCCACAGCAGCGAGGCGAGGCGACCGGAGGGTACCGAGAGCGTGCCGGCGGCGATGCTCACCGAGTCGGCTTTGCCCCACAGCAGCTCGATCGCCGGAAACGCGCTCACGCTGACGCTGCGAACGGTGCCATAGCGCGCCACACGGTCGCGTACACGCTGGGCGGCAAGCGAGGGCAGGAACACTTGCGCGAGCACGACGAGCAGCACCAGCAGCGCCAACACGCACGACACGATGAGACCTGCTCGACGTCGCTCCACCCCAGGCGTCATGCATATAGCTTCGCACGCACGAAGTCCCTACTGTTAAGAGCACCCGTGAGACCCTACGCACAGGGGCCATACGGGGGCGCGTAGCTCAGCTGGCCAGAGCACCTCGTTTACACCGAGGGGGTCGCCCGTTCGAGTCGGGCCGCGCCCATATGAACCGCATAGTTGTGATCGGCTCGGGCCCCGCGGGCTTCTACACCGCTGGGCACCTGCTCAAGGACGGGGCGGGCGGGCACTCCATCGATCTGGAGGTCGACATGATCGAGCGGCTGCCGACGCCGTGGGGCCTTGTGCGCTCCGGGGTCGCGCCGGACCATCCAAAGATCAAGTCGGTCACGCGCGTGTATGAGAAGACCGCCGCGCACCCGCGCTTTCGCTTCTTCGGCAACGTGGAGCTGGGCCGCGACGTCTCGCGCGAGGAGCTGACAGCGCACTATCACGCGATCGTGTACGCCACCGGCTCACCGGCGGATCGTCCGCTGGGCATCCCCGGCGAGGACCTGCCGGGCAGCCATCCGGCGACCGACTTCGTCGGCTGGTACAACGGCCATCCCGACTATCGCGAGCACGACTTCGACCTGTCGGCCACGCGCGCGGTGGTGATCGGCAACGGCAACGTGGCGCTCGACGTGGCGCGCATGCTGACGCTCACCCACGACGAGCTCGCTGTCACCGACATCGCCGATCACGCGCTGGAAGTGCTCGACGCGAGCAATGTGCGCGAGATCGTGGTGGTGGGCCGCCGCGGGCCGGCACAGGCGGCGTTCACCAACCCAGAGCTACTGGAGCTGGGCGAGCTGGCCGACGCGGATGTGATCGTCGACCCGCAAGAGCTGGAGCGTGCGCTGGCCGTGAGCGACCCAAACATGGACCCCACCTCCGAGCGCAATGTGTCTGTCTTGCGCGACTACGCGGGGCGCGCGCCTGGGGGAAAGAGCAAGCGCGTGATCCTGCGCTTCCTGCTGTCCCCGACGGAATTTATTGGGGATGGGATGGGCGTGCGTAGCGTTGCAATGGCGCGCAATGCACTACAGGCCGGCGAGGGCGGCCGGCTGCGTGCCGTGCCAACCGGTGAGACGGAGAGCATCGAGGCGGGGCTTGTGATGCGAGCGATCGGCTACCGCGGCATCGCGCTGCCCGGTGTGCCGTTCGACGAGCGCAGCGCCACGATCCCCAACGAGGGCGGACGCGTGCTCGGCGCCTCCGAGGCGCCCGCCGGCGCCCAGGAGGCTGCTCCATCCAGAGTGCTCACCGGCGAGTACGCGGTCGGCTGGATCAAGCGCGGACCGTCGGGTGTGATCGGCACCAACAAGAAGGACGCCCAGCAAACGGTGGACGCGCTGCTGGAGGACCTCGCCGCCGGCACGCACCTGGAACCCTCCGAGCCGGATCCCGATGCGATCGAGCGCCTACTGGCCGAGCGCGTGCCGGCGCTCGTGACCTACGAGGGCTGGTCAGAGATCGACCGACACGAGCAGTCGCTCGGCGAGCCCCACGGCCGGCCGCGTGTCAAGCTCACGCGCATCGAGGAGCTGCTGCGGGTGGCCGCCGGCGAGAGCTCCGAGGCCGAGCCGCTGGACACGCTCGGCCTGCGCTGACGCGCCGCCCACCCATCTGGCACACTGACTAGCTCGCGCGCCGTTAGCTCATCGGGTAGAGCTCCGGACTTTTAATCCGGCGGGGCGGGTTCGAGTCCCGCACGGCGCACTAAGAATCCCGCACAACCAAGCGGTTTACGAGCACCCTCAAGCCCTCGCCGGCAAACTTGGTACCCAATTGGTACCGAGATTTGGGCCGGGGAGCATCCATCCAGGCCGTGACTGCACTACAAGTCAAAGACCGACGCCGCCCGGCGCCTGTCCGAGGCGTTCGCGGAGGAGTCAACTGTGCCTGATGGAGGCGACCGAACAAGCCAAGCCACCGCATAACGCTAATGGCAGCGAAAGTCAAGCTATACTTGTCGTGTGCATGACGATATAGGGGTGGACGTGCGCGGACTTGAGGCCGAGGCATACGGGCAGAGCGGTTACTTCAACGCGAGTCAGGCACGAGCGCATGGAGTGAGCCGCCAGCTCCTGGAGCACCACGTACGCCACGGGCGCTTTGAGCGTCTGCGGCGCGGGCTGTATCGCGTCCAGGGATTCCCGACCGCCGAGCACGACGACATGCGCGAAGCGTGGATGGCTGTCGGCGGCGACGACGCGCTGCTCTGCAACGAGAGCGCACTCGCGCTACTCGACCTCAGCGACAACATCCCGGATGCCATACACCTGCTGGTTCCGCGCCGGCGCCGTGGGCTGCGGCGCCCACGCGGCGTGATCCTCCACACCCATCCCAACGACGAAAAGGTCCCCTGCATCTGGCGAGAGGGCCTACCGCTCACGGTTCCGGCACGCACCCTGGTAGACGTCGCCGACCGCATCCAGCCCGAGCAACTGTCGATGGCCGTGCGCGAGGCGCTGCAGCGCGGACTGCTCACAACCAGCCAGCTACGGGAAGAGCCCATGTCTCGCAACAACAGGCAGCGATTTGGCGTCGTTCTGAGCACAGAGACGCACACGTGAAGTACACAAGTAGCGCAGCATTCCGGCAAGCTCTGGAGCAGCGCCTGAAGAACGAAGCCTCCGACACCGGCCTCGCGATCGCGCGCCTGCGCAAGCGCGTCGCCTTCGAAATGTTCCTGCGACGCCTGCTGATCGTCGCCCCCGATCGGTGGGTGCTGAAGGGAGCGCTCGCCCTCGACTTCCGCCTCACCATCAATACCCGCACAACAAAGGACATCGACCTCGGGCGCGGCGACGACGAAGAGGCCGCGATCCGCGACATCACCGCCGCCCAGCAACTGACGCTCGATGACTTCTTCAACTTCACCGCGACAAGGACCACCGAGTTGGATGACGCCGACGAGTTCACCGCGGTGCGCTTCCACGTCACCGCGCAGCTCGCCGGACGCATCTTCGAGCAGTTCCGCGTGGACATCGGCTTCGTCGACTCGATCTCCTATAAGCCCGACACGATCCATACTTCGGGCCTACTGTCCTTCGCGGATATCGCTCCACTCGACCTGCCGGCGATCCCCCTGACGCGACACCTGGCTGAGAAGGTGCACGCCTACAGCCGTACCTATGGCGAGGCACACACGCCGAGCACGCGACCGAAGGATCTCATCGACATCCTCCTGATCGAAAGCGCGGCCGACATCGATGCCCGCGCACTGCGAGACGCGCTCAAGGACACCTTCAGCGAGCGCAAACGGCAACCCCTCCCCAGCAGCCTCCCGCCGCCGCCGGCCATCTGGGCCGACCCCTATAGGCGCCTGGCCGACAGCGTGAACATCGAGCGCGATCTCCTCGCCGCCTACGCTCGCGCCGCCGCCTTCCTCGACTCGGTGCTCGCGGGCAATGCGCACGGCCGATGGGACGCGCGACACCACACGTGGAACCAGGACCTCGACACGTGATCGGTCCAATCGAGCTCGGAGGCACACTCGGCAGCCGGTCAGCCCAGCCTCTGGAAATTGGTACCGAAATTGGTACCGAAACGAGCACTTCTGACCCCACCTGAGCAAACCCAAGCCCCGTATCTACGGGCTCAAGGACCTCAAATAACCCCCCAGGGAGCCACTTTTAATCCGGCGGGGCGGGTTCGAGTCCCGCACGGCGCATTTTCGGAGTCCGTGCGCTTCTTGTTCAAACCCTGAGCGGAACTCGGCGAACAGAGACGCAGGGCAGAGCGCCCCATCAGCCCGTTAAGCCTGTCGGCCCAGCTTATGGCGACGTGGACACGGTCCGGAGCAGCCGCAATACTGCGTCTCATGGAGACCCGAGGCGCATATACCGCCGAGCGAGCCGCCGCGCTTTCCGGCGTGCCGAAGTCGACCGTCCACTACTGGGCAAGGCAGGACATCCTCATCCCGAGCGTGTCTGCCGAGCGCGTGAAGCTTTGGTCCTATGGAGATCTAATGGCTCTGCGCACGATCTATTGGTTGCGGCAGGCCAAGCACGACAGGAGCGGGCACGAGGTCCCCAGAACCGCGATGAAGGCTGTCCGCCGCGCATTGCGCGAGATAGCAGCGCTCGAGCTCGATCTTTGGAGCGAGGACGACGCCCCACTCGTTGCCGTTGACCGTTCCGGTGGCATCGTTATCCAGCACGACGGAGAAGCGCAGCGACCCGAAGGCCAGAGCATCCTTGAGGCCGGCATGCTCGATCTGCTCGCACCCTTCACTTCACGCGAGGGTCTGCGTGGCCCTAATCTGAGCGCTCCGCGGCCGCGGCTGCGGATCGTGCCCGGCAAGCTCGGCGGCTCCCCCCACGTTCTCCATACCCGACTTGAGTCCCAGGCGCTCGGCGCTCTCGCCGAGAGCGGCCTTGCGCAGGCGAAGATCTACCGGCTGTACCCGGACGTAGAACCTGCGGCGATCGAGGAGGCCCTCGACTTGGAGCGGCAGCTCGCACAGAACCTGCATCCGACGCTGGCAGCATGAGAGAACGCACGCATGCCGCGCCTGTTCGCGCTCGATAAGAACTTCCCGCAACCCATCGTCAGCGTCCTGTCTGACTTTCAGGCCGACGCTACGCTCGTTCCGCTCGACCGGATCGATTCGCGCATGTCAACGCTCGACGATTGGGAGTTGCTGCTCGCCCTGCACCATCACGCGGACCCTTGGGATGGCCTCATCACGACGGACACCAGCATGCTCGCTCAAGGACCCGAGCTTGCGACGCTCATCCAGACGAAGCTCACGCTTGTCGTGACTGTCGCTGCCGGGCACAATCCGGTCAAGGCATCTGGACTCCTGTTCGCGTACCTCGCTGGTATCTGCCAACGCACGACTCCGGACCGGGCGCAGGTATGGCGTCTCAACGCTGCAAATCGCCCGTCGGAGGAGCCGTGGGACTTCCTCAAGCGCTTCGCCGAACACAACGACCGCTCGGCCGATCAGGTGTGGACTGAGTTCAAGCTAACGTCCACAGAACTGGCGCGCGATCCGCTGGGTTGAGTCTCACCCGAGAGCATCCGACAACCTCTTGGCCCTCGTCGCCGCCGCGCGGTATTTCCTATGTGCCCGCTTCTCGCACACCGCTCGCTTGCCCTTCGGCTTCTTCTCGCAGGCCCTCAGCGCCTTCGCGAGCTTTTGCCCGTACGTAAGCGACTTGAGCTTGAGCGTCTTCCCAACCTGGGCACCGAGAACACCCCCACCAGGCCTTGGCGAGAACGAGGAGACTCCCGATCCAGCGGCCTGATCGCCACTGCTGGAGCCAGCTGTCTGGCCGGCGCCGGACGGGGGCGGAGTAGTGATGTTGAGCGGCTGAACCGTTTCTTCGGGCGTGGTGAGCTTCTGAGTAGGACCTTCTGCGGTGCCCGCGGTACTCGTGGCACTCACCGAGTAGTAGTAGGTGCCACCTGGCTGCAGGGTCACGCCTGCGCTGTTCAGGTCGAGACTGACGCTCTGATCGACAAACGAGCCGAGGAGCAGCCCGCTCGGCAACGGGTAGTCGACCACGTAGAGACATGCGCCCCGGCCCCCACAGACGGACGAGAGCTGGAACTGGTAGAGCGTCGGCAGACCGTCGGTGTCGATCTGTGCTTCGAGCGTTGCGTCGGTCGGGGTCAGGTGCGAGACGGACTCGCTTTCGATCGAGGGCACGCCAGACGGGCCGTAGGTGAACTTATCGCCCGGACTCGCGACGCTTACGCCCTGTGCCGTTTCGACCGTCACATCGACCGTACCGGCCGCATGCGGCGGACTTTCGACAACCAGCGTCCTATAAGGCACGATTTCGCACTCTCCGTCGCATTCTTCGTGGAGAATCTTTCCTTCCACGGCGCCAAAGTGCACCGACCGCGCGTTTTCGAGGGGTTCGCCGTGAATGGTGACCGTTGTCCCTCCGGATGTCGGCCCGTGGCTGGGTTCGAGGCTGGTGATCACGGGCGAGAAGCCAACTGTGAAGGTCGCAATGTTGCTTTGCACATTGCCATTGGCGTTGCTGGCAACCAGCCGGTAGCGATAGGTTTCTCCCATTCTCAGGCCTGTCACTTCAACCGGCGGAACCTGTTGCCGGGAGTCGCCGGTAATCGGCCCCATCTGGGCCGTCTGGGGCCAGCAGTTCTCCACCATCAAGCATTCGACTTCATCATCTGCGATGTATTCGAAATAGTAGGTCGTCGGCAGGCCCCCCGGGTTCAGCTCACCCCTCAGCCTGGCCCCACCCGGGATCACTTCAGCTGGTTCGGTCTGAACTCCACTCGACGAGGACGAGCCAAAATCCTGCGCCGACGCCACAGCAGACTCGGCCAAGCCAGGCGCAAGGCAACTCAACGCAGCGAACATGGCCAAGCTAACCGCCCATCTCCTCACACCACGCCCGTACTCACGCATCCCCACGGATCGGAGGGTATCACGCGTAACCGAGCGCGAACGCTGCCCTGCCCTGCCCTGCCCTGCCCTGCCCTGCCCTGCCCTAAGACATCGCAGCAAGAAACCCGTCGATCTCCCGAGCCAGCAAGAGCGGCTGGTCTTCAGGAATGTATGTATAGGAGTCATCGACTCGAACAAGCCGGGCATTCGGCAAAATCCCGGCAAGCGCTTCCGCGTGGCGGTAGGGAAACACCCGGTCCTCGCCGGCCCAAGCGATCAGCGTGGGCCGCTCGAACCCGGCGAGCGCCGCGTCAGCCTGGATCGTGTAGCGTCGGCGAATAGCGCGCAGCACCTTGGCGGTGTCGCGCCGCACGCCCCCGCTCCTCCGTACCGACGCCAGGTAGCTGTCATAAGCGAGCTTCTCAAGTGGCCGCTTGGTGAGCCAACCAAAGGCGATCGGCAGCCTGCGCACGCGCGAGAAGCGCATCGACTGCGCGAGCGGCCAGGTGGCTCCAGGGATATGAGCGATCACCTGCAGGTAACGATAGATCGGGGGAAGAAAGTTCTCAAAGCACTCACAAGGCGTGAGCACCAGCCCACTGACCCGCTCGGGATGACGCGTGGCAAACAGCTTGGCGATGGCCCCGCCGGTGTCGTTGCCGACGACCACGGCCTCCTCGACGTCGAGCGCGTCAAGCAGCTCGACGAGGAGATCCGCGATCGCGGGCGGCGAGAGATCGGCCTCGGGGCGCATCGGGACGCTGTGCGCGCCGAGCGGCAGGTCGGGCACGATCGCCCGCACCGGCTGCGCGAGTGCCGGTACCACGCGCCGCCAGAACCCGCTGTGCAGCACAAGCCCCGCAAGGAACACGACCGGTACGCCCGAGCCCCGGTCGCGATAGCGCAGCGGCCCGGCAGACAGCTCAACGCTATGCAGCGGCCCAAGCTCAACCTGAAACGGATCGCTGTCTGTTTGCATGTCGCTCACTGCCCACTCACGCATCCTCAAGGCGCCGCCACCGTGTGTCAGTCTCAATCCAGGTGCTTGAACTTCTAGGCAAGCGTGGGAAGCTACCTGGCAAAGATTAGGTCGTCAAGCTCGGCTGGGCGAGGAGCTGCCCTGACGGGAGATTGGATCGTCCCCTGGCTGTTCCCGCAGAAACTCGAGCATGCAATCCCCCAGCGCTTGCGGCTGGTCCTCCGGGATGAGCGTGTAACAGTCCGCCAGCTCCACCAGCCGACCGTTTGGAAACGCTTGGGCAAGCCGTGGCCCATGCGCGTTCGGCATCATCGGACCCTCGCTGTCCCAGACGACCAGCACCGGGCCCGTAAAGGAGGCGAGCGAGTCGCTTGCGTCGAGCAGCTGGCGTTTGCCTTTCATCGCGTCGCCCGCGTACTTGCGAAAGTCGCGACGTATCTCTTTACGCGCCAGCGGGGCCATCCAGTCGTTCATCAGCTCGTCGGGGATGCCGTGCTTGGCCATTTGGCCGAAGACCAACGGCAGTTCGCGCAACCTGCGGGCGAGCAGCGTGCGACGCATCAGCGGCACGCCGCCCGGCAGTTTCGCGGCCATCCAGGCGGCGTGGCCCGCAAGGCCCGGCGGGTAGTTCTCGAAGGACTCGCAGGAGACGAGCACCAGCCTCTCGACGCGCTCCATCAGACCCCGGGCGATCATCACGGGAGCGCCACACCAGTCGTTGAAGCAGAGCGTGACCTCGCGTAGGTCCAGCCGCTCCAGGAACTCAGCGAGGATCGCGACCATGCCTGGCAGCGTGAGATCGGCGTCGGTGCGCATCGGTTGGCAGTGGGCGCCCATCGGCAGCGTCGGCAGCACGCAGCGGTGCTCGCGCGAGAGGGCGGGCAGCAGCTTGCGCCATTGGCGGCCATCCATCAGCAGGCCGTGCACGAGCACGACTACCGGACCCGTGCCGCCCGTGTCTTGATATTCGATCGTCCCTGCAGACAGCTCGACAGTATGCATGGGACATTTGTATCATACAAATGTCCCATGCACGCTATACCTCCTGAAATAATCGCTGCCATGCGAGCGGCACGCACCACGGACGCTCTCGCCGCGACCAGCGAGAAAGCGCGGATCTGACAGTGCGATCGCCCACGCCAAAGGTGGCGGCTCGGGGCAACCGCGAGGCGCTGCTCGAGGGAGCGCTCATCTGCCTGCAGGAACGCGGCTTCGCGCGCACGACCGCGCGCGACATCGTGGCTGCCTCCGGCACGAATCTTGGCGCGATCGGCTACCACTACCACTCGACCGAGCGGCTGCTCAACGAGGCGCTGTTGTTGGGATATGAACGCTTGTTTGACGAGCTTGTAAATGCCCTGGCGGAAGCCGCGGGCGAGGAGCAGCCGCTAGTCGTGATGGCACAGGCGCTGCCGCGGACGTTCGAGCGCAACCGGCCGCTGGTGCGGGCGTGGGTGGAGGCGGTGGCCCAAGCCGAGAACTCCGAGGAAGTGCGCAACGGGCTCAACGAGGCATATGAGCGTGGGAGGGACCTGCTTGTGGGACTGCTGTCCAGCTCGCAAGCCGAGGACTCAAGCGCGCGCATGAACGCCTCGCTGATTCTGGCCATCTTCGACGGGCTGCTGATCCAATGGCTGCTGGATCCCGAGCGCGCCATCAGCGGCAAGGAGCTTGCCACCTTGGCGCAGGCGCTCGCGCCAGCGCTGCCATGAGTGCCGAGAGCTCCTCCCAGACCCAAGAGCTTGCCTTCGGCGCCGATGCCGGACTGTGGGACGTCATGAGCACGATGCGCGCGATGCGCCGGCTGAAGCCCGATCCCGTGCCGCGCGAGCTGCTGGAGCAGCTGGTGCAAGCCGCGAGCTGGGCGCCGAGCGCCGGTAACGCTCAGGCCAATACCTGGCTGATCGTGACCGACCGTGCGCGGTTCGCAGCGCTTGCTCCGATCTGGCGCAAGTGTCTGCGGCTGTATTGGGCCAGCGCCGGGGCGCAGCATTCGTCGACGATGGACGCTGGACAGTTCGCGCGGTTGCGTGCGGCCACCGAATACCAGGGCAAGCACTTCGAGCAGATTCCGGCGTTGATCGTCGCCTGCTACAGCGCGCCGTCTTTGCTCGAGCGTTCGCGCGGCAATCTTGGCAGCCTCGTCAGTGCCTTGGCAAAGCTCGGCGCACGCGACATGCTCGCGACGCTCGCTGCCGCACCGCGCGCGAGCGCGATGGCGCAGGCCGCCAGCGTCTATCCCGGCGTCCAGAACCTCCTGTTGACCGCGCGGGCACTCGGCCTGGGCGCCACCCTGACAACCCTGCACCTCGCCGCCGAGCGCCAGTTCAAGCTCGCGCTCGGCATCCCCTCCCACACGCGGACATTCGCGCTGATCCCCGTCGGCTACCCAACCGGACGCTTCGGCAACGTGCGCCGCAAGCCGCTCGATGAGCTAATCCGCTGGCAACACTGGTGAACCGGAGGAACGGCCGATCAGACCGGGCTGGCGCTACAGCGCCGCCGAGTCAGTCGCCTTGTCGCGCACTCACTTCTTCCCCGGGCAGGGCACGTTCTCAGAGACGGTGACGGTTTCGCCGCTGAGGAATTTCATTTCCATCTTCGCGGGGAACCCGCCCTTCGGGCACTTCTTCGGCTGCGTGAAGTAGGAGACCGTCTTCTTTCCATGCTTGTAGGCGGCGCCAACCTTGACCGTGAACGAGGTGACAGACGCGTCGTTGCCACCAGGATCGGTTTCGACCAGGGGCACTTCGACGATCACCTCCTGCCCGTAGGGAGGACTGGCGTCGACCCAGTGAGCTTTTTCGAGAACCTGAAAGTAGGAGGGGGTGGTGCCTTCCACGAGGAACGTGAGCCCGCCGCCGGGAGCGAAGAACGATTCGATCGTGACTTTCTCGGGGACGGGCACGCCGCCGAACGTGACGACGCCCAGCCCGACGCCCACCGGGCCGGCGCGCGAGTGCCGCGGGCAGCCTTGCCCCCCATTCGTTTCGAGCACCGAGTTCGCGCACGTCACGAACCCAGCCGGGGTGATCTTTGACCCGGCCGGCGAGTACAGGTTGATCCCGGTCAATGGCGATGGATAGCCGCCGTATTCGGTCCCGCTGATCGTGGACTGCACTTCCACCTCGGCGCCGGAGCCGAGCACGTTGCCCGTCCCCGGAAAACCGGGGATCGGAAGCGCTTTGACCTTCAGCGTTACCACCGGGGCCGCGCTCGCGCCGCTCGCCAGAGCAAGCGACGCGAGCAGCACCGAGATCGTGGCGACGAATCCCCGGCGCATCGGCGAGACTCCACCGTGCTGCCGCGACGACCCCGTTGCCCTCTGTGACCCAGTCCGCCGCATAGTATGCAACATACCATCCGCGACATATGAAAGTCAAGGCCTGCGCGAATGACCGATGAGATCCAGCTGACGCCCACCTCCTATGTGGTGCTCGGAATGCTCTCCATGCACGTCGGCGAGGCGAGTCCGTATGACCTCAAGCGCATGGTCGCGGTCTCGGTGGGACAGTTCTGGACGCTGCCCCACGCCCAGCTCTACTCCGAGCCAGCACGCCTAGCCCGCGGCGGCTACCTCACCGAGACGCGCGAGCATGAGGGTCGTCGGCGCAAGCTGTACAGCCTCACCGACGCGGGACGCGAAGCTCTTGACGAGTGGCTGCACGTGTTCACCCCCGAACCCTACGTTCTGCGCGATCTCGCCCTGCTGAAGCTGTTCTTCGGCGCCGACGGACAGGAGCTGGCCAAGAGCCAGATCGCGATCCATCGCCAAAAGCTCGCCGAACACGAAGCGATCGCCGTGCACGACCCCGGCACCGGCCCCCGCGGCCCCTGGGAGGCGCTCAAGCTCGGCATCAGACACCACCGCGAGACAGTCGCCTTCTGGGAAGAGCAAGCGCAGACGGACCGACAGCAGACAGGCCGGAAGCAGTCGGGTTGATGCGGTCCGCCGACTCGGCGATGGCCGGGATGCATCGACGCCTGCAGCGACGCCGATCCACGCCAGCGAAGCTCACGAAGCTAGCGACTATCGCCGCGGCGGGGCTGGCTCTCGCCCTGTGTGCTCCGGCGTTCGCGGCCAGTGCCCACACGCCACGCTCTCGGCCACCGACGCCCGCAAGCGCGCACGCGGCTGAAGCCGGCGCGCCGCCCGGGCTTGCGGTCACCGTCGCAATCGAACCACACGCCCCCGGCGCGCCGGTGCCGCAACGGTTTCTCGGACTGTCCTTCGAGATGGCGGCGCTCGCACAGCTCGGGCAGGACGCCTATCGCGGCGACATGGTGGAGCTGCTGCGCTCGCTGGGACCGGGCATCCTGCGCTTCGGCGGCATCACCGCCGATGAGAACGTCGCGTGGACCGACTCTGAAACCCCTCCTCCGGCGTGGGCGACGAGCACGATCGGACCCGCACAGATGAGCGCCCTCGGTGTGCTCGCCCACCGCAGTGGATGGAAGGTGCTGCTGACGGTTGGGTTGGCCCACTACGAACCGACGGCAGCGGCGCGCGAGGTGGCGGCCGCTCACCGCGCGCTCGGACCGTATCTCGCCGCCGTTGAGATCGGCAACGAGCCCGACGCTTACGGCAACCACGGCTTCCGCGAACTCCCATGGCTCGCTCAGGGCTATCAGGAACAGGTCAGCGACTATCGCGAAGCGATCGAAGCACTGACTCCCGGCGTGCCGATCGCCGGCCCCGACGTGTCGGGCTCGGGCGCCTTTGGAGAATGGGGCGACGAGGAGGCCCTCGCGCAGAAACCGGTGATGCTGACCGGCCACCACTATCCGCTCGGGTGCGCGCAAATACCCGCGCCGTCGATCGAAACGCTGTTGAGCGCCGCTGTTCGGGGAGCCGCGGCGAACTCGCTGAACACCTATCTGAAGGTGGCCGGCTTATACGGGATCCCGATGCGCATCGACGAGACCAACACGGTGTCCTGCGGCGGGGTGGAAGGGATCAGCGACACGTTCGCCTCGGCGCTGTGGGCGACCGGCTACATCACGCAGACGATGGCGGCGGGAGCGGCGGGCATCAACCTACAGGGCAACCCCACCAACTGCGCCGGCTACACGCCGCTGTGCGCCCCCGATCCGGCCGCCGCCGCCGAAGGAGCGCTGAGCGCCGAGCCGGAGTGGTACGCACTGCTGCTTACCAAGTCGCTGATCGGCACGCGCCCATTGCTCACGACGATTTCCGCCGAAGGCTCGCCCAATCTAGTGGCGGCGGCGTTCTCGGGGCCCGGACGCTCGCTGAAGTTCGCGCTGGCCAACGACGAACCACTGGGCACGGCTCCACTGGCGCTGCGCTTGGAGGTAGGCCCCGGCATGAGCACCGCCCAGGTCCAGCGTCTCACCGCACCCGCGCCGAGCGCTACCGGCGGCGTGCAACTGGCCGCTAGCACCGTCGCAAGCAACGGCTCCTGGCATGAACCTGCCCAAACCGAAAGCGTCACGGCAAGCTCGGGGGTCGTCTCGCTCGAACTGGCCCCAGACAGCGCCGCGCTCGTCACCGTGAGCCCACCGAAGCCCCCACCGCGCAAGCACAAGCGTCGGCGTCGTTAGAGCACTGCCGGTCGCGGCCTCGCCCCAGCGGCGCAGGTCACCACCATCGTTAGCGCTACGCGCGCAGGTCCACCAGATCGACGATATCCCCGATCGCGAGGATCTCGGGGTCGCCCGTATAGAGGTGAGCGTCGTGGCGCACAGCCGTTGCGACACAGAAGCAGTCGGCATAGGAAAGTCGGCCGGGCACCTTGACGTGTGCGGCAAGGCAGATGAGATCCCAGTCGGGATCCTCGACCCGCGTGACCGAGCGCAGCTTGTTGACCAAGCGAGTCGCCTGCCGCCGGCCGTGGTCGCGCTCGAGCTGGTACAGCACCTCGCCGAGATTGATCGCCGACATGAGCGCATCGCCGTCCTGGATGGCACGGGCGACCCGTCGTGCACTGGGATGATCCTCATAGAGGGCCAGAACGGCCCACGCATCAAGGACGATCGTCAGAGTGCGACCCCACGCGCCGGCGCTCCTCGCGCTCGCGTTCGGTACGACGGTCGCGCTCGAGCACAGCCGTCAGAGGAGGCGCGCCGGCAAGCGCTCCGCGCAGACCAGCGACGACCGCCGCTCGCTCCGCTGGTCCGGAAAGGACCTTGCGGATCTGTATCGCGCCGCCCCTCTCGGCAACAGTCACCTCGTCGCCTGGACCGATCCCAACGCGTTCACGGATCGACTTCGGGAGCACCACCTGGCCCTTGATACCGACCTTGTAAGTCATACCTGGAGTATAACTATCGGAGGGCACTATCGCGCTCCTTTGCCAGACGCCCTCCCAACGCATAGAGTTTGCGATCCGATGAGCCGCAACGCCGCGCCACCCTATGACGTCAACGGACGCACCGTGTTCATCACCGGAGCCGCGCGCGGCATCGGCGCGGAGACGGCACGGCGCCTGCACCGTAAGGGCGCCAACGTGGCGCTTGTCGGCCTGGAGCCCGAGCGCCTGCAGGCGCTTGCCGCCGAGCTAGGCGATCGCGCCGCCGCGTTTGAGGCAGACGTGAGCGACTATGACGCGCTGCAGCGCGCGGTCAGCGCCACCGTCGAGCGCTTCGGCGCGATCGACGTGGGCATCGCCAACGCCGGCATCGCTTTCACCGGCCCGCTCGCGACCGCCCCGATCGAGCAGGTCGAGCGCACGCTCGCGGTCAACTTCCTCGGCGTGTGGCGTACCGACCGCGCGCTGATCGGTCAGATCGTGGAGCGCGGCGGCTATTTGCTCAACATCTCCTCGCTGTCGGCCGTCGCGCACGCGCCGCTGATGGGGCCCTATACCTCCGCCAAGGCGGGCGTGGAGGCGCTGACCGATTCATTGCGCATGGAGACCGCACCCACCGGCGCGCGCGTGGGCTGCGCGTACTTCGGCTTCATCGACACCGACCTCGTGCGCGCCAGTTTCGCCCAACCTTCGACCGAGCGGATCCGCGGCAACACGCCCGCCTTCATCAGCAAGCCGGCGCCCGTGTCGAAGGCGGTCGACGCGATCGAGCGCGGCATCGAAAAGCGATCCGCACGCCTGTGGGCACCGCGCTGGGTGGGACCGATGATCGCGCTGCGTGGACTCATACAGCCGTTCACCGAACGCCAGATGCTCAAGGAACCCGAGCGCCTGCGCGAAAGCATTAGCGCCGCCGAGACCTCCCAGGAGACAAGCACGCAGGACCCGCTGCTTGGTGTGGCGATGCAGGCCGTGTCCGACCGCCACTAACCCCTCGCTTGGACCGCGTGAAGCCGCGCACGGCGACCTGCCGCGGCGCTCATTTACTCCACGCTTGAGAACTCCGCAATCGCGATCGCGAGCATCACAAGGCCGATGATCCCAACCATCGCGGCCTCCAGCAGGCCCGGCACATGCCAGCCCCACCAGGTGACCCCTGGCGCCAGCGCGTGGCGCACAAGCGGAGAGATGTCCAGATGGGCAAACACGGCCCGGCGCATTGGGTCCACCGCATAGGTGAGCGGGTCCAGGCGATTGAGCACCGCCAGCCAGGTCGGCAGTTTGTTGACCGGGAACATCGCCCCGGAGAGGAAGAACATCGGCATGATCGCCATCTGCATGAGCGCCATGAACGACTGCATCTGGGTGACGCGCGCGGCGGCCATCATCCCGAAGGCGGTGATCGAGAATGCGAGCAAAAGCTGCAGCGCGAACACCTCGAGCGCCAGCCCGAGCGTGTAGTGGACGCCGACGAGCGGTCCGATCGCCATCACGATCACGCCCTGGAAAGCGGCCACGGTGGCACCGCCGAAGCACTTGCCGAGCACGATCGATGAGCGCCGGACGGGCGCGACCATCATCTCGCGCAGGAAGCCGAACTCGCGGTCCCACACGATCGAGGCGGCGCTGAACATGGCGGTGAACATGACCGCCATGCACAGCACGCCCGGGTAGATGAACGTGCGGAAGTTGACCCCGTGCGTGCTGGCCGAGACGAGCGAGGAGAGACCGGTGCCGAGCACGAACAAGAACAGGAACGGCTGGATCAAAGAGGTGAGGATGCGCAGGCGGTCGCGCGAGAAGCGGATCAGCTCGCGTCGCCAGACAGCGCGGATCGCGCGCAGCTCGCTGCGCAAGGTGCGCGCCGGCACGTGTTGGGCGGCGATCTCGTGCGGCGGCGCTACGCCGGAGGTTGCTGTGGCGGGAGTCGGTGGGACCGTGCTCTTGGTAGCCATCAGCGACTCATCATCCGGGCCATGTTGCGCATCATGTCGGTGGAACCCGCCTCGGCGTCGCGGATCGTGGTGCCCGTGTAGGACATGAACACGTCGTCGAGCGATGGCCGCGCGACGCTGACCGAGCGGATCGCGATGCCAAGCTCGGAGAACAGGCGCGGCACGAACTGCTCGCCCGATGCCACCCCGAAGGTAACCTCGCCTTCGGCGATCTGCGCCTCGATCCCAAAGCGCTCGCCGAGCGCGGCGAGCGCGGCCTCGTCGTCGTCGGTCGTGATCTGCACGCGGTCCTTGCCGACGCTCGCCTTCAAGGCCTCGGGGGTGTCGAGCGCGACGATCTTGCCGCGGTCGATGATGGCGATGCGGTCGCAGTACTCGGCCTCGTCCATGTAGTGGGTGGTGAGGAAGATGGTGACGTCCTGCTCGTCTTCGAGTTTGTTGATGTACGACCAGATCGAGCTGCGCGTTTGTGGGTCGAGCCCGATGGTGGGCTCGTCGAGGAACAGCACGCGCGGAGAGTGCAAGAGGCCACGCGCGATCTCCAGACGGCGCTTCATCCCGCCGGAGAACGTGCCGACAAGACTCTCGCGCCGCTCCCACAGTTGCAACATCTCGAGCACCGTGCGCATGCGCGGCTCGATCCGCTCCCGCGGCATCCCATATAGCTCGGCGTGCAGATGCAGGTTCTGCTCAGCGGAGAGGTAGTTGTCGAGCGTCGTGTCCTGGAACACGAGCCCGATGTTGCGCCGCACGCTGTCGCGTTCTGAGACCACGTCCATGCCGGCGACGCGCGCGGAGCCGCCGGTGGGGCGGGCCAAGGTGCAGAGCATCGAGATCGTGGTCGACTTGCCGGCGCCGTTGGGGCCGAGAAAGCCAAACGTTTCCCCGCGCGCGACCTCGAAGTCGATCCCGCGCACCGCCTCGATCTCCCCGTAGGTCTTGCTCAGCCCTTGCACGGAGATGGCGGGGACACTGCCATTGGTCATCTGCGTTGTCCTTTGGATCACAATCAGCCAGGATACGGTAGGGGTCCCACCAAGCCGCCGCAAGCAGCTTGCGGCAAGGGAGTGGTGCCGCGGCGGGGCGGACGTATATATCCTGTTTTTGAACGATTCACGATAGTGACTACACAACGTAGTTACTAAAGTAGTAGGTCAAAAAAGTTAATACATACACACCCATCCCCAAGCTATGCCTTCGTGTTATCCGGGGTCTCGGGATCTCCGTCAGCGAGGATCCGGTAGAGGTCGCGTCGCGTCGCCGCCAGCACCTTGCCGGCCTGCGTGATTTGGCTCTCGCTGCCGGTGCGAATCACCTGCGTGAAGGCGGAGGCGACCTCGCGCATTGTGCGCCCGAGCTCGTGCGCCTGGTCTGAGACGTTGCCGCTCATCTGCTCCCAGGGAGCGGGGGCGTCACTGTCGCGCTGCTCCACGTGGGCGCGACCGGCGTCGGTGAGCTCGAACACCTTGCCGGTGCCGCCGGAGCCCTCGCTCGAGCGGATCAGACCCTCGTCCTCTAGTTGCTGGAGCGCCGGGTAGACCGAGCCGGGCGAGGGACGCCAGACGCCGTCGCTGCGCTCCTCCACCTCTTGCATGATCTGGTAGCCGTTGCGAGGCTCCTCGGCGAGCAGCAGCAGCGCGGCGGTGCGGATGTCACCGCGACGCGCCTTGCGCCCGCGACCGAAACGTCCTCCTCGTGGCCCACCGACCCCGCCGAAGCCAAACCCCTCGAAGCCGCCGCGCCCGAACTCGCGCGGTCCTCCTTCGCGGTGGTGGCCATGACGGGGCCCGCCACCGGAGGGCCCGCCACCGCGCCCGGTCATCGCGCGCAGAAATTCCTTCAGCTCGTGTCGGTGGGCGCCGTGCAGACAACGCGGGTCGTCGTGCGCACAGCCCCCCTCATCGGTTGCATATATCGCGTGAGCGAACATATCTAACTCCTATCGTGATCTATCAAAGTAAGTTCACGATATATCGTTATACGGTGGTTGTCAAGGGCTTCTTTTTATGGCTGAGCGGACCTCCCTACGCGACGCTGGCCCACTGGAGCTGAATCTCGCCCGCGTCCACGAATGTCGCGTCGAGACGGCATCGAAAGGCCGTCCCGCCTAGCGCTCCCCGACGGATAAGGGGATATGCCCCCCTTTGTGTTATCGCCACAACGCCGGTAGCATGGGCCTATGGCTGCGGTTGCAAGCACAGACCTGCCGCTCTATCGGATCGACGTGGACACCTACCACCGGTTGGCAGAAGCGGGTGTGCTGGACGGCATGGACGTCGAGCTGCTCGACGGGCTGCTCATCGACAAGGACAGCTCCCGCGAGAGCCCGATCCATCGGATCGACGTCGGCACCTACCACCGCATGGTCGCCTCCGGGGCGCTTGACGGCAAGCGTATCGAGCTGCTCGAAGGGCTACTGGTCGAGATGAGCCCGAAGTCGGTCGGCCACATCCTCGTCGTAAACCGCCTGATGAGGCATTTCGTGGCCTCGCCTGCCTTGTGGGTGCAGGTCCAAGATCCGATCGAAGCGGCGTTCGACTCGGAGCCGGAGCCCGATCTGGTCATCGGCGAGCACGAGCCCTTCGGCGAGCAGCTACTGCGTTGCCCGCCGCTTGTCATCGAGGTAGCCGTCAGCTCGCTCCGGGTCGATCGAGGCAAGAAGGCCAACCTATACGCCGCTGCCGATATCCCCAACTACTGGCTCGTGGACGTGCCCGGCAGAGCCGTCGAGGTGCGCACGCGGCCGGGGCAGCATGGCTACGAACGGTGCGAGACCTACCGCGAGGGCAAGCTCGTGCCATCGCCGCTCGATGGCGTGGACGACGTGGACGTTGCCACGCTGCTCGCGGACGTCGAGGCTTGAACCTACTTCGGGCGCCGTCCCGGTCTGGAGTCACACGACTGACATCGATGGCCGGCCCGGCCGAAGAAACCGAGACCTGGCCCAGCTCAGTGGCGGAAGTGGCGCACGCCCGTGGCAACCATCGCGACGTTCGCCGCGTCGGCGGCGGCGATGACCTCCGCGTCGCGCACCGATCCGCCCGGTTGGACGATCGCGGTGACGCCCGCGTCGATCGCGAGCTGGGGACCGTCGGCGAACGGAAAGAACGCGTCTGAGGCGAGCGAGGAGCCGGCCAGCAGGTCCGGCTGGAAGGCGCGGGCCTTCTCGATCGCGATGTTGACAGCGTCGACGCGGCTCATCTGCCCGGCACCGATCCCGATCGTGGCGCCGCCCACGGCGATGACGATCGCGTTGGAGCGCACGTGACGGCACACCCTCCAGGCGAACAGCAGGTCTTCCCACTGGCTCTCCGCGGGCGCCTTCGTGCCCATTACGCTCATCTGCTCGCGACCCTCGGTGACCGCGTCGCGAGTCTGGACTAGCAAGCCGCCGATCACGGGCTTTCGCTCCACCCCCTCGCGGCGCTTCGGCCAGTCGACGAGCTCCAACAGGCGCACGTTCTTCTTCTCCCGCAGCAGCTCAAGCGCCTCGGTGTCGTAGCCGGGCGCGAGCAATACCTCAACGAACTGCTTGGAGAGCGCCCTCGCACACTCGAGGTCCACGCGACGGTTGACCGCGATCACACCCCCATAGGCGCTCATGGGGTCACACACGAGGGCGCGCTCATACGCCTCCGCGACCGTCTGCCCAAGCGCGCAGCCACACGGGTTGTTGTGCTTGAGGATCGCGCACGCGGGCTCTGAGAAGTCTTCGACCAGTTCGCGCGCGGAGCTGAGGTCGAGCAGGTTGTTGAACGACAATTCCTTGCCGTGCAGCTGCTCGACGCCCGCCAGCAGGTGCGTGGGCGCGCCAATCTCGGCGTAGAAAGCGGCGTGCTGGTGGGGGTTCTCCCCATAGCGCAGCTCCATCACCTTCTCGTAGCTGCTCGCCCTGCTCGGGGGAAAGCCCTCGTAGGTGCGCGCCTCGAACCAGCGCGAGATGGCGGCGTCGTAGCGCGCGGTGGTCGCGAACGCGACCGTCGCCAGGCGCCGGCGCGTGTCCAGCGACAGGCGACCCTCGGACGCGCGCAGCTCGCCGAGCACGCTCTCGTAATCCTCAGGGTCGACAACCACCGCGGCAAACGCGCTGTTCTTGGCGGCCGCGCGGATCATCGTGGGACCGCCGATGTCGATGTTCTCGACGATCTCCTCCGGCGTCCCGTCGCCGCGCGCAACGGTCTGCTCGAACGGGTACAGGTTCACACACACAAGATCGACCGGCTCGATCTCGTGCTCGGCCGCGGCCCGCAGATGCTCCTCATCGCTGCGCACCGCCAGCAGCCCCGCGTACAGCCGCGGATGCAATGTCTTCACGCGCCCGTCCATCATCTCGGGAAAGCCGGTGAAATCCTCGATCGCACGAACCGCCACCCCGGCCTCGGCCAGCGCACGAGCGGTGCCACCAGTCGAGACGATCTCAATCCCGATCTCAACCAGGCCGCGAGCGAACTCGACGACGCCGGCCTTCTCCGACACGGAGAGCAGCGCGCGGCGCACACGCACCGCACCAGGCTCGGCGCGCTCTATTCCTGGGCCAGATTGCTGGTTCTCGGCGCTCACAGAGCGCACCTTATCCGGAGCGGGATATCGGGGTCGGCGTTGGACGTGGGCTTCGTCGGCACTGGGCGTGAACTTCGTCGGCGCCGGGCGTGAACTTCGCTCCCAGGACATGCCCGCGCACTGGCGTAGAACTCGCGCTCGGCGTGCTCGCTACGTGCCGGCGTGTGTGTCGATCGCGGCGTGCACGGCACAACCGCGGTCGGTGAGCGTCCACGCGTTGGGCTCGCCCTTGGCGTGCTCGGAGCGATGATTGTCGATCAGCCCGTTGCGTTGCAGACGGTGCAACAGCTTGGAGATCTGCCCCTGGTCGTGCACACCGGCCGTGTCCCCGACCTCGCGATTGTTGATCCCTGGCTGGGAGGCGATCGCGCTCATCACACGCGCAGTGCGATAGGTGAAACGCATCGGCAGGTCCCTGAAGGGATCCGGCCCGACACCATTGATCACAACGCGCTCGGCGAGCCTCCCGTTGCTCGCCGGCATCGGCATCTCGAGCTCACGCCTGGCGGCGGCCGCGCCGAGATAGGGATGGACGATCATGCTCATCAGAGGGTTCAACAGCTCTACGAGCGGGCGGGGATCACGTGCGAGCACCCGAGCGTGGAGCACCGAAAGCACACCCCCGACGGTGCTCTCCGCCGCCAGGTGAGCAGGCCCCGCGATGCCCTTCGCCTCACCGCGCCCCCGATCGACAGCGCTGCTCAGCGCTTCGAGCACCCGCCGACGATACGCCAGCACCTCCGGGCCCGCCTTCAACGCCTCCACCGAACACAGGCGAGCGACCCCTGGTTCTGAGTCGAAGCGTTCAAGCAATACTGTGAGAGCGGCCCTGACACGCCCACGCCACCCACGCGAGCCCTGAGTGTCACGTGCGCTTCGGGTGCGATCCCCGCACTCGAACGCGCCAATGACATCCTGTGCGATTTGCTCGACAGCGACCTGGACCGCCCTCAGGAAGCATGCTTCGCGGTCCTCGAAGAGTTCGTAGAACGTGCGGCGTGACATGCTCGCGCGCTTGCAGATCCGCCCGACGCTCGCATCCTCAAGACCGCCCTCCGCCACCACTTCCCTGATCGCAAGCAGCAAACGCCGGCGCTGCATCTCCGCGATGTTTCCACCCTCGCGGCTGGGGCCGCCCGTGCTCGCAAGCCCATTACCTGGAACGTCAGACTGCTGTTGCCTGTTATGCGATCGCACTCTGCACCTCCCTGCGCCGGCTCGGACGGCAGCGCCCGTCCGAGCCGTTACGCGTTCTGTATCAATCACCTCAAACGATGAACATCGGGTCTACCCGGCCACGGCCCACGTACCCTCGGCCAGCTTTCCGTAATATTGCTCTCCTGGAGCATTCGCTTCTGCTACTTCGGTGTCTACCACTGCTCCTGTGGTACCGGCTCCGAGTTCGAATGGGACGTGCTCGTAGTCGACGATTCTCGGGACTTTCAGAGCAACACCAAGATTAAATGCATTCACAAACACGCAGAGATTGCCTTCCGCGGCGCCCGGTGAAACGTATGTGCCCTTGCATTCGCCTTTTGCAACGACGGGGCTTTCTTTTGCTTCTTTTTCGCCTTCTTCTTCGCCGATCACATGGACCTTTTCCTTCGGTAGCACCGTGACGAGTGGGATCGGGAAGGAGATCACGAACTGCGCATCTTCCTCATACACTCCGCCACCCCACGTACCTGTCTCGGTAGCTCCAGCGGGTAGGGTGCCTCCGGCTGTCCATGGTGAGCCTGTCGCGCCCGCAGCGCCTGTTTTGCCGTTACACGCGTACGTGGCTGTGGATCCGACCTTGAATTCTGTTCCCCCGGCCACGCAGTGCGCGTTGTGTTCACCAACCGTGGTACTGGTGACGCTTTCACCATTCACACCATTTTTACCTTCAGTACCGTTCGTACCAGCAGCCCCTTTTTCACCAGCAGCCCCTTTTTCACCGGCGGGTCCAGTCAGACCAGTCGGGCCCGCAGGGCCTGCCGCACCTGTTGGTCCGTTGGCTCCCGTCTTGCCCTTTAGCGCGGTGAGGACCTTGGGACTAATCTGTTTGGTGGATGTGATCACGTATCTGCCGGCGGCGTACGCCCCGCCGGTCATTGCGAACACGAGCGCGATGCTCATCGCAACGTTGGCGTAGGTGAAGCGTTTTCTGATCCTGGAGAACATCACGTTCCTCTCATTCCGTTGTTCAAGCACTCAACGTGCGTAGCGCCGGGTTCGCCTACCGTCATCTCTTGCCGTCTTTGTTGGTGTTGCGCTTGCCCCTCGTCTTCTTTGCCTTGTGCTTGGCGCAACCGGTCGCCTTGATCGGCGTGTTCTGGTGAATGCTCGCGCCGTTCTGAGCAACGAACGCCGTGGGCATCAATAGTTTTGACGTGCAGAGGTTCCCGTTGGCGGCCAGCGCGGAGTCGGTACCCTGGGGTAGCGTCAGTTCGAACGCCCCAATTGGCACGTCTGGAATCTGGCGGAACGTGCTCGAGGTGATCCCTTCTTTACTGATGAACGTTTCTCCGTGTAGCTGGATAGTGACGCCCTGACCCTGCAGGAGGACGATCAGTTCGGGGAACTTCGCGCCACCATGACTCACGAAGTACGCCGGACCGGAATAACCACCCTGGAGGACCGGCGTGGTGGCGTGCGCGCTCCCGACGATCGAATCCGGAGGACATGCCGCCGGGTTTGCTTGAAACGTCGCATCAGGACACGCCTTCTGCAGTGTCGTCAGGCGTGAGGGCAGTTGCTTTGGCAGGTCCACCTTGACCTTCGCGACGTTCGCGGCTCTCCCAAAGGATCCCGCCGGGTAGGACAGCTTCACGGTCAGGCTCGCACCCTGCTTACGCGAGGTTTTGCCCTGTGTCGAGACCGAGAAGTCGGGTTTGAACTTCAGGACCGCGCAATTGGTCACCTGGTAGGGGACCGACAGGGCCGAGCTCGAGCCTTGGTCGCTCCTAAGGCTCCCGGTGATCTGGTGCTTTTCGCAATCGGTCGGGTTGAACGTGAAGTCCGGACGGTCGACGGACACCTCGACGTGCTGGATCTGCAGCGGGATACCCTTCCAGATGTGCGGGATCGCATACGGACCTGAGGGGTTGGTCGTGACCGACAGCGCGGCGGTGATCGGGTTGACTTCGATCTTCGCGCGCACCACGATGTTGCCGAGATGGAACGGTCCGGCGTTTGCGGGGTTGACGATCGACAGGCCGTATGGTGCACCGTCATACGGGCCGGTGAAGAACACTTCTCCGCCGGTGACAGTGTAGGGCTCGCCGCCCAGGCCGACGCTCACGACGGTATGCCCGATCAGGCTTTCAGAGGAGCATGTCCCGGCGTTTGCTTGTGCTTCGCCGCACTGCTTGACTGTCGAGACCTGTCCCAGGAATCCGGGCGGCATGTGCAGTTCGATCGCCTGCAGGTTCTGCTGGCCGTTTTCGCGGGACATCGTCATCGTGAACGGACTGAACGCGGCCGCCTGAATGTTTGGGGACCCCGCCGTCAGCGATGGCGCGAAGCCCAACGGGTCAGAGCACGCTTTCCCGTTGGGACCAGAGATGATCTCAAACGGCGGTGAGGATACTCCCGCTGTCGCGTTCCCAGACCACGGCTCGATCGACGCGCTCGTCGTATAAGCACCACACAACGCAGGGGTGCCCAACGGTGCGCGTTCCCCACCAAAAAAGTGCAAGCGCAAGTCTTCGAAGGGTAGTTGCGGCGTTTCCTTAAACGTCGTGACCAATTGGCCGCTCACAGGGTCCGCTTTGATTTCGCCGGCGAACTTGACGAGCACTCCCGCAGTCGGGTCTTCAGCGACGATGTACAACGCGAACAAGCTCCCGAACGGGTTGGCTTCCTGCGCCGCGAGATACGCCGCACCCACCAACGGGTCTGGCAACAGCGGTGTTGAGATTTCGACTGTCCCGACCTTCGAGGATTCAGGACAGGAGATCGGAGTGGGATCTTCCAAACCCAACTGTTCAGTGGAGCACGCCATCAGCCCATCGGCAGCAGCAGGGTTCAACGCGACGCCTGCAGGCAACGCTACGGTCGTATTCTTGACCGTCGACTCGGCATCGCCGTTCGGGTTCAAACTCGCGCCCTGGGGAATGTGCACGTCCACGGTCAGGCCTGTCGGTGTGCTGCCCGCCTGACCGTCTGGGGTCACATCGATCGACGGTTCGAAGCTCAAACGGTTGCACCCATCCTGCCCGTAGGGTTCACCTTCGTTGTTCGTGAACGTGTATTCCTTGGGAGCACTGAAATCTCCCGGGGAGACCCACGGGTCGGCTTCCAGGCTGGTGTGCATCGGACCGGTGCACGATGTTGGCAGTATCAACAGTGGTTGTCCTTCTTCAGAGACCGAGCACGACGCTTCACCAGCGAGCGCTTCAGAGACAGAGTGGGCCGCGTCCAGGCACGTCCCACGCGACGTATCGTGCGCCGGGTTCCCCGGAGCACCCCAAAACGTCACCTCGCTCCCAAAGAATCCCACGAGCTCGGTGATGTTCGGGACCGTCACGATGATGTTATAGCCACCGCCTGTACGCACCGACGTATCCAAGACCACAGGGCCCGCGAGCGTTATGAAACCGAATTTCGCAGGTTCCCCGACAGCCGGTTCAAGCGCATACAAAGGCCACGACGCCGCCAACGGCCCATGTTCGATATAGAAACCAAACGTGCTCGTGCTCACCGTCGTCACGACACCCACAACCGTATCGTTAGGACAATGCACACTACCAGTGCTAGAGGATTCCGTGAACGTCTTCAGGCTGCACTTCGGTAGCGGCGTCGGGTTCCCCACCAAACCAGGAGGCAAGACAAACCGCAGATCCTTGGTCAACGCGACCGGTTGCACTTCCGTCAACGTTTCTTTGAGAGTGTAACTGAACACGGGAACGGCCTGCGGACTGATCACGAACGTGGTGGTCAACTGGAACGGGTGCGAACCAGCCTGCGTATCCAGAGCACCACCTTCTTCTTCGGGGGTCAATTCATAGGATTGCACCCCAAACGGAGACGGAGACCCACTCAACGCCAGTGGCCGACGCGAGGTAACGCTCGCCGGGCCACCACCGGACACGCTCACTTCGTTCACGCCTTCCCCTGCGCCAGGCGCGACATTTACATCGATCGCGACGATCAACCGTTCATAGGTCTGCACCGGACGACTGAACGTGCACGACACACTCTGACCCGCGATCACACAACTAGTGCCTTCCGCATGGATGGATCTCGCGATAACGCCGCCGCCTTCGCCGAACACGTCGCTCGCGCTCACACCCACGGGCAGCTCGTCCACCACGCTCACAGGGTGCGCCACCCCGTTGACCATCGCATCGCCGAGATTGCTGACTTCCACCACGATCCTGCTCTCACCACCCGTTTTGCTCGCCGGCGCAGACACCGTCGTTATACGCCACCACGGCTCAGCCGCGACCGCCTGTCCAACACCTGCCACTCCCAACAAGCAAGCCACCACAACGACTGTCAACAAACCCCGCTTGATCGTGCTCACGATGATCACCTGGCGCCCTTCTCACTCGCTTTACCACGACCAGACTTCCGCGCCCCACCAGCTCTCCCAGCCTTGCGCTTGCTCAACTTCTTCTTTGGCTTCTTGCTCTTGGCCTTCTTCTTGGGCTTCGCCAGGGCTTTCTTTGCTTTCACCGCGCTCGTCGCTTCTGCGGTGAGGTTCCCCGTCCCCGAGAACGTCGCGCTCGGTGCCGGACCAAAGATCTCCGGTTGCGGAGTCGGCGCTGGACGACACGACGCTTCGGTCGTGCACGCCGGCGGCACCGACGGTTCAGCCACACACGGCACTTCCACCGAGCACACATGCGCGTCATACACGTCATAACTGTTGTCATAGTCCGTCGACACCAATTTGCTCGCCGTCACAAAGAACACGTCATCTCCGTTTTCACTGGCGTCCAAGAACGCCGATTCCGATGAGGACGTACCAGCTGAGACCAAACTCACACAGCCATCCGAGCGCTCACTAAACGCCACGCTCGTATCTTCACAACCGCCGACCCCTGCAGGCTCGTACTCATACACGTCCTCGAGCCCGTTCGACGCCTGCGGCACAAGCGCATCGGGACTATCGAAGAACAACCGTCCACTATCAGACAAGAACCGCGGCTGATACTCCGACCTTTCATGAAACGGGTACGCTCCACTCCAGCCAGGGACGCTTCCCGCGAGCCAATGCGCCTGCCACGCTTTGGCTGCGTCGACAAGCGGCACTTCCGCACCATTGCTAGCCCTGTCGTCAAACAAGCCGACCGGTCGCGCACCACTCGGATCGCACGACGCACACACAAGCCTGTCGTTTTCTCCGTCGTACAGGTAGACCTCCTCATCCGGCTGGCCACTGCGCGCATCGTGATTGTCATACCCCGTCAACGGCCTATCCGACATGAACTCCAAGTACCGCCCATCCGGTGAGACACGTGCCGTCACACGCCCAAGCTCAACCGCCGTACCACCCGACGAATGACACGACCCCACGCCCGCGCCACATTCGGTCGACAACCAATTCGGATCGTCTTCACCGGACAACGTCGCGACATACCGCGTCCTCCAAACACCAGCTTCTTCGCTCAACATATACACGTTGTCTTCGCCACTGACCCCACCGCTCGCGAGCACACCCGTAGCCACGAAATACACAGACGCCCCACCTTCACCGGCGCCCAACACGTGATCCTGCACACCAGCGCTGCTTTCCCCAGCACCATGAACCACCGTCAGATCGGTCTGCGTACCAGTAGCCGTATCAAACACATACAAATCTCCATTTTCGGAGAAGAACACCTTCGACCCATCAGCGCTCATGGTCTGGAAGACTGGATCGGGACCCCCAAGCGGGTAAGTCCTTTCCCCGACCATGTCACGAACATACATATGGACATGTCCATCTTTACTGCTAGCGGTCCCCCACACGATCCAGCGCCCATCGCTCGAAACAGATCGCGCGACCATCGAGCTTTCCCCGTTTTCATCCACACCGATAAACGCACTGCTGTATTTCCCCGCGTAGGAAACCTGCAACGGTTCGCCGCCCGGCAGAATGTCCACAAGCCGCAACCGCCCAGCACTCCACTCATACAAGTTCCATGGTGCACTGTCCTTAGTGGGTGCATCGCAGAATCCTTCAATCAGCGCTACCGGGCATGCTTCGCCAGGGACGGTCGATTCCCGTGTCAATGGGTAGGGCGACTCCAGCACCACATGACTCAAATCGGGAGTCGCGTCCAGCAACTGCATGTTGGCCTCGCCTTCTCCTTGATTTGGCCCACCAAACCTGACGCCCGCCGGCACATTTTCCGAGCTCACAAACGGCAGATAATCACCGTCCGCGTCGTCGCGTAGATAGAGCGATCTTTCACTCAAGCCCGGTGACAGCGGCGGCGTCACCCCTACCGGTTCGACCATCGCCTGAGAAAGATCCGTCGAGAACAGAACATATTCGTTATTCGCGTTGAGCATGTCAGAGGGAGGTTCTCCTTCGCTGACGAGACGGTGGGGTACCTCGACGTCTCGCGTGCCCCACCCCGCGCCGACTCGCACGGAGAGAATTTGAGCCGTTGCCGAAGCCTTGCCCGCAACGCCATCGCCAACAGCTTCCAACGACAGATAGGAGATCCCACTCCCGTCAGCCGCCGCCTGTATCAAACCCTCATTGAACGGAGCGATCAAACTACCTTTTTTATTTGGCGGGGACACCAATTCCCACGCACGACCATCAGGCAGCGTCAGCTCCTGCCCACCCACGGCCTGCGTCGTGAACGTATGATCGGCGCCTTCGACAGTACCGACTTCGTTGTACGTCACGATGCGATAGTGGTAGACCGTGCCCGGCAACAGTTCCTGACGGTGAAAGCCGAGTGGCACATAGCCTTCGCCTTCGCCGACGTTGCCCGTCACGCTCTTGCCATAAGAAGCGCTCGTACCGTATTCCAGCTTGTATTCGGTGCTCACGCCCAACGCATCCACTTCCGCGCCGAACGTCACACTCGTCGAAGACACGTCAGTAACCCATGGGCCCTTGACCAGAGCCGGCGGCACCTCTTCAAAACTCTGACCGGGACTCGCGACTGTGCCTTTCGAATTCGTCGCGACAAACCTGTAGTGGTAGGTTTCACCGGGCACCAGCCCCGTCAAAGCAGCGCTCACCGACTGCTCTTCAAGCGTCGCGGAGACCGTGCCTTCCGCCGTACTAGACGCATCCGCATAACCACTCGCCTGAAAATCCGTTTGACTGACATATTCAAAATGATATTTCGATTCGAACCCGCCCGGATCGAACGCTGCTTCCAAAGAAGCCGCCCCCCGCCGACCCGGAACTACCCGCACATTGCCGGTTTCGGTCGTCGGCGGGCCAGCCGTCGGCGCAGACAATATCGACACGTTAGCCTGTTCTTCACCGCTTGAGTATTTGACGTAGTTGCCTACATACAGTTCACCCAGCGTCCCCGAGAGCGCCATCGCCCCGCTTAGGTCTTCTATCACCGCCTTCGCACCGAAGCTCGCGAGCTGATTGCCGGCCGGACCGTACACCAAAACGTGGAACCCACCGCTCGCATCGCCAACGAACAGATCGCCCGATTCGCCCACCACCAACCCCGCGATGGTCGTGCTACCCGCGTCGAACTGGGTGGCCACTTCCGTCCCGTCCGGTTCGAACTCCCGCACCCCAGCGACCGCACCGTTGGCTTCGCTTACACCATCCTTGACGAACATGTCACCAGACGAATTGACAGCCAGCGCCGATACCTGAGCTGTGTTAGACAGCCCAGACAGCGAAATGCTTTCCCGCCACGCACCCGACGGTTCGAACACCTGCACACGTGCCCGATCGCCCACATAAACCCTGCCACCCGGACCGACAGCAATATAGTCACCCGAATTAGACCATTCGAATTCACCGTCAGCCGTACCCTCCGTGCCCTCCTGGCACGTTTCGCCCGCGACACACAGATCCTTTTCCGCTCGCGTGGCGCCCGGCACACCGTCCTTCGCGGTGTTCACTTCACCACCGAACATCGCCAAGAATTCCCCGGACGAGTTGAACTCCTGGACACGAAAGTTTGCGAAATCGACGACATACACGTCACCATAAGAGACGCTTCCCAGTTCGTTATCGACCGCCACACCCATCGCCCCTTCGCCACCGAACTGACCTGCACCCCTACCGCTAATGCCCTTCTGACAACGAGTCGTGCACGTCTGCAACCCTTCGACTGGACTGGCCGCATTCACATCCCAACCCCACGCCATCCGAAAATTCCCCGACCCATCGAACACGTCTACACGCGCGTTATACGTATCGCCGACATACACGTCACCCGTCGCCTGATCGACAGCCAAACCCGACACTCCCTCTACCTCTCCGGATTCGTTGCCCCGACTGCCGAAGCGTCTCGTGGTCGTTGTTGTAAACGATTTCGGTCCGCCGACCGCGATTTCTTTCGCCTGGGTTTCCGCGATCATGCAGAACGTGTACTTCACGCCCGGCTTAAGACCCGTGAGCTCGACACCCACCACCCCTCCGACCGGGTTATGTTCAAATGAAAGTTCAGTTTGAAGGCCGGACGTCGTCTGCCCTCCTGTACACGTAGCGCCTTCGTTGTACTCGAAATGCCAGCTTGAATTTTCGGGGGCCACCGTGTGGGGATTAGGCATGCCCGTCACTTCAGCCGTCGTGTTCTGGATCACCACAGCTACTTCAGTCACAGGGGCTTCGGGCGGCAAGGCAAGCGCGCTCGCGCTGAGAGCACACAGCGCTCCGATCGATGTGCACAGCCAAACCAGGGTCGCCAAGATCAGCCTACGAGCGTTCATCAGAGCATCTCCTCCCGAGAGAAATCCACGAATGACCCACCCGCAGCCGGGCAGCACCCCCCATTCGGGGAGCAGGCAAAAACCGCCGCAGCACAGAGCCCACGACGGCAGAAGAACAAGAAGCTGCAGATGCGCCTACAGCGCGCGAGTGACCAAGCCGAGCCTTATGCCCGGCGGGCCGCGGGCCGATCCCGCAGCGGTTGGGCCTAGTGCTTAGACGCCCAGCCTTACCCATTCCCCCCTTGGGGGATCCCGGACGGGCCGCTAGGGCCGGACGGAGGGGACTAGGGCTTGAGTCCCAGAGAGAGAGAGAGAGAGAGAGACGCGTCAGCGACGCTGACGCGTCCTATAACGCTCTGATCAAGCGCACAAGGACTCTCAAACACGTTATTCCCCAAAGAAACCACGCGAACAACAACTCCCTCTCAGTAACGACCCGGTCCCTCTCCCAAGGGCCCCGTCAAAACGTTTGCAGTCGACCACGGGGACCGACCCAAACCCGACCTTATGTACGCGCCCGCATCAGACTTGAGATACAGGAACAAACGGCAAGATACACAACGGGTGGCTGCTTGTCAAGCCTGCGTTCTTAACCTCTTCCCCTCGAAACCGGCGCGAGACCCTGCGCCCGGGAGCGGGTTGCCACGATCGCTGTGGTTGCAGTCCTCCTCATCCGTCAGCCGGCAGGATCTGGAAGGACCCACCCTGCAAAGGACTGACGGCTCGAAATCCGCGTTCGTCGAGCGTAAGGATGCGACGGGTCTGCCAGCGGTTGGCGAGAACCACAAGCGACGCGTCGGCCAGGCCCAGCTCGAGGTCGCGATAGCGGGCAACGACGTCGCGTGCGATCGATAGCTCGGAGGGGGTGAGGGCATCGACGACATATGTGCCGGCGGCCAGGTCCTCGAGGAACATCAGCTCGACGTCCACTCCGAGACGGCGAAGAATCAGGTAGTCGGCCTCGGCGACGACGATCTGCGAGGTGACGAGCGTGTCGAGCTCGTCGCGAAGCACTCGCGCGACGGCGGCGTGTCGAGGCTCGTCGGCGTCTGCCTGCGCATAGAGCGCGCCCGCGTCGACGATCAGCGCCGTCATCCCTGGCCGGTGACCGAGCGGTACAGCTCCTCAGCGTCCCAAGGGCTGTAGGGCGCCCCTCCACCGTGGCCCTGGCCGAGACTGCGGAAGGCACGTGCGCCCGGCACCGTCTCAGCCGTCACCAGTCGCACCCCCTCGCGGATTAGCTGAGCCTGCGAGCGGCCGGTGCGAGCGGCAGTGCGACGCAGGTAGGCGGCCTCCTCCGAGGACAGGTAAACAGAAGTCTTATGCATCGCCCTACGTAGGGTATCACGTTGTCTGCGTGTCGATCACGGCATGCACGGCACGACCGCGCTCGGTGAGCGTCCAGGCGTTGGGTTCGCCCCTGGCACGCTCGGAGCGGTGATTGTCGATCAGCCCGTTGCGCTGCAGACGATGCAATAGCTTGGACATCTGCCCCTGGTCGTGCACACCGGCCGTGTCGCCAACCTCGCGGTTGTTGATCCCTGGTTGGGAGGCGATCGCGCTCATAACGCGCGCGGTGCGGTAGGTGAAACGGATCGGCAGGTCCCTGAAGGGGTCTGGGCCCGCACCGTTGCGCACACCACGCTCGACGACGTTGCCGTTGCTCGGTGGCACCGGCATCTCAAGCTCGCGCCTAGCGGCCGCCGCACCGAGATAGGGGTGCACGATCATGCTCATCAACGGGTTCAACAGCCCTATTAGCGGGCGGGGATCAGGCACGAGCACACGCGCGTGCAGTACCGCGAGCACACCACCCACGGTGCTCTCGGCCGTCAGAGTCGCAGGCCCCGTACCACGCTTCGCGTCAACGCGAGCCTGATCGATAGCGCCACTGAGAGCGTCGAGCACCAGCCGGCGATACTCGAGCACCGGCGGACTGCCCTTCAGCGACTCCACCAGGCACAGGTGAGCGACGGTGGGCTCTAAGTCAAAGCGCTCCAGCAGCACCGTGAGCGCGGCCCTGATGCACTCACGCCAGCCCCGTGCCCTTTGGGTGCCGCGTGCCCTGCGAGTGTCCTGCGCACAACGGGTGCCTTCTGTCCTTCGGGTGCGATCCCCACATTCATATGCGTCAAGCACACCCCGCGCGATCCGCTCGACCGCAACCTGGAACGCGGCCAGAAAGCATGCTTCGCGGTCCTCGAAGATCTCGTAGAAAGTGCGGCGCGACATGCCCGCGCGCTTACAGATCCGCCCAACGCTCGCATCCTCGAGACCATCCTCGGCCACCACTTCACCAATCGCTAGCAGCAAGCGCCGGCGCTGCATCTCCATAACATTGCCACCCTCACGGGCAGCTCCACCGGAGCCCATAGCGCCGTTACGCGAAGCCCCGAACACACGGGTAGATTCGACTGTTGCGGACGCGGCACCATGACGGTCGACGCATCCTTCGCCAGACATTCTCTCACCTCCTCAGCTCTTACTCTGTAGCTCACCCGCGCTTGTCACATCCCCCCACAACCGCGTTGAGCGCCGCTCGGAGGGGATCGCGAGCGGCGCCAACCGCGATCGTTGCGTCTACCCGGTCACGACCCAATCTCCATAACACGCAACCGATCCTTCTGCAAGCGACCCTTCGGACAGAATGGCTCCCGATACGCCAGCCCCTCCTGCTTCACCTTCAGCATTCTCCACGATCAATTTTTCACATCCCCCGAAAGAAGCCGATACGAAGACACATAGATTCCCACTCTTTGCTCCTGGTTCTTTCGAGGTGCCCGTACATTCACCATCCGCGATCGCCGCGGCTTCTTTTTCTTCTTTGAGACCTTCGCCTAGCCCAATGATATGAACCCTTTCACCGGCGAGCGGAGCAGCCAGCGGGATCGTGAACGGCAGGCCCGTAAGGACAAACACTGGCGTGTGTCCACTAATGGCCCATTGGCCGCGCTCGGAGGCAGCTTTTGGCAGTGTGCCTTTGTCTGTCCACGCCGAGCCTTCCTTGCCATTGCACGCAAGGGTCGTCGCGCCGCCTACCGCAAAACTCGAGCCACCCTGTTTGGCGCATGCGGCTTCGGTTGTCTTGACTTCCTTCGCGCTCACGCTTTCGCCGTTGATCCCACCTTTGCCTGCGACGCCTTCTTTGCCCGCAGCCCCGGAGGCACCGGTTTCGCCCTTCGCCCCCGCTGGTCCCGCGGGCCCCGCCACCCCCGCGGGTCCCCTTGCACCAGGCTTACCTATCAATGACTTAAGCACCTTTGGACTGATCTGCTTGGTGGAGGTGATCAGGTATTTGCCTGCGGCGTATGCTCCACCGCCCATCGCGAACACGAGTGCGACGGTCAACGCGATGTTCGTGTAATTGAATTGTTTGCTTATCCTCGAGAACATCATTTCCTCTCACTATCGACAACCATACTGACCTCACCAAGTCTCTACTTCTTCTTTTTGGCCTTGCCCCTGCCTTTTATCTTCTTGGGCTTCTTCTTGGGACAACCAGTAACCCCGATTGGCGTGGACTGTTTGAGCCTCACTCCGTTGGCACCAACGAATATCGTTGGCATCACGAGCTTGGCCGTACACAGGTTCCCGTTCGCCGCCAATGCGGAATCCGGACCCTGCGGCAGCTTCAATTCGAATGTCCCGATTGGAACGTCCGGAATCGTGCGGAAGGTGCTGCTTGTGATCCCCGCGTGATTGATGAACGTTTCCCCATGCAGGTAGACGGTCACGCCCTCGCCAGATAGCGCAACAATCAGTTCGGGGAACTTCGCACCGCCATGACTCACAAAATACGCAGGGCCTTCCAAATGCACAGGCAACACTGGCGTGGTAGCCGTCGCGCTCCCAATCCTCGAATCAGATGGACACGATGCCGGATTCGCATTGAACAGACTGTCTGGACAAGCCTTCTGCAACGTCGTCAACCGTGACGGCAACTGCTTTGGCAGGTCCACCTTGACCTTCCCGATGTTCGCCTGTGTTCCAAACGCCGATTTGGGATAGGTGAGCTTTACGCTCAGACTCGCACCCTTAGCTCTCGATGTTTTCCCAGCCGTGCTAACCGAGAAGATCGGTTTGAACTTCAACACCGCACAATTGGTGACCTGGAACGGGACGTGCAGAGTCGATACGGCGCCCTGACTGCTGGTCAAGCTACCCCCGATTTCCTGAGGAGCACAGTTCGTCGGGTTGAACGTGAAGTCCGGACGGTCTATGGAGACGTTCACGTGCTTGATCTGTAGCGGGATCCCGTCGATGATCTGCGGGATCGCATACGGACCCGTGCTATCGCTCGTGATCGTAAGCGCCGCGTTTTCGGGGTTGACTTCGATCTTCGCCCTGACGATCACCTCACCCAGATTGAACGGGCCGGCCTTCGCCGGGTTCACGATCGACAACCCATACGGCGCACCCTTATACGGACCGGTGATGAACACTTCACCGCCAGTCACCGTGTAGGGGTTGCCTCCCAGGCCAACGCTGACGGTGGTGTGGCCGATCAGGCTTTCGGGACCGCATGTACCGGCGTTCCCTTCCGCTTCGCCGCACAACTTGACGCTCGACAGCGTGCCGAGCAATCCCGGCGGCATCTTCAGCTGGATCCCGCTGAGGTTCTGGTTTCCGTCTTCGCGGCTCATCGTCATCCTAAACGGCGTGAACCCACCCGCCTGAAGATTCAAGCTTCCAGTCGTAAGCGACGGATCAAATGGCAACGGGTCGCTGCATTGTGTCCCGTTTGGACCGCTCGTGATCTGAAATTCCGAGGTGGACTGCGCCGGCGCGTTGCCCGACCACGGCGCGATCGACGCCGTCGTCGTATAGAGCCCACACAAAGACGGCGTTCCCAGCGGTGCTCGCGACCCACCGAAGAAGTGCAGGCTAAGTTCTTCGAAGGGGAGCTGCGGCGTGTTATCGAACGTGGAGACCAACTGACCCGTCACCGGGTCCGGCTTGACTTCGCCCGCTAGCTTGACGCGTACGCCGGACACAGGGTCGTACACGACTACGTACATCGCGATCAGACTCCCGAACGGGTTCGCGTCCTGCTGTGCCAAATACGCCGCGCCGGCGAGCGGGTTCGGCAGCAACGGCGTGTGGATTTCAACCGTACCGATCTTCGACGATTCAGGACAGGACTGTTCTGTCGGGCTTTCCAAACCGACTTCGCCGAGACCGCACGCGGACAAGCCGTCGGCCCCCGCGGGGTTGATGGCTACGCCGGCGGGCAGCGTCACAGTCGTATCCCTCACGGTGGATTCCGCCAGACCGGTCGGGTTTAGGTTCCCCTTTTGCGACACGTGAACGCCAACGGTCAACCCCGTCGGGGTGCTCGCCTGCTGTCCGTCCGGAGCCACCGTGACAGACGGTTCGAAGTTCAACCGGTTGCATCCGTCGAGCCCATACTGTTCACCAGCGAGATTTGCAAACGTATATTGCTTGGGTGCGCTGTACTGGCCGATGGCTTCCCACGAATCGCCTTCGACGCTCGTGTGCAACGGACCGGTGCACGATGTCGGCAATATCAGGAACGGCTGTATCTTTTCCCGCAGAGGACACGACGGTTCCCCATTCTTCAGCGCTTCGAACACGGTCGAAACCGAGGCGAGGCATCCGGCCCCGCGCGAATTGTCGTGGCGCGGGTCGCCGGGCACGCCCCAGAACGTCACCTGAGTACCGATGAATGCCACGGCGTCGATGATGTCCGGGACGGTCACCACCACGCCGTAGTCACCACCGGCGCGCACCGAAGTGTCAAGAATCACCGGTCCCAGGGGCGTACCGAACCCGAACCGTGCCGGCTCGCCGACGGCCGGTTCGATGCTGTACAAGGAAGTCGTGGGAGCGGCCGGCACGTGTTTGTCGGGTTCGAGGATGTTTACCACGATCGGCGTCGCCACACCAATGACCGTATCGCTCGGGCATTCCCGCGCATTGTGGGAAAACACGGACAGGCTGCACTTTGGCAACGGCGTCGGATTTCCCACCAGGCCCGCCGGAAGATCAAAGCGCAGATCCTTTGTCAAACCGATCGGCTGTACTTCTTTTTCGTCGTCACCGAGCGTTACCGTCCTGGTGTTGAACGTCAAAGTGGTAGTCAGCTGAAACGGATGCGAGCCAGCCTGCGTATCCGGAGCGCCACCCTCTTCTTCGGGTGTCAGTTCATAGTTTTCCGGACCGTAGGACGGCGCGGATTCACCGAGCGCGAGCGCGCGCCGCACCACGACGGGGGAAGCCCCACCGCCGGATACGCTCACTTCGCTCATGCCCGTCCCGGCTCCCGGTTCGACCTGCACCGAGATCGCTATCATCAAGCGTTCATACGTCAACAACGGCCCCGCGTACGTGCACGTCACCGTCTGTCCGAGAACCGAACAAGGCTCACTCGCCGGTCCACCATCATAGATCGATTGACCGACCTCGCCACCACCGCCTTCTCCATAGACCTGGGTCGCGGTCACCCCCGCCGGCAGCCTGTCCACGACTGTCACCGGGGCCTCGGCGCCGTTGACCATCGCGTCACCCAGATTGCTGACTTCCACGACCAGCCTATCTTCTCCGCCCGGTGAGCTCGCGGGCGCAGAGATCGTGTTCACATGCCACCAAGGCTCAGCCGCCGAGGCCTCGCCGGCTCCAACCAACACCAGCAACCCGATCGCCGCGATCGCGACAAGAGCGCTTCGCTTGAGAATACTCACACCGATCACCTTGCACCCTTCCTGCTTGTCCTCTCACCGCGGGACCTGCCGGCCTTCTTTGCCTTGCGCCTCTTTTTGGCTCTCTTCTTTGCTTTAGCCTTCGGCCTGGGTTTGGACTTGCGCTTGACCACCGGTTTTGTCGCTTCTTCGACGACGTTTCCAGTACCAGAGAACGTCGCGCTCGGCGCGGGACCGAAGATTTCCGGTTGCGGTGACGGTGCCGCCTTACAGGAATCGCCCGACGAGCACGGCGGCGAGGACACGGGGGCGCTCACGCACGGCACTTCGCTCGAGCACACGTGCGCGTCATACACGTCATAGCCATTGTCATAATCAGCCGACGTCAATTTGCTGGCCGTGATGAAGAACACGTCGTCGCCATCTTCGCTCGCGTCGAAGAACGCGGATTCCTCACTCGCGGTACCAGAGGAGATCAGACCGACGCAACCACCCGAGCGTTCACTGAACGTCGGTAGCGCAGACGTACAATCGCCTTCCCCGACGGGCTCGTACTCATACACGTCCTCGACCCCGTTGGTGGCCTGCGGCACGAGGGCGTCCGGGCTGTCGAAGAACAGCCGGCCGCCGTTAGACAGATAACGCGGCTGATACTCCGAGCCACCCCCGAGGTCGTGATCCCAAGCTGGAATGCTGCCAGCCAGCCATGGGTCGCTGACATGTTCACCCTGCCTCGACCAGACCTCATTACTATCGACCACCAACTTCTTTTCTTCCCCCATCACTTCATCCAGCACGCCGACCGGCCGTGCGCCCGTCGGATCGCACGAGGCGCACACAAGGTGGGACGTGTTCGCGTCATACAGGTAAACCTCCTCGTCGGGTTGACCGCTGAGCGCATCGACATTGTCATAGCCCGTCAAGGGTCTGTTGGACATAAACGCCAGATACCGTCCGTTGGGCGATACCCTCGAAGTGATCGCCGATAGATCCGGTTCACCCTTGCGAGTAGGTGTACTGCGCTGGAACCAGTCTTTTTCGTCTTCGGGCGAAAGCGTCACGATATACCTTGTCGACCATCCACTACCGGTGTCGTGCGCCATGTAGAGATTATCTCCGCCACTAACCGCGCCACTTGCGTTTGCTAGGACACTCGTGGCCACAAAGTATACGTACGAGCCATCCTTGCTCACATCTGATACGAGTTCCTGCACGCCACCCGTGCTTTCGCTTGCGCCATGATCGGCGGTCAAGTCTGTCTGTGTACCGCTATCGATATCGGTCACATACAAATCATGATTTTCCAAAAAGAAGACCTCAGATCCGTCACTGCTCATCGCCTGGAACACCGCTAGCCCGGATCTTGCATGAAGCAGCAGCGGCCCCGATGGTCGGGGCCGCTGAACTGTCCGCCCGAGCTGGGATTCTGGGGTTGCTGAGACCTTGGAATCGAGCTTGGGAGGGATCACCTTGAAGGTGACACGCGATGGGCGCAGTTTCACAGTAGATGTCGTGCCGGACGGAGAGGGTTTGGTGTCGCACGCGGGCAGCGCTTTGCTGGCCCGGATGGCTGATAAGACGGGGCTGACGGGCGCGCTGTCGTGGGGGCTTGCAGGCTTGAAGAAGCGGCGTTCCGGGCACGATCAGGGTCGCGTGGTCCGTGACCTCGCGGTGATGCTCGCCGACGGCGGGGACTGTTTGGCTGACCTTGGGGCGCTCGGCGATCAGGAGTCGCTGTTTGGGGGTGTCGCGTCGTCCTCGACGGCGTTCCGGCTCGTCGACCGGATCGCCCGGGACCCGGAGGGATTGGAGCGGTTGCGGGATGCTCACGCCAGGGCACGAGCGCGCGTGTGGGAGATCGTGGGCGCCCCGGAGCGTTTGACGATCGACCTGGATGCCACGCTCGTCGGCTCGCATTCGGAGAAGGAGGGCGCGGCCGGAAACTTCAAGGGCGGCTACGGGTTTCACCCGATGCTCGCCTACGCGGATGAGACCAGCGAAGCGCTCGCCGGCGAGCTGCGGCCGGGGAACGCCGGCGCGAACACCGCCGCCGACCAGATCAAGGTCGCCGAGCAGGCCATCGGGCAGATCCCCGCCGGGCACATCGAGAACATCAAGCTGCTGTTGCGCGTCGACTCCGCTGGTGCCAGCCATGAGCTGCTGGACTGGTGTCGGGAGGGCCGGATCGAGTTCTCCGTCGGCTATGAACTGAACGAGGCGGTCCGTGCCGCGATCCTCGAAATCCTTGACAGTGACTGGGTTTCAGCGCTCGACCAGGACGGCAGTCCGCGCCCCAACGGGCAGGTCTGCGAGATCACCAGACAGCTCGATCTGACGGGCTGGCCGGAGGGGTCAAGGGTGATCGTCCGCCGCGAGCGCGCGCACCCCGGCGCGCAACTCTCCTTCACCGACCATGACGGGCATCGCTTCCAAGCGATCCTCACAGACCAGCCCGGCGAGATCGCCCACGTCGAGCGCGATCACCGCGGTCGCGCAAGAGTCGAGGATCACATTCGCAACGACAAGGACACCGGGCTACGCAACATGCCGTTCCGCGATTTCGAGCACAACCGTGTCTGGCTCGAGCTCGTGCGCATCGCACACGACCTCATCGTGTGGACCCAGCGCCTGCTGCTCACCGGCGAGCTCGCCCGCGCCGAGCCCAAGCGCCTGCGCTACCGGTTGCTGCACGTCGCCGCGCGCCTCTCCTTCCACGCACGCACCGCGACGCTACGCATACAAGCTAACTGGCCCTGGTCCCAGGATCTCACGATCGCCTTCAAGCGCCTCAGAGCGCTCCCGGCGCCTCCGGCCTGACCCGACCGCCGGCCCCGAGATGACGAGCCTCACCCCGGCGCGACGCGCCCCACGAAGCCTGCCCGCGTACCCCGCAAAACCGCCGCCACGCCCCTGGCCGCACCACAACCACCCACAACCCGATCCTCCGCGACGACCCCAACTGGCCACACCCACCACCACTCGGCCAAACACTCACATCAAACAGCTTCATGCAAGATCCGGGCTAGCGGACCACCGATCTGAACGGTCTTTTCTTCAACCATGTCGCGAACATACAGACCCCGGTATTGAGTACCTTCGGTCGTGGCATTGGGATCGCCTTCGCGATATGGCCGTCCCCACGACCACGCTATCCGTCGGCCATCGCTCGACACAACGCTCGGAATCACCCATGCTGGAGCTGACAGTCCCGGACTGCCACCGTTACCGAGGCGCACTTCCGCGCTCACCGGGCCACCATGCGCCGTTTCGCCGTTCGGGAGCACATTTACGAGCTGCAACCGGCCTGCGCTCCACTCGTAGAAATTCGAACCTCCGTCTACCACTTCTGCGAGGTCCGTGGCTTCGGGCGTGAGCGCAAACTGCGAGCTCAACACGACATGGCTCAGATCGGGCGTCGCGGTGGCGAAGTACATCTGTTGTCCCGGAACTTCTCCACCACCAAATTTTGTTTCGGTAGGTACATTTGCGGCCGTCACAAGCGGCGCAAAGATTCTGTTCGAGTCGTCGCGTAGATACAGAGTATTTTCGGTCGCATCGGGCGAGAGCAGCGGGGTGTTAGATTCCTGAGGTTCCACGGCAGCCAACGACAAGTCGGATGAGAAAAGCCTGTATTCCGCATGGACCGCGACGACGCTGGCGGGCTTTGTTTCGGATAGACGACCGGGCAGGGTCAGATCTTCAGAGGACCAGGCACCGCTATCGTGCCGGGATAGAACCTGTGACCAAGTGGTTTTCCCCTGCTGATCCCCTCCAACAGCCGGCCCCTGAGAAAGATAAGCGATACCGCTTCCGTTACTCGCGGCCTGTATCTCATTGCCTCCATCAGAGAATTGTTCGATCAAAGCACCTTTTTTATTTGGTGGAGACACAAGTTCCCACGCTCGGCCATCGGGCAACCGCGGCTCCCCACCCGTACTCTGTGTCGTAAACGTATGGTCCGACCCTTCAACCGCCCCGAGCCCGTTGACCGCCACGATTCGGTAGTGGTAGGTCGTGGATGCCGACAGTTCTTGCAAATGCGAGCTGACCAGGACACTCGAGACGCCTTCGCCGGCGCTGCCGGTCACGGTGTGCCCGTAAGACGTGCTCGTACCGTATTCGAAGCGATATTCGGTGCTGGAACCGAGCGGGTTGAGGTTCGCGCCGAACGTTGCGCTCGTCGACGCCACGTTCGTGGTATACAGGGCTTCGAGGTACAGAGCGGGCAGCGTTTCGAAAGTCTGATCCGGACCGATCGCGGGGCCGCCGATGCTTTCGCTGTTCGACGCAACTACCCGATAGTGATAACCCGAGCTGACTGGCAATCCGGTTATGTGCGCACTAACCGAACGATCTTCTAGACTGGCGGGAATCGAGCCGACCGGGGTTCTAGCCGCGTCCGAGTAGCCGCTCGCCTTGAAATCCGCTTCGCTGACGTATTCGAAATAATATGTCGTTTCGTTGTTATCGGGATTGACCGTCGCTTCCAGGCTCGCGCTCCCGCTTGGACCCGGTTTCGCGGACTCGCCGGCGACCAGCGGACCCGGAGACGGAACCGGCAACACCCACACGCTCGAATAAGAGGTACTCTGTTCATTGGTGTGTTCGGCGATTGAATAGTAAGATTCTGATACGTATAGCTCACCGGACCCAGGGGCTTCCGAGAACGCCATGCCGTTATAGCCAAATGGGTGATTCTGAACCGTTTCATGTTCTAGGACCTCGGTTTCACCTCCACGCACCGTGTTCGACCCAAAGCTCGCGACTGCCTTACCGGTAGGTGTGTACTTCAAGACGTGGAACCCAAAGTTCGACCCGCCGCTTGAATCACCCACGAACAGGTCACCGGATCCATCCACAGCGATCGAAGTGACCGACGTGCTACCGGCATCAAAGACTGTTCCCTTTTCCATCCCGTCCGGTTCAAACTCGTGCACACCAGGGGCTCCCCCTTCCCCACCTTGCACCGTCTCGTTAGGACCGTAATACAGGAACATGTCACCCGAGGAATCGACTGCCAAGGCTTTCACATCGCCCGTGCTTGCCAGGCCCGCCAACGAAATCGATTCCTTCCACACACCCGACGGTTCAAATACCTGTACACGCGCTCTATCGCCTACGTACACCAAGCCGCCGGGGCCCACAGCGATATTATTGCCTTCGCCTAGTTCAGTGAACTGACCGTTGCCAGTGCCCGCCGTGCCGGCCTCACATTTTTCGCCCACGAGACATACGTTCCCTCCGGTCGTTTCGTTGACGTCCCCACCGAACATCAACAGGAATTCGCCGGATGGACCGAACTTCTCGACACGGGAGGTTGCAGCCTGTACGACATATACGTCCCCGGCGGACGAGCTCAGCAGGTCGTTGTCGACCGCCACTCCCAACGCATAGGAAACCCCGCCCGTGTTGTACGGAGGGTCTTCTTCTTGCTTACCCCTCTGACACGAAGTCGTGCATGTCTGCAATTGATTCGCGCCATCGGCCACACCCCAGCCCCACGCCAGCTGGAAAGCCCCCGACCCGCTAAACCTATCGATCCGATTATTGACCCGATCGACTACATATACATCCCCGGAGAACAGGCTCGACGGATCGCTATCGACCGCGACACCAGCCGGACGGACGAGCTGCCCGGCGCTTTCGCCTTCGCCCGGAACCCCTTGGGATTCGGTGCTGCCGATCTGCGTGGCGCCGAGCTGAGCCGCGCCGGCCACTCCGGGAACCACGCCAGCCGCAAGTGCACAGGCAAGCCCGCATAGGCAAGCCACGATCGTCAACCTGAACCGGCGAGCACCCATCACACCCATCCCCTCCTCGAATAACCGAATACGCGACCACCCGAGGAGCCCGGGCAGCACAAAATCGCCACAGGCACAGAGCCCACAGCGGCGGACGAACAAGAAGCTGTAGACGCGCCTATAGCGCGTGAGTGACAAAGCCGGGCCTTGTACCCAGCGGGCCGCGGACTATTACCGCGGTGAGGGGGCCTAGCGCCTAGACACCCAGCCCTACCCAAACCCCCCTTGGGGGATCCCGGACGGCCCGCTAGGGTCGGACGGAGGGGACTAGGGCTTGAGTCCCAGAGAAGAGAGAGAGAGAGAGAGAGAGACGCGTCAGCGACGCTGACGCGTCCTATTACGCTCGCGTGAGAAGCACACGGACTCTCAAGCACGTTATTCCCCAAAGAAACCACGCGAACAACAACTCCCTCTTGGTAACGACCCGGTCCCTCTCCCAAGGGCCCCGTCAAAACGTTTGCAGTCGACCACGGGGACCGACCCAAACCCGACCTTATGTACGCGCCCGCATTCAGACTTGAGATACAGGAACAAACGGCAAGATACACGACCGGTGGCTGCTTGTCAAGCCTGCGTTCTTAAATCTCTTCCCCTCGAACCGGCGCGAGACCCTGCTTCCGGGAGCGGGCTGCCGTCACGACTCGTGGAGGATCAGCCGCGGGTTGTCTGGATCGGGACGGAGGGCCCCTCTGGCGAATAGGCGCACCGCTTCGGGCAGCAGCGCGTGCTCGAGTGGGCGCAATGCCTCCAGCACCTCGCCGGGGTCGCGCCCGTCCGGCAACTCCACGGCGCGTTGCAGGATCACCGCGCCGCTGTCCACGCCCGCGTCGACGAAGTGCACGGTCACGCCGAACACCTTCACGCCATAGGCCAGCGCCTGCTCGATCGCGTGCAGGCCCGGGAACGCTGGCAACAGCGAGGGGTGCACGTTGATCACCGCCTGGGGGAAGCGCTCGAGGAAGGCGGCGCTCAACAGCTCCATGTAGCCCGCTAGCACCACCAGCCGCACGCCGCGCTCGGCCAGCCAGTCGGCCATCGCGAGATCGCGGGCTTGGCGATCGGCGTGGGCGGAGCGCTCGAACACCGCGGTCGGCACGCCATGCGCGGCGGCACGCTCCAGTGCGAGCGCACCGGGCGCTCCGGATGCGACCGCCACGATCTCGGCGTCGCGGCCGTGCACGGTGTCGAGCAGCGCCTGCAGGTTGGTGCCCGTGCCCGACACGAGCACGGCGATCGGCAATGGCTCACTCATGCCCGCGCCACCCTAGCGGGCCCGCGCGACGCCCACCACGCGTGAGCCGGATGGCTCATCGAGCTGGATCGTCCCTGCAGCCGATCGGAATGGTCGCAGGCGCGGCTAGCTTGCGGCAACCTCCAGGGCGTACTTGCCCTGCGCGCCGTCGCTGCCCTTGACCGGATACTCGCCGGTGAAGCACGCATCGCAGTGCGTTGTGCGCGTGGCGCCGACGGCCTCATACACGCCCTCCAGCGACAGGTAGGCGAGCGAGTCGCAGCCGAGCTCATCCGCGATCTCGTCGACCGTACGCTCGTGGGCGATCATCTCCTCGCGTGTCGACATGTCGATGCCGTAGTGACAAGGGTGCTTGATCGGCGGGGCGGAGATGCGCATGTGCACCTCGCGCGCGCCCGCGTCGCGCAACATCTGCACGATCTGACGCGTGGTGTTGCCGCGCACGATCGAGTCGTCAACGACGACCAGGCGCTTGCCGCCCACGATCTCGGGCAAGGGGTTGAACTTGAGGCGCAACCCATGCTTGCGTAGCTCCTGGCCGGGTTGGATGAACGTGCGTGCGACGTAGCGATTCTTGACAAAGCCATCGTCCTGGGGCAACCCGCTGGCGCGCGCGAAACCGCGTGCGGCGGCGTTGCCGGAGTCGGGCACGGGGATCACTAGGTCCGCGTCGACCGGCGACTCACGCGCGAGGATCTCGCCCATGCGCCCACGCGCGACCTGCAGCACCTGGCCGTTCATGCGCGAGTCCGGTCGCGCGAAGTAGATGTACTCGAACACGCAGAAGGCCTTGCGCGCGTCCGGCAGCACACGACGGCTTTCGAGACCGTTCTCGCCGAGCGTGACGATCTCACCGGGCTCCACGTCGCGCAACAGCGTCGCGCCGATGATGTCAAACGCGCACGACTCCGACGCGACGCAGTAGCGCGCGGGCTCACCATCCGCACCCTCGATCACACCAAGCGCGAGCGGGCGCAGGCCGTGCGGGTCGCGGAAGGCCACGACGCGGTCCTTGGTCATCACGACGATCGAGAACGCACCGTTCAAGCGCGGCAGGATGTCGGCGATCGCATCCTCGATCTGCTCGGCCGGGTGGGTCGCGATCAACGCCGCCACGATCTCCGAATCGGAGGTCGAGCTGAACGTGACGCCACGCTCCGCCAGCTCGTCGTGCAGCTCGACGGCGTTGATCAGGTTGCCGTTGTGGGCCAGTGCCAGCTCACGACTGGAGCCATTGGTGCCCTCCGAGCGGTGCACGGGCTGAGAGTTCTCCCAGGCGTTTGAGCCCGTGGTCGAGTAGCGCACGTGGCCGATCGCGAGCTCTCCGCGGAGCGTGCGCAGGTCGTTCTCGCTAAACACCTGGCTGACGAGCCCCAGCTCGCGACGGGTCATGATGTTGCCGCCGCGATCGGCTGCCGCGATCCCCGCCGACTCCTGGCCGCGGTGCTGCAGCGCGTACAGCGCGAAGTACGACAACCGCGAGACCTCGTGTCCGGGTGCGTATATGCCAAACACACCGCACTCGTCGCACGGTCCATCGCGGTCCTCCGGACGAGGGTCCAAGGGCATCGTTTGCTTTACGCTAGCAGCAGCGCAGCTCATCGCGGTGGACCGTTCGGGGGGAGGGGCTGTTATTCATTTTTTGTGCGGTTGCCAATGGTGACTACGGTATGTAGCTACTATGGTGAACTGCTCAAAAAGTAAATACATACCCTCACGCAAACAGCTCCGCGAGCGCGCCATGCGCCTGTGCCAGCTCCGCGAGCATCAGCTCCATGACCTCGTCGCTTGTGCCCTCGGCGTCCGTGCTCGCCGTCTCGGCCACTTCGACGCGCAGCGACTCGCCGCCCACACTGCCCACGATCCACACGGACGTGTGCTCGCCGAGCGCCCGCAGCATCTCTTCGCTGCCGCTCACCACGAAGCCGCCCGAGGACTCGCCGAAGAGCGTGGTCGCGGACGTGGGCGAGATTCTGCTCCAGTCCAGCCCGCGTCCCGTCGCGCCGGCCGGCTCAGCCCCAAACAAATCAGTCTCAACTCGCACGCACGCCCCGAGTTTGCCGGCCAGGCAGCACTCCGCCAGCGCAATCGCCAGCCCGCCCTCGGCGATGTCGTGGGCGCTTGAGAGCTCACCCGCGCGCACAGCCTCGCGGATTGCCGCCTGCGCTCCGGCCACAGCGTCAATGTCGATCGGGGGCAGCCCGTCGGGCAAATCCCAGCCCCACAGCTTCGCCAGCTCGCTCGCCTCCAGCGACGGCGCGAACGGGCCTACGAGCGCGATCGCGTCGCCCGCGCGCGTGAAGCCGAGACAGCCCGCGCGACGCACGTCGGGCAGCTTGCCGACCATGCCGATCACGGGCGTCGGGTAGATCGGGCCGGCGCTTGAGCCCTCGTTATAGAGGGACACGTTGCCGCCCACGATCGGCGCCTGGAGCGCTCTGCACGCGTCACCGAGGCCGCGCACCGCTTCTGTGAGCTGCCACGCGATGTGCGACTTCTCCGGGTTGCCGAAGTTGAGGTTGTTGGTCGTCCCAAGCGGGCTGGCGCCCACGCACGCGAGATTCGACGCGCACTCGAGCACTGCCGCGACCGTGCCCGTGTAGGGGTCGGCCGCGACGCGGCGGCCGTTGCAGTCGATCGACACGGCGATGCCGGGCACCGGGCCGAGCCGATCGTCCGCGCGGCCCGCCCCCTCGGTCGCGAGCGCAGTGGCACCGGACGCGCCGGGCGGCTCGATCGCCAGCACGGCGGCGTCCGCCTGCTCGGGGCGGCGCACCGTGCGCGATTGCACGATCGCGTCGTACTGCTCGAACAGCGGCCTGCGCGAGGCGATGTTGGCCGAGGACAGCAGCGCGCGCAGCAGCTCAGCCCCAGTCCAACCACTTGCGGCGCTCGCCTCACTTGCGCTCGCCGTGTCCTCTCGCTGAGGTTTTTGGGGGAGCAGCGCCTCCGGCGCTGGGTATGGCGTGCGGGTCGGCCTAACGGGGTCGAGGTCATACAGCGGACAGTCGTCCACGAGCGCCCGCACTGGCATCTCTCCGACCAGCTCGCCCGCCTTGAACACGCGCATCTGGCCCGTGTCGGTGACCGCGCCGATCGGGGCGCCGGCGACCTCCCACTTCTCGCACAGCTCGAGCACAGCTCCCACGTTGCCCGGCTGCACCACGCACAGCATGCGCTCCTGGGACTCGCTCACCATGATCTCAAACGGCTCCATGTCGGCCTCGCGCAAGGGCACACCCGCCACGTCGACGTCGATCCCGACCTCGCCCTTGGAGGCCATCTCCGAGGCTGAGGAGGTCAGGCCGGCCGCGCCGAGGTCCTGCAGGGACACGAGCAGCCCGCGCTCCAGCAACTCCAGCGAGCACTCCATCAGCTTCTTCTCCTCAAAGGGATCGCCCACCTGGACCGTGGGGCGCTTGTCGTCGTCCTCGCCCAGCTCGGCGGACGCCAGCACGGAGGCGCCCCCGATGCCGTCGCGACCGGTGGAAGCACCAAACAGCAACACCACGTTGCCGATCCCCACGGCGGCACTGGTAACGAGCTGCTCGCGACGCGCCAGGCCAAGCGCCATCGCGTTGACCAGACAGTTCTGCTCGTAGGGGCCCTCGAAGTACACCTCGCCGCCGACGGTCGGCACACCGATCGAGTTGCCGTAGTGGCCGATGCCGGCCACGGCGCGGTCGAGCAGGTAGCGCGAGCGGGCGCCAGCTCCCATGCCCGCACCCTCGCCCGCACCCTCGCCCTCGCCCTCGCCCTCGCCCTCGCCCTCGCGGTGCGTTTCACCCCGGGGTGTGCCGTCGCGGCCGAGATGCGGCTCGCCGAAGCGCAGCGAGTCGAGCACCGCGATCGGGCGCGCGCCGATCGCGAAGATGTCGCGCAATATGCCCCCCACGCCGGTGGCCGCACCCTGGAACGGCTCGACCGCGCTGGGGTGGTTGTGGGACTCGACCTTGAACGCGCACACCAGCCCGTCGCCCACGTCCACGGCGCCGGCGTTCTCGCCGGGCCCCATCACGACGCTCGGCCCTTCGGTGGGCAGTGTGCGCAACAGCTTCTTGGAGTGCTTGTACGCGCAGTGCTCGCTCCACATCAGCGAGTACATCGCCAGCTCCACCTGATTTGGAGCGCGGGGGGGGTGGGCGTGAATCTCACAGATCAGCTCGTACTCGGCGCGCGTGAGGCCGAGTGCGAGAGCGTCCTCGACGCTCGGGAGCGTCGCGGCCTCAGACACGCGCGCCCTCAACCGCCATCCGCATCGAGGCGAAGATGCACAGCCCGTCGGTCGAGCCCGTCAGCTCGTCGACGGCGTGCTCGGGATGGGGCATCAAGCCAAAAACGTTGCCCCGCTCGTTGCGCACGCCGGCGATGTCGTGCAGCGAGCCGTTGAAGTTCTCACCGGCCGCATATCGCAGTACGACCTGGTCGTGCTCGTCCATCGCCGCGAGCGTCGGCTCGTCCGCGTAGTAGCGGCCCCACGAATGCTTGGCGGGGATGCTCAGAGTCGAGCGCCCGCCGGCGGTCGAGCCTCCGCTCACGCCCGTATGCCCATCGGTCGGCAGGTCTCGGTCCTCCCCGCACGCGCACGTGAACGCCGTGTCGAGCTCAACCACGTCGAGCTCGACTTGCCTGAAGGTGAAGCGCAGGTTGGCGTTCGGCAACAGCGCTCCGGGCAAGAGGCGCGCCTCGCACAACACCTGAAAGCCGTTGCATATCCCGAGCACAAGCCCGCCGTCGTTGGCAAAGGCGATCACCGACTCCATCACCGGCGAGAAGCGCGCGATCGCACCCGCTCTCAGATAGTCGCCATAGGAGAAACCCCCCGGCACGACGATCGCGTCAGCGCCCTTCAGATCGCGCTCGCCATGCCAAAGCAGCTCGGCGTCGCCCACGCGCCGCGCCGCGTGCAGCGCATCCACCTCGTCGCAGGAGCCGGGAAACTGGAGGACGCCGAACTTCATCGCAGCGTCGCGACCGCGTCCGCGTCAGCTGGGTCGATGCGCTCCAGCCCCTCGATCCCGTCGAAACCTCGATCTGGGCTGAGGATCGAGTCAATCTCGCGATTGAGCGCTTGCGCGGCAAAGATCGCATCGCGCATATCCAGTCGCTCGTGCTCGCACCAAAGGGTCAGGGCGCGCTCGATGTCGCTCCGCTCGACTGTGTGCAATGGACACACGCCGGCAATGTCGCGTGCCGACTCGGCGGCGTCTGACCGAGCTATTCCACGCCTGCACCGCACGTACGCGAACTCGTGTATCAACTCGATGCTTATCTCTCCGGCCAAGCGCCCGCCTCTCATCTCGGTCAGGATCGCTCGGCATGGCTCGCGATAGCGGTGCTCGGCGCCGAGCGCATAGATGAACACGCTCGTGTCGAAGAAGAAGCGACGCACTCGCCGGTCAGTCTTCGTCGTGGGACTCGTCGTATGCCTTCATGACGCTGGCGTACCGGTCTTCGAGCATCTGCTTCTTCATTACCGGCCAGTCCTCGACAGGCGTCGGCTCTGCCGCCAGCAGTTTGTCGATCGCCGTCGCACGGGCATCCTGGACGCTGGACAGCTTCTCGTCGATCGCCTCGCGAATCAATGCTCCGATCGAGATGCCGCGCTGGGCGGCGATCTCGCGCAAACGGCGGTGCAGGTCGTCGTCAAGCAACAGCTGAGTACGGCGTGTCAGAGAAGGCATACACACACCATAGCATGTACATGCACATGTGTATGTACAGCGTTCATTCGAGGATCACCTCGTAGTCCTCGACGAGTGGATTCGCGAGCAGCTTCTCGCACATCGGCTCCAGCTGGTCCGGGTCGTCCACGTCGAGCTCCACCAGGCGACCGACATGCACGTTGGCAACACCCGAGAAGCCCAGCGCCGGCAGCGCACGCTGCACCGCCTCGCCCTGCGGGTCGAGGATGCCCGCCTTCGGGCGGATCAGCACGCGCGCCTTCATGCGGTGCGCCGCAGCCACGCGTCGAACGGCTCGCCCACGATCAGCTCGTACGCCTCGACATAGCGTGCCCTCGTGCCCGCCACCACGTCGTCGGGGATGGCCGGCGCCGGCGGCTTCTTGTCCCAGCCGCTGCTCGCCGCCCAGTCGCGCACGTACTGCTTGTCGAAGCTCGGCTGCCCTTTGCCCACCTCGTACCCCTCGGTCGGCCAGTAGCGCGAGGAGTCGGGCGTCAGCACCTCGTCGCCGACGACCAGCTCGCCGTCCTCGTCGAGCCCCAGCTCGAACTTGGTGTCGGCCAGGATCACGCCGCGCTCGCGCGCGTGGGTGGCCGCGTAGGCGTACAGGTCGATCGAGATGTCCCTCACGCGTTCCATCAGACCGCGGTCGCCAACGAGCTCGGCGGCACGCTCGAAGTCGATCGCCTCGTCATGGCCAACCTCGGCCTTCGTGCTGGGCGTGAAGATCGGCTCGGGCAGCTGCTCTGACTCGCGCAGGCCCGCCGGTAGCTCGATCCCCGACACTCTGCCGCTCGCCTGATAATCCTTCCAGCCCGAGCCCGTGATGTAGCCGCGCACCACGCACTCCACCGGCAACATCTTCAGCTTGCGCACCACCAGCGCCCGTCCGCGCGCCTCGCTCGGCACACCGTCGGTGGCGGAGATCATGTGGTTGGCGACGATCTGCCTGGTCTTCTCAAACCAAAACGCCGACAGCCCCGTCAGCACCTTGCCCTTGTCTGGGATTGGCGTCGGGTGGACCGCGTCGTAGGTGGAGATGCGATCGCTGGCGACCATCAGGAGACGGTCGTCGAGGTCATACAGCTCGCGCACCTTGCCGCTTGCGAGTAGGGGCAGATCGGCCAGAGCGGTCACTTTTCGCGATGCTAGCAATGGGTGAGGACCGGATGACTGCGCGCTGCGACCCTCATGACGCTCACAGCTCACCCGATCTCATCCAGACGCGCCACGATCTGCGCGGCGTAGCGAGTGAAATGGTCGTAATCGAAGATGGCGCTCACGTCGAGGTCCGCGGTCCGGTCGTCGGCCTTGAGCAGGCCGCTCAGTGGAATCCCCTCGTCCCACGCACGCTGGGCCAGCTCCTGGGTGATCCTGTAGGCGTCGTCGCGCACCATCGGCGCACGGCCGCGCTCGGTGTCGCCCTCCACCAGCGCAAGCAGCACACGCTGGGAGAAGAGGGCTCCCCATGTCCTCTCCAGGTTCTCGCGCATCCGCCGCTCGTCGACGACCAGTCCCTGCACCAGCTTGACGGCGCTGTGCTGCATGTGGTCGATCAGGATCGTCGAGTCCGGCAGGATCACGCGCTCGACCGAGGAGTGGGAGATGTCGCGCTCGTGCCACAGGGCAACGTTCTCCAGGGCAGCCTGTGCATTGGCGCGCAGCACCCGCGCCAGCCCTGAGATCTGCTCGCTCTTGATTGGGTTGCGCTTGTGGGGCATCGCCGAGCTGCCCTTCTGCCCGGCCCTGAACGGCTCCTGGACCTCGCGCACCTCCGTGCGTTGCAGGTGACGAATCTCAGTCGCCAAACGCTCCAGGCCGGCGCCCGCCAGCGCGATCGCCTGCAGCAGCTCGGCGTGGCGGTCGCGCGCGACCACCTGCGTGGAGACGTCCTCGCGCGCCAGGCCCAGTCTGTCGAGCACGCGCCGCTCGAACTCAGGGCTGGTAGCCGCATAGGTGCCGACCGCCCCGGAGATCGCTCCCACCGACGCCTGCTCGAAAGCGCGCTGGAGGCGCAGCGCGTTGCGATGCGCCTCAAAGGCAAAGCCCGCGAGCTTGACGCCGAACGTCGTCGGCTCGGCGTGCACCCCATGCGTGCGCCCCACGCACAGCGTGCTCACGTGCTCGCGCGCACGGTCCGCGAGCGCTTGCACAAGCGCCTGCGCTCCGGGCACGATCGCCTTGCCGGCCGCGCGCAACTGCAGCGCAAGCGCCGTGTCGAGCACATCGGAGGAGGTCAAGCCGAAGTGGATCCAGCGCCCAGCCTCACCGGCGCTCGCGGAGAGCACATCCACGAACGCGGCCACATCGTGGTCGGTGGTGCGCTCGCGCTCGTGAACCGCCTCGGCAGTGAACGTGGCCGCGCGAATCGCATCCAGCTCGGCGGGCGTTGGCCCCTCGCCAGAGCCGCTCGTACCCGTATGGGCGAGCAGCGCCGGCAGCTCTTCGCAAGCGGCCACCTCCACGCGCCGCCACGCCTCCATGCGCGCCTCATCGGTCCACAGTGCGCCCAGCTCAGGGCGTGTGTAGCGGGATATCACCCCAGGGATTATCCCCCTCGCTTGGGACGGTACGCGGCGCGGCGCCCACCAAGCTCTCGACGGAGCGCTCCGCATCGCCGTTACGCCCCGCGATCCTGTACAACGACAGTGAGCGCACAGGCGCGCGAACCAACTCGCGAAAGGCGGAGGAGCTATGCCCACATACATCATGCTCTCGACGTTGACCCCCGAGGGGGTGCAAACCGTCAAGAACAACCCGCAGCGCATCCGCGAGGTCAACAAGGAGGTCGAGCAACTCGGCGCGACCGTCAAGGCGCAGTGGGCGACGCTCGGCGCGGTGGACTTCGTCTCTGTCGTGGAGGCCCCCGACGAGAAGACGATGGCACGCGTGTCGCTGGAGCTGGGCTCGCGCGGGACGGGCCGCTACGAGACGCTTGCCGCAATTCCAGTCGATGAGTTCATAGCCTCGCTCTGACGTTGCGCGTACTCGTCGTAGGAGCGGGAGGTCGAGAGCACGCGCTCGTGCGGGCGCTGGCGCGCTCTCCACAGAAGCCCGAGCTGCTGTGCGCGCCCGGCAACGCGGGCATCGCTCAGGACGCCCGCCTACTGGATGTCGCGGTAGAGGACATCGACGGACTCGTGGCGGTCGTGGAGCGCGAGGGCGTCGAGCTGACCGTGGTGGGACCGGAGGTCCCGCTCGTGGCCGGGCTGGTGGACGCGCTCGCCGGGCGCGGCCACGCAGCGTTTGGCCCGAGCGCCGCCGCCGCGCGGCTGGAGGGCTCCAAGGCGTTCGCGAAGGACGCGATGGAGCAGGCCGGCGTCCCGACCGCGCGCTGGCGAGCGGTGGCCTCGCTCGCGCAGGGGGTCGAGGCGGTACAGGAGCTGGCCAACCCCGGCGTCGTCGTGAAGGCCGACGGGCTCGCCGCCGGCAAGGGGGTCACCGTCGCCGAGAATGTGGCCCAGGCGCGGGCCGCTTTGAGTGAGATCTTCATCGAGGGTCGTTTCACCCCATCCGGGGCACATGGCGGCGAGGGTGGCTCAAGCGGTCCCGGGGCACCTGCCCCGGCAGGGGATCGGCGGGCGATCGTGGAGGAGCTGCTGGTGGGCGAGGAGCTGTCGCTGCTCGCGCTGTGCGACGGGGTACGCGCCGTCCCCATGGCCCCGGCACGTGACTTCAAGCGCATCTTCGACGGCAACCAGGGACCAAACACGGGCGGAATGGGCTCCTACTCGCCGGTGGCCGGCTTCGACGCCGCAAACGTGCGTGAACTGGCCGCCGCCGTGCACCAGCCGGTCGTGGACCTCATGCGCGAGCGTGGCACGCCGTTCCACGGCGTGCTCTACGCGGGCCTGATGCTCACCACAGACGGCCCGCGCGTGCTCGAGTTCAACGTGCGCTTCGGCGATCCCGAGACGCAGGCTGTGCTCCCGCGCCTGCGCTCTGATCCGCTCGAGTTGCTGCTCGCGGCCGCGCGCCCGGGCGGACTGGAGGACGTCGAGCTGGAGTGGACGAGCGAGTGGGCGGTGACACTGGTGCTCGCGAGCGCGGGCTATCCCGCTTCGTCCTCCAGCGGCGATCAGATCCACGGGCTAGAGCACATACCGGCCGACGTCGAGGTGACGCACGCCGGCACCGCTCAGGGAGAGGATGCGCTCGTCACGGCCGGCGGACGCGTGCTCAACCTCACCGCGCTCGGCCCGAGCGCGGGATCGGCCCGAGCGGCCGCGTACGCCGCCGCCGAGAAGATCTCCTTCGACGGGATGCAACTGCGGCGCGACATCGCCGCCGAGGCCGAACATGAGAGGATGCCAAGCGCACCATGAGCGACGCCGCACCCACACCAATCCACCTCGCCACTCCGGGGGGCGCAGGCGAGGCCGAGGAGCAGGCCAAGCTCGAGGAGTTCGACGTCGCCGGGCCGCTGATCGGCATCGTGATGGGCTCCGCCAGCGACATGGACGCGATGGACAAGGCCGCCAAGGAGCTGCGCGAGCGCGGCATCCCCCACGAGGTGCAGGTCATGTCCGCCCATCGCGAAGCCGACACGGTGGCCGAGTACTCGAAGGCCGCGAAGTCGCGTGGCCTGCGCGTGATCATCGCGGGCGCGGGCATCTCCGCGGCGCTCCCGGGCGCGGTCGCAGCGCACACCGACCTGCCCGTGATCGGCGTGCCGTTGTCCGGGCGCCTCACGGCAGCCGGGGGGCTCGACGCGATCCTTTCGATCGTGCAGATGCCGCCTGGGGTACCGGTGGCGTGTGTTGGGTTGGACAACGCACGTAACGCGGCGATCCTCGCCGCGCAGATCATCGCTGCATAGATCAAAAACCGGGTGGAACCCAGTGCTCCGCGTCGGGAATCCCATTTGGATGGGTTCTCATCACTGACTCGATCGCGTCGGCCAACCTACCGGTGGCGTCACGGCTACGGCTACGGCTTGCCGGCAAGAGAATCAGACCCGCGTGCCCCCGACCATCCGTCAGCCGCTCGGTTGCGATAGGGCGGAAGTCCTTGACGTCGTTGGTCACGACCGCGCGTTGCTCACGTGTGGCCGTCTCGACGATCTCACGATCAGAGACCTCGATCAAGTCAGGTCGTTCAGCCGCGGCCACCACATCCAGATCTCGCTCCCGCAGCAGCTGAGCGATCAGAGGGGAGAGCTGCTCATCGAGCAGCGCCTTCACGAGGCGAGTGCCTGCTTGCCCGCCTCCCAGGCTGCGTATCCCCGCTCCCACTCGGCCTGATTCAGTGCTATCTCGGCATCGATCTCGTCTCGGTAATCCCCGTAGTAGGCGACAGCGGCTTGGACCAGACCGGGAGTGACCTGGAGGTAGGATGCGGCCTCCTCTGGATCGTTGTCGTTCTCGCGAACTGTCGCAATGACCTCCCACACATCGAGCCCACTGCCAACCAACGCGGCCCGTCGGCCACTTGGGCCATCGACAAAGCGCACGAGCGGGTGATCCTCTCGGCGCAGGCTCTCGTCGACGTAGCGCTGAGCAAGGGTCCGAGGAGCGAGACCCGCCCGTTGTGCCTGCGCGGCCAATCGCTCGCTGACTCCGGGCCTGAGCCGTAGCGTGAAATGATCGCTCACGCAATCATCGTACCACTCAGTGGCACAGTGTGCCACTGAGTGGTACGTGCTGCCTACTAGTGCTTTTTGCCTTTGCCGTGCTTCTTGGCTTTGGCGGCTTTTTTACTCAGGTGCGCGACCGCGGAGACAGTGTGTGCGACCGGGGGTCCACCCAGCGCTGACTGGAACGTGAACGTGCCGCTCACGTGCAGCGTGTGGCCGGCCTTCAGCGCCTTCAGCGCCTTGGAGTCAGCGTGCACCTTGACCTCGACCGTCTCGGCCGGGACGCTCTGCGAGCCACTGGCGAACAGCACCAGCGTGGCCACGCACCTGCCCTTGTGCTTGATTTCGGTCTTCTTGCACTTCTTGGGCTTGGCTTTGCCTTTCTTCCTCGCCGCTTCGGCCAGCGTCGGCTCGTTGGCGCCGAGTGAGATGCCCAGCGAGTCGGCGAAACCGACGTCGGCGTTCTTGAAGAACAGACTCCACTTCAACGTGCCCGCGGTCGGGAACGTGAGGAAGAAGTCGATGTCCTCGGTTTTGGAGTCAAACGACGGGGGCTTGGCCTGGGTGAAGTTGCCGCTGGGAATCGCCAGGGTGTTGCTGGTGGCGTTGGCGGATGCGGCACCGGTAGTCGTCACGGCACATTTTCCGCCGCCATCTGCGACTACCGACTCAGCACACACCTCGATCTTTGCTATCCCGGCGTGCGTGACAGCATCAGTCACCAGTCCGCTTATCTGTCCCCCGGTATGCAATTCGGCGTTTGCGGTCGAGGGCGCACCGCCGGCCGTCACCGATATGCCGCTCTCGGATTGGGGCAGATACGGGCCTTCCTCCACCGGGTAAAACGTCACCGCATAGGAGCTACTTGGCAGCGAGGATATCGTATATTCGCCACTGGAATTGGTGTCGTCACAGCGACCATACACTTCGCCGGATGCCTCGGCGCACACCTGAACGTCTTCGATTCCCGCATGCGTAGAGGCATCTGTCACCTTACCTGTGATCTGCCCACCGACGAGCAGTTTTGCGTCGACACCGTGCGTGGTCACACCTACTTCGACCGACACGTTTTCAGCCGAGCTATCCAGGAAATTATCTGAATACGCGTAGAAGTGAACCGCGTATGAAGATCCCTTTGGCAGACCCTCGATTTTGTATTCACCGTTGCTGTTGGTTTCCGCGCAGCCTTCGTCAGTGTCACTTTCTTCAGCGCATGCCTCGACATCTGCTACCGGCGGTTCACCCGAGGCGGCACTGGTGACACGCCCTTCGATCTCGCCGCCTTCAGTCATTTTTGCATCGATTCCAGGCGTGGTCGTATTCGCCAGTACGGGTACCTTCGTAGCTTCCTCATAAGTTGCCGCGTCGTTGTAGTACTGGAATATGTAGTCCTGCGTCGTGCATGGCGTGGTCTGGCAGTTATAGCCCGAGAACCAGACCTCGAATGAGCCTTCGGGTAGATCAGAGAAGGTGTATTCGCCGTTCGAGTTAGTTTCCGTGCAGTTGTCGAAGAACACTTCTTCAGTCGTGTCGTAGGCACATACCTCGATGCCCTGGAGCCTGGCCGCGCTCGCATTAGTAACGACTCCCTTGATTTGCCCGCCTTGGTTTGCGGACTGCAGTTCCGCATTGATGCCAGCGACCGTCGTTCCGGCAGTCACGCCGACCTCTTCGGCCTGACCCAAGGAGGACTTGCCGTTGAAGTACTGCGTCAGATAGCCAGACTCATCAAAATCCGAGGAGAATTCGACCGTGTAGGAGCCGCTCTGCAGCTCGGAGATTGTGTATTCGCCGTTGGTGTTTGTGGGTGAGCAGTTTCCATATTTGGCTGATTCGTCCTCGGCACACACCTCAACGCTCGCAACCGGCGCGTGCGTCGCCGCTGCCGTCACCCGTCCACTGATCTGCCCGCCGGCATGAAGTTCAGCGTTGACACCCTCGGTAGTAGCCGGCACCGTGACCGACACGGGAGTTCCTTCAGTTTCTGTGGACTTGCCGTTGTAGTACTGATACAGATAGTTGAAGCCTTCATCCTCGGCGTAGAATCCGACCTTGTACGAACCGCTCGCCAAACCCGAGATCGTGTAGGTCCCGCCCCCGTTTCCAGCGGTCACCTGGCAGGAGATCGTGTGGCCCTGGTCGGCTGCCTGCACGACATAGGTGCTGCCCGCCTGCCCGGCGATCGGCACGCCGCTGCGTAGCCACGTGTAGGAGAAGCTTGTCGGGTTGTTAGCCCAGGTGCCGGTCGAGCAGCTGAGCGTCTGCCCGAGCACGGGGGTACCCGTGAGCGTGGGAGCTGTGGAGTTGACAGGCACGAGCGCCGCTTTTGCGGTTGGCGTCACCTCCTCGATGGCCGAAGCCAGCGTGGGCATCAGCATCAAGCCGAACAGCGCGATCGTGACTAGCATCGCTCCACGTATGCCTATGCGCGTTGAACCGCCGCGCCTACCTATATGCCGCATCGAGTCTCGTCTCCTGAAGTCGGGTGGCCCGCATCCTAGCGGCTCGGACCACGGACAGTTCAGGCTGCGCGAACTCCGGCCGGCTCCAGCGCTATCTCCCCGTCCACAGAATCGGCGACAACGCTCTCCCCGGAATGGAAGCGTCCCTCCAGCAGCGCAAGCGCGAGCTTGTCCACCAGCTGCTTCTGAATCACGCGCCTGAGCGGCCGCGCGCCATACGTAGGGTCATAGCCCATGTTCCCCAGCAGCTCGCGAGCGGCAGGGGTGATCTCCAACTGCACACCCCGCTCTGCCACACGCTCGATCACATGCTGCAATTGCAGGTCGACGATCTCGCCGATCTGCTCGCGCGAGAGCGGGTCGAAGCGCACGATGTCATCGAGCCGGTTGATGAACTCGGGCTTGAAGTACTGGGTCAGCTCCGAGCGCATGTCATCGCCGGTAGCCGACACCGGAATGTTGGAAGTCATGATCAACACCGTGTTCTTGAAGTCCACGGTGCGACCTTGACCGTCGGTGAGACGCCCATCGTCCATCACCTGCAACAGCGTGTTGAACACGTCGGGGTGGGCCTTCTCGATCTCATCCAGCAGCACAACGCTATAGGGGCGACGGCGCACCGCCTCGGTCAGCTGGCCGCCCTCTTCGTAGCCAACGTAGCCGGGGGGCGCTCCCACGAGACGTGACACGGAGTGCTTCTCCATGTACTCGCTCATGTCGACCCGCACCATCGCATCCTGGGAGTCGAACATGAACTCCGCCAGCGCCCGCGCCAGCTCTGTCTTGCCGACGCCGGTCGGTCCAAGGAACAGGAAGGTTCCGATCGGGCGGTTGGGGTCCTGGAGCCCCGCGCGCGAACGGCGCAGCGCGGTTGCCACAGCCTCGACAGCCTCGTCCTGACCGACGACGCGTTCGTGCAGACGCTCCTCCATGTGGATCAGCTTCTCCACCTCGCCCTCCAGCAGGCGCGAGACCGGGATGCCCGTCCAGCGTGCGACGACCTCGGCGACATCCTCGGCGTCGACCTCCTCCTTGAGGAACACCGGCGCGGCCGGCGCGGCTGACTGCGAGCCGGCAGCGGGGCCCGCCACACCGGAAGCGCCGCCGTCCGCGCCCTGCTGGCGGTCGCGCTCGGCAGCTTCGTGCTCGGCGAGCTGGCGCTCGAGCTCTGGAATCTCGCCGTAGCGCAGCTCCGCGGCGCGTTGCAAGTTGGCTTCGCGCTCGGCACGCTCGGCCTCCACGCGCGCTTGCTCGAGGCGTTCCTTGGTCTCGCGCACGCCCTGGATCGCCTGCTTCTCCTTCTCCCACTGCGCACGCATCTCACTGGAGCGCGAGCGCAACTCGCCGAGCTCGGACTCGATTGCCTCTCGACGCTCTTGGGAGGCCTCGTCCTTCTCCTTGCGAAGCGACGTAAGCTCGATCTCCAGTTGCATAACGCGACGGTCGACCTCGTCGATCTCGGTGGGCACCGAGTCGATCTCGATGCGCAGCCGCGAAGCCGCCTCGTCGATCAGATCGATCGCCTTGTCGGGCAAAAAGCGGTCGGCGATATAGCGATGCGACAGCGTGGCGGCGGCGATCAACGCGCTGTCCTGGATGCGCACGCCGTGGTGAGTCTCATAGCGCTCCTTGAGGCCGCGCAGGATCGCGATCGTGTCCTGCACGCTCGGCTCGCCGACCATCACCGGCTGAAAGCGCCGCTCCAGTGCCGCGTCCTTCTCGATGTACTTGCGGTACTCGTCAAGCGTGGTCGCGCCCACGCAGCGAAGCTCGCCACGGGCGAGCATCGGCTTGAGCAAGTTGGCGGCGTCGACCGCGCCCTGGGCGGCACCGGCGCCGACGATCGTGTGAAGCTCGTCGAGGAACAGGATCACGGTGCCTTGCGCCTCTGAGACTTCCTTCAGCACGCCCTTCAGGCGCTCCTCGAACTCGCCGCGATAGACGGCACCGGCGATCAGTGCGCCCATGTCCAGGGCGATCACGCGCCGCTCGCGCAGGGACTCGGGCACGTCGCCTGAGACGACGCGCTGGGCCAGCCCCTCGACGATCGCGGTCTTGCCGACACCCGGCTCGCCGATCAACACGGGGTTGTTCTTGGTGCGACGGGAGAGCACCTGGATCACACGGCGAATCTCCTCGTCGCGACCGATCACCGGATCGAGCTTGCCCTGCTCGGCTAGCTCGGTCAGGTCCTTGCCAAAGCGCTCCAGCGGCTTCTGCTCATCCTCGGGCGGAGCTTGCATCGCGGGGCCGCCTGGCGTCTGTCCGTCAGGCGCCATCATCGCTCATTCCCACACACAACGAGGGAGAAGGGTATGTGCTATTTACGAAGTTGCTCATTGTAGATACATATTGTAGTTATTATCGTGAATTTGAAAAAGTTAATACATCACCCGCCGACTATTTGCCCCGGTCCCACCGAAACGGCGAACGGGCATCCGCCGCACGTACCAGGTCAGTGCCCGGACGCGCGCCTTGAAGCGGAACGAGCTCAGCGCGAAAGGAGCGGCGTACCTGCTCCAGCTCCTCAGCCAGTTCGACCTGTGCGTGCAGCGCCTGCAGCTCGAGCTCCTCGATGCGCGCATGCATCTGTTGCACCTCGGACTCGAGGTCGAGCACGCGCTGGACCCCCGCGAGGTTGAGCCCGAGCTCGCCTGTCATCTCGTGGATGCGGCGCAGCTTCTCGACATCGCTCTGGGAGTACAGGCGCGTGCCCTTGGGCGAGCGCTTGGGCTCGACCAGGCCGCGCGACTCATACATGCGCAGCGTCTGCGGGTGCATGTCGGCCAGCTCGGCGGCGACCGAGATCATGAACACGCCGCGATCGGTCTCAACCTCGACGCGGGTAACGCGCTTGCCGGTCACCGGGAGGGCCCCGCGAAGAATTTGGTCGTGAGCTCTCCGTGGAGAACCCCACCCCGTGGGCCACACCTCATGACGAGGCCTCCGTGAACAACTTGGCCCGCGGATTGCCGTTCATGACCTTCGAGAGCTCGTCCACGGCTGCGCGCTGCTCCTCGCTTAGCTCGGCGGGCACGTCGAGCGTGAAGCGATAGTGGATGTCGCCACGGCTCTTGCTGCCCAACTTGGGAGGGCCCTCGCCGCGCAGGCGCTGGAGCTCGCCGTGGTGGGTACCTGGTTTCACCCGCAGCGTCTTGGCCCCATCGAGGGTCGGCACGCGCACCTCGGCGCCAAGCAACGCCTCGGGGATCGTGAGCGGAACCTCGACCTCGAGGTTGTCCCCCTTGCGCCTGAACGCGGGCGAGGGATCCACGTGTGTGACGACATACAGGTCGCCGGCGGGCCCTCCGCGCGCTCCCGCCTCGCCCTTGCCGGGCACGCGGATGCGCGAGCCCTCCTTCACGCCCGCAGGAATATTGACGCGGAACTTCTTGACGGTTCGCACCGCCCCCGAGCCATGGCACGTGGGACAGGGATCCTCTATGACAGTGCCAGAGCCGCCGCACAGAGAACAGGGCTGCGTGATCGAGAACATGCCCTGCCCCTCGCTCTCGATCCCACGTCCTTCACAGCGCGGGCATACCTTCGGAGTCGTGCCGGGCTTGGCGCCGGTGCCATGGCAGGTGGAGCACACGCTGCTGGTCGGTACCGACAGCGGAATCTGCGCGCCGGAGATCGACTGGTCGAAGGAGATCCGGACCTCGGTCTCCAGATCGCGTCCGCGCTGCGGGCGCGAGCGGGCGCGACGACTGCCGGCACCACCACCCCCGCCGGGACGAGCGGGCCCCGATCCACTGAACAGGTTGGAGAGGATGTCGCCCATCGAGGAGGCGTCGAAGTCAAAGTTGCCAAAGCCGCCGAAGCCTGGCCCCCCCGATGCGCCACCGGCAAACGGGCCGGTACCGCTGTCGTACTGCTTGCGCTTCTCGGGATCGCCGAGCACGTCATGGGCCTGGGAGATCTCCTTGAAGCGCTCCTCGGCCTCTTTGTCGTCGGGGTTGCGATCGGGGTGGTACTTGCGCGCGAGCTTGCGATACGCCTTCTTGATGTCATCGGCGCTTGCCTTCTTGTCTACTCCGAGCGTCTTGTAGTAGTCGGGACGGGTGGCCATATGGATCTTGTGCCTCTAGGCGGCCACGAGCACGCGGGCCGGTCGAATGATCGTCTCGCCCATGCGGTAGCCGTTCTGGAAGACCTCAGCGACCTCGCCGCTGGTGGCACCCTCCACCGGCTGCTGGGCGACCGCCTCGTGGAGATTGGGATCGAATGGCTCGCCCAGTGGCGCAAACGCCTCGATGCCGAACCGCGCCAGCGCCGCGCCGAGCTCGGTGCGCACGAGACGCACACCCGCGAGCAGCGGATCCTCGGCCTCAGCCGCCTCGATCGCGCGGTCGAGGTTATCCAGGGCGGGTAGCAACTCCTTGGCCAGTTTGGCCACACCCCGCTCCTGCGCGGCAGCGGCATCGCGCGCCACGCGCTTGCGATAGTTCTCGAAGTCGGCCTGGGTGCGCTGGGCTAGCGCCAGGTACTGGTCACGCTCGGCAGCAATCTTGACGAGTTCGTCGAGGTCGCCCTCGATCTCGACAACCTCGTGGTCAACAGCCTCATCGTCAGCTATGTGCTCGGCCTCGATCTCCTGCTCTACCTCCTCCATCAGCTCTTGCCCTCGTCGACCACCTCGGCGTCGACGACGTCCTCCTCGGCGGAGGCGCCGTTGTCCGCCGCCTCACCGGCGGCGCCATCGGCTGAGGCGGCCGCGTCGGCCTGAGCCTTCTGATACATCGCCTCGGAGACCGCGTGGAACGCGCTCTGCAAGGCCTCGGTGCGAGCATTGATCGCCGCCGGGTCCTCCGCCTCCAGCGAGTCGCGCACCTCCTTGATGGCCGCCTCGATGCGCTCCTTGGAGTCGGCGTCGACCTGGTCGCCCAGATCGGTGAGCTGGCGCTCGGCCTGGTAGGCGGCGTTCTCGCCGTTGTTGCGAGCCTCCGCCAGCTCCCGCGCCTTGCGGTCCTCCTCGGCGTGAGACTCGGCGTCGGTGACCATCCGCTTGATCTCGTCCTCGGAGAGTCCGGAGCCCGCCTTGATCTCGATCTTCTGCTCCTTGCCGGTGCCGAGGTCCTTGGCGGACACGTTGAGGATGCCGTTGGCGTCGATGTCGAAGGCAACTTCGATCTGCGGGATGCCGCGCGGCGCCGGCGGGATGCCGGTGAGCTGGAACTTGCCCAGCGACTTGTTGTATTGGGCCATCTCGCGCTCGCCCTGCAGCACGTGGATCTCAACGGAGGGCTGGTTGTCCTCGGCTGTGGAGAACACCTCGCCCTTGCGTGTCGGAATCGTGGTGTTGCGCTCGATCAGCTTGGTCATGACGCCGCCCTTGGTCTCGATCCCGAGCGTCAGGGGTGTGACGTCGAGCAACAGCACGTCCTTCACGTCCCCGGCGAGCACGCCCGCCTGGATCGCGGCGCCCACGGCAACCACCTCATCGGGATTCACACCGCGGTGGGGATCCTTGCCGGTCAGCTCCTTGACCTTCTCCTGCACGGCAGGCATGCGTGTCATACCGCCGACGAGCACGATGTGGTCGATCTCCTTGACGCCCTTGTCCTTGGCGTCGTCGATCGCCTGGCGCACGGGTGCCACGACGCGGTCCAGCAGCGCGGAGGTCAGCTCGGCGAGCTTGGCGCGCGTGAGGCGCGTATCGAGGTGCTTGGGCCCGGAGGAGTCGGCCGTGATGAACGGCAGATTGATCTGCGTCTCCTGTGTGGTGGACAGCTCGATCTTGGCCTTCTCGGCGGCCTCATACAGACGCTGCAGAGCCATCGGGTCCGCGCTCAGGTCGATGCCCTGGTCGCGCTTGAAGTCGGCCACGAGCCAGTCGACTATCGCCTTGTCGAAGTTATCGCCACCGAGGTGGTTGTCGCCGGCGGTTGACTTGACCTCGAACACGCCATCGCCGATCTCAAGAACGGACACGTCGAAGGTGCCGCCGCCGAGGTCGAACACGAGGATCGTCTGGTCTGACTCCTTGTCGAGCCCGTATGCCAATGATGCGGCGGTCGGCTCGTTGATGATGCGCTTGACCTCGAGGTTGGCGATCTTGCCGGCGTCCTTAGTGGCTTGGCGCTGGTCGTCGTTGAAGTAGGCCGGGACTGTGATCACGGCCGAGTCGACTGTTTCGCCGAGGTAGGCTTCGGCGTCGGTCTTGAGCTTTTGCAGGATCATCGCCGAGATCTCCGGCGGGGAGTACTGCTCGCCGGGGGAGGAGGCTGGGGCCTTTACTTCCACGCGCGCGTCGCCGTTGGGGCCGGAGACGACCTTGTAGGGGACGATCGACTCCTCCTCGCGGACCTCGCCCTCCTTGCGGCCCATGAAGCGCTTGATCGAAAAGACGGTGTTCTGCGGGTTGGTGACGGCCTGGCGCTTGGCGACAGTACCGACGAGCCGCTCACCGGAGGCGGTGAAGGCGACTACGGAGGGGGTGGTGCGTCCACCCTCGGCGTTCTCGATGACGGTGGGCTCGCCGCCCTCGAGCACGGCCATGCACGAGTTGGTGGTGCCGAGGTCGATGCCTATGGTCTTGCCCATGGGATGTTGCTCCTTGGGTTGAATTTCAAAATCTGAGTCAGACTGTAGCAGATTATCTGCGGTACTCAAGAGGTCCAAACCGAGCCGATCTCCGCCCAGGTACGATCCCCGCGACAGCCAACCTGCAAAGGCTGCTTACCCACACAACCGCGCCCGCAAGCGGTAGCTTTTATGCATGACCGTGTCCAGGCCTCAGCTCTCGCTGCCGGCCGGCCCGCCCGCCGTCACGGGGGGACCTGTCAAGCCGAAGCTGCGCGGGGTCTCCCACCAGTACGCGTTCTTTGTATCGCTTGCCTGCGGCATAGCGCTGATTCTGGGCGCATCCGATGGGCGCGCGCGGCTCGCCGCGGGCATCTACGCAGCGGCTGTGTCGGCACTGCTGGGCACCAGCGCGCTCTACCACCGGATCACGTGGCGCCCGGCGGCGCGACGCTGGATGCGGCGCCTGGACCACTCGATGATATTCGTGCTGATCGCCGGCACCTATACGCCGGTGGCGTTGCTAGCGCTGAAAGGGTCACTGGCAACCACGATCCTGATCGTGCTATGGGCCGGGGCGCTCGGCGGCGTCGTGTTCAAGCTGCTGTGGATCGACGCGCCAAAGTGGCTGTTCGCCGGCGTGTATGTGGCACTCGGTTTGGTGTCGGCCGCCGTCTTCGGCGAGCTGCCCAGCGCGATCGGCTGGCTCGGAGTGGCCGGACTGGCAACCGGCGGGCTGCTGTATGTGCTCGGGGCGATCGTGTACGCCAGCGGTCGTCCGAACCCGTGGCCGAAGGTGTTCGGCTATCACGAGATCTTCCACGCGCTCGTGATCGTCGCGGCGGGACTGCAGTACGCGGTGATCGCGTTCGCGGTGCTGCCTCACGGCTGACGGCTGGGGCACATCCGCGCAAGAGCGCATTCGCCACACGCGGGAGTACGCGCATGGCACGTTCGCCGCCCGTGGCGCAGCAGATTCACGTGGAACTCCAACTCGTGGCCCGCGGGCGTGAGCACGAGCATCTGGTCGTGCAGCTCCTCGAAGGGAGCGCCGGGGCGGAACATGCCCAGGCGCGTGCCCACGCGCGAGACGTGCGTGTCCACGGGGATGTCGGGCAGCCCGTAGGAGAACAGCAGCACGCATGCGGCCGTCTTGCGGCCTACGCCGGGCAGTGCGCACAGGTACGCCCGGCTCTGCTCGACCGGCGCGAAGCGCATCCACTCAAGCGACAGCGGATCGCTGTCGTCAGGCGCGGAGTCGCGGATCGTCGTGAGGATCGCCTGGATGCGCGCCGACTTGACCTTGGAGATGCCTCCGGGTCGAATCGCCTCCTCGACCTCCGAGACGGGCGCGGCCAGCATCGCGGTGTAGTCGATCGGTTGGCCGGGCGCGGCAAAGCGCTCGCGCAGGCGCAAGAACGCGACGTCGCGATTGCGGTCGTTGGTGCTTTGCGAGAGCACCGTCAGTACAAGCTCGTCGAGCGGGCGCCCGTGCGGAGCCATGCGCGGGATGCCGTACACCTCGCGCAGGCGATCGCGGATGCGCAGCACCCGCGCGTGGGTCGGTCGTTTCCAAGCGTCGGCCACAGCCCCACGCTACATCTTCGCGGCGTGCGCTCGCAGGTGTGCCATTGCGAGGTCGTGGACCTGCGGCGACCTTACTGACGTTGGATGTAACCGACGTTGGACGTAACCGACGTTTGATGTCAGTTACAATGTGCTCATGTTCGTGAACAGGTCGTCAGAGCTCGACGCCTTGACAAGGTGGTGGAACGCGCAGGCCACAGGACGCATCGCGCTCGTGTGGGGCAGACGCCGGGTCGGCAAGACCGCGCTGTGCGACGAGTTTGCGCGGCATCGACGCACTGTTTTTCACACCGGAGCCGGGCGACTCGCGCGCGACGAGCTGAGGATCCTCAGCCGTGCAGCCTCTGAAACGCTCGACAGTGGAGTTCGAGACCTGCGGGCGCGACCGTTCGCCGACTGGGATGACGCACTGGAGAGCTTGGCGATTGCCGCGGCCGACGAGCCGCTGCTGCTCGTGCTCGACGAGTTCCCCGAATTGCTGCGCTCCTCGCCGGAGCTGCCCGGTGTGATCCGAGCCTTCTGGGACCGTGCGCGCGAGCAAACGCGCCTGCGCATCATGCTTTGCGGCTCGGCGGTGCGGGTTATGAGGGCGATGCAAGAGGAGCGCGAACCGTTGTATGGACGCATCGATCTGTCGCTGGCGCTCCACCCGTTCGCTCCCCATGAGAGTGCAATGTTGCTCAGAGGACTCCCGCCGGCGGATCGCGCATTGGTGTGGGGGATCGTGGGAGGAGTGCCGTTGTACCTGACTTGGTGGGACCAGGACAGCGATCTGCGTTCGAACCTGGAGCGTCTGGTGTGTACCCCCGGCGGCAAGCTGCTCGACGAGGGCAGACTGGTGCTCGCCACCGAGGGCGACATCGGCGAGCTCGGCCAGCGTGTTCTGCGAGCTATCGCGGCCGGCAGAACCAAGCACAACGAGATCGAGCAGGCGGTCGGCGCCGAGCCGGCGCGCACACTGCAACGGCTGATCGAGCTGCGACTTGTGGAGCGAGTGGTTCCGGTAACTACGCAGAGATCGAGGACACGCAGGCGCACCTACCGGATCGCCGACAACTTCCTGGCGTTCTGGCTTTCGATCGTGGAGCCATACAGCGCCGAGATCGAGCGCGGCCTCGGCAAGACCATCCTGCGCCCACTGACTGAGCGCTTGGACGACCACATGGGCGAGCGCTGGGAGGAGGCATTTCGAGAGCACTTGCGCCGACTCGCCGTATCCGGAGCACTCGCGCCGGACATCGTCAGGATCGGCGCGTTCTGGTCAGAGCGGCCGCCCGTGGAGATCGACGCTGTCGCGTTGGCGGGAAGGCGCGAGGAGGCGGTGCTCGCGGGCGAGGCAAAGTGGGCGCGCAAAGTCAATGGCACACGTGTGGTGAGCGAGCTGCGACAGAAGGTTGAGGCGCTTCCTCGCGTTGCGAACGGCATGCGCTACGCGGTGTGCGCACGCGAGCAGGTCGTCAAAGCTCCGAGTGCGACGCTCGAAGTCACGGCCGCCGACATCTTCGCCTGAAAACGGGCCCCAACTTCCCAACTGAGCCGGCCGGCTCGCCGGTCTCTATATCCTCGCCCGGTGTCCGCAGCGACCGAGAGCAGCGCCCGGGCCAGGAGGGTGCAGGCGCTCCCCCGCATTGCCCGACCGGGCGGCACAATGGCACTCGCACTGGCGGTTGCCGTCCCACTTGCCCTCGCCTACCTGATCTTGGCGCCGCCCGCGGGCGACCTCGCCGCCGCCACCTACCGCAGCGACCTGTTCGCGCGCGTGGGCTTCACGACCTGGGACACAGGCTGGTACGCCGCCCATGGCTACTGGCTACCGGGATACTCGCTGCTCTCACCTGCGCTGGGGGCGCTGCTGGGTGTGCGTGTGCTGCTTGCACTGTCGGCGATCGCGGCCTCCGCGCTGTTCGCGCTAATCGCCGAGCGGGTGTTCGGCACGACGGCGGCACGACTCGCCGCCGCGTGGTTCGCGCTCGGCTTCTGCGTGGGGATGCTGTCCGGGCGCGTGCCGTATGACCTTGGCTTCGCGATCGGACTGGCCTCAGTGCTTGCGCTGCTACGCGGCATGCTGCCGCTCGCGCTCGGCCTGGCGGTGCTCACGAGCATTGCCTCGCCGGTGGCCGGCGCGTTCCTCGGACTCGCGGGCTTGGCTATCGCGATCGCCGAGCTTCCGCGGGGCGAGCACTCGCACCGTGGCCTGGCGCTGTGCGCCGCCGCGCTGATCCCTGTGCTGGTGCTGGGAATCGCCTACCCAGACGGCGGCTACGAGCCGTTTGCCGCCTCAGCCTTCTGGCCGGCACTTGCGGGCGTACTCGCGATTTCACTGCTTCTACCGCAGGGACCACTCACACCGCGAGGCCGACGCGTGCTGCGCCTCGGCACGGTGTTGTACGCGCTCGCGCTGATCGGGGCATACGTCCTTCGCACACCCGTCGGTGGCAATGCCGCACGGCTCGGGCCTCTGATCGCCGCGCCGCTGCTTGCCGGCGTACTGTGGGAGAAGCACCGCGCGCTGCTGCTGGCGCTTGCCCCCGTGCTGTTGTACTGGCAGCTGGCGACCCCAATCCGCGACTACAGCTCAATCGCGGGCGACCCCTCTGTGAACGCCTCCTATTACGCGCCCGTGCTCGCGGAGTTGCGCAAGCTACGCGATGGCCGACGGACGATCGTCGAGGTGCCGATGACGGCCGCCCATTGGGAATCCGCATACCTGCCGGGCCACGACGGCATCGAGCTGGCACGCGGCTGGGAGCGTCAGCTCGACACGCGCTACGCGGCGATCTTCTACCGCAAAACGCTCAGCGCCTCCGCCTACCGCGCCTGGCTACTCGAAAACAGAGTCGTGTACGTCGCGCTCGCGGATGCACGCCTCGACCAGGCAGGGCGCCTGGAGGGGGCGCTGGTGGCGCACGGACTTCCTTACCTGCGCGAGCTGTGGCACTCGGCGCACTGGCGGCTGTATCGGGTCGTGAGCTCGCCGTAGACCCGGCGGACGTTGCCTATCCGCGCCGTGAGCGTTGCTGCACAGGTACCTATGACTCGTCGTCTTGGCCGATGGCTTGGGTGATTCCCTGTCCTCGTGAAGTAAGCATCCAGGCGTTGGGTTCGCCTTTGGTGTGGCCCTGGCCGCGATTCTCGATCAGCGCGAAGCCTTCGAGACGGTTCAGCAGTCTCGATATCTGCCCCTGGTCCGCTACGCCGGCCGCGTCGGCGATCTGGCGGTTGCTGGCGCCTGGTTGGGAGCCGATCGCTGCGAGCACGCGCGCGGTACGGAACGTGAGACGAATCGGGAGATCCCTAAAAGGATCCGACGGCGGCTTGGGAGCATGCCCGCTGCTGGCGAGCTTTGGTGGCGGAACGTGGTGCTCCAGCTCACGGCGCGCCGCAGCGGGACCAAGATAAGGGTGGACGATCATGCTCATCAACGGATTCAGGAGGTCGATGAGCGGTGCAGGATCCTCTTCGAGTATGCGCGCATGCAGCACAGAGACCACGCCACCCACCGTGCTCTGAGCCGTTAGCGGAGGCGGTTCGGCACTGACCTTTGCTTCCTTGCGTCCCTCATCGACAGCGTTTGCGAGCGCGTCAAGCACCTGCCGGCGGAACCCAGAGATCGCCGGGCCGGCCTTCAACGTCTCGACCAAACAAACACGAGCGAGCGCCGGATCCTCATCGAAGAGATCGAGCAGCGCGGCCAGTGCCTCGCGAGTCCGCTCGCGCCAGCCGTGTGCCCTTTGGGTGCCATCTTCCTGGGCATATGCGGGAAGGATACGTTGGGAGATACGCCGTACCGCGTTATCGAGCACCGCGGCAAAGCATGCTTCGCGGTCCTCGAACAGGTCATAGAACGTGCGACGCGAAACACCCGCGCGTTTGCAGACACGACCTACGCCAGCATCCTCAAGACCGCTCTCCGCAACGACTTCGGTAAACGCAAGCAACAACCGCCGACGCTGCATCTCAGCCACATGAGCACCCTCACGGCGCGATACGCTCACGCCCGCTACACCGTTGGGTATGACCTCGCGCATACGAGCAGCCTCGCGTCCCGCTGTCAGCGCGTCCGCCCGTCGCCGTGGTTTGGGCGACGCCACCTCAGACGCCTTCGCCTTGGTCGCCATGTCATTGCCGGGTAGCCGGAGGCGTTGCAGCCTCTGGCCCCCACAGATCCGCACGTGAGCCTCTCGACTCATACGGCTCGTGTCGTTCGTGTTTATTGGGGTAGTGCATGGTGCCTCCAGTGCTCGAATAGTTCGGGTTCCCTTGAGCGGACCCCGCGCAACCATGCTCGTGCTCTGGGACCACTGCGCTTTAGTCGTTTGTACTTCCACCTCGCCCATCGCACTAGGTGGAGATCGATGCGATGACAGAGTGGGCTCACCGCGCTCGGATAGAACGCGGTGTAGTACGCAAGCCAACCCCGTATGACGGGGTTGATATCCGTTGCGAGGTCATCGAGAGTCCAGGTCACGCGCCTGTGAAGCCGCCACGATGCTGCTCGGCGGCTCATTTCGCTCAGCTTCCCCGGGGAGACAGCCGGGAGGAAGCTGGTGAAAACTACCCCCCGTCTCTTGTTCATCGCTTGCCGGGGACGGAACGTGTAGCCACAGAACGTAAACGAGACATGCTCGTAATCTCCGCGGCGATTGCTGTCTTTGCAATACACTATTCTCGTCTTCTCGGGATGCAATTCCAGCCCGACATTGACTAGCCGGCGAGCGAGCGACTTGCGCACATGGTTGGCCTGTCGCTCGCTGGCACAGTGGATCACCACATCGTCTGCGAAACGCTCGAACGGGACGGCCGGGAACTCCCGCACCATCCACACGTCGAACGTATAGTGCAGAAACAAGTTGGCGATCAGCGGCGAGATCGGGCTGCCTTGCGGCGTGCCCTTTTCCCTCGGAACCAGACTACCGTCGGGCATCAACATTGGGACTTTCAACCAGCGCTCCACATACAACAGGACCCACTTCTGATCCGTGTGGCGCACCAAAGCCTTCAATGTCAAATCCCAGGGCACGGAATCAAAGAATTCCCGGATGTCAACATCGAGCACCCAGTCCTTCCTGAAACCCCGCTCCCGGCAAACCGCGACCGCATCCAAGGGCGAGCGTCCAGGACGGTAACCATAAGAGTCATCGTGGAAAACCTGCTCCACGTTGGCCTCCAACGCCATTGCCGCCGCCGTCTGCGCGATCCTGTCCACGACATTCGGAATGCCGAGTCTTCTAGTCCCATCCTTCTTGGGAATATCCACCGCCCGGACCGGACCAGGGAAATACGACCCCGACGACATGCGATTCCACAACACGAACACGCGATCTTTCGACCCCAGCTCGAACTGCTCGATCGTTACGCCGTCAGCCCCGGCCGACCCGCCCTTCTCTCTCACCTTCAACCACGCATCCCACAACAACTGCCTGGGGATCACATACGACTTTCCCTCAAACCTTGGCTCACACATGCGCTTCCTCCCTCACGGTTGAGCGCACACTCAAACCAGAACGACCCCGCCCCTTCGCTCCACCCACGCTGCGATACGCGCGAGCTTCACAGCTACTACAAGCGAGTCCGCCAGCACACCCGGCAACGGTACTCTGCCCCTCACGGATTCTGCCGCTCAGAGCCCTCCCTCTCGCCACCAATACTTCAGCAGCGGTTTCCGGGTGTACCTTCACACGTTCCATAGAAGAGCCTAGATCGGGTTCATGCTGCCTATATGCCGGATGCCGCCTGGGCAATAAACGGGTAACCCCCAGACTCCTCCCAGAGCAAGAAGACGACCCTGGTTTTGACATCATCTTACACATTTCGACACGTCAACGGCAGAGGACTAACGTCCATCGCTCATCTCCCCGACCAACACCTGCCGCGGTCCAGCCACGACTTTTCCCACAACGCTCACCACAACGGTCTTCAGCCAATGCAGCAGTAGGCGGTTTGAAGCCTCCCCCCGCAGGGCGGCTTCAGAGGACCAAACAACCTCCATCACTTCTACAGCACCGCATTCAGCAAGACCACCATCAACCATGCTTCCCCTTGCCCCCTGCGTTCGTGTTCACAATCTTCTTCCTGTGCTTGCCCTTCTTGTTGATCTTCGCCTTCTTGGTCTCGTGCTTGGGGCAGCCGGTGGCCGTGATCGGTGTTGACTGTTTGAGGCTCACACCGTTAGCGCCGACGAAGATCGTGGGCATCGCGAGTTTCGAGGTGCAGAGGTTCCCGTTCGCCGCTAGCGCCGAATCCGGACCCTGGGGTAGTTTGAGTTCGAAAACTCCGATCGGGACGTCCGGGATCGTTCGGAACGTACTACTCGTGATCCCCTGAGGACTGATGAACGTTTCCCCATGCAAATACACGGTCACGCCCTCGCCCGATAGCGCGACGATCAGTTCGGGGAACTTCTGTCCACCATGGCTCACGAAATACGCGGGGCCTTCCAAATGCACCGGCAACACGGGAGTCGTTGCTGTCGCCGAGCCGATCCTCGAGTCCGCCGGACACGACGCCGGGTTCGCGGCGAAGGTCGCCACGGGACACGCCTTCTGCAACGTCGTCAATCTGGACGGTAGCTGCTTCGGTAGGTCCACCTTGACCTTCCCGATATTCGCCTGGGTCCCAAACGCTGCTTTGGGATACGTCAGCTTCACGTTCAAGCTGGCCCCGTTCTTACGCGACGTTTTGCCGTTGGTGGAGACCGAGAAGATCGGTTTGAACTTCAACACGGCACAGTTGGTGACCTGGAACGGCACATGCAACGTCGAGACGGTGCCTTGGCTGCTGGTCAGGCTTCCTCCGATTTCCTGTGGAGCACAATTCGTTGGATTGAACGTGAAATCCGGCCTGTTGATCGACACATTCACGTGCTTGATCTGCAATGGGATCCCATCGATGATCTGCGGGATCGCATACGGACCCGTACTATCGCTCGTAATCGTTAGTGCCGCGTTTTCCGGGTTCACTTCGATCTTCGCTCTGACGATGACCTGACCGAGGTTGAAAGGACCGGCCTTCGCGGGATTCACGATCGACAAACCATACGGTGCACCCTTATATGGGCCGGTGATATACACCTTGCCGCCCTTGACCGTATACGGGTTGCCTCCCAACCCGACGCTGACGGTCGTTTCCCCGATCAAGCTTTCCGGACCACACGTACCGGCATTACCTTCCGCTTCCCCACACAACTTGACCGAGGAAAGCGTCCCCAAGAGCCCCGAGGGCATCTTCAACTGGATACCGTCAAGGCTCTGATTGCCATCTTCTCTAGACATCGTCATCGTGAACGGCGTAAACGCACCAGCCTGAATATTCAGGCTACCCGTCGTCAGTTCAGGATCAAATGGCAGCGGGTCACTGCATGGCGTGTGATTCGGGCCCGAGTTGATTTCGAACGTCGAGGACGAATCCACCGGAGCGTTACCCGACCAAGGCGCTATCGACGCCGTTGTCGAATACGAGCCACACAGCGCCGGCGTGCCCAGCGGAGCACGCGAGCCACCGAAGAAGTGCAAGCTCAATTCTTCAAACGGCAGCTGCGGCGTGTTATTAAACGTAGAGACCAACTGTCCCGTCACAGGATCGGGAGTGACCTGCCCCGCGAGCTTTACGACCACGCCCGAAATGGCATCTTTCACGACAATGTAGAGCGCAACGAGACTCCCAAACGGATTCGCATCCTGCTGTGCGAGGTAGGCAGCGCCCACAAGCGGGTTCGGGAGCAGCGGCGTACGGATTTCAACAGTCCCGACCTTTGCAGATTCAGGACATTCCTGTTCGCCCGGACTTTCCAGACCAACCTGACCCTCACTGCACGACGAGAGGCCGTCCGCACCGGCAGGGTTCAGACCGACACCCGCAGGCAATATGACCGTCGTGTCTTTCACGGTCGAATCAGCCAGCCCTGTCGGGTTCAGGCTTGCGTCCTGTGCCACGTGCACACCCACGGTCAATCCTGTCGGCGTGCTCGCCTGTTGGCCGTCCGGTGCCACGGTGATCGATGGTTCAAAGCTCAAGCGGTTACACCCATCCTGACCGGCAAGTTCGCCTTCGCTGTTCTGAAGCGTGTATTCCTTGGGCGTCACAAACTGTCCGACCTGCTCCCACGAGTCGCCCTGTACGGTCGTGTGCCACGGTCCCGTACAAGAGGTCGGCATGATCAGGAACGGTTGCGGCTTTTCCTGCACCGGACACGGAAGTTCCCAATGAAACCCTTCTCCTTCAATCTTTTCCCCGAATGTATTCAAGCACTTACCACGAGCGGTATCGTGTCGTGGATCGGCAGGCACACCCCAGAACGTCACCTGTGTGCCAATGAACCCAAGTTCTGGGATGTCGGGCACGCTGACCACAACGCCGTAGTCTCCACCAGTACGCACGGACGTGTCAAGGATCACCGGTCCTACTATCGGTGTAAGAAAGCCGAACCTCGCCGGCTCACCCGCGGAAGGCACCAATGCAAATAGAGGATCCGAAGTGGCGTACGGTACGTTCACATTATCCTCGGGGCTCACGACGATCGGAGTCGCCACCCCTACCGCCGTATCGTCCGGGCATTCACGCTGTATGAGCAACAGCACAGTGCACTTCGGTAGCGGAGTGGGGTTGCCAATCAGTCCCGGCGGAAGGTTAAAACGCAGATCCTTGGTAAACGCGAGAGGCTGCACTTCGGGCAGTATTTTGCTGTACTGCTTAGTCATCGCGGCCTTCGTATTGAACGTGAGCGTCGTCGTCAACTGGAAGGGGTGCGATCCAGCTTGCGTGTCCAAACCACCACCTTCTTCTTCGGGCGTTAGTTCATAATTTTCAATCCCGTACAACGGGACCGAATCGCTCAGGGAGAGCGCGCGCCGCGATACGGTCGACGTTGCGCCGCCACCCGACACCGTCACTTCGTTATCACCATGGCCCGCCCCTGGCGCAACTTTCACCGTGACCGCGATCATCAAACGTTCGTATGAGAGCAACGGCCCTTCATAAGTGCACGTCACGATCTGTCCAGCGAAGGCACAGTGCATGAATCCGCTAGCGTCATGCTGTCCGATTTCTCCTCCGCCTCCTTCACCGTAAACCTGTGTCGGTGTCACTCCGGCAGGCAGCGTATCCACGACCATCACCGGATCGACCAACCCGTTTACATACGCGTCACCCAGATTGCTGGCTTCCACCACAATCCTGCCTTCGCCTCCTGTCACCTGCGCAGGCGCGGAGATCGTGTTCACATGCCACCATGGCATCGCCGCCCCGGCCACGCCAGTGCCCGCCAGACATGCCAGCATGGTCGCTCCAAGCAGAGCAAGGCCAATTCTCTTCAGAACGCTCGCAATCGTCATCGGTTGCCCCTTCCCGTAGTCTTGACGCTGCGCGCCTGCTTTACCTTCAAGCGTCTGTGTGCCTCACGTTCACACATGACCCTCTTCCCCTTGCTCCTCTTCTTGCGACATGTCCGCAGCGCTTGCGCCAGTCTCTGAGCCTGGGTCAAAGACTTCGGCTTGATAACTGGCTCATGCGAGGATGCGACGTTGCCTACACCGCTAAACGTCGCGCTTGGCGCCGGACCGAAGATCTCAGGCTGCGGCGATGGCGCAGCCTTGCAAGAGTCCCCCGACGTGCACGGCGGTGGCGAGACGGGAGACGTGCGGCACGGCACACTCATCGAGCAGACGTGTGCATCATACACGTCATTGCCCGTGTCGTAATCTTCGGGCACGAGTTTGCTGACCGTGACAAAGAACGCGTCATCGCCATTTTCACTCGCATCATAAAACACCGATTCCGCGCTCGAGGTGCCTGAGGAGAGCAGGCTCACACAGCCCTGCGAGTGTACGCCGAAGGTGGCGCTTGCGGTTGTGCAGCTCCCCATGCCGGCCGGCTCGTACTCGTACACGTCCTCGAGCCCATTGGTGTCCTGCGGAACGAGCGCATCGGGACTGTCGAAAAACAGCCGTCCGCTATCGGACAGGTAGCGCGGCTGATACGCGGTGATGTTGTTTCCCAGTTCGTCCCAACCCGGCACGCTCCCGGCAAGCCAATGATCGATTCCTGCGTGCGCGGACGTCCACGAGCCAGGACGATCGACCATCAGAGCCCCAAAAAATATAGACCCCGACCCTCCTGGCGTGTCGAGCGTCCCAACCGGTCGTGCGCCCGTCGGATTACAGGAGGCGCACACCAGGCGACCGGCCACGGCGTCGTACAGGTACACCTCCTCGTCGGGCTGACCACTGAGCGCGTCGATATTGTCATACCCCGTCAACGACCGGCTCGACATGAACGCGAGATAACGCCCATCCGGAGACACGCGCGAACTCACCCACGGCAACATCAGTGCGCTCTCCCCCGCTTGGTGTGAATACCAGCTTTTTTCATCTTCAGCCGAAAGCGTCCCGACAAAGATCGTCGTCCAACCGCCGTCGCCGTAATGCGATGCATACAAGTTGTCTTCGCCACTCACGGCACCTTTAGCCAAAACACCGGTCGCGACAAAATAGACATACGACCCGTCTTCGCTCGCGCCCAACACCGCATTTCTCACACCAGCGTTGCCTTCCCCGACACCGAGATTGGCCGTGATATCGGTTGGTGTGGCCGTCCTGGTGTCGAACGCGTACAGATCGCCCCCTTCGATATAGAAGACCTCAGCTCCGTCGCCGCTCATCGTCTGTAGCTGTGCAGACGGCCCACCGACCCGGAACGTTTTTTCCCCGACCATGTCGCGCACATACAATTCGCTACCAAGTTCCCACGCGATATAGCGACCGTCAGACGATATTGCATGTGCAACGGCGCCGGATCCCTTATACCCAGCCAGTGTCACACCTATACCTTTGTCATAAATCACGGGTTCACCGTTCGGCAGAATGTTCACAAGCTGCAAGCGTCCGCCGCTCCACTCGTACAAGTTCGCCTCAGTGTTAAGTTGACCTCCTTCTACGTATATTTCTTCACCGTTGATCGCATCCTGTGTCAGGGCGGCGGGCGACTGCAATACGACGTGACTCAGGTCGGGAGTCGCGGCCATGAATAGGATTGAGTCCTTGCCACTTCTCCCGCCGAACTTGGTGCCCGGCTGCACGTTTGAACGTGTCACGAGCGGCAGGAAGCCTCCACTTTCGTTGTCGCGCAGATATGTCGTGCGTTCCGTCGCTTCAGGTGACAACGGCGGTACACCTAGTGTACCCGGTTCCATAATAGCCGACGATAGACTGGTGGAAAACAGCATATATTCGTCGCCAGATTCAAAATATAGCTGGTGACTGGCGGTATTTTCACCTTCTGGAAGCAACAGAGGAACACTGAGATCTTGTGTCTTCCAGCCGGCATCGCCACGAATCGAAAGAGCTTGGGAGATAATGGACTTGCCCGCCGGATTTTCCCCCAGACTGGGGCCCTTTGAGATATACGTTATGCCGCTCCCGTCGCCGGCCGCCTGCATCTCGCCGCCGGACCCTTCCGGCGGTTCGATCAACGCACCGTTTTTGTTCGCTGGAGACACCAATTCCCACGCCCGCCCGTCAGGAAGCGTCAACTCGTTCCCGCCCGCGGGCTGCGTCGTAAACGTGTGATCTTCGCCTTCGACAGTACCCACTTCGCTGGTGGTCACAACCCGATAGTGATAGGTCGTGCCTGGTTCGAGTTCCTGCAGATGACGGCTTGCGATCGGCACGTATTCCATGCCTTCGCCCACGCTCCCGCTCGAGATGACGTGCCCATAAGACGCTCCCGTACCGTATTCAAGACGGTATGTCGTACTCGCGCCCAACGGGTCGACCCGTGCGGTGAGCGTCACACTCGTCGCGGCGGCGTTGATCGCCCACGGACCTTCGATCAACGCCGGCGGGATCTCCTGGAAACTGCCTTGCGTACTTTCGCTGACATGGCCTTCGGTATCGTCCGCGACGACACGCCAGTGGTAGCTCACGCCCGGAACCAGGGTCCCTGAGGGCAGTTTGGCTTCGATAGGCTGTTCGTCAAAGCTCGAACCTAGCGAGACCGGTGCGGTGCTAATGGCTCCTGTAAAGCCGCTTTCCTGGTAGCGTGCATCGTTCACGTATTCAAAATGAGCGTGTGTGTCGCCGCCCTCCGGATTGACCGTGGCACGCAGAGTCGCGGCGCCCCGCAGTTCCGGCGTTGCGCTTTCGCTGCCCGGCTCTACCAGCGGACCGGGGGCGGGCGGGGTAAACGTCGTCACATCGTAGTCTTGGGAAACGTACAACTCATCTAGCGTGTCTGAGAACACGATGCCTTGAGTGCCGGCCACCCCTTTCGAGCCAAAGCTCGCGAGCTCGTTGGCCGACGGACCGTACTCCGCGATATGAAAGCCGCCGGTCGAGTCAGCAACGAATAGATCCCCAGCTTCGTCCAACGTGATCGCTTCGACGGCCGTGCTGCCTGCATCGAACTGCACCGGCTTTTCGGTCCCGCCCGGTTCAAACTCACGTACACCGGACACTCCTTCATCCGCCACGAAGGTGTCACCGGTCGAGTCGACCGCCAGCGCCGTGACCCTCCCTGCGGGCGACAGGCCGCTCAGCGAGATGCTTTCCTTCCAGGCGCCCGTCGGTTCGAACACCTGCACACGGGCCCTGTCGCCCACGTAGACCGTTCCGTCAGGACCGACGGCGATCGCGCTGTGTGGATAAGCCCATTCGAATTCGCCGGTGGCCGTGCCCACGGTACCTTGCGTGCACACTTCCCCGGCCACGCACACGTTCCCACCCGTCGTTTGGTTGACATGCCCGCCGAACGACAGCAAGAATTTCCCGGAAGAATCGAACTTCTGCACGCGATAGTTACAGAAGTCGGTGACGTACACGTCTTTGTATGAGCTACTCAACGGATCGTTATCGACGGCCACAGCTTGAGCACCACAACCGTCGGCAAAATCGCCCGCACCCGAACCTCCGCCGCTTTTCATGCATTCGGTCGTCTCTGTGCAGATCTGCAGTTCATGTGCCGAACTCGTGGCGTCCACACCCCAACCCCACGCAAACAAAAAGCTCCCAGACCCGTCGAACTTCGAGACCCGTTGGTTATAGAACTCGCCCACATATACGTCGCCCGTTTCATGGTCAAGCCCCAGACCCTGGGCGTTATCCAACTGGCCGGCACCTTCACCATTACTACCGAACTGGGTCGCACCGGCCTCATCGGCTACGGCACCCGTGGCGAGTGCGCAGACCAGCCCGCAGAGCGAAGCCACGATTGTCAACCTGAGCCTGTGAGTGCCCATCACACCAATCCCCTCCTCGAGAAATCCATAAGACGACCACCCGAGGAGCCCGGGTAGCACCCCCCATACGGGGGGCAAGCAAAAACCGCCGCGGGCACCGTGACCGCGGCGGCAAAAGAACAAGAAACTTGAGACGCGTCTACAGCGCGCGAGAAATCAAGCCGGGCCTTACACCCAGCGGGCCGCGGGCTATCGCCGCGGCGAAGGGAGCTAGCGCCTAGACGCCCGCGATCCCAGAGAGAGAGAGAGAGAGAGAGAGACGCGTCAGCGACGCTGACGCGTCCTATTACGCCAACACCGTGAGCACACGGACTCTCAAACACGTTATTCCCCAAAGAAACCACGCTGAATACAACTCCCTCTCAGTAACGACCCGGTCCCTCTCCCAAGGGCCCTGCTTACGTTTTCAGTCGACCAACAGGGGCCAACCCAAAACCCGACCTTATGTACGCCCCACGACCCGGGTTGGGTACATGGAACGCCACCCAACATACATGACCCCTGGCAGTTTGTCAATCCCATGTTCATAAAGGTCTCAGGACCTCCGCGCGAACCCACACCCGCACTCCGGAGCCCGCGCCCACCCATCGGCTAGGATTTCTCGATGCTCGCTCGGCTCCGCATCCTGCAGGCGCGCGCTCTGCCGCACGGATGGCCCGACGTGCTGCGCCAGATCGCGCTGGTCGGCCTCGCCTACGGCGCCTACAGCCTCGTGCGCGGCCTCGTCGGTGGAGACGGCCGGGCCGCATTCGCGCATGCCGCCGACCTGATCCAGATCGAGCGCTCGCTGCACGTGTTCGTCGAGCCGAGCATCCAAGCGTGGGCGTCGAGCAGCCACTTGCTGATGGACTTCTCCAGCTGGCTGTACGTCAACGCGCAGACCTCGATCACGCTCACGGCGCTGATCTACCTGTACCTGCGCCACAACCGCTCGTTCTACTTCGTGCGCAACATGTTCGCGATCGCCATGCTGATCGCGCTCGTCGGATACGCGGTGTTCCCGACTGCGCCGCCGCGCTTTCTGCCGGAGTGGGGCTTCATCGACTCGGTGTCGGACTTCACCGGCGTGCACGTCTCGCACGCGAGCGCTTCGATGAACGCGCTGTTCAACCCCTACGCCGCCGTGCCCTCGATGCACGTCGCCTTCGCGGTGATGATCGGCTGGCCGCTGGCCTCGCTGTCGCGCACCCGACTCGCGAGCGTGCTGTGGCGGCTGTATCCGCTGCTGATCGCGTTCGTGATCATCGCGACCGCCAACCACTTCATCATCGACGCCGTGCTCGGCGCATTGACGGCTGGCGTGTCGGCGCTTGGCGCACAACGGTTGGCGCGGATGCGCCCGACCGCTTGGCGCTTCGGCCCCACACCCGCCGGAGCCGGGTAGGCTCTGGTCCTGGCGTTCCCGATCCCGGACGCCGATCGCACTCTCGATGCCCCCCTCCCCTCCATCGCACAGACAGCCCACCACACGGGCCCGCAAAGGCGCGGGGCGTCGTGCGCGCAACGCCTCGGGAAGCGCACGGCGCAACCCCCTTACGAGGGCAGGCGGGCGAGTTCCGCTCACCGGCGCGGAGCGCCGCGAGATCGTGCGCAACCGGCTGATCGAGTCGCGGCTGACCCCAAACACGATCTCGCTGACAGGACTCGCGCTGAACCTGGTCGCGGCCGTGCTGGTATGGGAACGCCTGTACTTCCTCGGAGGGATCGCGTTCGTGGTCGGCTCGGTGATGGACACGCTCGACGGGCGCTACTCGCGCATGTCGGGCAAGGGCACTCCGTTCGGGGCCTTCCTGGACTCGACGCTCGACCGCATCGAGGAGGGGATCGTGCTGACCGCGGTCGCCGCCGACTTCGCTCGCGAAGGACGCTCGGGAGCCGCCGCGGCCGTCGTGGTAGCGGTGCTTGCCTCGCTGATGGTGTCCTACACCCGCGCCCGCGCGGAGGCGCTTGGCGTCGAGTGCAAGGTCGGGATCGCCACCCGGCCGGTGCGCGTGGTGATCCTCTCGATCGGCCTGATCTTCGCCAAGGGCGCCTCGCTCGGGCACTTCAGCCTGCTGGCGCCCGCGGTATACGTGCTGGCCGCGCTGAGCGTGGTGACGGTTGCGCAGCGCATCTGGCACGTGAAGCGCGCGCTGTCTGTCACCTAACCGCAGTGGCGGGGTAGTCTCCCCCGACCTCCACAAAGGAAACCGCACCAGATGAGCATTCAACAGAGCAACGGCGTCGCAGCCTCCTCCAACGGCAAGGCGCGCTATCAGCAAGACAAGGTTCGCGTGGCGATCATCGGCGTGGGCAACTGTGCCTCGGCGTTCGTGCAGGGAGTGCACTACTACCGCGACGCCAACCCCAACGAGCTCGTGCCGGGCCTGATGCACGTCGACCTTGGCGGCTACCACATCAGCGATATCGAGTTCACGGCCGCGTTCGACATCGACGCCACCAAGGTCGGCAAGGACCTCGGCCAGGCGATCTGGGCCGGGCAGAACAACACGATGAAGTTCGCCACGGGAGCGCGTGCGGTTCCCAAGAAGCTGGGCGTGCCCGTGTACCGCGGCATGACCCACGACGGCCTCGGCAAGTACCTCAAGCAGAAGATCAAAAAGGCGCCGGGTGAGACCGCCGACATCGTGAGCATCCTCAAAGACACCCACACCGACGTGGTCGTCTCATACCTGCCAGTCGGCAGCGAGGACGCGACCAAGTGGTATGTCGAGCAGATCCTCGAGGCCGGCTGCGGTTTCGTCAACTGCATCCCCGTGTTCATCGCGCGCGAGGACTACTGGGACAAGCGCTTCAAGAAGGCCAAACTGCCGATCGTGGGCGACGACATCAAGTCGCAGGTGGGCGCCACAATCGTGCACCGCACGCTCGCACGCCTGTTCGCCGACCGCGGCGTGAAGATGCTGCGCACCTCACAGCTGAACGTGGGCGGCAACATGGACTTCTACAACATGCTCGAGCGCGAGCGGCTGGAGTCCAAGAAGATCTCAAAGACCAACGCGGTCACCTCGATCATGGACGAGCAGCTGCCCGCCGAGGACGTCTACATCGGCCCGTCGGACTACGTGCCATGGCTGACCGACCGCAAGTGGGCACACATCCGCGTCGAGGGCCAGGCCTTCGGCGACGTGCCCCTGAACGTCGAGATGAAGCTCGAGGTATGGGATTCCCCCAACTCGGCCGGCATCGTGATCGACGCGGTGCGCTGCTGCAAGCTGGCGCTCAACAACGGGATCGGCGGCCAGCTCGACGGGCCCTCCTCCTATTTGATGAAGTCGCCCCACAACCAGCGTCCGGACAACCTCGCGCGCGAGGAGACCGAGAAGTTCATCGCCAAGCACACGCGTGGTAGCGGGGAGCGGCCAAAGGGACGCACCGCTCCACGCAAGACCGTCGCCCCGGCAAAGGCCACCCCGGCAAAGGCCGCGCCGACATCCGCCCGAGCGCGGGTCGCGAAATAGGCGAGACGAGCGGCGGCCGGGGCGCGCGATAATGACAGGGTGAGCAGCGCACCTCGGTTCTCGATAGCGCATGTCTCCCCCTATCCGTGGGAGGCACAGGAGAACGAGCTCATCGCGCACATTGCGCGACTCGCCGGCGAGCAGTCGCGCCAGGGTCATCGCGTTTTGATCCTCGCCCCGTCACGCTCGCCCGAGCGCGTGCGCGAGTCGCGACGGGAGCTGCGCGCAACCAGAAACAGTGACCCCTCCGGGTCCGAATCGCTACTGGAGCACACCGACGGCGGTGAGCCGCGCGTTCTCGCGATCTGCGAGGTGCTCGACGTTCCGAGCTCAACCGCGCGTCGCCCGCGCGCGCTGCCCGTCGCGGGCGCGCGCATGCTCGAGGAGCTGTTGAGCCAGACGCCGCTTGACATCGTGCACGTGCACGAGCCATTCGCGGGTTGGGCTGGACTCGGGACCTCGAGCGCGGCGCTGCGCCACTCGCGCGCGCTGAACGTGGGCTCGTTCCACATGCCCGAGGAGCACCTGCCCGCGACAACATTGACACGCCGCTTCACCGAGAGCTTCCTTGTGCGTCTGGACGCACGGATCCCAAGCGGAGCCGACGCCACGGAGATCGAACGTGTCTACCGGGAGCTCGTCGCGCGGCGACACGACACGCGCGGAGACGACACGCTGCGCCGGCGCCTGCAGCGCCGCCCCCTGATCGACGTCGATCTGCACATGCACACCGACCACTCCCACGACTGCGAAACGCCGGTGGAGGTGCTGCTGGCGGCGGCCAAAGAAGCGGGGCTCGGAGCGATCGCGGTGACCGACCACAACGAGATCTCCGGAGCGCTCGAGGCGCGCGAGAAGGCCTCCGAATCCGATGCCCGGGGCGGGCGGGAGGGAGGCGGGTGGGGTCGGATCAAGGTGATCGTGGGCGAGGAGGTCAAGACGGCCGAGCAGGGCGAGGTGATCGGACTGTTCATCGAGCAGAAGATCCCACGCGGCCTGAGCATGGCCGAAACCGTTGCCGAGATCAAGCGCCAGGGCGGGCTGGTGTACGTGCCACATCCGTTCGACCGCATGCACGCGGTACCCGACTACGAGCACCTGCTCCCGATCCTCGACGATGTCGACGCGATCGAGGTGTTCAACCCGCGCGTGGCGATCGGCGCGTTCAACGAGGAGGCCGTGCGCTTCGCCGCCAAGTACCGGATCGTGGCGGGCGCAGGCTCGGACTCGCACGTCGCGCAGGGCCTCGGGTCGGTGCGCATCCGCATGCGCGACTTTGACGGTCCGGATGAGTTCATGCAGTCGTTGCGCGACGCGGAAATCATGACCAAGCCGTCGAGCCTCATATACGTGCAGGCGCTCAAGTTCCTGCAAACCAAGGCGACCCCGGCGGCCGCACGCCGAGCCAGCCGCGAGCGACGCGTGCGGCGCGCGACCCGGGGAAGTGGAGGCGGAGCATGAGGATCCGGAGCGGCACGCAAGCGATCATGTGGGGTGGTTGAGGCAGGACATGAGTCATCGGTGGCGGCGCAAGTAGCGATGCAGGAGCAAGGACAACCGCGGCTGCCGTCAAATCCTTCCGCGTCGATGCCCGCCACAGATGACGAGATCCGCGAGAAGTACCTCGAGCGGGCGATCAGGGAGCTCAACGCGCTCACGCGCGATCTGCAGAGCTGCCCGCACTGCCCGCGCGGCCAACTGATGCCGGTACTCGGCTCCGGCCACCCACAGGCGGACATCATGCTGCTCAAGCACGCACCGTTGCCCTCGGAGATCGAGGAGGGCGTCGCCTTCTACGGGCGCTCCGGCGGTGCGCTGATGAAGTCCTTCAAGCGCCTGTCGATCGATCCGCTGACCGTGTACGGCACGCTGTGCGTGAAGTGCCCGCTCGGCGACCCCTCAATGGCCGATCCGGAGTGCGTCGCCCGCGTGGCACACGAGATCGCGATCGTGCAGCCAAGGATCGTGGTCGTGATGGGCGCGAGCGCTCTGACGACGCTCAACGACCTGGAGATCCCACTCGCTCGCAAGCTCGAGCCGAAGCTCGGAGAGATCCAGCAGCTCACCCCAACCGTCGACGCGCTGTACGTGCCAGACATCGACGAGTCGCTCGACGAGCAGGACTCAAAGCGCGCCTTCTGGACAGCGTTTCGGACGCTCGGCGACTGGTACGCCGCCCAACCTCCCTACTGATCGTCGTGTTGTACCGGCAGGCGCATGCGCCTGCCGGCCGAGCGGTGCATGCACCGCTCGGTGAACCCGCACATGTGCGGGTTCAATCCATTTCAAGCACGATCTTGCCGAGCTTGCCGCCGGCCGCGAAGCGATCGTATGCGGCGGCTGCCTCACTGAGCGGGAACGTCTTCGCGACTGGGACCTTCAGCTGGCCCGTCTCGAACAACGGCAGCACCTCGCGTTCCAGCAGGCGCGCAGCGAGCGCCTTCTCCTCCAGCGGACGTGCTCGCAGCGTCGAGCCGTGGATGCGGGCACGCTTGCCCATCAGCGCGAGCAGGTTCAGCTCGGCCTTGACGCCCGCCGAGACGCCGATCACGCAAATGCGCCCGCCGACGCCGAGCGCATTCAGGTCGTCGGCCAGGTTCGGGGCCCCCACCAGCTCGAGGATCACATCGAACGGCCCGTGCTCCGCAAATCCCTCGGGCGCAATGACCTCCGCGCCAAGCGCCGCGACCTCCGCGCGCGACTGCTCGCGGCGCACCGTCGCGGTCACGCGCGCGCCGGCCGCTTTCGCGAGTTGAATCGCGGCGGTGCCGACTCCCCCCGCCCCGCCGTGCACGAGCAGGCGCTCGCCGCTTCGTAGCTCTCCTTGCGTGAAGACCGCGTCGTGAGCGGTGGTGAACACCTCCGGCAGCCCACCTGCCTCGGGCCAGTCGAGCACTGCGGGAACCGGCATCAACTGGCGCTCGTGCACGACAACCAGTTCGGCCTGCGCACCACCACCGACGATCGCCATTACGCGATCACCGAGTGCGAAGCGCTCGGCACTCCGCCCAAGCGCCTGCACGTCGCCCGCAAACTCCATTCCAGGAATGTCCTGCGGCGAGCCGGGCGGCGCCGGATATAGCCCGCGTCGCTGCATCATGTCGGCCCCGTTGAGACCGGCCGCGCGCACGCGCACAAGCACCTCACCGTCCCCAGGCACGGGGGCGGGATGCTCCTCGATCAAGACCTCCCCATCGCGGATCGTCGCTGCAAGCACGGTGGCGGGAACCCTACCGCGCCGCGTGCGCAGGACGAATCATGAGCCACAGCGGCGGGCTGCCACCGACGCGCAGCTCTTTGACGTGCTCGAAGCCGAGGCGCTCATACAACGCCGCGCTGCGCTCGCTGGAGGCCTCGATGTAGGCGGGCAAGCCCTCCCGGTCGCAGCGCTCGAGCGTCGGGGCCATCAGCGCACTACCGAGACCGTTGCCCTGCATGTCCGGGTGCACCCCGATGTCCCGAACGTAGTAGTGGGCCTCGCGAAGCTCATGCGCGTGGCGCCACTCCATCGCGAAGCCGATCCTCGCCGCCCTGGACAGATGGATGCCAAAAGCGCTGCCCTGCAACAGCGTGGTATGCGGTGGCACACGCCACGCGCCCGGCGGCAGAGTCAGCGCGGCGCCGGTGAGATCGCTCGTCGTCCACACACGCCCGTGCGGCAACACGTAATGGCGCAGATCGACCCCAAAGTAGCGATGCAAGCGCGCTCGGCGCCTGCCGTCCTCGGGCATCAGCCAGCCGAAGACCGGATCGTCGAAGAAAGCCTCCGCGAGCACCGTCTTCAGGCCTTGAACGTCCTGCTCAGTCGCGGGGCGCAACCCGAGATCGGTATGCATGTGCGGGAACCCTACCGCGCGAGGATCGCAACTCAAACAGGCCAGACCCGACCTCACCCCTCTCCCAACCCCTACGTACGCTCCAACAGCGCCACGCACTCGACGTGCGGCGTCTGCGGGAACATGTCCACGGGACGCACCTTCACAAGCCTCCAGCCCGCCTCGACCAGCTGAGCCGCGTTGGGCGCGAGCGTCGTGGGATTGCACGACACGTACACGATGCGCTTGGGCGAGGCGTCGATGATGCGGCGCACCACCTTTTGCGAGAGGCCGGCGCGCGGCGGATCGACAACCACCACATCCGGCTTACCGGCGCGCTCGATCAGCTCCGGCAGCGCGAGCCGGGCATCGCCGGCGAAGAAGTGCGCATTGGTGACCTCGTTGCGCTTGGCGGCGGCAATCGCGTCGGCAACCGCCTGCTCGACGATCTCGATCCCCCACAGCTCGCCCGCGCGGGAAGCGAGCGTGAGCGCGATCGTGCCGATGCCGCAATACAGGTCATACACGCGCTCCCAACCCTCCAGGGCGGCATACTCGGAGACGATCCCATACAGGAGCTCCGCCATCTCGGTGTTGGTCTGAAAGAACGCCTCCGAGGAGATGCGCAGGTCGAGCTCGCCGAGACGCTCGGGCAGCTCGGCCTCACCCCACACGAGCTCGGTCTCACCGCCGGCGGTGGTCTCCGCGAGCGCGGACGAGCGCGTCCAAAGCACGCCGCTGAGCGTCTGCTCGCCAAGCTCGGCAACGAGCGCCGCGGCAAGCGCGCCGGCCTCCAGCTCGCCGTCGGTGCTGACAAGGCGGACCTGAAGCTTGCCGCTGTGGCGTCCTTCGCGCACCACGAGGTTGCGCAAGAACGGGCGCCCGTCGGGGGCCGCAGCGGTGCGCTGCTCGCGTGCACGGCGCGCATCCTCGCGAGCAGGCGCGTCGCTCCGCTGCTCGCGCTCCTCCCTCGGGGCCCGCCCGCCGCCCGGACGGCCCCCGCGGCTCCATGCGAGCAAACCCTGCTCGCGACACCAGCTGAGCGCGGCCTCGCGCGCGCGATTGCCAGGCTCGGAGGCGAGCAAACAGTCGTCCATCGGCTCGACCATGTTCCACCCCGACGGCGCGTGAAACCCACACACCAGCCCGCCGTCGGCGCCCTTGCCGAACGAGTACTCCAGCTTGTTGCGGTAACGCCACTGCTGTAGCGCCGGCACGATCTCTTCCAGCTCGAAGCCATCGAGCTTGCCGATCCGCCGCAGCGCATCCTCGACCTGCTCGTGCTTGATCTGCAGCTGGCGCTCGTAGGGCAACACCTGCCACGGCACCCCCGGATGTTTCGCCACAGGCGCTATTCGCTCGGGGCTCGGCCGCAAGATCTCCACCACGCGAGCGTGCGCGTAGCTGCGCTTGCGCTTGACCACCTCCGCACGCACGCGATCTCCGGGGAGGGCGCCTGAGACGAACACGACATAGCCGCCGTCACCGAGGCGCCCGACGCCCTCGCCACCGTGGGCGAGCGAGTCGATCTGAAGCTCGATCTGCTGGCCGCGCTCGGGACGCTTCGGTAGCGCGCTCTGCTCGGCGACCTCCACGGGTTCGCTGTCGAGCCCGTTGGTGGCGAGCTTCGCGCCCGTGTCCGTGGGCGCGCTCATGCGCGAGCCGGCTCGACCAGGAGCTCCAGCAGCGCCTTCTGCGCGTGGCGGCGGTTCTCCGCCTGATCCCAGATGCGCTGGCGCGAGCCGTAGAGCACCTCGGCGGTGATCTCCTCGCCCGGGTGGGCTGGCAGGCAGTGCAAAGCGATCGCCCTGGGCGCGGCCGCGTCGAGCAGGGCATCGTCGATCCGATAGGGCGCAAGCGCCGCGCGGCGCTGCCGGCCGATCGGCGATCCCGCTGCGTGCCCCGAATGGGGTATCGATTGCCGATCGGTGCCGTTCTCGTCGCCCATGCTGACCCACACGTCGGTGTAGAGCGCGTGCGCGCCACTGGCGGCCTCACGGGGGTCCTGGTAGCGCGTCAGCTTGCCCGCGGCGCCGGGCGGCAGCGACAGGTCCTCCGCGAGCGTATAGCCGGGCGGCGAGGCGATCGCGATGTCCATGCCGGCCAGCGTGCCGAGGATCGCGAGCGAGCGAGCCACGTTCGTGCCGTCGCCGACATAGGCGAGGCGCAGGCCGGCGAGCCCGCCAAAGCTCTCGCGCATCGTCATCAGGTCGGCAAGCGCCTGGCACGGGTGGTGCAGCGCGGTGAGCATGTTGATGACCGGCACCGACGAGTAGGCGGCCAGCTCCTCAAGCAGCGCGTCGGGTCCCGTGCGGATCGCGATTGCCGCCACCTGCCGCGACAGCACGAGCGCCGTGTCGCGTGGGGACTCGCCGCGCGAGAGCTGCATCTCACCCGAGCGCAGCACGACGGCGTGGCCGCCCAGCTCATGCACTCCCATCTCAAACGACACCCGCGTGCGCGTGGAGGGCTTCTCGAAGATCAGCGCCACGCCACGCCGGGCGAGCGCGTGAGAGGACAGCGGCGCAGCCTTCAGCTCGATCGCGCGATCAAGCAACGCATCGAGCTCGGCCGCGCTAAGCTCGGCGCCAGTGAGGAAATGGGGAGGCACAGTCCGCCAGTCTACGTGGCCCGTCGCGCTGGCCTGCGCCGCCGCGCTGCTCGTGGCCGGCTGCGGGTCGAGCAAATCGACGACGACGACCACCGCGAAAACGAGCAAGACCGCAACCGTCAAGGAAGGTCTCGTCGCAAACGGCAAGATCAACTATGCGAGCCCGCCGGCCAACGCTCCCGTGCAAAGCGGACTGGTGAAGATCCTCTACCACGAATTCGCGATCGAACCGGACACCGTCAAGGCGAAGGTGGGAAGCACGATCAAGTGGGTCAACGAAGGACCCCAGACGTGCAACGTCACGAGCGAGGGCGGACCGTACAAGTTCGCCTCCAAAGACTTCGGCGAAGGAGCCAGCTTCGAACTGAAACTGGAGGAGCCGGGCGTGATCCACTACGAGTGCACGGCCTACCCGACCACGATGAACGGCACGATCGAAGCGGTCAGCTGAAGTCCGCCAAGCCCTCGTTCGAAGTAGAAGCCCGCGCATAGGCTCGCCGCGGGATGCGCCCGGCGCCGCGGGCCAACCTTCCGGCCTCCACGCCAGCCCGCATCGCACGCGCCATCGCCACCGGGTCCTGCGCGCGCGAGACGGCACTTGCCACCATCACCGCGTCGCAGCCGAGCTCCATCGCGAGCGTTGCGTCCGAGGCGGTGCCCACGCCCGCGTCGAGCACCACAGGGACCTGCACCGCTTCGCGGATGAGCGAGATGTTGTAGGGGTTGCGGATACCCATGCCGCTGCCGATCGGAGCGCCCAGAGGCATCACAGCCGCACAGCCCACGTCGACCAGACGGCGCGCGAGCACCGGGTCGTCAGTCGTGTAGGGCAGCACCACGAAACCGTCGTCCACCAGCAGCTCCGCCGCCCTCAACAGCTCAGGCGCGTCAGGCAAGAGCGTGTCCTCGTCACCGATCACCTCAAGCTTCACCCAGTCGGTCTGAAACGCCTCGCGCGCGAGCTTGGCGGTCATCACCGCGTCGCGCGCGGTGAAGCAACCGGCGGTGTTGGGCAACAGCTCGACGCCCTCACGCTCGAGCACGTCGATCAACGATCCACTGTGATTGATATTCCCACCGACCTGATTGCCACCCACCTCGATTCTCCGCAACGCGACCGTAACGAGCTCCGAGCCGCTTGCGCGGATCGCCTCGGCAAGCAATGCCAGCGATGGAAATCCGCCAGTGCCAAGCAGCAGCCTCGAGCGCAGCGTGCGCCCGGCGATCGTGAGCGGGTCCTCCGCCACGACCGCGGGGTGGCCGTTCTCGACGGCAACGGCCTCGCGCTGTGGCTCGGCGGCCGGTCGTGTCCTCCTCAGATCGCTCACGCTCAGATCATCCTCCCTGCATCGCGGTCAGGACCTCCACATGCGCGCCGTCGGGAATCTCAAACGTCATCCAGCCGGCCCGCGGCACCACCTCGCCATCGACCGCGACCGCGACCCCGCGCGCGTCGGGGGCGAGCTCCAGGGCCCGCAACGCATCAGCCACCGTCCGTACGGCGCCATCGTCGTGCGAATTGCCATTGAGGTAGATCATTTTGAGGGGACGGGGTCGTGCTGGACGGTCTCACCGCGCAACGACGCCACCACCAGCTCAGCCGTCAACGGCGCCAGCAGGATTCCGTTGCGGTGATGACCGGTCGCCCACGTCAAACCGTCGAGCACGCCGCGCCCGATCACCGGTGCGTTGTCTGGCGTGCCCGGTCGATAGCCCACGCCCAGCTCGTCAATGTGCAGCTCGCTCACGCCCGGCACCAGCTCGTGGGCGTCGCGCAGCAGCCCATACACCCCGCCGGCCGTCGCACCCGGTTCGAACCCGCGCTCCTCCATCGTCGCCCCGAGCACGTAGCGCCCATCCCCACGCGGCACCAGATAGCCGCCCTCGAAGCGCACCACCCCCTCCAGCAGGCCAGGGCCGGCAGGGTCGTGCAAACGCATGATCTGGCCCTTGACCGGGCGCACAGGCGCGCCCGCGCCGTCAGGCAACCCCGCCAACCCCCCGCTCCACGCGCCCATCGCCACGACCACGTCGCGTGCGTGCACCACATCGCACGCCCAGCCATCCCCAAAAAAATCCCCGCTCACGGCACCGCTACCACCCAGGTTCGCCGGCGAGCGCCCGCTGCTGGCGGTGGGCGCGACCCGTACCCCCACGACCCGCCCACCGCTCGCGTCGAGCTCCACGGCAAGCGCCGTGGTGCGCTCGCGCAAATCCACGCCGGCCAGCTCGCACGCGCAGCGCAGCGCGTCCACGACACGGCGCGGATCCACACTGTGATCCTCCGGCGCGTGCAACGCCAGGCGCACGGTGGCGGCCAGCGCCGGCTCACACTCACGCGCTTGGCTTGCACGCATACGGATTGCGCGCAAGCCAAGCGACTCACGGAAAGCGAGCTGGCGCTCCAGCTCGCGCGCCTCGTCCTCGTCGCGCGCCACCACCAGCGTGCCCGTACGACGCAGGCCCACATCAATGCCCGAGTCCCGCTGTAGCTCCACCGCGAAATCGGGCCACATCCGCGCCGAGCGCATGCCCAGCTCGAGCACCGCTCGTCCCGCCTGCCCAAACTCCACCTCGGCCACGGGAGCGAGCATTCCGGCCGCCACATGCGTCGCGCCCCCGCCGAGCCGTTCTCGCTCCAGCACCACGACCGACATGCCCTGCGCGCGCGCGCGCCATGCCACCGACAGGCCCACGATCCCGCCGCCCAGGACCGCCAGATCGACTTTCGATACGTCGGTTGCGCCCATGACGTTGATGCTAGACGCCACCCGGCCGGCGACTCCCGCACGTTCTGCCCGGCGACCCGGCGAGGAGATGCGCCGATGATCGCGCCCGCTGCTGTCAGACTTGCGTGCGATGGCCCACCTGCGGCCCGTGCCCGACCCCACCGGTGAGCAGCGCCGTGCGCGCTTGGCCGCCGCGCGCCTGTATCTGGTGTGCAACTGCATGCCCGGCGACCGCGGCCTGGAGGAGGTCCTGCCCGCCGCGATCGCCGGCGGGGTCGACGTCGTGCAGCTGCGCGAGAAGAAACTCGACGACGACTTCCTGACCGAAGCGGCAGGCGTGGCGGCGGACGTGTGCGATGCCCACGGGGCGCTGTTCATCCTCAACGACCGTCCCGACATCGCCGCGGCGGTACGCGCCGACGGGGTGCACCTCGGGCAGGACGACATGCCGGTCGATGAGGCACGGGAGATCGTCGGTCCCGACATGCTCGTGGGCCTCTCCACCCACGCCCCGAGCGAGATCGACGGCGCGCCTCCCACCGCCCCCGACGGCACGCCATACGTGGACTACATCGGCGTCGGCCCCGTGCACGCGACCCCCACCAAGCTCGGGCGCCCGCCGGTTGGCCCCGAGCTGGTCAACTACGCCTCGGCGCACGCCCACGTACCGTTCTTTGCGATCGGCGGCATCGACAGCGAGAACATCCTCACGGTGCTCGACGCGGGCGCCTCGCGAGTGTGCGTGCTGCGCGCGATCTGCGACACCCCCGATCCTGAGCGCGCCGCACTGACCTTGCGCGCGGCGCTGGAGCTGCGGCCCTTGTGGAACGGCGATAGGTAAAGAACAGAGCTCCCGCTTAGCGCTACACACCGCCCGGCACACTCTATAAGTTCTACATTATGGTATTATGTCGGCAGTCGGCCAGACTAAAGTGCACGCCGACATTCGGAGCTTTCGACTATCTAGAAGGGCGGATCGAGTGAGGCGGCTGCTATTTTTGTCTCTAACCATGGTGGTACCTATCGCGGTTAGCGTAACGAGCGAAGCGTATGCGGCGTCAAGTGGCGCACTGGAGAGCCCAGCGGGTGTGATCGAGACGGGCTATGCGGCTGAACTCATGGGCGTCTCGACGCAGCAGGCGTCCGCCGATCTCGCACTGCAGCATGATGCGCTTGGTTACGTGCAAGCACTGCAGCAGAGTGGGGACGACGTCGAATACGACAACGCGGACGCAACCCTCCATGTCTACGGCCAGCCATCTCCGGCTACAGCGCCAGCTTCCGTAGCAGACCGCGTCGTCTTCGAATCGCGACCGTTTCAACAGACGCCGTTTACGGGTACGGCCACCCCGGCTGGTTGCGACACGTCGGCCGACGAGTACTGTAGTCCCGTCGAGGGCGGAGTCAGGGTAACAGATGTCGATGAATGCACCGCCGGCCCCATACTGTCAGACTACTACGGGAATACATATATGGCGGTGGCGGGCCATTGCGCGATCGACGGGGACAGTATCCCCGATCAACCCTTTACGTCTCTGACATGGCCTGGCCTATCTAAATGTAACGTCGGCAACTCAACGGTTAGCGTGGACGCTCCCTGGATCGGTTATGACATCGCGATCGAGCCGGCTTCCACCGGCACCTGTGGTGGGATGACCCCATACATTCATGATTGGGAGTTCGGCACTAACATCCCACAGCAGGGCGCGGTAAATGCTGCCAAGGGTGAGGTAGTCTGCCATCGAGGCATTACGAGCCTATATGCGTGTGGAGTTGTCCAGGTCGCTGACGTCGAAAGCCATATCGGACCGTATTCCAATGGCAACTCCTACTGGATAAAGAACACGGATCGGATCTGCATGTATGGAGCCCCTGGAGACAGTGGCGGCACCGTCTCAGACTCAACTTATCCCGGCGCAATAACCGGTACGATGCTCGCTGTTGGGTCGGAACCGAAATGCGGAGGGGCAGACACGCTTAGCATCGAGCAGCAGATCTTTGCGATCTTGAGCATTCACAACCTGTATGTGTTGGAAGGATAGTCATGCACTGGAAGGATAACCTCGGGCTGCACATGAAACACGGTTCGATGAAACGGAGAGGCGTGGGTGAGATGATTCGCGTGCGGCTGTCAATGTCTCTGATAGTGCTGACAGCGATATTCGGGATAATGCTTGCGATCTTGCGGAGCAACGATTCAGCCAGCGCCGCAAGCAGCCAACAAACATCAGCGACATCCATGAGCGGACCGACGGGCACAACCCCAACGGTCACGTCAGATGAACTATTCTTCAACGCTGAGTTTTTCGCCTCGGTCAAGGGTACGGTTGAAGGTGGTCCGGGCCAGGCGACGGCTGACTTCGAATACGGGCTTTCAACGGCATACGGTCTCACCTCTGAACCGGAAGACGTAACGATTCCGACCGATGGACCTCTCACCGTATACGGACAATTCCGAGGTCTCTCGCGCGAAACCACCTATTACTTCCGCCTGGCCGTAACGCAGAACGGCATCGCGTATTACGGTAACGATGGACAATTCACGACACTCGCCTCGGAACCCACATACACCCCGGTTGGCGGTGCCACCGGTGAACCCGCAACCGGGTCTGTACCCCCACCTGCGCAAACCCCTAAAACGCCGGGGTCCACGAATACGGAACCCCAGTCAAATTCGCCGCGCGTTGCCCTGCTGGGCGCAACGTGGCGACACGGGCGGCTAATTGTCACGATCCGGTGCCTCGGAACGACGTCACAGCGGTGCCGCGGCTCGGGCGTTCTCACAGAGAAGAAACGTCCGGGAACCCATCCTCTTGCGGTTGCGGGCATCCAAGTGTCCGTGACAGGTGGCCACACCGTGCACATCGTCGCCAAGCGTCTCACCTCCAACGCCAAATTCCACTCAATGGACGCGCACACACTAGCCCTGACGTTCGACATGAAGCAGTAAAAAGCGAGCTCCCCCTGAGGACGCGGCACCGCCGTTATGCTAGATCGGTGTCCACCAACCGCATCGACACAAGCGCCGATCAAGGCGTCCACGAGCAGCCGATCAACTACAGCGAACCCGTACACGCCCCGCTTGGCGAGGACGAGCGACCCGGGCGCGATGACTCGGCGCGCCTTGCTCTGCGACCGCTAGGCCCCGAGGAGCGCCCTACGCCGCTACTCGTCGCGGTGGCCGTCGCCGTCGTCGTGGCGCTGGCGACGCTGACGAGCGTGGCTACCGTCCACGATCTCGCAAAGCACGGCGGCTCGCTGCCGGGCGGAATCCTGCTCGCGGCCGTGTTGCTCGGACTCGCATGGGGGATGTACCGCCGGCGCTACTGGGCAGTGCTCAGCTTCGAGGCGCTACTCGCCTTTCAGATCATCGTCACCTCGCTCGCGCTGATCGTCGCCGAGACGTGGCTCGCGGCCGGCCTGTGCGCCCTCAGCATCGGGCTCGCCGGGTGGCTTTTCTGGAAGTTGGTGCGCGTGATGGGCCGCATACAGGCAGGGGAGCGCTCGATCGAGAGCGCCATGGACGGCACAGACGAAGCAGTGCGATAGGCTCGCGCTGCAATGGCTGAGCGCTCATACGACGTAATCGTGATCGGCTCCGGTCCCGGCGGCTATGTTGCCGCGGTTCGCGCAGCCCAGCTCGGCAAGAAGACCGCGGTGATCGAGAAGGACAAGGTTGGCGGTCGCTGCCTCAACTACGCCTGCATTCCCGCCAAGGCGGTGCTGCGCTCGGCCGATCTGCTCTCAGAGATTCGCGAGGCCGGCGACTACGGCCTGAGCGTGAGCGGCGTCGAGGTCGACTACCCGGCCGTGCAAGCACGCCGCGAAAAGGTGGTGGACACACTCACCGGCGGGGTCGGTGGCCTGTTCAAGAAGAACTCGATCGAGCTGATCGAGGGCGAGGCGTCGCTTGCCCGCCAGAGCGGCGCCGGCAACGGCAACGCGAGCGAGCGCGTGCGCGTACGCGTCGGCGAGCAAGAGCTGGTCGCAACGACGGTGATCCTCGCCACCGGCTCGGTCAAGCGCTCGATCCCCGGCGTCGAGTTCGGCGGCGGCGTGATCGGCACCGAGGAGGCCTGGGCCTTGAACAACCTGCCGGCACGACTGACGGTCGTCGGAGCCGGCGCCTCGGGCGCGGAGATCGCCTCGGGCTTCGCACGGCTGGGCAGCGAAGTGAAGCTGTTCGAGGTCATGGATCGCCTGCTCCCGACCGAGGACGCCGACATCTCGCGGCTGGTCGAGCGCGGCCTCAAGCGCCAGGGCATCGAGGTCCACACCGGCACTCCCGTCGAGGGCGTCAGCGCCGGTGAGAGCGGCGTGCGCTTCAGCTATGGCTCGGAGTCGGCCGAGGTCGACTACCTAGTGATCTGCGCCGGGCGCGGACCCGACGTGGACGCGCTTGGCCTGAAGGATGCGGGCGTCGAACTGGACGAGCGTGGCCTCGTGCGCGTCGATGGCGCGCAGCGAACCACGGCCGCCGGCATCTATGCGATCGGCGACCTCGTGCATGGGCCGGCACTCGCCCACAAGGCATCGGACGAGGGCATCATCGCCGCCGAGGACTCCGCCGGCCTACCCACGCACCCGCTCTCCTACGTCGACATCCCACGCGCCACGTTCTGCACGCCGAACGTCGGTTCGTTCGGGCTGACCGAGGAGCAAGCCCGCGAGCAAGGCTATGACGTCGTCGTCGGCAAGGTCCCCTACGGAGCGGTCGGCGGCGGCACCGTATACGGCGACCGCACGGGCCTGGTGAAGCTCGTCGGCGAGTCCAAGTACGGCGAGCTGCTGGGCGGGCATATCGTCGGCTCGCGAGCGACCGAGCTGATCCAGGAGCTCGTGAACGTGCGTGCCCTGGAGGGCGGATTCAGCGAGGTCGCGCGCATCGTCCACGGCCACCCCACGTTGTCCGAGGCCGTGATGGAGGCCGGACGAGCAGCCGACGGCTGGCTGATTCACGGTTAACTCGAAGGTATGTCCACACCGGACGCCGCCTTCTATTTCGATCTCGCCAGCCCGCTCGCCTACCTGGCCTCCGAACGTGTGCTGCACACGATGCCAATCGCCACCGAGTGGCAGCCGGTGCTTGCGCGAGAGCTGCCAGCCGCCGAGTCCTTCGAGGCGTTTCGCTGCCGCAATGACGAGGAGATCTTCCGTCTGGAAACGTCCCGGCGCGCCGCCGAGCTGGGCCTGCAGGAGCTGCGCTGGCCCGACCCGTTCCCGTTCGACAGCGAGTTCGCGATGCGCGCCGCCACCTACGCGAAGTCGATCGGGCGAATCGTCGCCTTTGCGCAAGCAGCGTTCCGCCAGGCATTTGCGGGAGGACGCCCACTCGACGTCGCCGACAACGTGCTTATCGCAGCGGCCGCCTGCGAGATGCACCCCTCAGCCGTGCTGAAGGGCGCCGCACTGCGCTCGGTGGAGGAGCAGTTGTCGAGCGCCACATCCGCGGCCGCGGCGCTCGGCGTCGAAGACGTGCCGGCGGTGCGCGTCGGGCAGCGCGTGTTCATAGGGGAGCGCAACATTGAGCGTGCAGCGGCCTACGCGAGAGCTCCGATGCCATGAGGGCAAATCGCTGCTTCCGCCTGATCGTGCGTCGCGGCGGGCTGGCTCCCGCGTTCCTGGCGAGCCCCGACCGCGTCGATCACATCGAGGTGGTCGAGATCGGCGGAGGCGAGGTGGTGTTCTTCTGGGACTGCCCACCCCACCTCGCTTCACGCCGCGCCCGCGAACTGCGCACCGACCTGGCGCAGATGGAGCGCGAGGACTTCCTCGCGCGCTGGAGTACCGTGGAAGCCTGATGAGTGCAAGCGTGGAAGCCCGATGAGTGCAAGCCTGATGACCTCTTTGATGGAAGCCTGATGACCCTTTTGCTGCCGGAACCCGATGTGGCACGCGAGTGGCTCGGCGCGATGACGCTCATACGCCGTTTCGAGGAGCGCGCCGGCGAGATGTACGCACGCGCCAAGATCGGCGGCTTCCTGCATCTGTCGATCGGCGAGGAGGCCACGATCGTCGGCAGCGAGCGAGCGCTGCGCGACACCGACTATCTCGTCTCCACCTACCGCTCCCACGGCGATGCCCTGGCACGTGGCACGCCACCCGAGCGCGTGATGGCCGAGCTGTTCGGCAAGCGCGACGGTTGCAGCAAAGGACACGGCGGTTCGATGCACATGTTCGACGCACAGCGGCGCTTCATGGGTGGCTATGGGATCGTGGGCGGCAACCTGCCGATCGCCGCGGGCATCGCGCTGGCCTGCGATCAGCGCCGCGGCTCTCAGGACGCCGGCGAGCCCGGCGCCGCGGGCGGAAGCGGTGGGGCTGCGCACGATGAGGTGACCCTGTGCACGTTCGGCGACGGCGCCTCCAACCAGGGCACTTTTGGCGAGACGCTCAACCTCGCCGCGCTGTGGCGTCTGCCAGTCGTGTTCATGGTGGTCAACAACCAGTTCGGCATGGGCACGTCGCTCAGCCGTCACTCGGCGGTCACCGATCTGCAGCGCAAGGGCGAGTCGCTTGGCGTGCCGGGCGTGCGCTGCGACGGGATGGACGTCCTCGACACCCACCGCGTCGTCTCTGAGGCGCTCGAGCGCGTGCGCGAGGAGCGCCGCCCGCTGCTGATCGAGGCCGTCACCTACCGCTTCCGCGGCCACTCGATGGCAGACCCCGAGGACTATCGCTCCAAGGAGGAGGTCGCGGAGTGGCGCGAGCGCGACCCGGTACCCGCGTTCGGCGATCTACTGGAACGCGAAGGAGCGCTCACGAAAGAGCAGCGTGAGCAGATCGACCGTGATGCCGTGCGTCAAGTGGACGCCGCGGTCGAGTTCGCCGAGTCCTCTCCCTTTCCAGACCCCGACACGCTCTACGAGGATGTGTATGTGCTTGACGAGAAGGCACACGGGCACTACCACTGGTCCCCGCAGGTGGTGCGATGACCGAGATGCGCTATCGCGACGCCCTCAAACTGGCGCTGCGCGAGGAGATGCGTCGCGAGGAGAATGTGATCCTGCTCGGCGAGGACATCGGTGTGTTCGGCGGCGCCTTCAAGGTGACCAGCGGACTGCTCGAGGAGTTCGGTGAGCGCCGTGTGCGCGACACTCCCATCTCCGAGAACACGATCGTCGGGATGGGCGTAGGAGCGGCAATGGTCGGCTTGCGCCCCGTCGTGGAGCTGATGACGGTCAACTTCGCGCTGCTCGCGTTCGACCAGATCGTCAACCACGCCGCGCACATCCACTACATGTTCGGCGGGCAGGCACGTGTGCCACTGGTGGTGCGCATGCCCCAGGGAGCCGGGCACCAGCTCGGCCCAACCCACTCGCACAGCTTCGAGGCGATGTTCCTGCAAGTGCCAGGCCTGCTAGTCGCGGTGCCCTCGACCGCCGCTGACGCGCGCGGGCTCTTGAAGGCTGCGATCCGCGACGAGAACCCGGTGATCTTTATCGAGCACGAGTCGCTGTACGGCGTGCGCGGAGAGGTAAACGAAGAGGACGAGCAACCGCTTGCGTTCGGTCGCGCGCGCATTGTGCGTCGCGGCGGGGACGTCACGATCGTGGGCGTCTCGCGGATGGCGCTCACCGCCGAGCGCGCCGCCGAGCAGCTGTCGGCCGAGCACGGCATCAAGGCCGAAGTGATCGACCCGCGCACGCTGCGCCCGCTCGACCTCGACACGATCCTGGGGTCGGTCGCGAAGACCAACCGCTGCGTGATCGTCGAGGAGGGCTGGCCCCACGGCGGCGTCGGCGCGAACCTCGCGGCGCTGATCTCAGAACAGGCATTCGACGACCTCGACGCGCCGGTGATGCGCGTTAGCGGCGCGGATGTGCCAATGCCCTACTCCAAGCCGCTGGAGCAGAGCGCGTTCCCGCACGAGCCCCAGATCGTGCGCGCGGCGCTGTCCGTGCTCGGGCACGACCCCAGCCAAGCACCCGCGAGCCGGCCCGTGACAGGCGACGGGCAACGAGAGGGAGAGACAAACGCACCCGGCGCGGTCCAGGAAGCGATGCAGGAGACCGGCCTTGAGCATGAGATCAGGCAAGCGTCGCGATGAGCGAGATCGTGATGCCACGCCTGTCGGACACAATGGAGGAGGGCACGATCCTGCGCTGGCTCAAGCACGACGGCGAGCATGTCGCGCGCGGCGAGGAGCTGGTCGAGATCGAGACCGACAAGGCCGCGATGACCTATGAGTCAGACAGCGAGGGGACTTTGCAGACCGTCGCGCGCGAGGGGGACACTTTGGCCGTCGGGGACCTGATTGCGCGGATTGGCGAGCCGAGCGACAACGGCGTCCAGCCGACGCCGGACATGACCGCCGAGTCACCGGCGACTACCCTCGAGCCACCGGTTCGCGCCCAAGAGCCGGCGCCCGGGCCGGTGCAGCAGCACGGGGGCCGCGTCAAGGCCTCGCCACTTGCCCGGCGTATCGCGCGAGAGACGGGGATTGACCTCGGAGGCCTCACGGGGAGCGGACCGGGTGGGCGCATCGTCAAGGCAGATGTGGAGGTCGCGGGTTCGCGACCCGCCCCCGCTACGACACAGGCGGTAGAACCGTCCTCCTCTGCAGAACCGTCCTCTGCCGCGCCGTCATTGTCCACTGCACCGAGTGCTGAGCGTCCGTCCACCGAAGACGTTGCCGGCGCCAAGGGCGAGACGACCAAGGTCGAGCTGTCGCGCACCCAGCGCACGATCGCGCGGCGCATGGCCGAGTCCAAGGCGACGATCCCCGACTTCACGCTCACCGCTGACGTCGACATGGAGCGCTGCGTCGACTTGCGCGCCGAGCTGAAGCGACTGTCTCGTTCCGGGGACGGGCAGGACAAGCCGTCGGCGCCCACCTACAACGACATGATCGTCAAGGCTTGTGCCCTTGCTTTGCGCGACCATCCGCGTGCCAACGGCAGCTATCGCGATGGGCGCTTCGAGCTACACGCACGCGTCAACGTCGGCGTGGCGGTCGCGGCCAGCGCCGATCAACCGACAGGCGGCGCGCTGGTCGTGCCGACCGTGTTCGACGCCGACACGAAGGCGCTCGGCGAGATCGCACGGGAGACGCGTACGCTGGCCGAGCGGGTGCGCGACGGATCGGTCACCCCACCCGAGCTGAGCGGCGGCACCTTCACCGTGTCCAATCTCGGGATGTACGGCATTCGCCAGTTCACAGCGATCGTCAACCCGCCGCAGGCGGCGATCCTCGCGGTCGGCACACTGGCGTCACGCCCGGTCGTTCGCAAGAAGAAGATCGCGCCACGGCAGACGATGAGCGTCACGCTCTCCTGCGATCACCGCATCCTCTACGGGGCCGACGCCGCCCTGTTCCTGGCTCGCATCCGCGAGCTGCTGGAAGAGCCGGCGGCGCTGACGCTGTAGGCAGCTAGGCTGAAGAAGCACATGGCAGGCGTACGCCCGACACACAGCGCATCTCCTTTGGATGACTTGCTGGTGTCCAATCTGGGCACGATCCCCTACCGCGACGCGCTAGCCGTTCAGGGCGAACTGCAAGCCCAACGCCAAGCCGACGAACGGCCCGACACGCTGCTCCTACTGGAGCATCCGCCCGTCTACACGCGTGGGCGCCGCGCGGGCGATGGCGAGCTGTCGCTGGGCGAGGACTTCTATCGCGCCCGCGAAATCGAGATCGTGCCCACCGACCGCGGCGGCAAGGTCACCTACCACGGCCCCGGCCAACTCGTCGGCTATCCGATCGTGCGCGTGGTCGACATCGGCGAGCATCTGCGCAAGATGGAGGCGGCGATCGTCGCGGCGCTTGGCGAGTACGGCATCAAGGCGCGGTCGCGTTGCACGGAGGGCATCGACTACACAGGCGTGTGGGTCGCGGATCGCAAGATCGCCTCGATCGGCGTGCACGTTTCGCGCGGAGTCTCAACGCATGGTTTTGCCGTGAACGTGATCAACGACTTGGAGCCGTTCACGTGGATCGTGCCGTGCGGCCTCCCCGACGTGAGGATGACCTCGCTCGAGCACGAGCTGGGGCATGCGCCGGAAGGTGGCTTCGACGCGTTCGCCGAGCGCATGGTCCACTGCTTTTGCGAGGCTCACGGTCGCCGGCCGCTCACGGTCGCGCCCGAGGACATGGGCATCGCGATATCCGTGACTCATACGCTGATAGAGACCCATACGCTGATAGGCACATGAGCACTCCCAGCGCCACCCAAGACCGCGAGCACTCCACCCGCTCCCGCGCCAACCCCGGCGGCATGGACGTGCGGCAGGTGCTTGGCACAGACGTGCGCCCGCTGCGCGAGCGCAAGCCGCCGTGGTTCAAAGTGCCGGCCGCGGGCGGGCAACGCTACCGCGAGCTGTCGGCGCTGATCAAAGAGGAGAACCTGCACACCGTCTGCCAGGAGGCCGCGTGTCCGAACGTCGGCGAGTGCTGGGAGCGCGGCACCGCCACGTTCATGATCCTTGGCGACACGTGCACGCGCCGCTGCGGCTTTTGCAACGTGAAGACCGGCAAGCCGACCTGGAGCGATCCGCTGGAGCCTGCGCGCGTCGCCCGCTCAATCGCGCGCATGGGCCTGCGCCACGCGGTGGTCACCTCGGTCGACCGTGACGACCTGCCCGACAAGGGCGCCTCCGCCTTCGTGGGCGTCATACGCCAGGTACGAAAGCAGGCGCCAGAATGCCAGATCGAGGTGCTCACACCCGACTTCCAGGGTCAGGAGATGCCGCTGGCGAAGGTGATCGCCGAGCGTCCGGACGTGTTCAACCACAACGTCGAGGTGGTCCCGCGCCTGTACCCGATCGCACGCCGCGGCTCTGAGTTTCTGCGCTCCTGCCGCGTGCTGCGCAGCGCCGCGGAAATGGGCGAAGGTGAGATCGTCACCAAGTCCGGCCTGATGGTGGGGCTCGGCGAGACCCACGAAGAGATGGTTGCCACGTTTGAGGTGCTGCGCGAGCACGACGTGCAGGTGCTGACCGTTGGGCAGTACCTGCGTCCCTCCGAGCGTCATCTTCCGATCGTGCGCTACTGGCACCCGGACGAGTTCACCGCGCTGGAGCAGGCGGCGTATGCGCTCGGCTTCGATCATGTCGCCGCCGGTCCGCTCGTGCGCTCCTCCTATCACGCCGACCAGCACGTGCCTCAACCGCGCCCCGGCGTGGGGCCGCTAGCCGCCGGCGCCTAAAGCCGGCGCCTAAAGAGACGCGCGCCCGGAGAGAGCCGGAGGGCAACGTCGAGCACAGACCCGCGAGCCCGTGGAGCGGCGTCGGAGGTTATGCCGGATCGCCGGGGGCGACGAGCGGATAGTCTCGCTCGATCTTCGCCTGCGAGATCCCACCCAGATGACCCGTGTCGCAGTGCTTGCCGTCGCGCTGGCGTTCATCCTCGGCTTCGCGTTTTTGACGATCGGCGGGATCGAGCAGTATGGCCTCAGCGCCGAGGGCGTGATCTCGGTGTTCGTGCTGGTGCTGATGGCGGTTGGAATCTTCGGGGCTTTGCGCAATCCTCCCCGTTGATATGAGCAGGTCACCATTCCTCGCCCAGGGCTCCAGCTCGCGTCGCGCTCGCGTGCTCGCCCGGCGCCGTCGCAGACGCCGTCGGGCGATGGCAGGTGTCGCGCTGCTCGTGCTGGCGGCGGCGCTCGCGGTCCTACTTGGGCTCGTACACCCAGGCACGACGCACAGCTCGGCCTCGAGGTCCAGTAGGGCCGACCGGCATGTCCGTCCTACCACTACGGCGATAGCTCGCTCACCGGCCGGCCTGGCGCTCGGGACTCCTCCGTTGCGCCTCGACCTGAGCGGAGTCGACGATCCGGTGCGAGCCTCGTTCCTGCAACCGCCGCGCGCGGGGCTGCTGATCGACCTCAACAGCGGCCGCGTGCTGTGGCAGCTCAACCCGCTGCAGCGCCTGCACATGGCGAGCCTTACGAAGCTGATGACCGCGCTGCGGGTGGTGCGTAGCACACCGACAAATGCACCGGTGCTGATCACCCGAGAGGCGATCGACATGCCCGGCTCGAAAGTGGGTTTGCTGCCGCTCGGCAGGCACGTGTCCGCGGATACGCTGCTATATGGGCTGCTGCTGCCCTCTGGCAACGACGCCGCCGTGGCACTCGCCCAGCACTCTGCTGGCAACGTGAGCGCGTTCGTTGACGGCATGAACTCCGAAGCGGCGCGGCTCGGGCTGGGCTGCACGCACTACAGCTCCCCCTCGGGCTACTACGACGCGCGCAACTACACCTGCGCGGCGGATCTCGCCGAGCTGGCCTACGTAGACCTGCACCAGCCGCGTATCGCGCGGGTCGTGAGAACGGCCGAAGCGGCGCTGCCATTTCCCATCAAGGGCGGCAAGCTGTATCTCTCTAACAACAATCCATTGCTCGTGTACGGCTATCCGGGTACGACGGGCATGAAGACCGGCTACACCGAACTGGCCGGCGACTGTCTGGTGGCGAGCGCCGAGCGCGACGGTGTGAGTCTCGGCGTGGTGCTGTTGCACTCCCCCGACATGGGACAACAGGCCGAGTATCTGCTCAACGCGGGCTTTGCCGAGGTGTACCACCAACGGCTGATCGCCTCGCCGCAGGTGCCGCCCGGCCGCTAGCCGCAAGGTGACGCATCGGCCGAATCGGCGGCAAACCCGTGCTGAGCCGCCGCCGGACCCACGGTCTTTGAGCAGGGAGTAGCCTTAGAGGCCAAATATTGACTGGCCAGTCAGCCAAGGGAGAGCAATGGATCTTGACGATACGCCCGAGCAGGCAGCACACCGCACGAAGGTGCGCGCTTGGCTCGAGCAGCACAAGGGAGAGGCGCCCGTTATAGCGAGCGCCACCCACCCGAACCCCACCCACCCCGAGGCACTGACAGACGAGACGGAGATCATCTCTGCCAGACGCGCCTGGCAGGGTAAGCTCGCCGAGGCGGGACTTGCGGGCGTGACGTGGCCGAAGGAGTACGGCGGCCAGGGCCTCGGCCCGATCGAGCAGGTCGTGTGCAACCAGGAGATCGCGAAGGCCGGTGTGGTCGGGATCCTCGACGCGATCGGCGTGGGCATGCTTGGTCCGACGATCATCGCGCATGGCTCGGAGGAGCAGAAGGGGCGTTATCTCGGCCCGATGCTGCACGGCGACGAGGTGTGGTGTCAACTGTTCTCAGAGCCCGCTGCCGGCTCGGACCTCGCGGCGGTGCAGACCCGCGCGCGCCAGGACGAGGACGGAAGCTGGCGTTTGAGCGGTCAGAAGGTGTGGACCACCAACGCGCAGTTTGCCTCCTATGGCCTGTTGCTGGCGCGCACCGACCCCGAGCAGCACAAGCACAAGGGCCTCACCATGTTCGTGATCCCGATGGACGCGCCCGGCGTGACGGTCAGAGGCTTGCGTCAGATCTCCGGCGAGGCCGAGTTCAACGAGGTGTTCCTCGACGACGTCAAGCTCGATGAGGACGCGGTTGTGGGCGGCGTTGGCAACGGCTGGGGGACTGCCCTAACGACGCTGATGTTCGAGCGCGTGACGATCGGCCTTGGCGGCGAGGGGCTGGGCTACAACTCGGTGCGCTTTGCCAAGGGCATCGCGACCGACGAGCACGGCCGGCGCGACCCGGAGGTGCGCAGGCAGCTTGGCGAGATCGCGAGCGAACTGCTGGCGGTGCGCTTCACCGGCTATCGCACGCTGACCGCTTTGCAGAAAGGCCAGATTCCAGGCCCGGAGGCAGGCCTCGCGAAGGTGACGATCGTCAACGGCGCGATCAAAGCGGGCGACTTGATCGCCGACGTGGTCGGCCCCGACGCGCTCGACGAAAGCAGCGAGTGGTCCTACATGATCTCCTTCCTGCCCGGTCTGAAGTCGGCGGGCGGCACCGAAGAGATCCTGCGCAACACGATCGGCGAGCGCGTGCTCGGGTTGCCGCCGGAGCCACGCCTGGACAAGGGAATCCCGTTCTCGGAGCTGCGATCCAAGGAAGGAGCGGCGGCATGAATCTCGCACTCTCAGACGAGCAGGTGTTTTTGCGCGAGGCCGCGCGCGGCGCGCTGTCGCGCTTCAAGACGCTGGAGGCCGCCCGCGAGGCGCTCGACGGCAACGGCGAGCTTCCGGACCTGTGGCCGACCGCCTGTGAGGCGGGTTGGCCGGGGCTGTTGATCGACGAAGCCCACGGCGGTGCGGGCCTCGACGCCTTCGATGCGATGCTGGTGATGAGCGAGTGCGGCCGCGTGCTGGCGGGCGTGCCGCTGCTCGGTCACCTGCCGGCCACCGCCATCCTCGCCGATGCGCCGCGGGTGGCCGAGTACCTGCCGGCGCTGGCGAGCGGCGAGCGGCGAGCGGCCTATCTGCCCTCGCAGCCGCCCACCGACGTCGATCCGCACTGGACCGCGGACCCGACAAGCGGGATGGAGCGCGTACCGCTGCCGAGGGGATCGGCACCGAACGCGGACGCGGAGGTGAAGCTGAGCGGCCGCTACGGATTCGTGCCCGACGCTCCCGGCGTGGACGCGTTGATCGGCGTGGCGCTGATCGACGGTGAGCCGGCCGGAGTGGCGATCATGGCGGACGCCGAGGGCGTGCAAATCGAATCGGTGCGCCGCTACGACGCAACGCGCTCGCTCGCGCACGTGACCCTGACGGAGGCGACCGCGACCGTGCTGGACGCCCCGGCCCAGTCGCTCGAAGGCGCCTGGCACCTGGCGCAAGCACTAATCGCGGCCGAGTCGCTGGGCAGCGTGGAGACGGCGCTCGAGATGTCGGTGGCCTACGCCAAGGAGCGCCACACCTTCGGGCGTGCGATCGGCTCCTATCAGGCGGTGAAGCACGCTCTTACCGAGGTTCTGCGCCAGTTGGAGAACGGTCGCTCGCTGCTGTACTACGCGGGATGGTCGCGCAATGGCGCGCCGGCGGAGTTCCCGCTGGCGGCAAGCGCGGCACGGTCGGTTGCCGGTCGTGCGCTTGACCATGGGGCACGCACGATGATCTCCGTGCACGGTGGAATCGGCGCGACCTGGGAGCACGACGCGCCGCTGTACTTCCGCCGCGCACAGTTGTCGCGGCGTCTGCTTGGAGGGACCGGCGCGGCTACCGACCGTGTGGCTGGAGAGCTGATTGCTCAGGCCGACGCCGCCTAAGTGAGCGGATCGGACGGGGTTGTATATATATAAATTTTCGCCAATTCACGATAGTAGCTACGTATTGTAGTCACTATCGTGAATTGCAAAAAAAGTATAACTACACCTCCGCTCGACCAAGCCGCTTCGGGCGTGATCAGTGACTTCGGCGGGTCAGTGCTTTCGGCGTTTGCCAGGTTTGTGCCGCTCGGCGCGCGCGGTGGTGGCGGCTTCGGTTTCATAGGTGGCCGCCACCGGAGCGCCGTAGGCGGCGTAGACCGCTTGCACCATCGCGGGTTCCAGGCCGCAGTTGATGCAGAAGCCGTGTTGGGACCAGGTGATCGCGCGCGCGAGCACCTGGTCGGCGTAGGTCACGCCGGTGAGGTCGTGACCGTAGTAGTCGTACGCCGCGTCCCAGGCGGCGGCGCCCAGTTCGATTTCGGCGCCGTCGGCGGACAGCAGGTGGGCGGCGGCCATGATCGAGTCGAAGTCGTCGTAGATCGAGGGGTGCGTGGCGGTCATGTGGTCATAGGCGGCGGGCCGCTGACCGTAGATGTAGGAGTTGCTGACCAACGCCCAGGTGGAGTCGGATCCCCCGGGCTGGCGGGTGGGGTCCCCATTCTTGACGTTGAACTGCATCGGCCCGCCGCAGCAGCCGGCGAAGTTAAGGCCGTGGTAGGTGGTTGGCGCGGTCGAGAAATCGGTCTCCTGCTTGTGGATCGAGGCGATCAGGAGCCAGTTGACGCCAAACGTCTTCTGGGCGACGGCGTAGATCGGATAGAAGCCTTCCATCCAGCGCTCGGTGATGTGGGTGCTCGTTGGATCTTCATAGATGGCGAGGTCGCGGGTGGCGTGTGTAGATCGGGCCCCACCCGCCCAGCCCACGATTGCGTGTGCGTGGGCACGCGAATGGGAGGCTCTACCCCGCGCGTGCGTGCCGGCGAGCCCAGGCGTGACGCCGGCAACGCTGACGTCGCTGGCCGGCAGCGTAGCGCCGGGCACCGGCGTGGGAGTGACGGCGATCACCGCGGGCGGGGAGGCGGAGCTTGATCCTGTACTCCCGATGACGCCGCCCAGGGCAAGCGCGAGCACGGCGGCCCCGAGCAGGCCGAGCACGAGCGCGAGGACCCAGGCGCCGCGCTCGGACGGGGGTGCGGGTAGCGCCGCCTCGGGTGTTGACGCCGCGTCGGCGCGCAGGCGGTCGGGATCGTTGAGCTCCCCCATCGAACGAGTCACAAGATCAAGGTTGCCACGGACGGCAAGACGATGGCACCGGTGGAGCGCGGGCTCACGCGGGCGCGAGCGAGCCCAACTTCGCCGCGAGCGAGTCCAGTAGCTCGCTGAACGAAGCTTCGAACTTCTCGACGCCCTCGCGCTCGACCGTCTCGGTGAGCTCGTCGTAGTCGATACCGGCAGCGGCGAGATCGTCGAGCACCGCCTGCGCGTCGGCGAGCCCTTCGCGAATAGGGGCCCACCCACCCCGCGGGCTGCCGTGGTCCTGGAAGGCCCGTACGGTCTCCTCGGGCATCGTGTTGACCGTGTCGGGCCCGATCAGCTCGTCGACATAGAGCGTGTCGGGATAGCTGGGGTTCTTGGTCGAGGTCGAGGCCCACAGCACGCGCTGGGGCGTGGCGCCCTTGCCGGCTAGATAGTCCCAGCGCGGGCCCTGGAATGTGCGCTGGTAGTGGCGATAGGCAAGCTTGGCGTTGGCCACCGCCAAGCGACCCTTGAGCTCGTCGCACCCGGGGTGAGTGGGACTCAATTCATCCAATAGGCGATCGCCCTCGGTGTCGATGCGCGAGACGAAGAAGCTTGCGACCGAGGCGACCTTGCGCGGGTCGCCGCCCTCGGCGATCAGCCGCTCCAGCCCGCGAATGTAGGACTCGGCGACCTCGGCGTAGCGCTGCAAGGAGAAGATCAGCGTGACGTTGATCGAGCGACCCTTTGCGATCACGTCCTCGATCGCGGCGAGCCCTGGCTTGGTCGCCGGGATCTTGACGAGCAGGTTGGGACGGTCGACCGCCTCGTGCAGGCGGATCGCCTCGCGGAACGTGCCCAGCGAGTCGTAGGCCAGCCGCGGATCGACCTCCAGAGAGACGTAGCCGTCGCGCGCGAGCCCCTGCTCCCAGATCGGATGGAACAGGTCGCAGGCCTCGCGGATGTCCTGCTCTGCCAGTGCCCAGAAGGCCTGCTCGACGTCGCTCGTGCCGAGCTCGCGCAGCTGCTCGTCATACGCGTTGCCGGAGCCCATCGCTTTCTGGAAGATCGTCGGGTTGGAGGTGGCGCCCACCACCGCGTCCTGGTCGATCAGCTGCTGCAGGTGCCCGCCCCTGATTGCCTCGCGTGAGAGGAAATCAATCCACACGCTTTGGCCGAGGGCGGAGAGGCTGTGCAGTGGAGAGGGTGTGGGAGAGGACATCTTGACTCCTTGAGAGCGAGTTGTGCTCAGTTTCTCGGCGAGTATTTTTTGGGACTGCTGTTCGTTCTGAGGTAAAGCAGAGCGCGTCGCACCATCAGCCTCCCTGCCCGAGCAGGGCGCGCGCCCGGGCCGCGATCGACTCGGCGGTGAAGCCGAACTTCTCGAGCACGGTGGCGCCAGGAGCCGATGCGCCGAAGTGATCGATCCCGATCACCTCGCCGGAGTCCCCGACCCACTTCCACCAGCTCATGGTGGCACCGGCCTCGACGGCTAGGCGGGGGACGGTGCGTGGGATCACGCTGTCGCGATAGTCGGGTGACTGGGCTTCGAACAGCTCCATGCAGGGCATCGAGACGACGCGCACGTGTGTGCCTTGCGCGGCAAGATCGCGACCCGCCTCTAGCGTCGGCGCCACCTCGCTGCCGGTCGCGATCAGGACGATCTGGGGGCTGACATGGCCGCCCGCACGGCCGCTCTGACCCTCGCCACCGGCAGCGTCGCCCGAGCCATCGGAGGGGGACTCCCACAGCACATACGCGCCCTGCTCCAGGCCCTCGGCGGCGCTCACCTCTGAGCGATCTAGCACCGGCAGGTTCTGGCGTGAGAGCAGCAGCGCGACGGGGCCGTCCTCGCGCTCCAGCGCGATCTTCCAGGCGAGCACGGTCTCATTCGCGTCGGCGGGGCGCATAACCCATAGGTGGGGTATCGCGCGCAGCGCGGCGTAGTGCTCGACCGGCTGGTGGGTGGGCCCGTCCTCCCCGAGTCCCACGGAGTCGTGCGTCCACGCCCACACGACGGGGAGCCCCATCAGCGCGGACAGGCGCACGCTCGCGCGCATGTAGTCGGAGAAGATCAGAAACGTCGAGCCGTAAGGCTTGACCATCCCGCCGTGGGCTGAGAGTCCGTTGACGATCGCGCCCATCGCGTGCTCGCGGATGCCGAACGGGATGTTGCGGCCGACGTGCACACGTGAGAACTCACCGGCGCCATCGAACACGGTCTTGGTGGACTCGACCAGGTCGGCCGCGCCTCCGGCCATCGTGGGTGCGTAGGAGCTGAACGCGGCCATCGTCCTCTGCCCGGCGGAGCGGGTGGCGATCTGCTCGCCGGCGGCGAAGCTCGGCAGCGTCTCGCGCCAACCCTCGCGCAGACGTCCCGACCACGCTTGCTGCCACTCGTCGACGAGCTCGGGGTAGCGCTCGCGCCAGGCCTGCTCGCGCCGCTCAGACTCCTGCTGGACGGTGGCGCCGGAGGCGCGCAGACTCATGTGCTCGTACACGCGCTCGTCCACGTGGAAGGTCAACTCGGGGTCAAAGCCCATCACCTGCTTGGTGGCACGTACCTCCTCCTCGCCCAGGGGAGCGCCATGTGCTTTGGCGGTGTCTGTCGCGGTGGGCGCGGGGTAGGCGATGTGGGAGCGCACCTGGATGAACGAGGGCCGCTCTGTTTCCGCGCGCGCGATCTGCAGCGCCCCGTACAGCGCGTCGACGTCCTCGGAGTCCTCGACGCGCTGTACGTGCCAGCCGTCGGCGTGCATGCGCGCGAGGTGGTTCTCGGTGTCGAAGGAGATCGAGGTGGTGCCGTCGATCGTGATGCGATTGTCGTCGTAGCAGACGATCAGCTTGCCGAGACCAAAGTGGCCGGCGATCGATGCGGCTTCCTGGCTGACGCCCTCCATCATGTCGCCGTCGGAGCAGATCGCGTAGGTGTGGTGATCGAGGAGCTCGTAGCCAGGCCGGTTGAATTGCTCGGCGAGGAAACGCTCGGCCATTGCCATGCCGACGGCGTTGGCGACGCCTTGGCCGAGCGGCCCGGTCGTGATCTCGACGCCGGGGACTTGACCGCGCTCGGGGTGGCCGGGCGTGCGCGAGTCCCACTGGCGGAAGCTCTGCAGGTCCTCGATCGTCAGGTCGAAGCCACACAGGTGCGTGAGCGCGTATTGCAGCACGCACGCGTGGCCTGCGCTGAGCACGAAACGATCGCGATCGCGCCAGGCCGTGTCGGCGGGGTTGAGCCGCAGCACATGCCGGTATAGCGTGTAGCCGAGCGGTGCGAGCGCCATCGCTGTGCCGGGATGACCTGCGTTGGCCTTCTGCACCGCGTCCATCGCCAGTCCGCGGATCGTGTCGATCGAGAGCTTGCGAATCTCACGCTCCTTGGCTGGGAGCGTCGAGGCTTGGTTACCGTTCTGCGACTTTGGGACTACGGCCATTGCCTGCGATCCTAGCGGTGTGCGCTTAAAGGGGGTTTTACCGAGGACCCGCGACCCGCGGGCCGCCTCTCTCAGCCCGCGGGTCGGCACGATCGCGGCGTCCGTGCCGCCGTGCTGGTGTGAGCACTCAACGAACAGATGGGCGTCGTTGTCGTGGTGGAAAACCGGCTGTCGAGTGGCGCCGTCCATGCGAGCACCAGCGTCGACGGGCGCGAACGCGCACAAGCCAGTGCAGGTCATGGCGGCAATGGGAGCGGCGATATGGCCAGCGGGGGTGCAGTGCGCGCACCATCAGCGCCCGCTCGCAGACTAGTCCTCTCATGTCAATCCAACCTTCATGTCGGCTTGATATGCGCTTTCGATGTCGGCTCGAGAGCCTCGACGATGTGACAAGTCGTCCAACCCGGTCAGCGGGTATTTGCCATAACGCACAACTAATAGTACAGTGCTTACAGAATTCAGCCCAACTAGGTGCCAGTGAAGGCGCTTCTTGTCGACATCCTCACGAGCCCAAAATCGGACTTGACCACATGCTGGAACTAGCGTTTTCAGCGGATGCGAGAGCATTATGTCGCCCACGTCAGTGACCTCCCAGTGACTTGTGGACATCCTACGATGAGAACAAATAAATCATCCTTTACGCAGCTTGTCAAGAGCTAAGGTATAGGGATGGCTGAGAGGACCCGAGCGCGCAACGCACGTGAGCGGGGTTTGCCACGCGGACCCCAGGCACTCCCGCGGGAGCAGGTCGCCGCCGATCAGCGCGAGCGCCTATATGAGGCGACGATCAAGTCGGTCGACGAGCGTGGGTTCGTGGCGACCACGATCTCCGATCTGGTGGCAAACGCGGGCGTGTCGCGGCGCAGCTTCTACGAGCACTTCGAGAACAAGGAGGAGTGCCTGCTCGCCACATATGACGTGCTGATCGAGCGGCTGACGGCGCGGATCGTCGAGGCGTATGAGCCGGAGGAGGAGTGGACCGGCCAGATCGAGTCGATCGTGCGAGCGTTGTTTGACGCCTCCAGCGACCGCCCCGACGCGGCGCGACTGATATCCGTGGAGATGGGCGCGGCGGGACCGGTGGGTATCGAGCGCTGGGCGCGCGACGCCGAACGGCTTGCCCGTTTCTTCATGTATGTGTTCGAGCAGGCGCCCGGTCCAGGGGCAGTCCCGGAGCCGGTGGCGCGGGCGATCGTGGGGGGCCTGCGCACGATCCTCTACTCCCGGGTGCGCCGCGAACGCTCGAGCAGATCGCTGAAGATAGAACTGCAGAAGCTGACGCCCGACGTCGTGACGTGGATCGTCGGGTTCTATCCCACGCCTGCCGGGATCCCCGACCGGCCACGACCAAAGCGCCACGGACACCTTCAGGGAGGACGAGCGCCGGGCACCCTCTCGCCCTCCCCGCGCTGGGCGCCGCGCGGCTTGCCGCGCGGCGAGCACAGCCTGCCCAAAGGCTTCGTGGCTCACAACCAGCGCGAAAGGATCTTCGACGCGGTCGCCAACCTGACGGCCGCGAAGGGCTACCCGGCGCTCAACCTGGAGGAGATCGTGGCCGAGGCGGCGATCTCGCTGCAAACCTTCTACGAGCACTTCGACAACAAGGAGGAAGCGTTTCTCGCCACATTTGAGATGGGCCACTCGAAGGCGACCTCGGCAATCAACCGCTCGCTCAATTTGCGACTCAGCTGGGCACAGAACGTGCGACTCGGCCTGATCGCGCTACTGGAGTTCCTGTCCTCCGAGCCATCGATCGCACGGCTGGCATGCGTGGACATCCTGATCGCCTACCCACACATCGCGGGACGCGTGAACGAGGCCAACTTCTCCTACATAGAGCTGCTTGACATCGGCCCGGAGGACACCTACCCGAACATGCCCGCCGCCGTGATGCGCGAAGCGTCGGTGGGCGGCATCTTCGAGCTGCTGCACGACTACATCCTGCGCGAGCGCACCCTGCGCCTGACGGAGCTGACCGACTACGTGATGTACATCGCGATCACCCCGTTCGCGGGGGCTGAGATCGCGGGGCAGGCTGTCATCGAAACGCGGTGACCGACCACAACGCCGGCATGTGAGACGGTCCGGTTTGCCCCTCGGTGGACCAACAAAAAAATGCGCCCGGCGGGAATCGAACCCGCGGCCTGCGGTTTGAAAGACCGCTGCTCTTTGGCTCCCCGAAGAGAACCGTTGACCACTGAGCTACGGGCGCGTGCGGCCCACGATGGTACTACGTGGGGGCGTGTCGATATCGGCTCGGGCACCCTCGACCTCGCGCAGCGCGCCGGTCTCCGGGTTGAACACGAATCCCCGAATGTGATCGCGCGCGGGGAGCTCGGGGCTCGAGCGCAGTCGCGCGAGACTGGCGCGCAGGGTCGCCTCGACGTCGTCGAACGCGCCTAGCCGCCAGGTTGGCAGTACGCCATCGTCGGCGAGCGCCTGGGCGAACTCGTCATCGGAGGCGCCGTGCAGGCCGCAGCCGTCGTGCATCACCACCACGATCTCCCGCGTGCCGAGCTTGCGCTGGGAGACGCTGAGCGAGCGGATCGCGTCGTCGGTGACCAGCCCGCCGGCGTTGCGGACGATGTGGGCGTCGCCGCGCTGCAGCCCGAGCATCGGGAACAGGTCGATGCGCGTGTCCATGCAGGCGAGCACCGCCACCTTGCGGCGTGGCGCGGGACTGAGTCCGGGCGCGGCGAGCAGCTCGGCGCGCGAGCCGGCGAACTCCAGCATTTCATCGGCGTTGGTCATGTGCAGGGGCGATCTTAACCGCGGCGTACACTGGGCAAGGTGCCCGAGGGTTCACCACCGCCGCGCGCGCCTCATCTCACCGCCGAGGAGCGCGCGGCGCTGGGGAGACGCGCACGCGCCATGGTGCCGCGCTCGAGCCACAGCGAATGGGCACCCGCGAGCGAGCGCAGAGACCCGGTCGAACTGTTGAGCGAGCAGGCGAGCACGCGCGTGGCGGAGCTCGTGCCGATCCGCCACGGGCGCATGCTGGTGTCGCCGTTCAGCTACTTTCGCGGCGCCGCGCTGCCAATGACGGCCGACCTCGCCGCGACGCCGAGCTCCGGGTTGGATGTGCAGTTGTGCGGCGATGCGCACCTGTCGAACTTCGGCATCTTCGGCTCGCCCGAGCGCCACCTCGTGTTCGACGTGAACGACTTCGACGAGACCGCTCCGGGACCGTGGGAGTGGGATGTCAAGCGCCTGGCGGCAAGCCTGGAGGTGGCGGGACGCGAGAACGGCTTGACGAGCAAGCAGCGTGCGCGAATCGTCCGCCAGACGGTTCGCTCCTATCGGGAGAGCATGCGCGAGTTCGCGGGGATGGCGATGCTGGAGGTGTGGTACGCGCACCTCGACATGGACGACCTGTTGCCGCGCTTCCGCTCGCTGCTGGACCCGAAGCGAACTCCGAGCGTGTGGCGGGCGATCGCCAAGGCGCGCGCCCACGACAGCCATCAAGCGTTTGAGAAGCTCTGCGAGGTGCTCGACGGGGAGCCGCGGATCGTGGACGACCCTCCGTTGATCGTGGCGGTCGAGGCGTTTCAGCCCGGCGCGCGCGTGGGCGCCAGCCGGAAGGCCACCCGCGGCGAGGGCGCTCGCGATGCCGTGGGGGAGGCGATCGGGGAGATCGTGCGCACGTATGCGCTCACGCTGGAGCCCGACCGGCGACGGTTGCTGGAGCAGTATCGCTTCGTGCACCTGGCGCGCAAGGTTGTGGGCGTCGGCAGCGTCGGCACCGAGGCGTGGATCCTGTTGCTGCTGGACGGTCGTGGGACGCCGCTGCTGCTGCAGATCAAGCAGGCGGAGGCGTCGGTGCTGGAGCCGTACACCTCGAGGAGCCAGTTTGCCAACCACGGGCAGCGCGTGGTGGCGGGTCAGCGGTTGGTGCAGGCGGTGAGCGACATCTTCCTCGGCTGGGAGCGCTCGGACTGGACCGGGACTGAGCGCGATTACTACATCCGCCAGCTACGCGACTGGAAGGGGTCGGCCGACGTCGAAGGGATGACCCCGGAGGGGATGGAGCTGTGGGGGCGCATGTGCGGGTGGACGCTGGCGCGGGGACACGCGCGCTCGGGCGACCGCATCGCGATCGCCTCCTACCTGGGCAAATCGGACGTGGTCGACCAAGCGATCGCGAACTTCGCGGGCGTGTATGCCAACCAGAACGAACGCGACTACAGCGAGCTGCAGCGGGCAGTGGGCAGCGGCAGGTTGGCCGCCGAAGTCGGCCTCTGAGCACGTCCGTGGTGATTGCCCCTCGCGCGTGAGCTCACCGGCGTGAGCGGGCGCCAACGGCGTCGACGGCTCATACCTCGCCATCCTCCAGGTGGACCGGCGGGATCTTGTGAGATTGCTCGGTGGTGAGCCGCGCGCTCATCTTGACCGCGCGCACCGCGCCCGTGGCGCCCGCCTGCAGGGTCACGCCGACGGTGAGCACGATGATCCCCGGCACGAGCAGGATTTTCGAGCCGAGCATCAGGATCCCGATGCGTCCGAGGATGTAGGGGGGTGTGCACACGGTTGTGCCGAGCGCCGCGCTGAGCGCGCTCGCCGTGAGCTTGTCGCGGCGCGAATAGTTGCTCTTCACGCCGATCAGACGGGAGGGGACGGCGATGTAGCAGACCATCATCACGCCGGTTACCGCCCCCAGGCACAGCGCGAACCACGGGTTGTCCCAGCGCGGTGCGACGATCACCCCCACCGCGAGCGGCGCCCCCACCGCGGCGCCCCACGCGAGGATCGGCACGGCTCGCTGCCGGGCCTCGGCAAACGCGGGGCGGATCCTGGGGGGACGCCACCCCGCGATCGCGAACGCGAACACCGCGTTGAGGAAGAAGCACGCCATTGTGATTGCCACGATCGCAAGCGCGATCGGGATCAAGACTCCTCCGCGCAGTTCGGGGAAGGACTTGCCGCGCAGCACGCGCGCGCGCAAGTCGAACATCGCAAGCCAGATCCACATCGCGGGGAGGATCTGGATCAGGGTGAGCCGCCAGTTGGACAGCAGCAGCCGCAGTCCGTCGATCAGCATCGCAAACGCGCCCACCGTGAACGCGAGCGGTGCGAACGCGCGGCGCGAGCGGCTCAAACGCATGATCTGCTCCGCCATCGCCTCGTCGTCCTCCTGGATTGCGCGCACGAGACGGGCGATGCGCTCCGGCAGGGCAGGCACGCTGGGTCTCGGGGTCCTCATCCGGGATCGAGGATCCCATACCGCGACGGACCACACCGTGGGCGCCGGTGATGCCATTCATATATTCAGGGAAGACAGGGCCGCATGCGGCCCTGTCCCGGGACGTGCATGCACGTCCCGGCCGCCCGGCACATGTGCCGGGCGGAACAGCACATAGGGCAACTCGCGGCGGCGTTATCCGATCGGGGCCCGTCGATCTTCGGTCAGCTCCCGTGGGTGCCCGAAGAACATGTGCAGGAGTCCATTGACAGCGCTGATGATGATCGACGCGAGCACCGCCCACCAGAAGGTGGCGATCGTGAACTGCGGGACGATCCAATGCGTGAGATACAGCATGAGCACGTTGATCAACAGGTAGAAGATCCCAAATGTGACGATGATGAACGGGATCGAGAGAATCGCGAGGACCGGCTTGAGGAAGAAGTTCACGAGCGTGAACACCAGGCCGGCGATCAGCAGCGCCCACCAGTCGCTGCCGTAGCTCAAACCGGAGAGCAACCAAGTCGCCGCGAACAGGGCGACCGTGTTGAACAGCCATGTGAACGCAAGGCGGTTGAGGAGCATCGGCGACACATAGCCTAGCCGGACCACGCGCGGTCGCCTTTCGGGCGGCGCACACTCCCGTGGCGCGTGCGCTTCAGCGGCGCCCTGTGCCTGTGAACGTGCGATTCAGCGGGCGCCCTGTGCCTGTGAGTGTGAACGTCCGGTTCAGCGGGCGATCCGTGTCTGAGAACCTGCGGTTCAGCGGGCGATCCGTGTCTGTGAACGTGCGATTCGACGAACGCGCCACATGTGGTGAATCAGGGGAGCGGCGCCGGCGGGCGGCGGCTTGCCCAGGAAGCCCACCCCCACGATCACCGACTTGTGCGGGGCCTGCGCCGAGGGTCCTCCCAGCTCGCGGTTGAGATAGCGGACTTCGAATTCGTCGGTGGAGACGCAGTTGAAGTATCCGCTGGACAGCGTGCGCACCTCCTCACCCTGTTTGACGTTGTCGATGACCGCCCACCCGCTGGGGCGGGCTTTGTGGCAGGTCGATTCGACTTCGACCTCATATTCGCCCGCCACGCTCGTGACCGCGTAAGGGGCCTTGAATTCCACGCTGGCCCGGTAGCAGGGATCGAGCAGGAAAGCGGCACTGCAGCTCTTGTGTGACTGTGGCACAGCGGTCACGCGCAGCGGCTCGTTCAAGCTGCGCGTCGGTTGATAGGCGCTCTGCGGTGTCGGTGCGGGCGCGGGACAGCGTTTGATCCCCCGCGGCAGACTGCCGACGGCGCACACAACCGAGCCGAAGCGATAGGTGACCGTTCTCAGCCCAGTGAAGCGTTCGAGGTCGGGAATGTCGGGGCTCACCTCGTGCCCGGAGACCCAGCCGAGGACGTCCCCCCCGATTCCGATTCTGGGTATGGGCAGGCTCACGGGCTCGACGATCATGTAGGCGCCGCTCCCAGGGCTCACGGAGCTGGTCCGCGTGCCCGTGGGCGTGCGATAGGCGATGCTCACCGCGTGCGAGCCGAGCAGCCCGTAGGAGATCGATCGCAGCTGCTGCGCCGTCGGCTTGATCCTGCGCGGCCCCACCATCCATTCCGCGCTGCGGTCCTGCGTGGGCGACCTGCTCATCAGCGTCTGTCCCGCCAGGATGCAGCTGATGTTTGCGTAGCCGTCGTCGATTGGGAGAATGTCCGGAGACAGTGGATGGAAACGGCCGTCGTCGTGATACGCGCCGTCGATCCCAAGCTGGCCGAGCTGGCCGTCTTGCACGCGCCCCATCTGCACACACGTCGACGCGCGCGTGGTGTGCACGACCCGTATCCCCCATGGCGGGCCGCCTTCGGGGTCGGCCACCCGCAGTGCCAGCAGGTGCGAGCCGCCGGACGCGGGCACACCGTTGCCGACGTCGGGGGTCGGCTTTTCCCCTACCTCAGGCACCGGACTGCCGTTCAAAAGGCCCGTCGCGGCCACGGCGATCGCCCCGCCGCCCAGAACGAGCACCACGGTCACCACTGCCGCGTTTAGCCGGCGTGACAGCCACGCGCGCACGCCCCACGCCGTGCGCTTGGCGGTCTCCTGTCTGTGAGCCGCGGCGCTCAGCGTCTCGCCCAGGATCTTGTAGGGGTCTCTCATGCGCTCTCCTTGATGCTTCGTTTGAGAGCCGCCAGGCCGCGCGACACGCGCTTGCGAACCACCTGCTCCGAGCATCCAATTCGCATCGCTATCGCCGCGTAGGGCTCCTCCTGTAGGACCCGCTCTTCGACTGCCTGTCGCTGCTCGACCGGCAGTGCCCACAGAGCGCGACTGAGCTCTGACTCGCTGTCGCGCTCGATCAGCTCGAGCTGCGCGTCCTCGAGGAGGATGCACTCCATACCCAAGCGACGGCGCGACTCGTCGGCTACATAACCGTGACGGATCGCGTCCACCAGCTGATGGTGGGCGATTGCCAGCAGCCACCCAACGGCCGAGCCTCGCCGCGGATCGAACTGCTCGCGGCGCTCAAGCGCTCGCGCGAACGTCTCCGCGACGAGATCGAGCACCAGCTCGGGACGCGACCCGAGCCGGCGGCGCAGGTACCCCCGGATCAGCGCGTGGCGGCGCTCATACAGGAGCCCAAACCCCTCGGCACCTCCACTGGCCAGCAACTGCTCATCGCTCGACTCGGCGTGCATCTAAAGGATGTATACGCGCAGAATCGCCGGTTTGTGACCTCGATTGCGACAACCGTGGCTAAGGCCCGAGCATGACATCCTCCTGGGTCGTGGAGTCGAAACCGAGAGGACGATGCGGATGAAGGCAGCGGTGATCTACGAGAACGGTGCCCCTGAGGTGCTTCGCTACGAGGAGGTGCCCGATCCCGAGTGCCCGGAGGGCTGCGTGGTGGTCGACGCCGAGGCGATCAGCATCGAGGGGGGAGATCTGCTCGCTCGCGCGGCGGGGGATTTGCCCATGGTGCCGCATATCGTTGGCTATCTGAGTGCCGGGACCGTGAGCGAGGTCGCCGCCGGCGTCGAGGGTCGGTCAGTTGGAGACCCAGTGGTCGCCTTGAACGCAGCCGGGTCGCACGCCGCCAGGCGAGCGGTCCCCGCGGCGATGACTTGGCCGATCCCTGCCGGGCTCGATGCGGCGCGCGCGGCGTGTGTGCCGGTCGCGTTTGGAACCGCGCAGGAGTGCCTGTTCACTGCCGGCAACCTCGCTAAGGGCCAAACCGTTCTGATCCACGCCGGCGCGGGCGGCGTCGGGATGGCCGCGATTCAGCTCGCCAAGCGCGCGGGCGCGACGGTGATCGCGACCGCCTCCCGCCAGGACAAGCTCGAACGACTGAAGGCGCTCGGACTCGACCATCCGATCAACTACGCGACCGACAGCTTCGTCGAGCGCATCAACCAGCTGACCGACTCGCGCGGTGTGGACATCGTGCTCGACTCGATCGGCGGCCAGAACCTCATCGACAGCGTGAGTGTGCTCGCGTACCGCGGGCGGCTCGTCAGCGTCGGGGTGGCCGCGCGGTCGGGCTCGACGATCGAGGCACGGTCGCTGTGGACGCGCAATAACTCACTGCACGGCGTTTTCCTCGGTGGTGCGCTCCTATCGGAGTACGCCCGTGTCCATCCAATGATCGCCGACATGCTGGAGCGCGTCGCGAGCGGCGAGCTGCAGGTAGAGATCGATCGCTCGTTCCCGCTCGCGGACGCCGCCGCGGCACACGAATACGCCGAGAGCCGCAACGCGTTCGGCCGGGTCGTCATGACGCCCTGACCTCTACACCCCGAGCCGGCGCCGGATCGACCATCTCGTACATCTCGCTAGCGGGCGAATGTCGCTTGGGGAGGCGAGATAGCCGGTAGGTATGGCGTCTGTTCTGCCCGATGACTGTCGATTCCCAGTACCCCCGCAACGGCGCGTGCGGCCAGGAGCTCATCGTGAGACGCATGCCCGGCGAGAGCGATCACGGCTCCCTCGAGTGCGCCCAGCAACGCCACTGCCACCGCGCGGGCGGGCGGTCCCGGTGGAATCGAGCCGGCTTTGCGTCCGGCGTCGACGAGCCTTACGCAGCGCTTGACCCCTGCCTCCCAGATCCGCTCGGTCTCGCGCCCAACCGGATGATCCTGACCGGCGAACTCCAAGCGCAGCGCCATCACGACGCGCGCGATGTCGCGTCGACAGAAGACGGCGTGTCCGCGTGCCAGCGCCAGCAGCTCGGCGACAGGGTCAGGCTGTCGCGCGGCCGGCTCGCCGACCTCGCGCATCCAGTTCTCGTTGACCCACTCGATCACGGCCAACGCCAGGTCCTCCTTGTCTTTGAACTGGTGGTAGAGAGCCCCCCGCGTATAACCGGCCTCGCGTGCCACCTCATCGAGCACGAGGTTGCCGTAGCCGTAGCGAGAGAGGCCGCGCGCGGCGGATTCGAGCAAAGCGCTGCGCGAGCGGGCGCGGCGCTCAGCCTGAGTCAGACGCCCGCGCGCTGACAGCGTCGACGCTGTCACGGAGCTCATCGACCTTGCGGCATTCGTCCGGCACCAGTACATACATGCACGTATGTATGGTAGCATTTTGGCGATCAAACCAATGTCCACAGTCTCACCCCAGCATTCCGACCCTCCCCCTCCACGTGGCGACAGGCGTGCGGCCACCTCGACCGTCCGGTGGGGGCGCGAGGTTCCCGAGGCGATTCGCTCTCTCGGTGCGCTTGCGAACGCCAACTACGCCGACATCGTCACTGCGACGATTGACGAGACGCCAGCAGAACCCGAGCAGGTGATCCACGCGACGTTGAACGGCCTGCCGCGCGGGCTGCTCTTCTTCATCCCATTTGTCCAGCGTGCCTTCCTCGGCCTTCGCCTGAAGCTGCGACCTTCGCCGGATCGCCTGCTCGGGTGGAAGATCTCAGGTCGCGGCGAGAACTGGATCAGGATCGAGGCTGCCTCGTGGTTCTTGACCGGCCACGTGGTCATACACGTCGATCAAGGGCGAATATCGTTCGCGTCATTCATCCGCTACGACCGGCGACTCGCGGCGTTCGTCTGGCCTCCGGTGTCCCTCATCCACCGTCAAGTGGCGCTCACCCTGGTACGCAGGGCGATACGAGCGCAGTAATCGAGACCCAGCCTCATCACGTGTAATGAGGGGACAAGCGAGACTCCCAAATAGCGCGCACACCTCCCGTCCTTGGCGCATCCATGAGATCACCGCCGACTTTCGGCTCGAGGATGTGTGGGCGCTGCCCGTGCGTAGTGAGAAGAGCGATTTCCCCTTACTGGTGCAGGGCTTCGCCACTGGCGACCCCTCGCAGGGCTCCTCCCGGCTTGCTCGCGCGCTGTGGACGATCCGTTGGAAGGTCGGCGAGCTGCTCGGTTGGGATGATGCGCAGGCCGGGCTCAAAGAGAAGCTGCCGACGCTGCGCCAACGCCTGCCGGGAGACTTGCTGGACAGGCCAGGCCCCGACTTCGACACGCTCCCATTCACCTCGCTGTACCTGATCGAGGACGAGTTCGCCGCGGAGATCGCCAACCGCACTATGCACGGGATCATGCACCTCAGCTGTGTTGCCGACGGGACAGGCGCCTACCGCGGCCAGATGGCCGTCTTGGTCAAGCCAAATGGGCTCCTCGGGACCATCTATATGGTCGCAATCAGACCGTTCCGGTACCTGATCATCTACCCCGCGATGATGCGACAGATCGAACGTGAATGGGCACGATCGGATCGAACCTGACCGGATCCTAGCCGCCGGCATGCGTAGAGATGCGTAGAGGTGCGGGGGCTCCAAGCGCACGCAATCCGATATAAAACAGCGATCTCTCTCCAGGGCGGGGCACAGGCGTGCGTTGCGCAAAGGCCCCGTACAGGTCAGAGGAGCCGCTGGATATCCACAAGATGAAGGGGCCACAATGACCGCTTGGACCAGCCGTTTGCAACCGTCCCCCGATCTTGGTGCTGGCGTTGGGCGATTGGATACTCACAGGGCCGTGATACCCAGTCGTGCGCTGGTCGCGGTTACGCTCGCATGTCTGGTGCTCGGTGTGGTGCTCCACCAGAGCTTGAGCTCTCCGAGCCGGCCGCCCGCGTCTGGCGTGAGCTCTCACGCTGACGCTCGATTCGACCGGTCAAGCGCTGCTGTCGAAGTTCGGCAAGATCACGGCGATCGTCACCGTCAGCTCAGCCGGTAAAACGATCGATACGGTCACCGTCACGGTGCAGAAGACAAAGCCGAAGAAGAAAAGGAAGAAGTAGAAGTTATCTGCCATTCCACGAGTTCTCTCCCCCGATCATAAACTCGGTTCATCAGCACGTCGACCCGATAAGCGCGGCTGTCCAACCTCTCCAAGGCCGTGACATCTTGAAGGTACGCCCACGGACCGGGGGTGGCTACCGACTATGACGTCGCCGGTTTCATCTGCAAGGTCGAGGACAACTCGAAAGGTCTCCTCGGCTTGGAGAATATCAGCGGGACGATCACTGAATTCAACCGTGAATTTGCCGCCTGGCTCGTCGCGGTAAGGATGGCTATGGAGTAGACTCTCGTCGAAGAGGACTAGGGGCCGTATGTGATGTTCAGGGATGCGTTCGGCATCGACGGCGATCGTCTTTATACCAGCGTTTGCATTGCGCTCTAGTACACGTTTGAGAGCTACAGTGTCCTCATCTGGTCCCACGATAAACACGCGCGTGATATCAAGACGGCCAGCAGCAATCTCGTACGCGTGCCAATATGCGTCGGCCTCTGGGAGCTCTGCCCACTTCGCACCGCGGGCCGCAACAGCTCGGATTCGTCGCTCGGTGTGCGCCACGGCCATTCTCACCAGGCGGAGCTCGTCCTCGCGGGCGCAAACATGGCCACCGTCGGCGATGTCGCTGATAGTTCTTACCGCCTGTCGCGCTTGCTCAGCCGCGAGGCTGCGCATAAAGGGTCCACGCGTCCGCTTGATTGCAGCGGAATCGTGAACGATGCTCACGATTGATGGCTCCAGGTCTGGGAGGGTAGTCAGCAGCTGAAGCGGTAGCGAACCGAATCGACGTGAGTCCACGTCCGCTAGCTCGATGCGAATCTTCGAGTAAGCCGCAAACCCTAGACTGAGGATAAGCGGCGTGAAGCTGACCACTACAGCCACCTGGACGTCAAGACTCGTAAAAATCACCAGCCCGAGACCTAGCAAAATCGAACTGACGGTGACGACAGCACTAGTAATATAGAGTTGTTGCTTCATCTCCCACTTGCTACATTTGGTCAGTATCAGTTTTCATGTCGTCCCGGCTCGAGGTCTCTAGACATCGAGATAACAATACACAATTCCGCTGCTCGGGCACAGACGAAAAAATGGCGCCCTAGGAGCTGCTCGCTCGTCGGGAAGAGGCAAGCGACGGTCAAGAGGCGTTATTTCTTTAAACACGGTGCTGGTCGGCGAGCGCGCGGAAGAGTGCCCCACGCGCTTCAAAGTTGCGGTAATGGTCGTAGCTGGGGGCGGCGGGAGAGAGGAGCACGACCGATCCTGGAGTGGCTCGTTGATGCGCGAGCGTAACTGCTTCGGCGAGGTCGCCGGCCTCAAACGCCTGCGAGTCCGTCGCGCCCGCATGACGCGTGGCTGTTACTATGCGCGCCCCCGTGCTCGGTAGTCCGACCACTGTAGCTTTCAGCTCGACCAAGCAGACACCCAGCTCGCCGTAGTCTTGCTTCCGGTCCTGGCCTCCTGCGAGTAGCACGATGTCTCTCCCGGTGAAGCTCGCCAGCGCCGCTAGCGCTGACTCTGGAGTTGTTGAAATACTGTCGTCCACCCAGGTCACACCATCGCGCTCAAGGATCGTCTGCAGGCGGTGCGGCAGTCCCTGGAAGTTCTTCAGCGATTGCGATAGAGGTGGCAGGTCAAGTCCGATCGCCTCCAAGGCCGTCAGGGCCCCGCACAGATTGAGAGCGTTGTGCTCTCCGCGCAGCGGCAGCTCCTCGGCGGTCACTACGAGCTCGCCGCGCAACGTGACGCCGCCGGCCCCGGTGTCCCAGCCTCCCGGCAGTCCGTATAGGGCTGTCGCGGCGTCGGCACGAACCGCGTGGACAAGGCGCTCGTCGCGCGCGTTAACGACCGCGACACGTACGCCAGGCAACCCGAGCAGCCGCAGCTTGTCCGTCTGATAGACCTCCTCGGAGCCATGCCAGTCCGTGTGCTCGCGGAACAAGTTGGTGATCACAGCTACTTCCGGGCCGGTCTCCAGGTCGGCGATCTGGTAGCTGGAGAGCTCCACGATCGCCAGCTCCGTCGAGGGTCGGTCGAGCAAGTCAAGCGCAGGGATTCCGATATTGCCCGCCAACGCCACAGTCTGGCCGCCCGCTCGCGCAAGATGGGCGAGGAGCGCCGCGGTGGTGCTCTTGCCCTTGGTTCCCGTGATGGCGATCACGCGAGATCCGTCTCGCTCGGCAAGCCACAGGGCCGTCGCGGTCGTGACGGGCATCCCCGCGCTGCGTAGCTCACGCAGCTCGGGTCGATGGATCGAGACACCGGGCGATCGCACCACAACGTCGCAGTCAGCAAGTGCCGCGGTCACCTCGGCGCCCGTCACAAGGCGGGCGCCGGAGACCCCCAGCTTGGCGCGGACATCCTCGTCGGGGTCGGCGTCTAGCGCAACGACAGCGATCCGCGCCAGCGGCAAATGGCGAGCCAGCTGCGCGGCAAACGAGCGGATCTCCCGACCGGCGCCCCAGACGCCGACGCTCGCGCCGTCAAGCTCCGAGAAGCGCAACGACATCCCGCAGGAGGTAGTCGGGTACGTCGTGCTCGCCGCTGAGGGCGAGCACCTGCGCGGGATCGCCCACGTTCGAGGAAAACCGAGGGAGCACCTCGGCGACCAGGCGCCGGACGACGCGATGCTCCCTCCAGCGTGGCTGCTTCGCGAGCATCCGAACCGCCGCGAGGCTCTCCTCCTCCTCGCCGACACACTCGAACGGCTTGTGCCCGCCGGTTGCGGTGAGCAATGCGAAACCGTCGAACTGTGCCTCGTCGTCAAGCAGGTCGCGGCCGAAGACGTCGCGTAGGTGCGCCGGCTCACTGAAGGGTGCGAGCACGAGAAATACGAAGCGGCACTTAGGGCAGTCACAGCACCACGAGGTCCCTCGCAGCGCGGGGTCGAGCCGGAAGATCGCGTTGCAGCTGGTGAATGCCGCGTGGTATGGCTGCATCCGCGCGAAGGCACGCGCGATGGTCAGCTCCGAGGCGGGCCGCAGCACAGAGAACAGCTCCAGGCCGGGGGCGGCCTCGGCCGCAGCGGATCGCAAGAGGCGCTCGGCGCACAGGCTCTTGCTGAACTGGTGATTCACGTCGATGCCATCCCAGGCCACGTTGCCATTGGACGCCGAGCGCTCGTTGGCCATCGCGACAGAGTTGAATCCGTTCAGCGCTGCGGTGAGCATCGCGACGCACGAGACAATCGCCGTAATCGGGATGTGGCCGTTCAGCGCGCCCATGTCGTTCAGCGCTCCAAGCCCTGGATCCAGCCGGCGGATGCATATAAGGTGCGGGAGCTCGGCGACAGTCGCCGTCCGGACGATCGGAGGAGCATCCCCCACGGAGAACAGCGCGAGCTCGCAGCCTGATCGGCGTACCACCTCCAACGCGACGGCTGAGTCCTTGCCACCACCAACGGGAACGAGAACACGTGGGTGGGACCGACCCTCGACGACGGATCGACGTTCGATCACGGGACCGACCGGAAAGGCCGGGCGCGGCAGCGCGGACAGTTTGTTCTTGTAAGCGAACTCGCCAAGACCCTCGGAGTAGAGGGCATTGAGCAAGGTGGCGGTAGCCGGCGGTGGGCTACTCATCTCGAACTCCACCGCGGGTGGTGCCGCCGTCTTGAAATAGCTTACTCCGGCGACCCAATGCAGGAGTGACAGCAACCCGTCGACGCTGTCCCGAGCGGCAGGGCTAAGCCGCTCTCGGACGGGCAGATCGAATTCCTCGACGAACTCGATCGCGTGATCGAGCGCGTAGCGCAGAGTCACCCGCCCGCGATCGTCAATCTCGCGGGTCAAGAAGCGAAATGCCTCAAAGGCCGCGGGGTTGAACGAGGCTTGCCGCTGCCGGACGCTGGTGGCCATACCCTCAGCCTAGTGGGCACGAGCAACACGAGCGTCACGCGGGGACAAGCGCCGGCGTTCAGAAGATCTGCTTGTCGAGGAATCCTGCTGTCAGGACCAGCCATCCGCCGATCTCAGCGATGATCAGGGTGATCATCAAAGCATTCGTCCCGGGAACTGGATCGCGGAACTGGTTGTCCGTGTCACGGCGCCAGCCGTGAATCGCATAGCCGATGACCGCCCCGAAGAAATAGACCGTCATCGCGCCGGCGGCGAGCAGGTTCACAAGCGAGCTGAAGCCGCTCAGCTGCACGAACGTCGCGATCAGCAGCAGCGCGAAGCTGTAGAGCAGCGCCGCGCGGTGCGCGATGTCGACATAGATGTGTGAGGTGTGATCCTCAGAGGTCGCGATCTGGTTGTACTTCCAGACCCCGAGCAACAGCGCCAGCAGGAACATCAAGGCGTCCGCGAGGAGCACCGCCTTGGTGTCGGCGCTGATCATCGCTTCACCTCGCTGGGTGTGGAAGGGCGGAGCATCAGTCGCAGCGGTGGGCTGCCGCCAACGCGCAGCTCGCGGATGAGCTGGAAGCCGAGGCGTTCGTAGAGCGCGGCGTTGCGCTCGCTGGAGGCCTCGATGTAGGCGGGCAGGCCCTCCCGATCGCAGCGCTCGAGCGTTGGACGCATCAGTGCGCTGCCGAGACCCTGGCCCTGCATGTCGGGGAGCACGCCAACGTCACGAAAATAGTAATGGCGCTCATGCATCTGGCGCATGTGGCGCCACTCGACCGCGGCGCCCATCCTCGCGGCTCTCGACACGTGGACGCCGAAGGCGCTGCCCTCCAGCAGGGTGGTTTGTAGTGGCGAGCGCCATGCGCCGGGTGGCAAGCTCAGCGCAGCGCCGGTGAGGTTGCTGTTCGTCCACACGCGCCCGCGTGCCAGCCCGAGGTGGCGGAGCTCGATCGCGAAGTAGCGACGCAGGCGTGCCGGTCTTTTGGTGTCGTTGGGCATCAGCCAGCCGTAGATCGGGTCCTCGAAGAAGGCCTCTGCCATCACCGCCTTCAGGCGTCCGATGTCCTCCGCGGTTGCCGGGCGCAGCCCGGGGTCGGGGGGTTGGCTGGACGGTGTGTCACGGTCAATGGTTGCTGGTCTCTCACCCATCTTTGACTCCTGTCTTTTCGGTTGCTGTTACCGGTGGGGCGGTTCGGTCGCTGTTGCTTGTTGGAGGGTCTCTGCGCTTGGCCGCTCATGGGGAGCGTTGTCTGTCCTTGAAGCTGTCGCGAGCCGCGGCGTAGTGCGCGGCGAGCCCGACACCCCACCCGAGCAGCACATAGACAAACCAGGGGTATGTCGTCCCTCCCAGTCGCCACTGCAGCACCCACACGGCGAGGATCAGGATCTGGACAGCGACGAACACCGTTGCGTGGATTCGGAATCCCTTTCGATGCGCATGCGCCCAGCGCTCGCTCCGGCGCTGTCGGGACTCGGTTTCCGCGCGCTCGGCAGCGCGCTCGAATGCATCGACCATCAGTTTGCCTCCTTGGTTCTTGAGAGCCCATCGAGGCTCTCGATGTCGGCCGCCGCTCGTTGCAGGACGGCCGCTATCGCTTGCGGGTCCACTCGCCCCGAGAGCGGCACGAGCCGCGCTCTGAAGCGATCGAGCAACGGCCCGATCGAGTCCGCGTCGCCAAACCGCGCGCCGGTGCGAACTTCCAGCGCCGCAAGCGCATCGCGGCGCGTCTCGATCGCCTGCTCGCCGGCCGCGCTGACGCGATACGTGGTCCTGCCGTCGCTGCTCTGACCGTCGATCAGCCCCTCGGCGTGCAGCGCCTCGATCGCGGGGTACACGCTGCCGGGCGACGGCCGGTAACGGGGTCCGAAGAGACGCTTGAGCTCGGCCATGATCTCGTAGCCGTGCCTCGGGCGCTCGGCCAGCAGCGCGAGTAGGACGAGCGGCAGCTCGCCGTGCCGGAAGAATCTCCTGGGCAACGCAACCGCTCCCTAGGCCACCGCTACGCCGATCATCCCGGCGGCGGATCGTTTGCTGTGCCCTCGCCACTGCTGCTCGTTTGAAAGGGAGCCTCGCGCCGTTGACGGGGCCGCTGCGGGGCGCAGCGCGGTAGCGCTCACCGGATCGCTGAGCCCCTTCAACGCGAGCGCGCCGAGAGGTTCGAGTACATGAGCGCCCGTGGAACCGACGAGCCTGCGCACCGTCTCGGACACCACAATCTGCCCGCCCTGCGCCGCGTCGCAGAGTCGTCGTGCGACGATCACCGGTCTGCCGAAGAAGTCGTCCTGCTCGCGCACGGCCTCACCCAAGTCGATCCCGATCCGCAACGTCATTGGATCCCCGCTCATCGCCACCGCGCGCTGCATCGCCACGGCGCACGCGACGGCCGCGGGCGCGTAGGTGAATACCACCATCAACCCGTCGCCGAGGCTCTTGACCTCGGTGCCACCGTGCTCCTGAATCGCTCCGCGCAGCAGCGCAAAGTGCCGGCGGCGAAAGGCGTGCGCCACGTGCTCGCCGAGACGATCGAGCAACGCTGTCGACCCGACCACGTCGGTGAACAGGAAGGTGTCGATTCGGGTCTCTGCGTGCTCATCCAGTGCCTTGACCCCGGACGCCGTTGTCCTATAGGAGATCTTGCCGTCGCGTGACTCGCTCTCAATCAGGCCCTCAGCCTCCAGTGCCCCGATCGCGCACTCGACCCGCTCTGGCGACGGTCGATAATCGGCGTCCACACGGCGCGTCAGCTCGGCCACGAGATCGCTGTGGCGCACAGGACGCTTCGCGCAGAGCGCCAACAGGACCAGCAGGAGCTCACGGTGGCGATGAGTGCTCGATGACATCTGGCGACCTTTCTGCGGGCTTACGGAACAGTTACGAATCTTATATCGAAACTATTACGAAGTCAAGGGCTGGCTTGCGGCTCTCGATGGCCGCCGAGCGTGACCATCGCTCAGCCCGATGCTGATGCCCGTGCGCTGTTCCGCGCACTCGAGGAAACGATGTATATCGACCGGCTGGAGATTGATCCGGATATGGCGGAGGTCTTCGTCACGCTGCGAGAGCTGGACGACGACACTCGTACCGAGATCATGAAGCCGGTGCTAAGGGCCGTCGAACTCTTCAGTCGCTTCCATCAGCCACTGTGTGCATCTTGGAAGAGCGAACAGTCGGACCCAACAAGCCGCTCCGTCTTGGTTATGGAGTGGGTCAGAGCCATGTCACAGTTCGCCCAGGAACGCGAATATTGCTTCGTTCACTTGATCGGGATGGGTCAGATTGGCCGCATGAGATCCGCCCTGGACGCGTACGAGTCCCCTACAGTCACCCAGCCCCTTGCACAGAGCCTCGCCGAGCGAGACGTCGATCGACTGATCCGCGGTCCCATGGATCACCAGTGCCGGGCAATGAATCTCGCCTAGTCGATCGGTGATGTCCTCACGCTCGAACAGACAGTTGCACGGCTCGCGCATACTCTCTGCAGGCAGTTTCTTCCACTTGGCGATCCATATCTCGCTCAGCTCTAGGTCTCCGATGATCAGACCCGCGATCGCCTGGGCGAGCTCGACCACTAGCCCGACCTCGAGCCAGGTCTGTTGCATCTGACGAAAGGCAGGCAACATCTGTGGATTCTCGGGCCCCGCCTGGGTGTCCATCAACACGAGCGCGCGCACCCGCTCCGGCGCCAGTAGCGCCGCCCGCAGCGACAGGAAGCCTCCCTGAGACATTCCACCGAGTACCGCCTGCTCGATCCCGAGATAATCAAGCAATCCAAGGCAGTCCTTGGCGGAGTCCCAGTACGTAAAGGACTTCCCATCAAACTGTGTTTCGCCAAAGCCGCGCTCATCCCACGTGATCACGCGAAACTCTCCTCGTAGGACATCAACTTGGGGAGCGAACATCTCGCGGTCCATCAAAAAGCCGTGAGACAAGACCACTGGCGGTCCCTCGCCCCCGCTGTCCTCGAAGCAGATACGTTGTTCGTTGACCTCAGCAAAGGGCACTGGCGCCTCCAGTTTTGAAGTGGCCGGCTCCCGACCACGTTGACAACTTAGACCAGGACCCTAATAGTTGCATCTTGCGGGTAATCCCTGGTCTCGCAAACCGAGCGCCCCGCGCTCGAGCGCGCGGGGGTCCGACGAGCGAGCGACAGCCCATGGGAGACCAATGGGGGAGGCTTGACCACCGTTGCTGTCCCGCGCCACAGCAGGTCGCGAAAACGGAGGACAGAGAATCCTGCGACCAGTCGAAGTCAACGCGAACCGCCAGGCGCGGACTGCTGGAGGTCGGATCTCACTCTGAACGAGGGGCTTAGTCGGTGCTCGGGGCTGCGCCCACCGCGCGGCTGCCTATAGATTGCAGACGCGTCGTCCGATCTCATGGTCCTGTGGGTATCCGGCGGAGTCCCAGAACGCGGTGGCTGTCGCGTCGTCATACCCGACCAAGGCAGTGACTCTGCAAGAGCCTTGGCGGCGCAGATGCTCCTCGCCTGCACGGACGAGCGCCATACCGATCCCCTGGCGACGATGGGCTGAAAGAACCGCGAGCCGATACATGTTTCCCCGCCAGCCGTCCTAGGCAGCGATCAGCACGCCTAGGATCGCACTATCACCGTCGGCGACAAGCACGCTCCCGGGGGGTTCTGAAAGCAGTCGCTGCACGTCCTCTAGCCGGTCGGCGGTACTCGCATGAGCGGTGCGGGCCTCATGCCAGAGATCTAGGATCGCTGATTCATCCTGTGCCCGGCCCATGCGCACGGTGAAACACTGGCTCGTCAAGCGGCGAGTTTACTCACCGAGGCAGGGAGGCGCGTCTTTGGCTGCTCTGCGGTGTCGCCGACTCTGGACGACGCCCGTCGAGAACCTCCACGGACCGGGCAAACACTCGCCCACAGACAACTATCAGAATGGAGCCAGCCGAAGTCAACGCGAACCGCTTGGCAGCAGTCGGTGGCGCGCGAGTGTCGCTTGATGAATCGGGCTAGACAACTCGTCCTCTAGCCCTTAGCTGCGGTCGGTCGGTGCGCGGTTGATCGTCCCTGGCCGAACGGGTGTGCGTCCCCTCGACACAACAGCCGCACAGATGGTTGTTGGATTCGTTGGCTGCGGTTCCGACACTCCTCTTTCTCGACTGCCTGCGTCAAGCGCGCCGCGTGTTCTTATCCCCGCCGGGTTATCCCGGTGACCTCCCATGCCCGGCCAAGAGCGCTGCCATAAAATACCACAATGACAAGGACCAAAGCACGTTGTAGCGCGGCGCTCTGAGTGTTCGCCAGGAGCGCTACGGCGAGGCCAAGCTGGACTGAGTAGCCCCCAACCGAAATTGACGCGAACGCAATATTCAGCTTTCTGGTTCGAGAGCTGGAGGAGAAATTTCCAGCCCGCTTAGCCCTCGGTATCAGCCGTCTGGTGACCAGTAGACCGACGGTTGCCATTGCGATGCTTGATAGCCCGAAGACGACTGCGCCCCCGGTCAACGCCACGATCGAGACAAAGAAGATGTCTACCAGGACAACAAACGCACTCCCGGCCAACACGGTTCGCAACTCCCGAGTTGTGGGGTTCGTGTCATCCGCGTTGACGACCGATACGGCGACTACCAACAACCCCAAGATGGCAGCCGACGCTCCCGCGCTTGCCATAAAGAAGCTCTCATAGTGTCCCACCACAACACCACCCTATCGGGTATCAGCGTCGCCAGAAACCGCCAGCGAGCCACTACCTCAAAACCCGCCTCACGTGCAGGCACTTACCGAGATGGAGCCAAACCAGACTCAATGCTAACCGCTTTGCGCGGCTTGCTGGCAGTCGTATATCGCTCGAAGCGGGCTAACGAGGGTCGAGGATCACGACAGGGATCCTCCGTCCCTTGGCGTTACGCTCATAAAAGTCATATCCGGGATAAATCGCGACCATTTTCTTCCAGAGCTGATCTCGCTCCTCGTCGGTGGCCAGGCGCGCGCGGACCTCGCGAACTTCAGAGCCGATCTGGATTGTGGTATCCGGATTTGCCATGAGGTTATGGAACCAGGCAGGGTGCGACGGCTGGCCAGCCTTGGTGCCTGCGACGACGATTGCATCGCCGTGTTCGTGATACATGAGCGGAGATGTACGCTTTGTTCCGGTCTTCGCACCCGTATGGTCAACCAGGGCTATCCGGGATTGCGGCCACCCGGGAAGATTGGCGCCCATCTTTCCACGAGTTCTCCGATAGATAGCCACGTGGATTTTCGTCGAGCGGCGCCCGGCGTACAAGCCGCGCTTGTTGATGAACTCCGAGCTGGCGAGTATAAATCTTCCGAACAGGGACATTGCCCTCCCTCTAGTTTCACTCTATGAGTTGGGGACTATTACGCTTGTGGCGAGCAGCCGCAGCATCTCAGCGAACAGCGCCTCATCGACCTCTTCCGGATCGATCATCTTTTCAACGGATAGTCCGGTGAAAAGTGCGAAGATTCCCATGACGACGTGCTCGATCGGAGCCGTCAACTCAATCCCTCTGCGCCCAACCTCGCTTTCGACTAGGCGAACGATAATCTGCTTGCGGGCTCGAAAACAAGCGCGAAACCGTGAGCTGATCGTCTCGTCTTGCAACGCAACCGAGCAGAATTCGTGGAACAGCTTTCCCCATGCTCGCTCTTGGCTCAAGTAGTCGGCGAACATGGTGCCGACGTCGATCGTCTTGCGCTCAGGAGAAGTCTCTTCACTGAGTACCCCTTGGATGTGCTCGATATGAGATTGAAACCGCCGTTCCACTATCTCCAGCAGAAGCTCGCTCTTGCCCGAGAAATTCGAGTAGATGGCCTTGCGTGTGTAGCCGGCTCGCTCCGCGATCTCCTCCAGCGAACTCTCGGCGTAGCCGCGCGCTTCGAAGACTTCAAGCGCTGAGGTCAACAGTCGCTCGCGGGTTTGGTGACGCTGCTGATCTCGCGTCAGCCGAGGTGCCCGGTGTATTAAGGATACATCATGCACCTGGGAACAGAGTGTATCACGCTGGTCCTGCCTGTGCATCACATCGACACGGAGCATGAAGTCGGCTGGCTCCCGTATCGAGGTTCTGCGCGAGTCAGACTCGAAGCAAGTCAAGGCGTGGTACGAGGATCTGCCCTACGGCGCACCACAGAGAAGCTGTTGATGATCGTACGAGCAATTATCACCCATGCTCGTGGGCGGGGCTGGATCGAGACGGACCCGTGTTCTAGTCTTGAGCGCCAGCAGGTCCGCTATAGCGGCGATTACGATTTCTACAGCCGCGAGGAGATTGACGCACTCGTGCGCGCGGCGACGAGCGAGCAGGACTCAGCCGTATACCTGACGGCGGCCATGACGGGCCTACGCCGCGGCGAGCTAGTCGCGTTGCGCTGGCGCGACATCGACTTTCCTGGCCAGGCGATCCGCGTGCGTGCAAACTATTCCCACGGCGAACTTGTGACTCCGAAGAGCGACAAGGTCAGGAGTGTTCCGATGGTTCCCGAGGTTGCTCAAGCGCTTGCCCGGCTCGGCCCGCGCGAGCTCTTTATGGGCGATGAAGACCCGGTGTTCGTCGGGCAAGTCGGCCAGCACATGGATGCGAGCGCTCTGCGGCACCGATATGCAAACGCTACCAAAAGCGCTGAGTTGCGCCCATTGCCGTTCCACTCACTGCGCCACTATTTCGGCTCCATGGCAGTCAACCGCGCCACGCTAGTGCAGGTCCAGTCGTGGATGGGCCATGCACATATCCAGACGACCGCTCGCTACCTACACACCAAGAGTCAAGCGGACGATGCCGCGCTGCTTGCCAGTGCATTCGCACCCTGGCCTCCTGCGGGTCGTCGGCGCGGGCAATGACACGCGCGGAGAAGTAGAGGGCGCGCGCGATCTCGTCATTCGGGAATAGCGTCTCAGTAAGTGCCCGGACATCGAGCCACTTGCAGTCAGGGAAGCCACGCCGGAGCGCACTGTAATAGAGGTTGAAGCCGTCGACGTAGACATTTGCCCGCATCCGGGCAACCTACCTTGTCGTCGGGGGGACAAACGCAACCGATCCCGACCCGCTCGTCGCGAGCGTCGTCAAGATCACCAACTCCATCGTGACTGCCAACCGGGACGCTCACCGGGAGCCAGGGAACACGCCTGGGGAATATCTTTCGTCGCCCTAGCCTCGACCGCCTGGCGAAAATAGCTTATTTGCAGATGATTCTCAAATGGAGCCAGCCGGGATCGAACCGGCGACCTCCTGCTTGCGAAGCAGGGGCGGTCATGCTGGAGCCAGTAGTTTTGGGGGTTTTGGGTCGGCCACAATGGCGTTATGCCTGGCGAAAATGGCCTATGCGGTACTCAAAGCGGTACTCGCGGCCATGTGGTACTCACGTGGTACTCTGTGTGAAAGTGACGGGAGAGGGTAAACAAAGTGGCAGTGATCCAACCGGCGCGCTCGTAGTTGCGGGCCGCGCGGACAGTCCCGCCTACGAGGCCAAGTGGCGACGCGCAGGACGACAGGTGAAGCGCCGCATAGGACCTGCGTGGCTCGAGCGGGCGGCGGACGACAGCGGGTGGGTCATGCGCCGCGGGCGAGTGCCGGAGGGCTACTTCGACGAGAAGCGCGCGACCGTGCGCATGGCTGAGTTGATCGCCGAGCACGAGCGGGAGGAGCGCGCGATCGAGGCGGGCGAGCGCGAGCGCCGCGAGCGTGGCGTCACATTCCGAGAGCTGGCGGCGGAGTGGCTGGAGCACCTGCAGCACGAGCGCGGCGCCAAGCCATCCACCTTGAGCGACTACCGCTACATGCTCGCCGAGCCCGGAGCGCCACACCGCCGCGGCAAGGGCAAGAGCCCCGGCATCCTCATGACCGCGTTCGGCGACCGGCCCGCAGCGAGGATCACCACGCGGGAGGTGTCGACGTTCCTGCGCAAGCTGGACGCCGAGGGCGTGTCACCCCGTTCGGTCAACAAGAACCGTCAGGTGCTCTCCGCGATCTTTGGCTACGCGTGCCGCGTGGATACCCACAGCCTGCCGTCGAATCCAGTGGCCGGCACGACCAAGCGCCGTGAACCACCGGCAGCCGTGCTCGATTTCTACGAGCCGGAGGAGGTAGAGATGATCGCCTCCGCAGCCGCCGATGGGTCACACCGTGGAGCACAACCGGCCAACCTGAGCGCCGAGGAGATCACGTGGCGCGCACGCGAGGACGCACAGGACGGCGAGCTGTTCCGTCTCGCCGCCTACACCGGCCTGCGCCTCGGAGAGCTGATCGCGCTGCGCTGGGAGGACATCGACTTCGACACGCGGCGAATGGTCGTCCACCGCGCCGTCTCCGCCGGCGTCGAGGGACCGACCAAGAGCTGGCAGGCACGCTTCCTCCCGCTCGCCGACCCCGCCGCCGAAGCGCTCGAACGCCTACGGGCACGCGGCGACTACACCTCACGCGAGGACTACATCTTCTGCTCGCGCCTCGGCCGACGCCTCGATCCCTCCGCCGTGCGCCGCCGCTTCAAGGCAGCGCGCGACGCCGCCGGACTGCGGCCCCTGCGCTTCCACGCGCTGCGCCACGCCGCCGGGAGCCTCATCGCCCGGCACGCCGACGCGCGCTTCGTCCAGGAGTTCCTCGGGCACTCACGGATCACGACCACCGAGCGCTACATGCATGCCAAGGCACGGCCCGAGGATCTCGAGCGGGTCAACCTGGCATTCGCGGCCAGGGCGTCCAACGACCAGGAGTCATCGCAGTCCAATCCGCGATGAGCCCATGACATCGCTCCGCACAGTCGGGCAGCTTGGCGACGTCGCCGTACACTGTGTGACTGGAGATGAACACAATGCCAGAGCCTGCCGCCAACCACGACCTGATCGAGCAAGCGAACTCGCTGTTTTGGCATCCGCTCCCGCTTGAGGAGTTGATGGCTGACGTCGCGCCGCTTGACCCCGGCGAGCACTTCGACATCCCCGATCTGACAGAAGAGGAATGGGAGACGTTCGCCGCGGCGCTGGAGCAGTGACCGGAACGGTCCTGGTCGACACGAACATCTTCACCGCCCGTTTGCGGGAGCGCTCACCGCTCGCCACCCGGTACGCGAAGCACCTCTTCGGACAGCGGATCGCCCTCGCCCCGCAGACCGTCGCCGAGGCGCGGTATGGGGCGCTGAAGGCAATGTGGGGTCCTGCTCGCACGGAGCAACTCGCACGGCTCGTCGGGCGAGCGCGCATCCTCCCGATCGACATCGACACCATCGAGACCGTCGCCGAGCTTCGCAATCAGTGTCGGACGATCGGTCACCCGCTCCACCAGAGCAACCACAACGCTGACCTCTGGATCGCGGCCACCGCGATTCGCTGGTCCATCGCGCTCGTCGCTCACGACACGGTCTTCACTGACTGCCCCCGCATCCACCTCCTGACCGAGCTCGACGACTGATCGGGTGTAGACGGACAGCCACTTCAAGCCGCCGCTCTGACGCCAGCGCACGCCGCCGCTCCGACTCGACGCTCCGCCCCTGGTGTAAGCACGGTGTCCAAAGGCATGGCCAGATGGACGGCAAGCAGCTCCCCTCGATCGGCCCTGGCGGCATGTTCGACCGGCTCACCGACCACGCACCCACCGCCGAACTCGCAGACATCCACCGCACCAAGGACCCCGCCGACCAACGCGCATGGCGAGCGCTACGCGCGGGAGAACCTGAGCGCGCGATGGCGCACTACGCCTCACGCGGCCAACTGCACCTCTCGGACACCCGCGACCAGGCAGCAGAGCAAGCCGTCCAAACATGGGCCGCGCTCACAGAGGGCCGCGATATCCGCGACGTCGCGTTGATCGCTGACGCGGCGAACACGGAGATCGACCGGCTCAACGCCCGCGCACAACACCTCCGCGCAGAGCGCGGCGAACTCGGACACCACGAGATCCCGCTACCCGGCGTCCACTACGGCCTACGCGGAGGCGACCTCATCGCCTTCACCACGCAGCACCGCCCAGCCGGGGCAGCCACGGGTCGAGAACGGCACCCGCGGCCAAGTGATCACCATCCACGAGCTGCGCGTGACCGTCACGATCGACGGATCGCAGCGCAGGGTCCAGCTCGCCGGCGAGGACCTGGAGTCGCTGAGGTTGGCCTACGCGCAGCACGTATACCGCCAGCAGGGCGCGACCGTCGAGCGCTCCGTGGTGCTCACCGGCGGCTGGCAAACCAGCAAGGAGACCGCCTACGTCGAGGCGACCCGCGCGCGCGGCGGCACTACCTGGTTCATCGCACGCTAGGACCTCGGCAACGAAGGACAAGACCCCCAGCGCATCACACGGCTCGCCCAACAGATGTGCAACAGCCGCGCGCAGACACCCTCGCTCGCGCACCCTGAGCTGTCCGACCCCAGCTGGGCACCGAGCCGCAGTCCTCTACGGCTTCGCTCCACCCTCTCGCCAACACGCTGGCTCACACGCCTACCCCGCCGCGATACGCCCGACCGCAGTGTGGGCCACGGACGCTGAGCGATCCACTACCCCGAACTGCGGACGCTCGCCGGCAGAAACCGGGCGCCCAAGTCCGTGCCCGTTCTCACTGTTCGGCATAGCCTTCGCAAAATTCTGTTTCTTCGGTTGCCTTTGCGGCGAGGCTTTCCGTATAGAGGACTGAGCCGTCGGAGCGCTCGACGACGATTTCGGTTGGCGGCGTCGCGTAGACGCCGTAGAAAAGCGGTCCTTCTGCGTGCATCGAGGCGGCCAGTTCGACCTTCGTGAGCGGTGTCAGCCCGGCTGGGGTGCGCACGAGAACCGATGCGCCGGGCGCTAGGAGCAAGCCATCGAGCAGGGCGTACGGATGTGGCGCACATTCGGTCGAGAGCAGCCAATGGAACTGTTTCCGCGCTCCGTGTTCTTCGCCGCCTTCCGACGTGCGCATGCCGGGCTGCAGGCCCAGGGAGAATTCTGTCTGTCTGCCGACCCGATGAAGAATTCCTGCGATGGTCAAGGGTTCACCGGAGGGGGTCGTCACTGTTGCGAGATTGACGGGCTCAGGCGGTCCCACCGAGTTTGCCGCGGTTTCCTTGACGCAGCGCACTCGGCGCAGGCTTACCGTGCGTAGGACTCCCCCGTCGCGGCTCAGCTCCTGCACCGAGACCGGGTAGGGGTTGTACCCGCGGAAGGCGTCGATGAAGACTCCCGCCGGCCCTCCGTCGTCGGCTGGGACCTGCACCACGCGGACCGTTACGGTCCGGCCGTCGCTGAACCGCACCCGCACCTGGCGCACCTCGGGCGGGGTCGCTAGCTCGACGGTCTCCACGGACCCGGAGCAGCTGCTGGAGGGATGCGAGTGGGTACCTTCGCTAAGACAGACGCCGCCGCTGCTCCCGCCGTGGCCTTCGTGGACTTCGACTTCCACCTCTCGCCTACAGGAGCGCCCGGAACTCTTGCCCACGCTTGCGCGGATCACGAATGTCGAGCCGGCAGATGTCCGTCCCTTGCCGATCACGGGCGCGATTTTCTGCTCCGCGAACTGGGATACCTTCTCCCCGAGTGACAGATCCATGTGGTATGCCGCTCTCGAGAACGCTTCGTCGGTGCGCTCCTCTTCTCTCAGCTGTTCCTCCACTGCTGTGATGCGCCGGAGGATCGCTCGCTCAGCGGGTTCCTCGGACTGTCGGAGCAGCACTTCGAGGTTGCCTTGCACGGCCTGCTCGTTGCGGGCTTCCCTGGCTTCTTCCAAGTGCCTGCTTCCGGGTGGAAGCAGGTGAAACCCGCTTCCCGCCCAGATCCTCATTTCGGCGCAGACCGCGACTGGCGGGCCAACGAGGTCTTCCCGCAGCCTCGCTGTCTCCTGGCGGACGAGCGCATCGATGGTGGGGTCGCTCCATGTCAGCCGTTCGGCCGCCGCGATGAAGACTTCGTAGGGGCGGCGGACGACCCGGTAGGCTGCCGCGAAGATCGTTTCGTCGATCTCCATATCGATCGTCTGTTTCTCTTTTTCACTGCGTGCCCGTTCGCCCTGGGCGCGCCCGGAAAGCCTGGGCCCCGACGCGAGCGGGCCTTCTTCTTCGAGCACGGATTCGTCCGGGGCTCCCGCAAGGACACCCTTGCATTCGTGGCCGACGGCTTCGGCGGCTCGGGCCTCCGCAGCCTCTATGGCCGGCGTGCTCGCCAGAGTTGTCTTCGCGAGTTCATACTTGGCCTTCAGGAGCGTGTGGGTGGCAGCCCGGTCGCCAGGCGTGGTGGCCGCGACGCTCGCTCGCCCGCCCGGGCTGGCTGCCGCCAACGCGCCGGTGGGTGCGGGAAGCGTGAGCGCAAGTATTCCGACGATGACCCAACGGCTCAAACGGATCGGGCTGTGCGCTCTCGCGCGGGTGACCGCCATCAGCTGCCGGAACCCCGGCGAGCCTTCAGCATGCTCATGCGCATGTCCTTCACGCTCTCAGCGCCTCGCCCACGACTGGGAGCCTACTATCTGGACTTTGCTCGTGATCGTCGAGCCGCGAATCAGCTGATGACGACCGCCGGCGTCACCATCAGCGGATGGTTTGCGCACAGAGCAGTTTCGACCATCCAACCGGTCTCGAACCAGCGACCTCCTGCTTGCAAATAGCAGTTACGCCGATTCGCCGTAAAACCAGCCCCAATGTGGTACTCGCCTGCGGTACTCTCCATCCGAGTCAAATACCATCCGTGTACCCCTCCACCGCCCAAATCGGCTAATTACCAGCACTTTCTCCGAGTGGAGCCAGCCGGGATCGAACCGGCGACCTCCTGCTTGCAAAGCAGGCGCTCTCCCAGCTGAGCTATGGCCCCGCGTGCCTGAGTCTAGGGCAACAACGGACGCTTGAACCGCAAAGGAACTCTGGGCTTGGCGGCGCCAGCCAGATCACAGCGATGCGATCCTTGAAGTCAACGCCGCGCGAAGGGCGCTGTTCAGGCCAATGTCGCTCCCTGCTCAGATGCTTCTTGCGGGAAATCCCGCGTCTTGAGCACTTCATTGACGCATTGGGAGCCGCCAGAGTCGCTATCCGACTGAGAGTCGGCGCCGCCCTACTCCACGTCGATGCCGCGCTCGAACTCGGCCTCCATGTTGATCTCGACGGTCTCCTGACTGCTGTGACTGGAGACTGAGGTGCCAGTGCCATAGATCCGCTCCGACTCTGCGAAAAACGACCCGTCGGCATCCGGCAAACTATCCGTTGGGCTATCCGCCCGCTCCCCAGGTTCGGATCCACTTTCGCTGCGCGCCATCCCCAGTGCATCCTGCTCGGCCCGAGCCACATCCCCCGGATCGGCTCCCCTGAGGCGCCTTAGCTCCAAGTGATCACGAATGGCGTCATCAAGCAATCCCATTGCGCCGACAAACCATACTGCGCCCACTTGCGGTAGTGCTCGCACGGTTGGCGGCCCACGATCACTGGCCGCGGGGTTGGCGCTCGAAGGGAGCTGCTCCGTCGATGACCTTGAACCCGTCCTGCGACTACACTTGTACTGACAGTCGCTCGCCTACGCAAGCAGGCGAGTTCGCGGGGCTATAGCTCAGTTGGGAGAGCGCCTGGATCGCACCCAGGAGGTCGCCGGTTCGAGTCCGGCTAGCTCCATTTCTAAGGATCCCTGCACGTTGGCTGGTTTTCGTGGCCGACGGATTGCGGTGGAGGCCCGTCAATCGCGTCGCGTTTGGGCACCAGTGCCCAAACGGTGGCGACGGCCGTGGAGGGGCCGCGTTTTGGCGGTCTTGGCGCTCGGTCCAAGGGCTGTTGTCCGTAGTGGCCAGACCAGAGGTCTGCGGGGGGTGCTGCTGGGCTTGACTTGAGATTGCCAGCGGTTCGAGCTAGTTGTGTCGTCGTCCAATTTGAATAGCGGCCCGGCGACGCGTTAGAGGCGCATCGCCGGGCCCGTGACACCGAAGGTCTAGTTCGGTGCCGCGGATAACGGTATCCCGTTGTCGGGGTGCGTTCTCGTGTGCGCTTGAGCAGGGTCTTCTCGGTGTCCTGGCCGTAGGGAAAGGAGACCCTGATGAGCTCGATGTTGGAGGTGCCCACCGAGATGGTGGTTGGTATGCGCAGCGCTCTTCACAGCCTGATCCAGGCGCCCGCAGAGGGGATAGCCGAGGTCGTGGACATGGCTGGCCGCGAGGAGCATCCCGAGTGGTATCTGAAGCATTTCGTGCGGCTCGACAGGGTCCTCGCGCTACTCGACGTCGTTGGGTGGTGTGAGGTCGATCAGCCCGCGCAGGTGCGGATCGATCTGTGCGAGCATCGTTGGACGGTTCTCATGGCGATCGAGGTGATGGCGCTCGTCGCGGCTGACGAGCTGGATGAGCTCGACCAGGTCGATGCCGAGCGTGCCAAGCGCGGCGAGCCTCCGAAGCGCTCCGCAACGCTCAACCGCGCCGCCGCGATGAGCGAGTTCAGCTGGGCGGCGATCATCCGCATCGCCCGGTTGGATGCCGCGGGGGAGACATCGCTATGAGCAACGCGCTTCCGGCCAACCCACAGGCGCCATCCGCTACGGGATACGACCCGACCGAGCGTGAGCGGGAGATGTATCGCTTGCGCACAGTCGAGGGCCTCACGTTGCTTGAGATCGGCGAGCGTTACGCCATCAGCGCAGAGCGCGTACGGCAGATCCTCAACCGCACGTTCCGCTTGACGGGAGCACCACCGGCCGTGAAGGCACGCCGTCGACGCGGTACGCCGGCGAAACCATCGGGCTCTCCGGAACGCGAGCGGACGCCAGCGAGTGCCCCTGCTTCACGGGGTGTCCCGGTTGACCGGGAGTCCAGTGGTTTCCAGTCACGTGTTACGCCCGCCCCGGATCCCCGGTTTTCGCGGTCGTTGGAATACGGTGCGGCGCTCCTCGAATGCTTCACGGCCGGCCGGCCTGCTTTGCGGATCAGCGAACTGGCGGACATGGTCGGGATCAGTCGCTCCACCACACATCGCTACGCCACAACGCTCGTCGAACTCGGATATCTCGAGCAGGACGCCAAGCGTAGGTACCGTCTCACCCAGGGCGCGGCACGCCCCGGCATGGCCGTCATCGACACGATCCGTCTGGGTATCCCAGCTCGGACGATCCTTGAAGATCTGCGGACTGAGACCGGGTACACGGTCAGCTTGGGGTTGCTCACTGGTGCCCGCGCGGTCTACATTTACCGGCTCTCCGGTCACGGCGCCGGGCAGTATGAGGCCGACGGGCATCTCGGGGTGGGTGCGAACGTTCCGGCGCACTGCACGGCGGTCGGCAAGGCGCTGCTTTCGACCCTGCTCGACAGCGAGCTTCGCACGCTGCTCCCGGATATGGCTCTGGATCGTGACTGGTCCGACGTGACCGAGGCGGAAGCGCTCGTGGTCGACGGGATCGAGTGCGTCAGAAGGGACGGCATCGCCCTCGAGCAGGACATATACGAAGAGGGCGCACGGTCGCTGGCCGTACCTGTCACGCGGTGGCTCGACAAGCCGATCCTTGCTGTAGAGGTCACGGCTCCCGGCGGGATCCACACGATGGAGGAGTTGCTCGCACGCCTTGGGCCGCCGTTGAAGCACGCCGCGAAACTGATCTCTGTGTAACGAGCGACACGGCGTGCCGGCAACAACGGTCCGGTCGGCGAACCGGGCTATTCGCCTGTCCCGTTCGTGGGGTCGCGTCGGATTAGGGGAAAGGCGAATGCGGTCAATCGTAAGAACGCTGCGTCGCCCGTCGGCCTTATGCACACGACAGCGAAGGAGCGAAATCATGTTTGGGAGATCACGAATGTTCGGTGCGGTCGTGGCCGGACTCGCGATAGGGGCAATCACCGGTTGCAGTGGCGGCTCGTCTCTGGCGGCACTGAAAGATCCAGGCGTTCAGGGCGTCGAAGCGCTACGCCAACAGCTGCGGACGGCGCTGGTCAACCATGATCAGAAGGCGCAGTGCGAACTCTTCGCGCCCATGCTGATCGACAGCCGCGGCGGTTCGGTCGAGGCGTGCGCGAGATCATTGGAACCGGAACAGATGCCCTATATGAAGAGTCCGAGCGCTTATGTCGCGGGCGGACATATCGAAATCCGCGGCAACGAGGCCGCCTATATGATCCCGTTCGGCCAGGTTCCGTCCGAAGAGCCGCAAGAATTCACGTCCGAAGAACCACAGGTGGCGTTCGCCGCGACCTATACGGAAGGCACCTGGAGGATCGTCAGCAAGTCCGAATAGGCGAGACGCTTTTCGTCGCATTGATCGCCCTGGGGGGCTCGCCGCGTCGTCGGGCTCGGACAGGTAGCTGTCGCAGGGAAGCGGCGGCGCATGCTCCCGCTCGCGCACACTCCAGATGCGACCCGTTGCCGGCATTGATGCCTCTCCCGCCTCGCCGTCATTTTTGCTCGCCTGCGTCCGGGGGCAGGCGCCACGGCGGGTCGAGCCGGTTCTCGCCAGCGTGGTAGATGAAGATGCGGTGTCCGTCGGGGTCGAGCAGGATCGCCTCGCGCCAAAGGTAGGGCTGGTCGACGGGGTCGCACACAAAGCCGAACCCCGCTTGCTTGAGCTCCTCCACGGTGAGGTCGACGTCGTCAACCTCGAAATGGACGCTCGCGGTCGGCTCGGATGAGCCGTGCTCCACGCGGTGCAGAGAGAGAGTCGTATCGCCCGCAGGCGCGACGAACCGCGCGTAGTCCGGGTAACTGGCGACGATCTGGACGAGACCAAGCCGGGTATAGAAGCGCGCTGAGCACTCAACGTCGCGGGCCGGGAGCGTGACGTGGTTTAGGCGCATCGCGACCGACGATACATGCCAGCGCTTCTGTCCCGTTTTGCTCGCATGGTCGGATAAGAGAGCAAGGACATACGCGCGGCCTGGGCCGGTGTGTGAAACCCAAGGTTTGCTTTTACGTGCCGGCCGCGGCCGCGAGGTCAGGATGATGACCCGTGGCTCTCAAGGATGAGATACCGGCTCTATCTGGGGATCTACTCGATCTCGTGGCTCGTCGTATGCATGCGATCGGTGAGCCGACGCGGATGCGGATCGTGACGATGTTGCAGGGCCGGCAGGCTACGGTCCAGGAGTTGACCGATCGCCTGTCGACGGGGACGGCGCCGCTGACGCAGCAGAACGTCTCGAAACATCTCGGGATTCTTTACCAGGCCGGGGTGCTGGCGCGCCAGCGCGAGGGGCGTTGTGTGCGCTACACCCTTTCCGACTTCACGGCCTGCCAGCTGCTGGAGCACGCGGTAGCGAGCACCGCTGGATATTTCGACGAGCTTGCGGACATAGCCAAACCGTCTCGGTGAGCACCGCGTGAAAGGCGCCTCGCGCCCCTTTACAAGGATCATCGCTGAGATCAATAGACAGGCATACGCGATTCACAATCATACGCTTGTGCGTTTGTGTGATTGTGGATCTTTGGTTTCGCGCTCCGTAAAAACCAGGGGGTGATGACTTCTCTAACCAAAAACTCAAGTTGGTCTCGTTCCTCGCAGGTTTACCGTCGGTTGTTCTCGACGGTGGTTGTTGTCGTTTTGTTGTTGGCTGTTGTTCCGTCGGCGGCGCTGGCTGCTGGTAATGATGTTGGTGCGAATGTTGGCGGGTTGTTGAAGCATTATGCGGGTGAGGTGTATGGCGGGATAGTCGCGGCTTTCAGCCTCGTTTTCTTGTGGAATCGTCGTTACACCGAGCTCGCAGTGTTCCTGTTTGCGGCGATTGTGGTGGCGTGGATGGTTTTCGCGCCGGATCAGATCGGTAAGGCCGCTGAAGTTATCGGCAAGCAGGTCTTTGGTTAGGAGTGGGCTGGTGAGTGATTCTCCTTCACCTGTCCGCTCTTATCAGCGGATCTTCAAGCCGGATCGTCGGATCTACCAGATCGACGGGCGCCGTTTGCCCGTCCCCGGTGGCGTGCCGCTTGCTTGGCTTGGCTGGGCAGCGGGCACCCTGCTGGTGGTCCTGGTGCTCAGTACCCGCTCGCTGCTGTTCACGGCCGTAGCAGCCGGGATTGGTGGCTTGCTGGGTGCTGAGCGCGGATGGCGCGGCGCACTCATCGCCAGCATCTGCATCGCCGCGACTGTGCAGCTATCGGGCGTCGTGTTGGGTTGGGTCGACTGGCCGCTGCGCTTGCTTGTGCTGCCGGGGTTCGTTGCGACTGCGGCTGGCCAGTTGACACCTGACGGTCGCTCAGGGCATCGTTATCTGTTTTCGCGGATCATGGTGCGGTTGCGTGCGGGACGTCGCTCGCTCGGCCGTCCTGTGACTGTGGATGGCGAGCAGTGGACGTGGTCTCCACGGGTGTGGTTCGGCCATGACGAGCACCATCCGGTGCTGCATCACGGGCGTGTGCATGGGCCGGCACGGGTCGTGTTCGCACGGCGTGTCGTGTTGACCCCGGCGCGCGGTCGTCTGATCGCGCGCCCTGCGGCTGGCAGGCGTGTGCGGGAGGGGGAGATGGTCGCGATGTGTGTCGATCTGGATGAGGGCCAGGTCGTGGAGGTCAGACCATGACCCGCTTCCCCCTCTCCTACGCCCACAGCAATCTCTTGTTCAGCCAGAACGGCGGGTGTGTGGCTCTTTATCGGCTGGGGATGGTGTCCTACCCGTTCCGTGCGGTATCGGGCAAGTGGGATTTGCAACGCCGCTTGGAGCGGTTGGCTCACACTGTCGCAGCCGATTTCAGTTTGTGGCGTGTCAACCGCGCCTACCCCACCGGCAGTTATGTGCGGGATACGCTCGGTCTGCTCGACCCCCGCCACCAGGACAAGCAGGCGTGGGAGGCGTTTCTTGCTGGGCATGCCGAGCGATTGGTAGGGATGCGTTCACACGTCCCCGAGACATACCTCGCGGTATCCCTCAACGAACGCGCACCGGCGGGGTTCGGTTCGGGGCTCGTCCGTTTCAGCGATCGTTTGCGTGCTCACGTCGAGGGTGTGGTCGGCGCTCGCAAACACGCCTCGATCCCAGCCAGCCGGATCGAGGAGTTCAGAGCGTCCGAGCGGCGTCTGTTCGAGCGCTTGTCAAGCGTCGTCGTGTCCGAGCGCGCGAAGACGGTCGATATTCAGTGGTTGCTTGCGCGGGGCGCTGCTCGTGGTGTCGCGGAAGCCGGGGTCGATCGTTACTGGAAGCCCCAAGCACTCGTGGTACACGCCCCAGGCGGCGAGGCAGCGTTTGAGCCGCTGAGTGAGGTGCTGTGGCGCAACGCGAACGCTGCGATCACCGAGCAGGAGCGGACACTACGCGTCGATGGTGAGCGCGTCCGCTGCTTCCAGGCAATGTTGACGGTGGGGGCGCTCGCTGACGCCCCCGAGTTTCCCGGTGCTGGCGCCGAGCTGTTGTTCGCACCCCTGGAGAGCATCGATTTCCCGGTTGATGCGGTGTTGCACGCGTCTTGGCTTGGTAATCGTGACGCGCTCGCACAGGTACGGAAGCGGATCGCCGATGTCGAGCACGCATATGCCGAGCAAGTACAGGGCGCCGCATTCGGTCCCGGCCTACAGGCCGACGAGGACAGGACGCTCGCGCGAGAGTACGAGGCGCAATTGCAGGCGGGTTCGCGTCCGCCGATGTTGACGGGTTGGATCGGCCTCGCACTCGGCGCACCAACAGTGGAGGAGCTTGAGCGTCGCGTGAGTGTGCTGCGCGAGCACTACGGCGACATTCAGCTCCATCGTCCCGCGGGTCTGCAACACCAACTGTTCTTCGACCACGTTCTGCGCACCGACGGTGGGGTGACGCTCGACTATTCACAGCAGATCACAGTCGAGCAGTTCGGTGCACTGGTACCCACCGCGACCCGTACCGTCGGCTCACCACACGGCCCATATGTGGGATACGCGCCGACAGGGTTGCCGCGTCCGGTCCGGTATGACCCGACGCAAGCATCGCGCGAGTCACGCGCATCGGCCGTGTTGCTCGTGGGGACGTTGGGATCGGGCAAGACCGTCGCCGCACAAACGATCGCGTACGCCGCCGAGCGACGCGGGAGCTTGATCGTTGATTTCGATCCGAAGCCCGACCACGGATGGGAGAACCTCCCCGAGCTGCAGGGGCGCTTGGAAGTGCTCGAGCTCTCCGGTGAGCCCTCTCAGCAGGGAAAGCTCGACCCGCTCGCGATAGGACCGGCAGATCTTCGGGAGGAGATCGCGTCCTCATATTTGTTGGAGTTGTTGCGCGACCCCCCGGCCGTGTGGGAGAACGCGATCAGCCGCGCCGTAAGGGACGCGATACGCGACGGCTCCCGCGGCCTCATGAGTGTCATAGACCACCTCAAGCAGAGCGAGCAGGAGCCGGCTCGTGACGCAGGTGAAGCGCTTGAGGTCATAAGCGACTTTGGCCTGGCACGCCTTGGGTTCGGGACCGGCAAGGACACAACAGTGGAGACGCGAGGGTCGGTGGTGACGATCCGGATGCCCGGCCTCTCACTCCCCGACCCAGCAGCAGCCCGCGACACCTACACCCGCACAGAGCGAGTGTCGGTCGCAACGCTCACGTTGGTCGCTGCGTACGTGTTGCGGCTCGTCTCCCAAGACCGCAGTCGCCATAAGGTCGTGCTGCTGGACGAGGCATGGTTCCTATTGGCCTCCCCACGGGGACGGGTCATCGTTGATCGTCTCACCCGCCTGGGCCGCGCGTTCAACACGACGCTCCTGCTGGGAACGCAGCGCACCGCCGACCTCGACGGACTCTCCGAGCTGATCGGCGTCTATTTCATCTTCGGCCAAGACTCCGACACCGAGGCCGCCAGGGCACTCTCGCTGATCGGCTTGGACCCAGACGATCAAGGTCTCGTCAGCCTCATTTGCGGGTTTCGCCAGGGCCGTTGTCTGATGCGCGACCTGGATGGTCGTGTGGGTGAGGTGCAGATCGACCCGGTCTACGAGCATCTGCTCCAAGCGTTCGACACGACACCCGCCCAAGCGACGACGGAGAGCGGCAAATGAGAACCGCCGCCTACACCCTTCGGCGTTTCGCCGGGTGGGCGCGGCGTCACCGTCGCGTGCTGCTGATCGCCGTGCTTGTACTTGTGCTGTTGTTGATGGCGGCGCCGGTTGCGTTCGGTAGCGACGTGTATGGGAATGTCGGTCCTGCGCCGCAGTTGCCGGCGGGTGGGTTGGTGGAACGCTACCCGCTCTCAAACTACGAGCTCGACGAGTACTTCAACGGGGTCGAAGCGAGCCTCACAGGCGGCATCGATGTCTCCGGTGTACCGCCTTTGATCGCGTACATGCTGGCGCAGGTGCTGTGGCTGTATTGCGCGTTCATGTCGCGGCTGTTGATCACGCTGTTCTCCTTCGCGTTCTCCCTGGATCTCGTCAACGGGAACGGGAGTCCTGGATCGGGTGCGCTCACGCCCGTATCCCAAGCGATCCACAGTATTTACGCAAATACGTTCGGCGCGCCATGGTTGGTCGTCGCGATCCTTCTGACGGGTTGTTGGGCGATGTGGAAGACACTCGTTCAACGTCGTTACACAGAGACCGCCGGCAAGCTCGGCCTCTCACTCGTCTATCTGGTGTTGGCGCTCGGGATCGTCACCCAACCCCAGGCGACGATCGGTCCGGCGAGCCAACTCACCAACCAAATATCGACCGCGTTCCTGTCGATCACCAACAAAGGCACCCTCGGTGGTGAACAGGAAGCAAAGCAGGCCGCCAGCGACCAACTCTTTGAACTATTGATCGCCCAGCCCTGGACGGTGCTGGAGTTCGGCGGGATAGAGCACTGCGTCGCCACCCCCGTCGCGAGCAAACCACACTCGGTGGCAGTACGGCCGCTCGCCAGCAACCCGGACATGGACGCGAAGCTCGCGGCCGAGCTCGAAACAGGTACCGAAGTTGGTGCGGAACACAAGATTTGTGTGAACGCTCTGCACAAGTACGCGCCACACTTCCTCGCCTACACCTTCCAGTCCTCAGAACGCAACGCCGAGCACGCGGCACTCGAACACGGCAAGAGCAGCGACCTCCCCAACAGTGATCCCGCGAAGGCAAGCGGCAGCTATCCCCTGGGTCCGGTCGATGAGCCTGCGGCGGAAGCTATGGGCAAGGGCGGCCAATACCAGCGGCTGCTCCTGTCGTTTGTGATCATGCTCTGCGCCGACGGGGTGCTGCTGTTGCTCGGCGCGCTCTGCCTCGGAGTGATCGTCTCCCAAATCCTCTTCCTACTACTGCTCTCTTTTGCGCCCGTCGCGCTGGTGGTGGGTGTGTTCCCGGGACGCGGACACGAGTTCTTCAAGGGCTGGCTCACACGCCTCGCCAGCTTCCTCCTCCGCAAGGCCGTCTATTCGCTGATCCTCGCGGTCGTCCTCGCGATCTGCCGTGCATTGGCGGAGGCCACGAGCAACCTTGGATGGCTTCTCAGCTTCGTCCTACAGGCCGCGTTCTTGTGGGCGGCATTCGTGTATCGCACCAAGCTCACCGGGGACCTCCTCGCTGCAACGACCGGCACTCGTGCCGGTGATGGCGATCGACTGGGACTCCTGCCCGTCCTCTATGCCGCTACCCGTCTCACTGGGATGGCGGCCGGCCGGCACAGTCCCGCCACTACTCCCCCACCACAACAGGGGCGCACCGGCAAAAAGCCCGGTGCGCCCCAACCAACTCCAAAACCCAACACACCCACCAAAACGGGCGCCAACACACCGGCCAACACGACAGCTCCCGGCCAGTCAGGCGGGTCGTCATGAGTGGCTGGCTGATCAGGTTGCGCGACCGGCCGATAGCCGATCACGAGCGCCGCCAAACATTCATCGCATCGACAGTCGTGCTCGCGATCACCGTTGGCCTGCTCGTGCTCACCACGCCTGCCGCGAGCACGACGACGCACGCCGGCCGAAGCTCGCTCGCTGCACGGCTGTCGGTCGAGAGGGCACCGCTCTCGTCGCCGTCGGTTGCGGGCGACGGTTCTTCCAAGCCTGGTTTGGTTTCCCAATCTGTAGAGCGTGTCGCGCGCCGGTTCCTTACCGGCTACCTCGCCTACCTCTACGGCCACAGCGGGGTCGCTGGGATTCGTGACGCGAGCGCCAACCTCGAGCGATCGCTCGGGAAACTTCCACCACGCGTATCGCTGACCATGAGTACACGCCATCCGCACGTGGTCTCGCTGGCATCCGTCACCGCACCGGATGGCGCGGTGGACGTGAGCGCGGTCGTCGACGATGGCGGCGTCGCCGACTACACGATCGAACTGCTCGTCAGCCGTGAGGGCGGACGGCTGCTCGTCACCGGAATAGGCGGCGCCCGATGAGCCGGAACTCGTCGAACGCCGGGCGTGCGTTGTGGTGGTGGGTCGGCTCCGGGTTCGCCGGTGCCGGCGTACTACTCGCGGTCACGACAACCCTCGGGTTCGTCGCAGCCGTCCTCGGCGCGAGCCTCTCATGCAAGGCAGCAACACCAACAGGAACCGCGGCGACGACGAACGGTCCCGCGCCGTCTGCCGCGGCAGTGCAGGACATTCCACCGGAAAGGTTGCGTCTCTATGAGCAGGCGGGTGCACGATTCGATATCGACTGGACGTTCCTCGCATCGATCGGAGCACAGGAGTGCAACAACGGCACCTGCGCCGGCACCAACAGCTCAGGTTGCGCCGGCCCGATGCAGATCGCCTACCAGCGAGAAAGCCCATGCAGTCCAGGATCGGGGCCCACCCTGTGGGAACGCTATGAAGTCTCCGCGCACCCAGGTCAAACGGCGTCAGTGAACGATCCGGCGGACGCGATCTACACCGCCGCCCGGATCCTGCGCGAAGACATGGGCGCCCCACCAACCGGCGGAACCTACAACGAATACTTCCAAGCCGCCTGCCACTACTACGGTGCATGCGCCGACAGCGCCGTCAGCTACGCCAGCGAGGTGATGGCCCGTGCCGTGCAATACGGGTTCACCGGCAGCGGTTCACCAGCACCGACGAGTAGCGAACTTGCGCAGCCGGTCGAAGCCGCGAGCCCAACCGGATGCGCGGCCGCCCCAGTCGCCGGCGCAGGCGGAGACGCAGGAACCGTCAGGGTCGCCGAAAGCCAGGTCGGCCAAACTGAGCACCCGCCTGGATCGAACTGCACGCTCTACGGGCCGTGTGAGGAGTGGTGCAGCCTCTTCACCGCATGGGTCTGGCAGCACGCCGGCATCCCACTCTCCGGCCCCACATCCCTCTACGCCTACTCCGGATCGCTGTACACGTGGGTCGCCGAACACCACGGGCATGTCCTCCCACCGGGTGCGAGACCCTCGCCCGGAGACGCCGTCTTCTACGGCACCGGACCCAGTAACAGTCTGCACGTCGGGATCATCGTTCGTGTCCTGGCGAACGGCGAGATCGCGACCGTCGATGGCAACTACGCCAACAAGGTCACGCGTGTCGGTCCGTTTGACCCCGCACACGCCGCCGCCGCTGGTGAGCCCGGCCCGATCTACGGGTACGCACAACCGCCCGCGTCGGCTGGGAAGGGGGCGTGACGGTGATGTCCTGGTTGTTCCGTGAGTGGTTCCGTGACCGGGGCCTGAACTCAACTTGCACAGTCGCTGGTTTCGCTAGTAACGGTGCGGATTTTCGGGGGTGGCGGCTTGCCTACATCTCTATGTCTGTTGGTGGTGGCGCGTGATGTCTGCCCGCTCGTCTCAGGATGCGCGTCCGCTTGCGCTCGCCGTCATCGTCCTGGTGATCCTGGCGGTTGCTGGTGGCTCTCACGCTCTGGGCGGGTATCTCGCTGCGGCTGGCCCGATCGCTGTGCCTGTTGCGGGTGCGCTCGTACTTCTCGCGGTGGTGGTGCTCGCGTGTCGTGTCGTCGCGACTCGTCGTTCGTTGTCTCGTCGCGTGCGGCTGGTGGTGCTCGCACCTGATTCTTTTGCGCCGAGCTTGGATTCCGTGTTGCGCTGCGCTGCGCAGCTATCGCGTGTCCGTCGCTTCGTCGGTGGATGGTTCGATACCCCCGCCAGTGCCGTGCGCGTCCTGCTCGACACCAATATGGATGGGCTGGCTCGCTATTCGCTGGTCGTGCCTGAACGATCACTGCCAGCAGTCCGCGCCGCGCTCGCCAACTACGACCGTGTCCAACTGCACCCCGTCGAACCCGAAGCCCCAGCTGGTGGCGGGACCGGAGGAGGGCGGGAGTGTGTGGTGCGGGCTGAGTTGCGTTTGGCGCGGCCGAGCAGCGAGCCGCTGGCGCATCTCCCGCTCGACCCCGACCCGCTACAGAGCTTCACCCAAGTCCTCGCCAAAGCCCACGGAACAAGCCAGGCGCGTGTGGAGGTAGCCGTCGATCTGTTGCCATGTACGGCAGGCGCGCGGCGACGGTTGCACCGTCGTCTGTTGCGAGAGGCCCACCGCGCCAGCCCGGCCTGTGGTGTCGGTGGGGGCGGACTGTTCGATGTGCTCTCGGGTAACGCGAGACCGGCGGGACGCCAACCGGCTGCGGATGTTGTGGGGCAGCGTGTGTTGCGCGAGCAGCTCGCCACGAAGCTCCTTCAAGCAGAACCGCTCTTTCAGATCCAGGTACTACTGCGGTGCACGGCCGGCGCGCAGGGTGTCGCGGCGGACAGGATGCAGGCGTTGCTCGGCTGCTTCGACGGGTGGGCGGCAGCAAACTCGTTCCGGGTCACCGGAGTCCGCCTCTTCGGCCTCGCGTTCCTCGGCGCTGATATTCCCGGTCGCAGGAAACGCTTTGACCAGCGCATGGGCACGGGACTGTTCGCTCCCGCCCGCAGAGATGTCGTTGGTGCGCGCGAGATCGCCGGCTTCCTCAAGCCACCAACCCAACACTGCGCTTCCGAGCATGTGCTCGGGCTCGGACCAGCCGTGTATCCAGCACCTCAAGACCTGCCGTGTATCACCTCGAAGGACCAGGAGAATGTGGTGCCGCTCGGTCGCGTCAAGGACGAGACGGGGGAGCGGATCGTCGGGCTGCGCCTCCCCGACACGTTCTTCACCTATGTCGCGGGCCGGTCACGGTGGGGAAAGACCGAGCTCGCGATCACCCAGTTCCTGCACCTCGTCCGCACTGGCCACGGCGGTCTCTTCCTTGACCCGCACGAGGATGCGATAGCCCGGATCAAGAGCTGTCTCACAGAACGCGAGCTCGCCGGACGGGTGCTCGAGCTCGACCTCGTCGGTCCCCGCTCACGCGACGGCCAACCGGGATGGAACCCGCTAGCCTCGATTCGCCACCAGGCGACCGGGGTTGAGTTGGGCTGAGGCTTGGAACGTCCGCCTGGGCGGGGAGGATTGCGGTTGCGAAGCCTGCAATCCACCCGCTCAGGAGGTTCACCTTGAAGGTGATCGGAAGTGCGTCGTTCAGAACGGTAGATGTGGTGGCGGACGGCAAGGGCTTGTCCTCTCGTGCGGGGACGGCGCTGCTGTCGCTCGTGGCGCAGAGGCTGGGCCTGACGGACGGGCTCAGCGGGGCGTTGGCGGGCACCCGGGAGCGGCGCTGCGGGCATGATCCCGGCCGGGTTCTCTGCGATCTGGCGGTGATGGCAGCCGACGGCGGACGGTGCGTCTCAGACCTCGCGGTGCTGGCTGGTCAGCCGGCGCTGTTTGGGGACGTTGCGTCGGTTTCTACGGCGCGGCGGGTGCTTCTCTCGATCGGGGAGGCGGAGCTTGACCGGGTCCGCCGGGCGCGTGCCGTTGCTCGCGGGCGGGCCTGGCGGCATGGGGCGGCGCCCGGGCGTGTGATCCTCGACTTCGATGCGACACCGATCACGATCCACTCCGAGAAGGAACACGCCGCCGGCCATTACAAGGGTGGGTTCGGGTTCAACCCGTTGCTCGCCAGCTGCGGGCGGGAGGTACTCGCGGGGATCCTGCGGCCCGGGAACGCGGGCGCCAATAACGCGGCGGATCATTTGAGCGTGCTGGAACTCGCGCTCGAGCAGCTCCCGCAGAGCGCGCTCGATGGAGAGATCCTCGCACGCTCGGACTCTGCCGGGGCCAGCCACGACCTCGCCTCAGGGTGCCGCGAGTGCAGCATCGATTTTTCCTTTGGGTACGCGATCGACGAGCGGGTCAAAGGGGCGATCCTCACGCTCGCAGAGACCGCATGGGCGCCCGCGGCAGGCCAGGACCGCGAGCCACGCGAAGGAGCGTGGGTAGCCGAGTTGACAGGCCACGTCAACCTGGCCTCCTGGCCAACGGGCACCCGGCTGATCTGCCGCCGCGAGCGTCCTCACCCCGGAGCGCAACTGAGCTTCACCGACGATGACGGACACCGTTTCCAGTGCTTCATCACCGACCAGCAGGACCCGGACATCGCGGCCCTGGAGGCCCTTCACCGCCAGCACGCCGAAGTCGAGGACCGCGTCAAGACGCTGAAGGCGACCGGTGCCTCACGCCTCCCGTTCCACTCTTTCAAAGCGAACGCCGCGTGGTTCGAGCTCGCGCTGCTCGCGCACGACATCATGGTCTGGACACAGCAGCTCGTGCTCGACGGCGAGCACAAGATCAGCGAACCCAAGCGGCTGCGCTACCGCATCCTGCACGTCGCCGGGCAACTCACCCGCCACGCACGCAGGAGCACCCTGCACCTTCCCGCCGACTGGCCCTGGGCCACAGCGATCCAACGCGCGTTCAAGCGCCTGCAGGCACTCCCCGCCTACGGCTGAACCCAGCCACCGCCACACCCACACCCGAGCCAGCAGCTCCCCGGCGCCCGCCGAAGATCAACCCTGAGCAAAAACAGCGGCAAGGACAGTCGAGCGCCCCCGAAACGAGCCCCGCCGAGCCCGCTCCACCACCCCACAGCAATCCAGCCGCCCGCTCACCTCAAAACTCACTCTGCTGGACGCCCCCCACCCCTTCGTGGCGAATCGAGGCTAGCCGCGCACGGTCTCTCCGATGACGAGCGAGAGCGCCGCGTCGAGGCGATCGTCGACTCGTTCGCCTCCGCATTGCAGTGGGGTGAGCGCAACAACCGAGCGCTCACCCTCACAACCCAAGCCACGGCAGCGCTGATCGAACTCTCGACCGTCCTGCCAGAGGATCTTCAGCCGACGATCTTTCAGATCCCGACGCTGCTAGGCAACCCCGAGTGGCGGGAGGTCGCACTGGCGTTCCTGTCGGTCCCTCGCCGCCAGTTCTTCAGCGAACGATTCCCTCGCATGGCAGAGGAGGCGATAACGCCGGTGACCAACCTGATCGACCGGATGCGCTCCTCAACACAACTCGCGGCACTCCTGGGAGCCCAAGCCTCCACCTATGACATCGCACGCGCGATGGACGAGAAACGAATCGTCCTCGCCTGTCCCGGCGCCGGAGGCGCCAAGGACAGGCTCGTAGCCAACCTGCTCGTCTATGACCTCCTGCACGCCGCGAAGGGCCGTGCACACACACCGCCCGAGCAGCGCACCCCGTTCTACGTGTTCCTCGATGAGGTCCAAACCTACGACGGAGCGTCCTCGGGGAACCTCGCAGCGCTGCTCGAGCAGACCGCGAAGTACGGGGTCCGCGCGACACTGCTCAACCAGAACCCCGAGCGGCTCACCAGTGCCACGCTGAACGCGCTGACCACCAACCGTTCGCACCTGATCGTCACCGCGCTAAACGCTCACGCCGCCGGTCTTATCGCTCGCGAGTGGGCAGGCGACCCACCCGCCAATGCGATCACCGGCCTGCCGCGCTGGACGTTCCTCGCGCAAGCCACCAACCACGGCAAGCTCACCCGCCCCTTCGTGTTCGAAAACCTCGCCGTCACAGATCTCCTCGCCGCCGAGCACAAACCCGAACAAGTATCTGCAATCCAACCCGTCATCGACGAAGCGTCAGGTCGCAAGGACGCTGCCGAGACGATCGTCGAACTCGACACGCTCGACAAGCGAATTAGCGATCGCCTGAAGACCCTGAAGGGTGAGAAGAGCGCTGGTGCTGACGGGGAGGGTCCGGTGCGCTCGACCATACCCCAGCTCGCACCTGCACAACCGGAGATCAAACCATGAGCAGCACCACCTCCACACACAACCAGGTGCTGGCGCCTGTCGCGGTCGACATTCTGGAGAGCCTCTACCAGCACAGGCTGCTGACGGCGACCCAGATCAACGCGCTGCACACCCCCGAGAACGGGTTGCGCTGGACCCGGCGGATCCTCACACAACTCCACCAGCACGACCTGATCGATCGTGCTGGTGGACCCCAGAACCATGCGCTCTGGTATCTCACCGAGCACGGCGCCGACACTGTCGAGGCGCTCAGCACACGCGCCGAGCGGCGCCGACGAGTCACCTCCCACAATCAAGCAGCGGGTCCGCTGCGCGCCCACACGCTCGCGGTCAACGACGTCGGGATCGCGTTCCTCCGGGCCGCACGCCAAAACGATGACGATTGCGGACCGCTCTCCTGGCGACACGAGATCGCACACCCCATCTCGCCCGCCCGTCCCAAACGCCCCGCAGAGCTGCTCGTCGCAGACGCGCTACTCACCTACATACAAGCGGACGAGGAGTCCATTCTCCTCCATCAACGCTTCATCGAGCTCGACCGCGGCACGCTTCCTGCTGAGCAGCTAGCCGCCAAGTTCACCCGCTACGCACGCCTGCACGACTACCGACCAGCCCCAAAGCAAGGCGAGCCGCCCGCAAGACCGTTGTGGTGCATGTACTACCGCACGTTCCCCAGCGTGCTCGTCGTACTCGCACACCAAGAGAGCACCACGGCTCGCAGGCGCATCCAGCGTGTCATAGCGCTGCACAACACCGATCCCGAGCGTGAACGCTACGCCACGGTCGCCGTGTCATTCGTGACCCTCGCCGACCTCTGCGACCACGGTCCGTTCGCGCCGACCTTCATCAACTTGCACAACCCCGGCCAGTACGTCAACTGGCTTGGAGAACCACAACCATAGGAGGAATAACAATGCCCCGGGAACGGACTCCCATTAATCCTCGTAAAACTCGCCGCTGGCGAATCGACCACGCCGACTGCTTCCAGGCGCTACCGAAACTCGAACCCGAGAGCGTCGACGTAATCATCACCGACCCGCCATACGGGATCGGCTTCAACGGGATGGCATGGGACGGCACCGCGATCCAAGCCGCCACCAGCACAGACAGTGCGCTGCCCGCTTTCCAGACGTTCAGCAAGAAGTGGGCGACGGAGTGTCTGCGCGTACTAAAGCCCGGCGGGCACATGGCGATCTTCGGCGGGCCACGCACATTCCACCGGCTGGCGTGCGGCGTCGAAGAAGCAGGATTCGAGTTGCGCGACGTACTGATGTGGATCTTCGGACAAGGATTCCCCAAGTCACTGAACCTCACCGGCGACGCTGCCGGCTGGGGGACCGCGCTGAAGCCCGCATACGAGCCAATCCTGCTCGCCAGAAAGCCACTCTACGGCACAACCATCCAGAACCACTCCCGATACCGAACCGGCGCGCTGCACATAGACGCTTGCCGCATGAGTCCCTCCAACCGTAAGTGTCCGGCCGAAGGGCGGACCCACAATCCCTCTCGAGTCGCCAAGGAGCAGGGACGGTGGCCAGCGAACCTCGCGCTGATCCACGCACCCGCCTGCACGGGCAAGCTGTGCGCGGAAGACTGCCCTGTGGGACTGCTCGGTGAGCGCCAACGGTTCTTCTATGCAGCGAAGGCCTCGCGCGCGGAGCGCGAGGCGGGGTGCGAGCGGCTCGCGCGCCAAACTGTGCAGACGTTCAAGATCGGCCGGGAGAATAACCAGCGCGCACGGGAGAACCCGGTCTGCAATATCCACCCCACCGTCAAGCCGCTCGATCTGATGCGCTGGCTCGTGCGCCTGCTCACCCCACTCGACGGACTCGTACTCGACCCGTTCACTGGCAGCGGCAGCACAGGCGCTGCGGCCATCCTCGAGGGCGTCCGGTTCCACGGGGTTGAGCAGGAAGACAGCTACATACCGATCGCGCGAGCACGGATCTCCCATTGGGCCAAGCACGCCGATGCCGCGGCAACCGACCGACGCCCAGACTGGGGAGGTCGGTCAGGACACCCTTTCGCACCGGGCTCGAACCGGGAGGGGCGCCCATGATGCCAACCCGGACAGATCCGGTTCGCGTCGAGCAAGAGGCCGACGGGTCCGTACAGACCGTCGTGCAGCTGGACGTGCGCAGTATCGAGGCGATCGCTCAGCGCATCGCCGGGCTGATTGGCGGCGATGGTGGCGGCCTGCCTGATCCGCCGGCCCCCGGCCGGCTACTCAGCGCGAGCGAGGTCGCCGAGCGTTGGGGTGTCGACCGCTCCTGGGTCTACCAGCACGCCGAGCGGCTCGGCGCGATCCGTCTTGGCGACGGTCCGCGACCGCGGCTGCGGTTCGACCCGCAGCAGCTCACCAGCCGTCTCGGCCGCACCCCAACGACCCGTAGGCTTCGCGTGCGCGCGAATCCTCGACGATCACCGACGAACCGTGCGGATCCGTTGCGATTGCTTGAGATTCGCGGCGGACCAGAGCTATCGTCGCACGACCCGAAGGCACGCCGGCCCAGCGGCCGGGCAGCCTGCCCCACGACGAAGGAGATCGACGATGCCAAGGACGGCCAGCGGACAGGTAGTTGAGCGAAAATGGAAGGCCGGACGCGGCTACGCGCTGCGCGTCCGCGCATACGGGCACCGTCACTACGTCACCCTCGGCCTACACACCGACGGTTGGACCCGCGAGCGCGCCGATGACGAGCTACAGAACATTCTCGCTGACGTGCGCCGATCCGTCTGGATACCGCCAGACCGCAACCGCTCCCCCGGGTCGGTCGCGACAGGTCCAGACGGCGCGGACGGCGCGCCCGAGCAGGAGCAGACCTTCCATCGGTTTGCCTCCGAATGGTTGGCTGGGCGTCACGGTGAGATCAGCGAACGGACCATCGAGTTCTACGAATGGGCGCTCACACACCACCTGCTGCCGTACTTCGCGCACTGGCGGCTCTCGGAGATCACGATCGAAGTGGTCGACACTTACCGGCGCCACAAGGTGCAACAGTCCGAGGAGCGCCGCCGCACCGTCGAGGACAAAGGCAGCCGTGCACGACGGGATCCTTCACCACGCCCGCTCTCCGCGCACACGATCAACATGACCCTCGACGTGCTGCAGATGGTGCTCGCACTCGCCGTCGAGTACGGGCATATACCGTCCAACCCCGCGGCCGGCAAGCGACGCCGGCTCAAGCGCCCGGCACGCCGACCGATCCACCTCGACAGCTCCCAGCAGATCAAAGCCTTGCTAGACGCCGCGGCCGAACTCGACCACAGCAAGCAGAGCCCCACCACCGGACGACGCGCGACAGTCGCCACCCTCCTGTTCGCCGGGCTACGCGCGAGCGAGCTATGCGAGCTTCGCTGGCGCGAGGTCGACCTCGCCAACGGACGCATCCATATCGGACGCTCAAAGACCCAGGCCGGGCTGCGCGAGGTCTCGCTGCTACCGATCCTCCGCGACGAGCTCGCCACCCACAAGGCCGCCTCAGTCCGCACCGAACCAGAGGATCCGGTCTTCCCTACCTCCACCGGCAGCCAGCGAGACAAGGACAACCTGCGCAACCGCGTGCTCGCACCCGTCCTGCGCCGCGCCGACGAGCTCCTACAGGAGCGCGGCCACCCGCCACTGCCCGCCGGTGTCACTCCGCACAAGCTGCGCCACACCTTCGCCTCGGTGCTCGTCGCCTGCGGCGAGGACCCCGCCTTCCTCATGGCCCAGCTCGGGCATACCGATCCCAAGTTCACGCTCCGCGTCTACACCCACCTCATGCGTCGCGACAAGGACGAGCGGGCTCGGCTGCGGGCGCTCGTCGAGGGGCGGGACCTCACGCTCGCCGATGAGGACGATCGTGTTCTGGCCGGAGATCGAGTATCCGCCGCGCCCGGCTCGTAACCGGCGAAGTGCGCGGGGCACTCAAGCGGGCCAGCAAGAACTCTGGCACGACACCTACAACGAGGGACTCCGGCGCCTGGCGATGCAGGCCGACGGAGGCCTCGGCCTGCGCGACTCCGTCAGCCAGCGCTACCAAACAGTTACGCTGCCTGCTTGACGGCGCGCTCGGCTCGAACCCAGACTCACAACGGCGCGCTCTACCGTAAGTTGCTTGGGCAACGGCAGGGTCTGGACGCAGCGTGGGTAAACGATCGCATGCTCGATAAGGACCGTTCTGAGCTACTCGGACGCCCTTTTTCTACGCATGATCGACCTTCCGAAGTCCACGTCGCTGGTCGCATAGGATCTGTGATTCATGAGTGATCCAACCGAGACGGCGATGAAGTTCATAGTCGAGCCACGTCTTCTCGACCACTTCGGCGTGGGGATGTACAACACCGTCGAGAAGGCTCTTGCCGAGCTGGTGGCGAATGCCTATGACGCGGACGCAAGCGAGGTGCGCGTCGACATCGGCCGTGACTCGATCCTGGTCGCCGACAACGGCACTGGGATGACACCCGCCGAACTGCAGAACAGCTACCTGCGCATCGGCAGAGATCGTCGTGTGACGACGGGAGAGCAGACGCCCGGCAACCGTCCGGTCATCGGCACAAAGGGCATCGGAAAGCTAGCCGGCTTCGGGATTGCTGAGACCATGATCGTCAGCACGGTTCGCGACGGAACCCGCACGGTTGTTCGCATCGAGCGTGATCAGCTGGACCAGTCGGGCTCGCTCGAGGAGATCGATCTGCAGCCGACCATAGAGGAGGCAGGCCCCGAGCTCCACGGCACCGAGATCCAGCTCGAGGGTCTACTCGAGGACGTCGGCGTGGTCGACGCGGCCAAACTTCGGGAACACCTCGCCACCGAGATGCCGACCGCCCCCGACTGGCGCATCCTGGTCAACGGCGAGGAGGCCACCGCGGAGGACATTCCCGGTCAGCGTTATCCAATCGACGACCGGGTCGAGCCATTTGGACGGGTCACCGGCTACTACAAGATCGTCACCAAACGCTCTAAGGACCTACGTCCGGGCCTTGCGGTTCGCGTGCGCGAACGCATCGTCCAGCCCCGGTCTCTGTTCGGCCTCAACCAGCAGACGCATGGCTTCTTCGTTGTCACCAAGATCGTCGGCGAGCTGCGGCCCGACTTCATCGATCCGCTCGAGGGCCGCGAGCCGAGCGACGCCTTCGCGATCAACACAAGCCGGACTGGTCTGAACCCCGAGTCACCGAAGGTCGCCGCGCTGAACTCGTACGCCCGGAGCAAGCTGGTCGAGATCACTGAGGGGGAGGCGCAGAAGCGCACGGCGCGCCGCAAGAAGGCGGCGCTGGCACGTCACCCCCAGCTCGAGGTACGCATGCAGCGGCTCGCTCCGGAGGTGTACGCGCGTCTGAACTCGGCGATCGATCGGTTGATCATGCAGCTCGCCAAGAACGAGAAGCGCGAGACCGTCGATGAGATTGTGGACATCGTCATCCGCTACTACGAGTCGGACGCACTGCGAGCGCTGGTCGACTCGATACGCAACCAGGAGGACGCCGACGTGGAGCGGCTTGCCGAACTCCTGTCGCAGTTCGGCGCGGCGCGCATCGTCGACCTCGCACGCACCTTGCACAGCCAGCTGCTCGTGATCGACTCGCTCGAGCGAAAGGTGCAGTCGGGTGCCCTCGAGAATGAGATCCATCGGATCGTCGCGGCCAACATCTGGCTGCTACGCGAGGAACTTGAGTACTGGTTTGACAACAAGACGTTCTCCACGCAGCTCGCGGACCGGCTTGCGGCCGAGTTCGAGTGGGCGAAGAGACAGCGTCCGGATCTCGTCTGCCGAGACAACAGTCCGCTCAACAGGGGGACCGTCACTAGGCTCGTCGTCGTGGAGTTCAAGCGCCCGGGCGTGGCGATCTCAAACGAGGAGCTTCTGCAGGTGATGACCTACCGTAATGTCTTCCAGAAGTCGCTCGGCCAGTTCAGCCCCCAGGACATCGATGTTGTCGTCATCGGCGACCGGTTCGAAACAGAACTCGAGCGTGAGGCGCTCGCCACTCAGGGTTTCGAACTCCTCAGCTACGTCGAGCTGCTTGAGCGCGCAAAGGGCCGATATCGCGAAATCTACGAGAAGCTCGTGCCAGAGGGTGCGCAGCTGCCAGGCGCCACAGACGCAGTGGAGGCGCCTGCGGATGAGGATGAGGACGTCGAGGAGGATCAGCTGCTGACCGAACTCGCCCCGGAGCAGTCGCCGTCGATCGGCGTCTGAGCTCTCGGGGGACAGTCGCTGTCCGCAAGTGATTTCGCCGCAGCGATCGCTAACGTTTCGGGCCCGATTCCGGCCGACTGGCTTCGCGCCGGCGTTCGATCTAAGATCGCGCGCAGTGATGACGCGCGCCCTAGTCCCTGCCGAGCCTGGCAAGACCCGTGCGTCGTGGGCCTCGAGCGAGGGAGTGCGCCGGTCCATGCAGGCCAACCGCCGCGTCGACACGACCCCCGAGCGGCTGGTGCGCTCTGCTCTACACAGACGCGGGCTGCGCTTCCGCAAGGATTACCGGATCGACCTGCCGTCGCTCCGCGTGCGAGTCGATGTCGCCTTCCCGCGCGAGCGTCTCGCCATCTTCGTCGACGGCTGCTTCTGGCATCGCTGCCCAGTGCATGCAACGGATCCACGCCGCAACGCCGCCTTTTGGAAGCGGAAGCTGGAGCGCAACGTCGAGCGTGATCGCAGCGTCGACGCGGCGCTCATGCTCGCGGGGTGGCAGATCATCCGCAGCTGGGAGCACGAGCCCGCCGACGCTGCGGCAGATCGGATCATCACGGCGATCCTACAGGCTCAGAGTGAGGACGCCGGGATATGCAACTGAGGGGGCTCGAGTTGTTCTGTGGTGTGGGTGGAATGACCGTCGGGCTGAAGTCCGCCGGCTTCGAGATGCTCGGCGCTGTCGATAACAACCCGCTAGCGATGGCTGGCTATCGGGCAAACCATCCCGAGGTGGCGATCTGGACGGAGGACATCACAAAGCTCGATCCGCTCGTGATCGCGGCGGAACTCTCGCTGCGCCCAGGCGATCTGGATCTACTCGCAGGGTGCCCGCCGTGCCAGGGCTTCTCGGCAGTCCGCACAAGACGGAGAGGTACAAGCGTGCCGGACGAACGCAACCGACTGGTCTCCTACTTCGGCAAGTGGGCGCAAGCCCTCAGACCGCGTGCGTTGATGATGGAGAACGTACCGGGGCTCGCCGATGACGTGAGGCTTCGGCGCCTCGTGCGGGTATTGGAGCGTCTCGGATACATCGTGACATGCGGAGTTCGGGACGCTGTCGACCACGGTGTCCCGCAGCGTCGCGCGCGTCTCGTGCTGCTTGCGCTTCTTGACGCCGAGGTCCCATTTGCACCCGCGGGCACCGAACGCAAGACCGTCAGAGATACCATCGCCCACCTTCCACCCCCCGGCGAGAGCCGTGATCCGCTGCACGACCATGGGGAGCGCAGAAGCGAGAAGGTTCGCAAGCGGATCGCAGCGATCCCACCCGAGGGCAGCTTGCGACTGATGGGCGAAGAGCACCAGCTCGACTGCCACCTGCGTACAAATGGCTTCTACGACATATACGGACGCATGGCATGGGACGAGCCCGCGCCGACGATCACTGGCGGGTGCATCAACCCATCCCGCGGGCGCTTCCTGCACCCGGAACAGAACCGCGCGATCACACTGAGAGAGGCCGCCGCGCTGCAGTCGTTCCCCGAGGGCTACGTCATACCCCTCAACCACGGCAAGTACCGCGCAGCCGACCTAATCGGCAACGCGCTCCCACCGAGATTCGTCCAGGTTCATGCAGAACAGCTGGCACGTGCGCTCGCTGGTCAGTCGGCTGCCGTAGGTGCCTGACAGCCCGACCGCTGGCGCAGCTACCGTCATGCGGCATGGCCGAACCGAATCAACATGTGCTAACAGAGGGACTCAGCGACCGGCAGACCGCCGTCCGGAACTGGCACCATAGCGAGGTGACCGCGCTCCCCATCAGTCCAGACGCACCGCTGCACGCCGACCCGGGAGTCCGAGGTGCCTAACTACTTCTGCTGCTTCGTGGACCCTGGTCCCTCGAGAGATGAGCGCAGCCTCGACGAGGCCTGCTCTCAATGCGGACGCCCCTACGGGTTCCCCCTCGTTCACGCCCCGGAGGAGATCGCCGACTACCGGATACGGTCTGCACTGGGCCGCGGCTTTTACGCCGCGACCTATCTGGCCGAGCACGGCGCGTTGGGTCGTCGATACGTGCTCAAGGTCGTGCCGACCGCCATCTACGCGCATTTCGGCAAGGATTTCGCCGCCGAGTGCGTCCTACACCGGGACGTCGCCGAGCACTGCGAGCACCTCGTGGACATCATCGACATGCTCGGCCCGATGCCAGTCGATTTCGGCGACACGACGATTGACTGCCACGTCGCCGTCCTGGAGTACGTCGAGGGTATGAAGCTGCTGGACTTCGCGACCGATCCCCAGCAGCCTGCCACTGCGATTGCCCAGGTCTCCATCGACCTGCTGGAGCTCCTGCGCGAGCTGGAGGCCAAGGAGCGCTATCACAACGACCTCCACAGCGAGAACATCATCGTGCAACGCCTGGGCAGCGGGAGCCGTCGAGCCAACGCCGTCGACGAGGACGTTCGGGCGGTGGCGATCGACCTCGGCTCGCTGGCCGACGCCAGCAAGAGTGCTGATCGTCTCGGCGATCTGCAGTCGGTCGCCCGCCATCTCTTCTCCTTCGGACGGCGCCTGCTCGAGGATCCGGACCGCGCTTCGGAAACCGATTACCGGCTTGCCGCCCAACTTGAGGAGATCGGTCGCATGCTCTCGCCCGACGCGCTCAAGCAGCGGACGCCCGACTTCGACCACTTCATCGACCTCGTAAGAGACGCAGTCCGCTTTGTCGCCTCACCCTGGATGGCGCCCGGGCCACTCAAGCGATTCAACGAGGCATACAACGCGCAGACGCTGCATCCCTGGTTCGTCCCCCAACTGCTCGTCGACCCTGAGGGCGAGTGGCTCCCGGCCGTCAGCACCCCCGAGCCCCAGATCATTACCGGGATGCGCGGGTGCGGCAAGACCATGCTCCTCCGTGCGCTTCAATTCCACGCGCGCGCCCACGCTGCCCAGCAGAACGGATCGACGGGCGACGATATCATCCAGCGACTACGCGAGGACCGCTACGTCGGACTCTACGTGTCATGCAACCGGCTGCTGGACGGGCTCGGCGACCCCAGCGGCGAGCTCCACGAGCCATATGCCCGCCTGTTCCTCGCCTACGCCCGCGAGGCGCTGCGCGCCGTACGTCACCTGCGCGAGCTCGATCGCAACCAGGTCGTCCTCGACTTTCACGCCCAGCTCGCGGCAGTCGTAGCGCGCTACCTCGAGGGAGCCGAAGGGCTCGCAGAAAGCCCATCCGAGATGGCCGTCGAGCGCAGCCTTCAACGCATGTCGGCTTCCCTTGAGCGCGGCGAGTCACGCTTCACCCTCTCTGCCAACCACACCATCGTCTTCGGCCAGCTGGCGGAGGCCGTCCGATCTTGCTCGCCCATCTGGCAGAACGCGGTAGTCCTGTATCTCCTTGACGACGTCTCCACCCGCCATCTAGAGCGGGACTCCGTCAGCGCGCTGCTCGCGACCCTGCTGTTCCCGAGCGAAAGCTGCGCGTTCAAGCTCACCACGGAGCTTCAGACGGTTGAGGACATCCTCCGCTCGCCCGGAGGAATCGAGCGCGCCCGACCGGGACGCGACTATGAGATGTTCGACCTGGGAGCCGCAGTTAATGAGCGCCTGCGGCCGCTGTCGAGAGGAATGGAGTTCATCTCCGCGATACTCGACGCACGCCGCAAGCACTTCCCGCCGCACCCCGAGATCCCTCCCGATAAGGTGCTCGGCAAGGCGGCGCTACATCGGATCGCCAACGAGATTGTCTCCAGCGACCGAACCGCCCGCGAGCGCAAGGCGATCTACCACGGCGTCAACGCCCTAACCGCGCTGTGTGTAGGAGACATCGGCGATGTCATCTACCTCTACGAGATGATATTGCGCGCCTCGGCAGGACGAGACCGCAATCCCGTGGACCCGCGTGTGCAGCACCGGTGCTTCCGCGAGTACTGCGCCCGGCGCCTGTACCACCTCAATCGGCGCGACAAGCGCATGCGGGACTTCGCCCTCTCTTTCGCGGAGGCCTCGCACGAGCTGCTTCTACAGTCGCACCGTGAGATGAAGGAGGGCAAGGAGAGTCGTCTGCGCATCTACTCAAAGCTCTACGTCAGCATCACGACGGGGGACACATCGCGGCAGTTCGAGCAGATCCGCGATCTCATCGACGCGGGAGTGTTCGTGTTTGACGGCCCGAGCGACGCGCCGCGTTCCAAGACACGCCATTCCAATCCAATCCAGCAGTTCGTTCTCGTATACCGCAAGCTCTTCGGACTATCTCACTACATCGGCCTCTCCAACCGTGACCGCTTCGAGGTCGGCGGCGAGCAGTTGCAGGAATGGCTCGACCACCCTGATCGTGGCCGCGAGATCCTCGTTCGCCACTTGGGCGGTGAAGATCCCGTCCCGCTCGAGGACGATACCGACGGCGAGCCCGACGCCCCACCCGCAGCCGAGCCAGAGGCGGCAGTTGACGCCGAGAACGCTGAGGCGGTTGAGATCGCGCCACGGCTGTTCAAGGACCTTGGGGATGAGGTCGCCTCAGATGATCAGGATCGCCCCGGGCTAGATGACAGCTTCGCCGTGGAGCACGTCGCGCGGGCGGTGCCGCTCGAGTTCTCTCAACTTCCGTCCGAGGACATCGTAGGCATCGTCCTTGGACTGGGTTTCGAGGAGCGTACCCTGGCATCGGCACAGGCCCTCCTAGAGCGACTGTGCCCTCGACACGCGCTGCTAGTCCGATATCCCGAGCCGGGATACGGACCGGAGATTGAGGCGCTTGTGCGCGAACGAGTGCATGACGTAACCGTCGTGGACTACAACGACTTCCTCGACAACGGTGGGGTTTCCATCTCTGGACCGATGATGATCGACGTCACCGGCCTCGCCAAGCCAGCACTCTTCAGCACCGTGCGCAACGCGCTGCGCCGGGATGGCCGCGTTTGGGTCACGCACACCCTGGCCGAAGTGCACTATCCGCTCAGTGAGGAGATCGACCGAGTCTTCGCCGCCGAGAAGGATCACGACCCGTACGCCCAGCTTCAGGCTCAGGATCGTGTCTGGGCCGGCGAGGACGGCCCCTACACTTTCGAGAAGCTGCTCGTCACCGACGCAGACGACTCCAGACGACGGCTGCTCTGCGCATCGGCCTCACCGAAGCACCAACGGCTTCTGTCCCTCGTTGACGAGCGGGAGTTCGACCGCATCGAGCTGATTGCACCCGACGCTGATACCCCACGCAGCCGCCTGGCACGCCTCGCCGCCGATGTCGCCATCAGGGGCTCCGAGTCCGCCGAGGTCGTCGAGATCGGATCAAACGACGTTGCCGGGGCGCTCGGGCACCTCGCACGCCTGTACCACCGCTGGTTTGTTCGCGGAGGCTTCGACTTCGAGCTGGCGCTGACCGGCTCCAAGATGCACGCGGTTGCCTTCGCCGCCGCATCAGCCTCGCTAAAGATCTCCCAGTGTTGGTACGTGCGACCCCGCAACTTCGATCCACAACGCTTTACCCACGGTGTCGGTGAGCACCGCTACTTCGGGCTTGAGCTGCCGCACGGCCCGGTAGAGGCGGACACCACCTCCAGCATCGCAGAAGGCCCCGCCCGGGTCTCCACCCACTCGCCGACCTGAGTGCAGTCAGCGAGCTGATCGGCCAAGTCCTCCTCGCCCAGCGGAACTCGGATGCTCATCAATACATCACCCCGACCGACCCGTGAGCCGGCGGGAGCACTCAGCACGACTCCGGCAGGATCCGCGAAGGGCTCGCCCGAAACGGCGGACTGGCGAGCGACCAGCAGTCGGCGCAGGCGGTCCAGGTCGTACGTGACAAAACCATCGCGTGCGGCGCGGTGCGAGATGCGCTGCGCTGCCTTGAGCACTCCGACACGGCGTTCAAACGCCGCGAGGGTGGTGCCGTGTGCTTCCAGGCAGGAGCGAAGCGCCGTCTTGAGCTGCCGAGCTTCTGGCATCTGGGCGCCTCCCGCGTCGATCGTGGCGGCGGCCATCGCGAAACACTCTCGGGCATGGCTCGCGAGGTCCCCCTCGACTCGGTCCTCGATGACGGCGGCGAGAGCAATCAGGGACTCCCCTCGTCCGAGATGACCCTGGTACGGTACGGACGCATCCGTGAGAAAACAAGCAGCACGGATATCGAGATGGCAGGCAACGGTAACGAAGCGAGAGGCGTTGGCGCGCGCCGTCGCCGCATTGGCTCCGAAGTTGCCGTGACCGGCCACCCGGACATCCAGCCCCGCCGATGCCACTCCCATCGCAACCTTCTTGGCGAGAAGGCTCGCGATCACCAACTCCGGTACCTGCTGGGCTCCCAGCGCCTGGCGGCGGCGAAACAACATGGCATCCAGCGGAGCCCACGCCCCGCCGGCACAGACATGTACGTGCCGGTAGCCCCTAAGCCTTGATCCACCGGTGTTGTCCGGGTTGGGGCGTTGAATGACCTCCTGAATCGGGCTTGGTAGCGACAGATTGCGGCTGTCGCGGCCCGGGGTCAGGAGGTCACTCGTATGGTGCAGGATGACGAGCGGGTCGGATTGGACGGTGTGCGGGTAGTTTTCGATGACGAGCGCGTGGTCTCAGATGCGGGTATCGCGCTGGTCGCGACGTTGGCCGGCCGGCTTGGGATTGAGGGGTTGGTTGGTCGGTTCGTAAGGCTTCGGCGTGATATTCCGGGCGCTGCGAATCCTGGCCGCAAGGTGATGGCGCTCGTGTTCGCGATGCTGCTCGGCGCTGACTCGATCGATGATTGTGATGTGTTGCGAGCGGGTCGCACCCGCCGATTGTTGGGTGGCTGGCTGCCGGCGCCCTCGACACTCGGGACGTTTTTGCGGGCGTTCACTTTTGGGCATGTGCGCCAGCTCGACCGGGTACTCGATCAGGCGCTGATGCGTGCGTGGCGGGCGGGCGCCAGTCCGGGCGCCGAACGGCTGATCGTTGACGTGGACAGTTTTATCGGCCAGGCCTACGGTTATAAGAAGGAGGGTGTCGGTTTCGGGTACACCAAACAGCGTGGCTACCATCCGCTGCTCGCCTCTCGGGCCGGGACGGGGGAGGTCCTGCATGTTCGGCTGCGCAAGGGGCAGGCGAACACGCAGCGCGGTGTCGTGCGCTTCGCTGAGGAGTTGATCGCTCGCGTGGCGCGGGCAGGCGCGAGTGGCGAGAAGCTCCTGCGGGCCGACTCGGGGTTCTGGAACGGCAAGCTGATCGCTAGGCTCCAGGGCGCCGGGTGGTCCTATTCGATCAGTGTGCGCCTGCAGTTCTGGGTCCCTGAGACCATCAAGCAGATCCCCGAGAAGGCGTGGCAGACCTTGGAGGACTACTCCCAAGACGGTGAAGCGCAGATCGCCGAGACGACCAGTCACGGACGACGGCTGATCGTCCGTCGCACCCGGCTCATCGGCCCGCAAGCAGAGCTGTGGCCTGACTGGCGGTATTTCCCGTTCATCACCAACCGCACCGACGCCCTGGAGGTCGTGGAGGCTGAGCACCGCCAGCACGCCGTCGTCGAGCTCACGATCCGCGACCTGAAGGACCAAGCCTTGGCGCACTTCCCCTCCGGCCAGTTTGCCGCGAACAGCGCCTGGACAGTGATCGCCGCGATCGCGCACAACATGGCGCGCTGGACATCACTGATCGGACTACCCGGCGAAACCCTCCGTGCCGCTCGCACCCTCCGCCGGCGACTGCTTCGCATCCCCGGCAGACTGACCCGCACTGGTCGCCAATGGACGCTTCACCTACCCGCTCGCTGGCCCTGGCAGGACGACTTCGCACGCGCGCTCGCTCGCATCCGCGCACTACCCGCAGCGACCTGACCGCCGTCCGCCGAACTCGCCGACCATCATGCACCTCGCGCCGACACCGGCGATTTCGCCCTGCCAGAAAACACGCCGACACACCCCCTTGAAGCCTCCTCCGCTGTCACCGCGTCCACAGACGCACGATCAGACCGCGCCGCACCTCCAAAAAACGTCGACCACCACCCAACCATCAATCCACGCGGTGGATCCAGGCTAAGGCCGATCTCGACTGCCTCTCGGTCAAGCTCCGGCGAGAAACCGGGCACCGTGGCGAGGACATCCACGCCGCCCGCGGGACGCCCTGGCACACCGAGCTTCGCCACGCGCCTTCCTAGCGCGTGTAGATAGAGCGGGCACAGAAGCGTCGACAGCGACGAGGGCCCACCGGTCGATGCAACGTCCGCGTGATCCTCACGCTGGTCGAGCACGTACCCAGAGCACGCCAGCAGGTGGGCGAGCTGAGCGATCTCCTCATCGGACATCCCCGCTTGGACCGTAGAGATGATCCGGTCAAGATCGGTATCGCGACAACTCATAGCCTGGATAAAAAATCCGGCAGGACGGACAAGGATTCAAAGCGCACCGCCAGCGGTTGCGGGCGTTAGGCGATCGGAGTGGACTGCACTTGGTTGACGTCCTGCCCGCCGTCCGCTTGCTTGTCCTTGTGCTCGATCAGCTCCACAAACCGCGTCCCGCCGCCGAGCTGCCCGGGCTCGAGCGTGCGGAAGACGACGCGGAAGTTGCCAACCGGCAGCACGAAGCGATCACCGGGGAGCGCGCTGATCCTCTGGGCGTCGAGTTCCGAGGGCTCCAGTAGCTGGTCGCGCAGCGCCCGCGAGAGGATCGTCCTCGTCGGGAACCGGAGCCCTTTGAGGTAGTCCTCGGCCTGTTTAGACAGTGTGACGGCGGCGGCTGGACGCGCGAACTGAGCGATCATCACCTCCTCGCGTTGATCGGTGTCCTCCGACATACCCTCAGTCTAGCTCCCGCCGTCCGGTCTCCGTGCCCGCTCGGAGGCGCTCTGTATAGCGATCAGCAGCAGCGTGACGAGCCCGGAGGCGCCGCCAGCGATCATCATTCTGAACGCTGGCGCCTGCAGTCGATAGGCTAGCTCGGGGCTGAGCGCGACGAGTGCCGCCACCTCTCCGAATACGGTCCAGAGCACCGCCACAAAACCAGCCTCGCGGATGGCGAAGCGCGTTTCCCTCGCCGCGAGTCGTATCTGGACGGCGATCGCGACAAGCAGCGCGGCGATTATCTCCGCAGTGGTCTGCAGCAATGTGGAATACATTGGGGCGAATGCGGATGTCCCGGCCACCGATGGGACGATCGACTGTGCAGCGAGATACCCGACTGGGAGCACGAGGAACGACGGAACAAGTATCAGGCCGCGGCGGTGGTAGCCGAAGTAGTCGCGGGCGACGGAGAAAAAATCGCTCATTGTGAAAGCAGCAAGAGGGCGGTTGGAGATGTTCTGGATGTCGGATGCATGTGAGCTTGCGGCGCGGCGATAATACAAGAGCAGCAGCAGGTATATGAGTACGCCGAGGATCGCCGGTGCGATCAGGACAAAGGCGTAGCCGCCGACGCCAAGCATCAGATAGCCAAGCGGGAGAGCTGCTGGTGACATGGGTCACACAGGATGCCGGAATGCCCAGGCGCTTATCGCCAGAAGTCCGTAAGCCCACCATAATCGCCGACTATCAAGCGCCTAGCGCAGACTTGATCCAGTCGTACACGGCATCGATCGCTTGACGAGCCGCAGCGAATAGCTGGTCTCATCGCCCTTCACCAGCGAGCTTATGGGAGCTCGCATCTAACCCCGACTCTGTCGTTGTCCACCGTCTCGGTAGAGGCTTTGACGCCTCAAGTGCCGGTAGGCCAGTGCCGATTCCGATCCGCACAATCAAGTGTGGGCAGCGACGCGTTGGTCCTTGGGCGGAACGTCAAGCGCCGCCTACAGGAATGAAGGGAGCCCCGTATGCGAGTCCACCAGGCACACAGGCAATACGTCCGCTGGCTACTTGCCACACGGGATCTATCGCCGCATACGATTCGCGCGTACGACGGCGACATCGCCGCATTAGAACGACATCTGGGCACGCGCGCCCTTGTCAACCGGATCGACCGGGAGTGCATCATCGGATTCGTGGAGGCGTTGCGCGCGTCAGGCCTCTCGGCAACGTCGATTAGACGACGGGCTTCGGGTCTTCGAGGCTTTTGCGGGTGGTTGCTATCCAGTCGATTGCTAGAGGCCAATCCGTGGATCGGCCTCACTCTCTCGGCCGGACGACAGCGGAAGCTTCCGCGAGTTGTCCCTTCACACGAACTTGACGGCCTCTTTGGTTATCTCCGAATGGCTGCCGCCGTTGAGGCAGCAAATAACCCTGACGATGGTGTTACCCAACCGCATGAGTGCACGACACTACTGGCCGTTGCCCTCATGATGGCCACAGGTGTGCGCGTCAACGAGGCGGTGAGCATCAGGTGCCAAGACATCGATCTGCCTGGTCGGAGTCTACGGATCGTAGGCAAGGGTCGGCGAGAGCGACACGTGTTCCTCACGAACGATTGGATTACTGACCTCACCCGCAGGTACCTCAAGACACGGACGACTCTCGGTCTTGAGCACGCTCAGCTGCTTTTCAATTCTCGTTACGAACCCCTAACGCCGCAAGCGATGAGATCACGCTTGGCGAAGGCGGCACGCGATGCCGGACTGCGAGTCAAGGTGACGCCGCACATGCTTCGGCACACTGCGGCTACGCAACTCATTGAGGCCGGCGTCGATATCCGCTACATCCAACGACTTCTCGGACACGCGAGTCTCACCACTACCGAGATCTATACCCACGTTTCTGACAGAGCACTGAGACGGGTCGTTTCAGATGCGGATGTCCTCGAGAGGCTGCTGCAGTGATAACTAAGGATTATCGCTTTTATCCCCAAATGACGTTCGACACGTCGAATCCGACTTATCAGGAGCTGCTCGGACGGGTGTTGCAGTCTGGCGCGAGCGTTGTGCCGTTCGTGGGAGCCGGGCTCAGCGTCTACGGGCGGCGGGATGAGCGCCTGCCGCTCTGGCGAGAGCTGCTGGAGCGGCTGATCGCGGAGGGCCTGGAAACCGGGCTGATCCCAGATGACGGCGATCCCGTCATAAATTCTGCGCTTGCAGCGAAGCAGTACATCCGGGCCACTGATCTCATCCTCGACGCGCTCGGCGAGCCAACGTTCCGCCGGGTCATCCAACGTGAGCTCGATGATCGTCATCTTGAGGTCCCACCCGCGATCGCCCAGCTCGTGGGGATCGGCTGGTCGCTGATAGTGACGACGAACCTCGATCGGCTGATCGCTCGTGCGTACCTCGATCACCACGGTCGCCCTATACGGACGATCACGAGCCTCGACACGCACGCTCTCGCGGCCGCGCTCGCCGACTCCGCCACCGACGCCGAGCCAGCCCTGGCTCAGATCCATGGGGACATCGACGTCTATCCCTCATGGCGGCTCACGCAGTCCCACTACGAGCAACTGCTAAGGGACCCCGGGTACATGGAGGCGCTCAAGCACCTCTTCCTCCGCAAGGTCTTCTTCGTCGGCTTCGGACTCCAGGACGGGGACTTCAACCTCATTCTGGAATCGGTGGCCCACATCTATCCAGCGGGCGTCGGGGAGTTCTACGCGCTGATCGAGCGGGGCCGCAAGGGAGACCCGGTCATCCAGCGCCTGGCTCACGAGAATGGCCTACGGCCGGTCTTCTACGATGCCGATCCGTCACCGGAACCTGATGACCTCTTCGCAGGCCACCGCGAGGTTTTCGAATGTCTTGCGCACCTTGCCTCAAGCTGGGCTGCCACGGAGACCAAGCTCGAGGTCAAGCTCAAGTACTTCCCAGAGCTGGACCCGTTCGTAGTCGGCCGGGACCAGGAGATCGATCGGTTGGCTTCGCTGCTCGAGACCGAGACTGGTGGGATCGTGCAGCTTGTCGCGCTGGGAGGTGCTGGGAAGACGTCGCTCGTCCAGCGCTTCCTCGAGGCTCGTGCGGCCCCGTTGGCCGCTGTGGGTTATCGGCAGGTATTCGGGTGCTCGTTCTACCGAGCCGACATCGGCCAGTTCATCCACGACATGGCGATCGCGACGGTCGGTCCCCTCGCGCTTCCACTTCCTGAGCGGGCGGATCGCATATGTAAATACGTGGAATCCAATCGCGTGTTGCTGGTGCTCGACGGCGTCGAGGCGATCCTCGACGATCGCTCGCAACTCACCAATCCCTACATCGCGCGGATCGTCGAGAGCGTCCTTCGCGGGTGTGGCGCGTGTCTCGCCACCTCCAGGGTTCCAATCCGCGGGGACCGCTTCGAACTGGCATCGACGATCGATGTCGAGCCACTCTCGACAGATGAGATCCTGGCCTTTCTCGACGAGTGGGGGTTGAATGCCATTGGCCGGATCGCTCAACGTAGGCTCGTGGAAATCACCGCGGGCCATCCGCTTGCCCTTCGGATCCTCGCCGGCGTGCTCCTCAGCGTGCCGCCGCAAGATGCGGTCGAGACGATCGAGAGGTCGTCGGCCGTCGACGTTCACGACGAGATTGATCCCCTGCGCGAGAACCGCCTCGCGAGGGTCCTTGGCTCCTACGTCCATCACCTCGGCGAGGCCGAGTTCGCCTTCCTTGTGACTGCCACCGCCTTTGAAGCACCAGCGACGTTCTTTCTCTACGAGGCTGCGCTCACCCGCGCCTACCACGACACCGACGTCAACCTGACGCTCGTCGATCAAGATCTTCGCCCAATCGTCGCACTGCTCATCGAACGGCGCCTCCTCACGGTGGGCACTGGCGGGGAGCTGTCGAGCCACCCAACGGTACGCGACTACTTCGCCAGGCACGCCCGCGATGCTGGCCAGTCGCTGGTTCCCATCCATCGCTATCTCGCAGCCGAGTACCTTCGCGACGCGTCCGCGACGCCCGAGACTTTCGAGGATGCCGTGCCATTGCTGACCGCGGCTCGGCACGCCGCATCGGCGCACGACTGGACCCTCTTCGACGACCTATTTCGACGGCGCCTGATGCGCGGCTTTCGGAGCCACCTGTGCAATAACCTCGGCGCATGGGACGAGGCACTCGCACTCGCGCGGCTCGGTGACGACCCTACGTTTCCGGCGGCGCTTACGCCCGAGCCTGCTTACTACCCGGCCAACGTGGCGCGCTGCCTCAAGCATCTCGGCCGGAGTTCTGAGAGCCGGGCGAAGTACTTCGACGCCCTGACGGCGGCGGCAACATCTCGCGACCCCGACACCGCAAAGTACGTCAACACCTTCCTGACGCTGCTGGTCTGGCGTGGCGAGCTCTTCGCCGCTGACGCCCTTGTCGAGCTCAACGTTCGCGCACTGTCCTGGATCGACGAGCCGTGGAGACGTCACTGGCAGGTCGAGGCCGGATACGGCACGTTCGCCTACCTCCGGATGATGGAAGGCGACCTGTCGCAGGCCGCCGCGCTGTTCGACTTCGCTCGACGCGCGTGGGACGACTACGACGGAGAGCGAATGTGGACCTTCGAGTATTACCCGTACTACCGAAGCGAGATCAGCTTGCTCGCCGACCCCGGGGCCCACGAGGAGGCGCTCGCGCAGGTCGAGTCTCTCCTGCTCCTCGCCGAGGAATACAAATGGCCGGAGTCGATCGCCCGCGGCATGATCCAGATGGCCGACATCCAGCTCGACCTGGCGCTACGGCGGGAAGACCCACTGGCGCTTGTCGAGGCGAAACAGCGCCTCGACTATGCGGAGGGGCTCCCGGCCGGGCTGACCGTCGCCGCGGTCGAGATCGCCCATCTTCTGTCTCGGCTCAAGGCAGAGCTCGTACGCCGCTGGCTACATGGCGCAGGCGGCGCAAAGCCGGACGGTCTCGCCGAACTTGTCGCGCGGGTCGATGTGCTCGTGGACACATCAGCCCTCGGCTGGGCCCGGCCCGAGGCCATCGCGTGCAGTGGCGTTCTGGCCTACCTCAGCGGCGCCACCGTCGAGGCGGCATTGCGGTACCGAGAGGCCGCCGAGCTTTGTCGAACCCAGGGCAACTGGCTGGCTGCTCGAAGTCCCCGCTCGGTCGTTCACTGGCTTGGCGAGCAGACGGGGCAGACGCCGGACCTCGAGGCCAGGACGTCTGAGCCCGATCCGATCGGGTTCCTCGGAAGCCCCCTGGAGCCTGACTGGATGCTCGAGCGCCTCGCATCCTTGAGGGACGGAGACGAGCCGTCAGCTCATCGGCTCAGACCTTGATCTGCGTCCCGGCCGCGTCGCGCAGCGCGAAGAGGAACATCCTCACCTCATCGATCGGCCACTGCCGTACAGCCAGCGCCTCCGCGTCGTAGCCCGCACGAAGCGCCATCGCGACGACGTCACGGAGCGGCGAGGTGTTCGAGACGGCGAGGTAGACCACTCCGCCCGCCGCCAACAAGCTTCGTGCGCGTAGCTGGTCGAAGAAGCGCTGCGCCAGACCGGGCCCCATACAGCGATTGCGGACGATGTAAGGGTCGTCGGACAGCCTGATGTCGATGAGGGGCGGGTTGAAGGTGACCACATCGAACTGGGCCCCATCTGGCACCCCGTCCCACAGGTCGCCTGCAATCCCGAGGAACGGCGGGCCGCGCCTGCCGACGATCCGGTCGTAGTGCCGCGCGGCGGCCCGGACGCTCTCTTCGTGGATGTCGAGCGCGTGGACGCTTCGGGCGTTCCGAACCCCGGCCACGACCGCCTCCACGCCGAGGCCGGCTCCCATGGCGGCGTAGCGGAGTCCCTCGAGCGGCAAGGTCCCATCCAGCATGAGACCGCACAGGAACGTGTTCGCGGCCCCAGGCACGAACACGCCGGGCGGCACGTCGAACGTCCACGCGTTCCAGCGGTACACCGCGCCCGTTGCGTTGGTCGCGCCCAAGTCATAAGTCGCCCGGATGGTTTCGAGCGAGACCGTGGCGGGAAGCACCGCGTGCAGCTCCCAGTTCTTTGCGAGCGCCCACGGCTCATGCGGGCCAGCGCCTGCGCGGTTCGGACCTGACGCGCTCACTCTGGCGACACCCGCCTCATCGGAGCACCCCGTAGACACGCCTGAGCCGTCGCCGCCTCGTCTGCTCCCGGAAGCCGCGTCTGCCGTGCAGGTAGCGCCGGTTGTCGATGACGAGGACCTCGCCGCGCTCGAGCAGGAACGAGATCTGCCGCTCCTCGACCGCGGCCAGGGCGTCGAAGCGGTCGAACGCGGCGCGAGCGCGTTCGGGCGTCTCGAGCCCTGACTTGACGTAGCCTTGCTCCAAGTACTCGCGTACGTAACGAAGACCAACCCTCCCCGCCTCGACGCGGGTCGCGATCGGCTGCGAGCGGGTCGGATTCCCGTCAGTCTGGTCTCGGAGGTCGATGGGGTGCTCTTCGAGCAGCACAGCCGCGACCGACGCGTCTTCGGCGGTCAGATCGGCGAAGACGGCGGCGCCATCGACGATCAGGGTCTCGCCGCCCTCGTCAGCGGCAGTCAGCGACAGCAGCGCGAGGATGTCCGGTGCGGCGGGCAGGAAGGTTCCGTCGGTATGGAAGGACACGTCGGAGCGAGACATCGAGAAGGGGCTATGGCTCGGCTGCGTTTCAGCGGCCTCGACCGGAAAGAACACCTCGCCGGTCACGTACTGCGGAACCGGGAGGAACAGCGTCGTCAACAGGTTCCAGGCGGCACGGCACAGCAGCTCGTCGCTCGCGTCCGAGAGCGCCAGATCGACGAGCGCGTATCCCGGCGATTCGCCGAGCAGGCGAGTCAGGCGGTCCCGCAGGCGCGTAGCGTCGTCCCCGAGGCCGGCGGGCGCGGTGCGTGGCCACTCGGCCGGATCGCGATCGAGCGGGATCTGGCGGTCGAGCAGCCACGTCGAGGCGCCAACGTCCACGAGCGCCGACGGATCGACGTTCACTGTGCGCCCCCGCGGTGCGCCGGTCGCGCCCAAGGCGTGTACTTCCGCACGAGTCGGTCGCCGAGGACCAGGGCGTCGATCGGACGCTGGATGAACAGGTCCAGCGCATCCACCGGGCGCTCAACGATCGGCTTGCCGCGCAGGTTCAGCGACGTGTTGAGCAGGACTGGAATGCCCGTGTGCTCGCCCACCCGCTTGAGAACGGCGTAGAGGAACGGATTATCTTCCGAACGAACGGACTGGACCCGAGCGGTCCCGTCGACGTGAGTCACCGCTGCCAGCCGATTCTTGAACTGGTCCCGAACTGTCGCGACGAAGAGCATGTAAGGCGACTCCTCGACGCCGACAAAGTACGTGTCCAGGTCGTCGAGCGGCACCACCGGGGCCAGTGGCCGAAACGACTCGCGCTGCTTTACGTCGATGTTGATGTGATCGCGGGTTCGGCCGGTCGTCGGGAGAGCGAGCAAGCTGCGGTTGCCGAGCGCGCGAGGGCCGATCTCGGAGCGTCCCCTGCAGACCGCGACGCTTTCGCCATCACTCAGGATCTGTGCCACCTCCGCCTCGAGGTCGGTGGGCTGTGATGCGATCACAGGTGCCTCCGACAGCGCCGCTTCGACCTCGCCGACGGTGTACTCGCGACCAACGTAGACCGCCCGACCGCGCCACCCCTCCGTCGCCGGGCGTCGAGGTTGTCCCAGCAGGGCGTGCGCTCCATAGAAGCCTGCGCCGACTGAGAGTCCGTTGTCACCGGCCGCCGGAAAGACGGAGACGTGCTCGAAGGCCGTGGATTCGAGGATTCGTGAGTTCGCGAGTGTGTTGAGAGCGCATCCGCCACCGAAGCTGAGCACCGGTGAGGGCGCTTGCCGATACGCCTCGCGGGCGGCCTCGACGATCGCGTCGACGAAGATCTCCTGCGCTGCGTAGGCGAGGTCCGCGCGGATCTGCGGAGAGCGAGGAGACGCAGCCAGCCTCTCGTTCAGCCAGTCCCAAATCCCGCCGTAGGGGTCGAAGAGGAACTGTCCGTCGGGGCGGATCGTGACGAACTCTCTAAGCGAGTCGACAAACGTAGGCGTGCCGTATGCCGCGAGGCCCATGGCCTTGCCCTGCTCGGCGGTCTCGAAACCGATCGCAAGCGTCACGATCCGGTAGAACCATCCGATCGAGTTCTGGGTGACATAGCGCCATGCGCTGGACGTCCGCTTCTGGACTCCGGTCTGAAGCGGACGGACCTCGAACGACGTGTCATCGGCCCAGCCGGTCGAGATCGTCTCGACCTCCCACCCGTTGGCGCTCTCCGCGAGGGCGCTTCCGTGCCCGTCTACCACCAGTAGCGTCGATCGCTCATGTGGCGCGGTGTAGAAGGAGGCGGCTGCGTGCGCGGTGTGGTGATTCACGAAGGTGACACGAGACCAGTCGAGCCACTCCATCGGGCGCTCTAGGTCGTCTGAGCAGAAGATCGCGTCGATGTCATCCAGATCAGCGCTGAGCGTGTCGAGGCAGTACGTGGTCGCATCGCGAGCGGGCTGGGAGTGCCACTCGGCCTCACCTCGCTTGACCCGCTGGATGCGCTCGTCCTCGATGGCCACTCGGATGCTGCCGTCGGCGATGATCGCGGCGCTGAAGTCGTGGTTCGAGCCTCCGAGGCCGAGTACCAGACCGCTCATAATCCTTAGTTATCGCTATAGCTGGTCACGGGCGCGAATCGTACGGGATCGTTGAATGACGTGTCGCTTCTAGCCCTATTCTCCGCAGACGGGTGGCGACCAACCGCCAGCCCAACGCCTCCACGCTGGCGTCCGCCCTCGCCCATCAATACGGTGTGCTCGTGCAGCGGAGCAAGCTCACCGATCTCTCCCAGACCCTGACGCGAGCCGTCGCGCTCGTTGATGGCCTCGAGTCGTCCCCGCGAGCCGCAGACATCGTGGACCGTCCGGGCTTCCTGGTCGTGCAGCCCGAGAACGATCCCCAGCCGATCATCGAGCGCCTGGCGAGCGCGCCGCGGCTGACGTTCGTGGTGGGCGCCGGCGCCTCGATGGAGGCCGGCCTTCCGTCGTGGGGGGATCTGGTGCGTGCGCTGCTCGAGGTTGCGGCGCCCGGATCGCTCAGCGAAAGCGACCGAGTGGCGTGGCTGGATGCCGCTGCCGAGGCTGGACTGCTCGGAATGGCGGCGACTGCCCGCGCGCTGGCCCGGAGCGATAAGAAGTTCATTGAGCGCGTGGAAGAACACCTCTACCGGGGAAGGGCCCCTGATCACTTCGATCCAGGGCCATTGGCTCGGGAGATCGCGGCGTGGAAGCGGGCCTACCCGGAGGTCCAGCTCGCGACCTTCAACTACGACCAGCTCCTCGAGCATGCCCTGCAGGACATCGAAGTTCCCGCAGAGGCGCGCGAGGACAATTCTGCCGAGAGGAGCGGCGTCGCGGTCGTTCGCCATCTCCACGGTCTGCTTACGGGGAACCCGACCAACGATGCTGTCGTGTTGACCGAGGGCGACTACGCCCTGTGGCCCGCGGGCAGTTGGCAAGACGAGTTCATGCGCAACGCACTTGAAGGGGTCTGCGTCTTTCTCGGCCTTTCCTTCACCGACCAGAACCTGTTGCGCTGGATCTACGGCTCGGCTGGACAGCAACACGTCGCGGTGCTTACCCGCCAGAGCTCGCCACGCCTGTCGCCCGCGGTTCGCCGCGAGCTTGAGTCCGCGACGCGCGCACGGCTGCGGCACGCCCACGTGTCCACCTACTGGGCGGACTTCTACGCCGAGGTGGCCCAATTGATGCACGAGGCGCGCCGCCGGCGTGGACCCGGCAAGCCGCCGGCACCATATCCGGAGCGTGCACAGAAGCGTTCGCTGAAGGGACGTCGTCGCTGCCTGCCTGTCACTCACCTGGAAGCCCGGCAGCGCAAGGTGAGGGAGATCCTCTCAGACTCCCTTGCCGGTATCCGTGCCGCGCTTGAAGCGGTCGGCATCGACCCCGCAGGCGCGGTACTTGGACTCGGTCTCTGGGGCCTTGACTACGACCGTCGCGAGGTCACGCTGTGGGGGTCCTCCGACCGTGTCCACGTCGACAGCTCGACCATCACCGGCATCCCGCTGGCCTTGGATTCGGAATTGGTGGCCATCGAGGCGATCACGCGGGGGTCGGTCGTCGAATCTGACCCGGACACCTACGCCAGCCGCTGGCGCTCGGTCCGCGGCATTCCTCTCGTCTGGACCAGACCCGAGCAGCGCGAGCGCATTATCGTCGGCGCCGCGACGCTCACGACAACAACGCCCGCCGGGGGTTCGATCTTCGACGAGGCCGAGCGGCGCGCCCCTGGCATCCGCAAGACGATCGACATCGACCTGCACGAGCAACTCGTGCGGTTCTGGGACTGATCCGTCCGCCCCTATCGCGTACAATCAAAGGGTGACCAGTCCGCTCACAAGCACCAACTCCCACGGGATTCGGGTAGTCGCCGACCGGGCGCCGCTGCGCCAGGACGTCATGAAGGCCTTCGAGAAGGGCTCCCGCAAGGCCACCGCCGGCATCGACAGCCTCACCAAGCCGCGCAGCCGGCGCAGCACCGCGGCTACGGCCAAGCGCGCCAAACACTCGTAGCTCGCTTCCGTTTGGGCACTCGGCTTTTCGAGTGCCCAAATCGCCGATAATCGCCCCCAATCCGGTGACCATGCAGTGCCCTACGCTCACCCGCGACCTCGCAAACACCCCTGCAAATCGGCACCTTTCAGCCTCAAGCGCCCGTTCCAGACCAGTCGCATCGCACCCAGGAGGTCGCGAGTTCGAGTCTCGCTAGCTCCATTTCTAAAGATCCCTGCACGTTGGCTGGTTTTCGTGGCCGGCGGATTGTGGTGGAGGCCCGTGGATTGCGTCGCGTTTGGGCACCAGTGCCCAAACGTGGGCCACGGGCCACGAAAGGGTGCGTTCGGCGGCCTTCTCGGCGCCCGGTCCACGGGTTGGTGCCCGTCGCGGCCGAGCCCGGCAGTCTGCGAGGCCTGTTGCTGGCCTTGACTTGAGATCGTCGGCGGGTCGAGCTACACGTGTCGTCGTCCAATTTGAATAGCGGCCCGTGACACCGAAGGCTAAGTTCGGTGCCGCGGATAGCGACCGGGAGCCCAGTGGTTTCCAGTCACGTGTTACGCCCGTCCCGGATCCGCGGCTTTCGCGGTCGTTGGAATACGGTGCGGCGCTACTGGAATGCTTCACGGCCGGCCGGCTCCGATCCAGTTCGATCGGAGCACCTCTCTCATAGCTGCCGCCTCCGCCTCGCCCGCAGAGGGCTGGAACAAATTAATCATCCGCAGTGAAGCTCCGAGACGTGAAGTACGATGCCGGTGAGATCGGCGATCAGCTCGTCCCCTACAACGCTTGCGCGGTTACGGAACCACAACGTGTTGTCCTCGAGTTCGCGGTAGCTGTCGGTGAGGTAGATGAACGGCACCGGCTCCGCCACCACCCAGTGAGGGAGCAGCAGCCCCTAGGCTCCTCCAATGACTGCGGCGATCCACCAGTAGTCAGCACTTTCGGACGGCCCGGGTGCGCGTCCGAGCTATGTCGTGCTCGATGCCGAGGAGCCAATCACGGTCGCCCGCGCGTGGGAGAATGGCGAGCGTGATCACCGAGCAGGCGGTACTTGACGTAAAGCCGGGCCAAGAGCGCGACTTCGAGAGGGCCTTCGCTGGGGCGAAGGCGCTTATCGCTTCGATGCCTGGATTCGAGTCGCTTCAGTTGCATCGGTGTATTGAGCTGTCGAACCGCTACTTGTTGCTCGTGGTGTGGCGGCGTCTTGAGGATCACACGGAGGGATTCCGGCGGTCACCTGAGTACGAGGAGTGGCATCGACTCCTGCACCACTATTACGACCCCTTTCCGACGGTCGAGCATTTCAACCTCGTCATAAGCGCCTGAGAGCTGGGCTGCTTCGCCTGCAACGGCGGCGCTATAGCGACGGGGTGAGGAGCGTCGCGAGTTCGGCGGGGGTGTGGGCGAGCGCGTCGGCTCCGGCGGCGCGCAGCTCCTCCTCTGAACCGATGCCCCAAAGGACACCGATGGAGCGGATGTCGTGCTCTTGAGCGGCTGCGATGTCGTGCTTTCGATCGCCGACCATGACTGGGTTGGCTTCGGGTGCGAACTCGCGCATTGCGCGCCCGAGGGTCACAGCCTTCTGCTCGTTCTCGCAGTCGAGCTCGGGACCGATCACGGCGACGAAGAAGCTGCGCAGATTGAGGGACTCAAGGAGCGGTTCGGCCAGCGCGCGTGGCTTGGACGTAGCGACGACAAGCGGTAGGCGATCTGAGAGCTCATCGAGAAGCTCGCACATACCCGGGAACACGGTCGTCTCGCTCGCGGCCAGCTCGCGATAACGGGCACGATAGGAATCGACGCACGGCTGAACGATCGACTCATCTCCGACCAGCGCCTGGAATGTCCGGTGCAGTGGCGGGCCGAGATACTGATGGAGTTCATCCTCAGGTCTCGGTGCCAAGCCCTGCGTGGCAAGCGCCTTGTTAACGCAGCGCGCGAATGGCACACGCGAGTCAACGAGAACACCGTCGAGATCGAACAGCACAGCGCCGTGGTCAGCAGCCACCGCGCGGATCATGATTGCCCCAGGAGCACGACCCGCATCATATGATGCGGGTCAGCGATCGCGAACAGGCCGGTCGGTGGCGAGGATCGCGTAAACGACTTGATCCGCGTAGCGCCCGCCTACCCGCTCAGCCTCGTGCGCAACGCCTTCTTGGGTGAATCCAAGGCTCTCGGGAATCGCTCGGCTCCGCGTGTTATTGACGCCCGCGCGTATCTCAACCCGGTGAAGACGCCATGCCCCAAACGCATGATCGACAAGTGCACGAACAGCGTCAGTCATGGTGCCGTGGCCTTGCACCGACTCGGCGAGCCAGTAGCCGATACTGGTCGAGCGGTGTTGCCAGGAGATCCCGTGGAAGCCGATCATCCCCACGATCCGGCCGTGATCGATGACAGCAGTTTGAAAGCCGTCGTTCCTCGCCAGCTGTTCACACGTGCCCCGGATGAAGGTCAGAGTGTCGTGGAGCGTCTGCCCCGCTGCCCACGGCATCCAGCAAGCCAGAGCATCGCGGTTGGCCTCAATGACTGAGTGCAGCTCCTGCGCATCGGACTCGTCAAGCAGACGCAGCCACCGCCCCGTAGACAACTGGACTCGCAGACTGCATGGTCGAATTGCTTCAATGGGATCGAGGCTGGCCCAGCTCTCGCGCTCCAGGGAATGCACGATGACGGGATCGCCGAGCAGCACGTCCTCGCGTACAGGCTCGAAGTCGAGCCGCTGCGCGACCCGTGCCGAGCGCGTGTTCTCTGGGTGGATCATGGCGGTGATATAGGGGACAGGCAGCGTCGCGAACCCCCAGTCGACGCAGGCCCGGACGGCCTCCGTCGCGTACCCGTGGCCCCACGCCTCACGGCGGAGCAACCAGCCCGCCTCGGTCTCCTGGAACTGTGGCCAGTACTTCAAACCAACCCGACCGAGCAACCGTCCGCTTGACAGGTCGAGAACCGCCAACAAACCATGACCACGCGCTCCCCATTCCTGCTCGCTGGCCTGCAGCCGCTCCTTGGCCTGCACACGATCAAGCGCCCCCACGAAGCGAACGACCTCTGGATCACGATGCAGCACGACGAACTCGTCAAGGTCCCCCATCGCAAGCCGACGCAGCACCAACCGTTCGGTTTCGATCAGCACCCGTGCAGCGTACGGCTTACAGCTGTGCTCGCGATACCTAATCGGCTATGTTCCCGGCTTGACCGACCGGGATTTCCTTGTGCGTGCGTGCAGGCCACAGGAGGCGTCGGCCATCCTCGAGCTATGGCAGCAGGCTCGCAGCGAGCACGCGAGCACTCCAGACCGCCTCGAGGATGTTCAACGGCTGCTCGCCGAGACACCCGGGAGCCTGCTCGTCGCTGACAGCGACGGTGCGATTCTCGGCGCGTTGATCGCCGCCTGGGACGGCTGGCGCGGAAACCTGTATCGGCTGGCCGTGCGCTCCGCACATCGCCGTCGCGGCATCGGCCTAGCGCTCGTGCGAGCCGGCGAGGAGAACCTACATCGCCAGGGCACTCGCCGGATCACCGCCCTCGTCGGGTACGAGGACGAGGTGGCCGCGGCATTCTGGGAGTCTGCGGGGTATCCGCAGGATCGCGAGATCGGTCGCCGCGTCCGCAACCTGTAGCCCACGCCCACCCCTGCGTTACACTGTCCTACATGGCTCCCGCACGTCAGTTCTCGGCTCGTCTAAACGCTTCGATTGTGGATCGTTTGGAGCGGCGTGGGGCACGCGCGGGCCTGAACAAGTCGCGGCTCGCCGAGCGCTATATCGATGAGGGACTCCGCATGGAGGACCACCCGGGCGTCGTCTTCCGCGATGGCCCGGCTGGCCGTCGCGCCGCGCTCTCCGGCGGCCCCGACGTCTGGGAGGTGATCGCCGCTGTCCGCGGGAGTGGACTCGACGGCGAGAACGCACTCGCGGCAGCAGCGGAGTGGGGCAGCCTTTCGCTCGCCCAGGTAAGAGCAGCGGTGCACTACTACGCGGAGTACCCGCAGGAGATCGACGAGCGCATCACACGCAACGTCGAGGAGGCCGACGCGGCCGAGCAACGGTGGCGCCGTGAGCAACACGCGCTCGCGTGAAGCTACTGCTCGACGAGATGCTCTCGGCTGAGATCGCCGAGCAGATACGAAGTCGCGGTCACGATGCCCTCGCCGTCGATAAGACCCCAGAGCTGCGAGGTCTGCCCGACCCGGAGCTGTTCGGCCAGGCGCAGGAACAGGAGCGCGCGATCGTTACCTACAATCGCGAGGACTTCCTCGCATTGGATGGCGAATATCGAAGCCGCCGGCAGGAGCACCACGGCATCGTGATCCTGCACCCGCGACGCTTCCCGCAGGGCGCCGTGTCCATCGGATCGCTCGTCACCGCTCTAGCGAGCTTCGTCGAAGCCGGGGCACCATACCCGAGTTTCATCCACTGGCTCCAGTAGCGCAGCGTTTGGGCACTCGCCTCGTGGAGTGCCCAAATCGGCGACGATCGCGCAACGTGCGCGGTAATGCGAGCATCCATTCGCTCCGTCGCTCTCGCCGGAGCAGACGCTTGGCCGCTGGTTGCAAAACGGCTATTTCCCCCGTGTCGCTCCGCCTAGCACGAAGCGCTCCATCGCCTTTGCAAACCCCTCCTGCTCGTTGGAGACGGTCACGCGCCGGGCGGCTCGTTGCACCTCCGGGCTCGCGTTGCCCATCGCAATGCTGAGGCCGGAGCGCGCAAACATGAGGACGTCGTTGGGCATATCCCCGATCGTCACGAACTGGTTGCCCGGTATGCCGAGATGCGCGGAGAGGTAGTTGACGACCTCGCCCTTGTTCGCCCGAGGGTGGGTGATGTCCAGGTAGTAGGGCTGGGATTGCGCGGCGGAGACATGGTCGCCGAACTTCTCGCGCACCTGCTCCGTGGTCGCCGCCACCAGGTCGTGGTCGTCGGAGACTCCCACGATCTTGGCGACGTCCCTGACGCCATCGAAGCTTTTCACCACCGTCGGCTCGAACCTCACCGTGCTCGACTCCCGATCCACGTGGGGAGCCTTGGGGTCGCGAACGAGCCAGTCGGAGCCGCTGTACAGCCACACGTCGAGCCCGGCAGCGGATAGCAGCTCCATCGCCAGGCCGGCGACCGCTTGGGGAACGATCTTCTGCTCCAGAACCGACATGTCCGGGCGCACGATCAGCCCGCCATTGAAGGCCGAGATCGGCGTGGTCAGGGCGAGCGGCTCGATCAGCATGGACATGCCGCGGGGAGGACGACCGCTGGTCACGGCGAACTCGATGCCCTGCTCGCGCAAACGACCGACAGCCGTGATCGCACGCTCGCTCAGAAGCTTCTCCTGAGTCACAAGTGTGCCATCCACATCGGCAAGCACAGCTGTGATCGGTAGCTCGGTCATCGCGTTTAGCTCCTGATCTTCGATGCCTGATAGCGGCGGATCGGGCGTTCGTAGAGGAGCATCAGGAAACTAATGCTACCCGCGCCGCGGGATAGACTCATGCGCTGTGAACACAGTGCTCACGCTAGGTCGAGACGGCTGCTCGTGTGGCGCTCATATCGCGGTTACAAGCGCCACAGCAAAGCCGTCGTGGCCCTTTGCCCCGACCGTCTGGATCGCAGTCGCGCTCACGCGCGGCTCGGCGGCAAGTAGCTCATAGAAACGCCGCACGCCGGCCGCAATGCCCCCGTCCTCGAAGCTGGGATCCTCCGCCTTGGGGTCGAGGATCGCACCACCGCGCACCACGTTGTCGCCGATAATCAGCGTGCCTACACGCGAGAGCTTCAGCGACCACTCCAAATAGCCCGGATAGTTCTGCTTGTCGGCGTCAATAAAGATCAGATCGAACGGGCCGGCACCTTCCTCGTACAGCTCGGGTAGAGTCTCCAGCGCAGGACCCACACGGACCTGCACCGCCTCCGCAAAGCCTGCGCTTGAGATGTTCGCACGGGCAACTTCGGCGTAGCGAGGCTCGCGCTCGAGCGTAATCAGGCGTCCGTCCTCTGGCAGCGCGCGGGCGAGCCAGATCGTGCTGTATCCGCCGAGGGTTCCCAACTCGAGAATCCTGTGCGCACCGTGGATGCGGGCAAGCAGTTCCAGCAGCTTGCCCTGGTTAGAGGTGATCGCGATCGGCGGCAAACCAGCAGCTTCGCCAGCGGCAATGGCGCGATCGAGCGCTGGATCCGGCGGGAGTAGATGTTCGACGATATAGCCATCGATGGCAGTCCAGAGATCGTGATTCATAGCCGTGGAAGATAACCAGTTCTATGGACCAGGTGCAGGCTGTTGAGGCCGGTCAAGAATTGACCGTGGGGGCACCACTCAGGGCTCCGCGTCGACGAGCTCGATCACCGCACTACCCTCAAACCGCCCAGCGCGCAGATCCTCCAGGGCACGGCCGGCATCCTCCAGCGCATAGCGATGAACGTCTGTGCGCACCGGCACCTGCGGCGCGAGCGCCAGAAACTCGCGGGCGTCCCGGCGTGTAAGGTTGGCAACGGAGCGCACCGCTCGCTCGCCCCACAGGATCTCATATGGAAAGCTCGGGATATCCGACATGTGAATCCCGGCGCACACGACGGTGGCGCCCCTGGCCGTCGCGCGCAGCGCCAGTGGCACGAGCTCACCGGCAGAGGCAAACACGATCGCCGCGTCCAGCTGCTCGGGTGGGATGGCCTGCGAGTCGCCCGCCCACTCGGCGCCGAGCTCGCGGGCAAACGCCTGCGTCGCATCGTCGCCCGGACGTGTAAAGGCAAACACCCGCCGGCCCTGAAAGCGCGCCACCTGGGCGATTATGTGAGCCGAGGAGCCAAACCCATACAAGCCAATCCGCTCAGCGTCGCCAACCATTCCCAACGCCCGGTAGCCGATCAGCCCGGCGCACAACAGCGGCGCGGCCTGTAGATCTGAGAAACCGTCGGGCAGCGCAAAGCAGAAGCGCTCGTCGGCAACGGCAAACTCGGCAAAGCCTCCATCGATGTCGCGTCCGGTAAAGCGCGCCAGCTCGCACAGATTCTCACGTCCATCGAGGCAGTAGCGACAGCGCCCGCAAGTCCAGCCCAGCCAAGGGATCCCCACGCGCGCGCCGGTTTGCAACGGCTCGCTCGCGATATCTCGCTTCGCACGACCAGTTGGGCTCAGCGCGGGCGCCGCGCCGCGCAGCGGCTCACCAGCGCCGGGACAATCATTACGCGCGACGACGGTCCCCACAATCTGATGGCCCGGTACGATCGGTGGATGGGGAATCTCGACCTCCCCGTCAAGCAGGTGCAAGTCGGTGCGACACACACCACACGCGTGCACCTTCACGAGGATCTGACCGGAGCCCGGCTCGGGCAGTTCTAGCTCGGTCGGGCGAAGCACACCCGTACGCATTATCTGCATTGCCCGCATCGATAGATCATGCCTGCCCGCCCTATAGTGACCTTCAGTAGAGACTACGGAGTTCGTGTAGCAGCTTGCAACGATGATCGACACGGCAATCGGGGCGACACTGACAACATGAGCAATCGAGCGGCACTCCTTCCGGTCGGATTGGCGCTCGTAGCGCTTCTGCTGCTCGGCTGCGGGAAATCCTCGACTGCCACGTCCACCGCCTCCTCGACCAGCCGGCCCGCCAGTACGGCGTCGAGCGCTTCCACCACGCAGCCGTCGACTACTTCCAAATCAACCTCAACGACGATCACCGTCGCGCCCGCGACCCCCACCGCGCTGGTCCTCAGCGGCTCCGTGGGCGACATCACGGCGACGCTGCACGCGAGCACACACACCCCAACGGTCAATCGCCCATGGCCGCTTCACTTCACCGTCACCCACGGCGGAGCCCTGGTGAAAGCCACCGTGGAGTATGAGTATATGTTCGGCGGGCAGGTGGTCGCCCATCGTTCACACTACACTTTTACCGGTCATTTCTCAGATGTGTTTCGGTGGCCCTCCACGGCCGTGGGCTACCCACTCACGTTCCGCGCGGTGATTGTCTCCAAAGGCGCCACGATCAACCTCGACTATCCCGTGCGGGTAACTGGATGAGCCAAGCGGCGGGTGCGTCGGTGCTCGTCGAGGAGGCGGCCAAGAGCTTTGGGCGCGTCACCGCGCTGCGCAAGGTGTCACTAGAGGTGGGACCGGGCGAGGCGGTTGCGATCGCCGGGCGCTCGGGGTCCGGCAAGAGCACGTTGCTGAGCCTGATCGGCGGCCTTGCGCAACCCGACCGCGGGCGAGTCTTGATCGACGGGCGGGCAATCTGGACCACGCGCCATCCCGCACACGCGCGTCGCGAGCTGGTCGGATTTATCTTCCAGCGCCACCTGCTGCTCGGCACGCTCACGGCTCGCACGAATGTGGAAGTGCCACTGATCGGCGCCGGCGTGCATCGCGGCGAGCGCCACACCCGCGCGCTTGAGCTATTGGGCGAGGTTGGACTGGCCGATCGCGCCGACCACCTCCCGCATGAGCTCTCCGGCGGAGAGCGCCAGCGGGTGGCCGTGGCTCGCGCGCTTGCCAACCACCCGCGCCTACTCTTGGCAGACGAGCCCACGGGAGCGCTCGATTCACAAACCTCCGAACGTGTGCTGGATCTACTGTTTCGCCTGCGCGACGCGCTTGGAATGACGATGATCGTGGTCAGCTACGACCGCGCTGTCGGGGCTCGCGCGGACCGCAGCGTCAACCTGATCGACGGGCAGATTCAGACTCCGGACGAGCCGGCGCTATGCGCACATTGAACGTCAGGTCGGGTCTGTGCTCGCAATTATCACTGTAAATCTGCTGCGAAGCCGGGCACGCACGATCTTTACCGCCGGGGGCATCGCCGTTGGCGTGGCCACAATAGTTGCACTGCTGTCATTTACCCAGGGGTTGCGCGACACGGCCGATGAATTCATCCATCTCGGCGGCTCGGAGCTCGGGGTCTTCCAGGCCAACGTGTCCGACCCAACCGCCTCGATCCTGCCGACCTCGCTCGTCGGGCAGATAGCCGCACGCTCCGATGTCGCCCGCGCCACTCCGCTGCTGTTGATGGTCGAAACGATCAAATCCGATCCGGCCGCGGTCGTGTTCGGCGCCGATCCCGGCGGCTTTTTCACCCACAATCTGGTGCTAGTAGCCGGTACGCGCCCACGCTCGGGGACACCGGAAATCCTGATCGGCGATCGTCTTGCCGAACAACTGCACCTGGCTCCCGGCGAAGTCCTGCATGTGAACGGCCGCGCTCTGCGCGTGGCGGGCGTCTATCACTCGGGCGTGTTGTTCGAGGATTCCGGCGCGGTGCTGGCGATCGACCTGGCCCGCGCGATGACGGGGCGCTCCGGGGAGCAGACCGACGTGGTCGTGCAGCTGGCACCCGGCGCGCACGCATCAACGACGGGCAGCGCGATCGAACGCAGCTTTCCCGGCACGCAGGTGATCAGCGATCCCCAGCAGGCACTGCGGGTCGGCGCTGACGGCACGCTCATCTCAAACGCGATCCTCGTAATCGTCGCGATCGCGCTGATCGTAGGCGCGATCAGCGTTGCCAACACAATGGCAATGTCGGTCATGGAGCGCCAGGGCGAGCTGGCGCTCTTGAGCACCGTCGGGTGGTCCCCGACGCGTGTCGCGTCGCTGATCTTCGGCGAAGGGATCGCCGTCAGCATGCTCGGCGCCGCACTCGGTCTCTTGATCGGAGTGATCGGCGGCGGCCTGCTGGTGCACGCGCTTGGCGTGAGCGCATACGTATCGCCTTCGGTGACCGCGTGGGGACTCGGACGCGCGCTGCTCGTGGGCGTGGCGATCGGCGTGCTCGGCGGGATCTATCCAGCGTGGCGAGTCACGCGTATGACCCCGCTAAAGGCGCTTGCCGGGACCTGAGCGCGACGCGACGGCGCGACGCGACGTGCCGGTTCTCGCCACTGACTCTGGCAGCCCCAACACGTCCAACCCAATGAGCTCCGAACTTCTTAGCCGGAGATCAGACGCGCGGCGCGCTTCAGGCGAGGACCGATCTCCCTGACAAGACGATCCACCGTGTAGGCACTGGAGGGGACGGTCACCTCTATCGCAAGCGGACTCTCGCCGTGGGGACGGGGAACAAGCGCAGCGATCGAACGAGCGCCACTGATGAGCTCTTCGTCGCTGACCACCGCATCCCGCGCCACGATGCTGTCGAGCTCGGCAACGAGCTTACGCTTGCTGGTGATCGCATTAGGACCATGGCGAGTGAGCGTCAGGTCCGCAAGCAGCTCGCGGCGCTCGGCGTCGGAGATGCTTGCCAGTAGCACCTTGCCAAGCGCCGTGCAATGGACGGGAACGTTGACACCCACCCCGAGATCCCGATCGATCGCATGTTGTCCCAATCGGTGCCCCAGCAAGCGATACACGTAGATCACGCGCGGCCCATCGAGGATTCCCATGCTCACCGTATGGCCGGTGTCGTCGCGGAGCTCTTCGAGCGTCGCACGAGCCGGAACCTGACGGCGTATAGCGATGATCGCGGCGCTTCCCGATCCGCCGGCGTTGCTCGACAGGCGGTACTTGCGCCTGGAGTCCTGCTCCAGGTAGCCGAGCGCCACAAGCGTTACCGCGTAACGGTGAGTGGTGGAGCGACTGATCCCAAGGATGTCCGCGAGTTCGGCGATCCCGAGCAGATGGCGCTCGCGCGAGAAGCACTCGAGGATCGCGACGCCATATTCAAGCGATCGCGACTGGCGTGGATCGGGTGCGGTCCTGACTCGCGGTGCCCACGAGCTATCCGTGGCCCCTTGCCAACCCGTATGGCGGACAGGAGTCTTCGCATTCCGGACCGGATCCTTCGCACTCTGGCCGCGCGTGCCATCACTGGGCATCGCGATCACCTCCGACATCGATGGGCCTACTGGAATCGATGGGGGCGTTGGAAGCCGCCCGCGGTTCCCAACGCCCCCGGTGCGCACGGCCTGGCCGACAGAGCCTTCGAACACCACACGCTTCGCCTGGGCTCTGCGAGCGTCGTGGAGGTCGGTGCTCGCTCTGTCGGCCGTTCTGCCCCCCGTGCCATGCGTCCCTCGATCCCATGCTGTGCATGATGAGCGCTTGGCGGCGTTTTGGGTAGGCATACCTTTAGGGCTCAAAGTTTTGAGTAGCCTGCCAAAGCTGCGAATAGGACCTTTCTGTGGACGCAAATATCCACTATGCTGACCGTTCAATGGCTGCCACGACGGCAAAGAGGGTGCCCGGCCGAACGATGACCTCACCGGTCTACTGGGCGCTTCTCGGTCTCGTGATCGAGCGTCCAAGCTACGGCTGGGAGCTCTACAATCGCTTCCAGCGCGTGTATGGGGACGTGCTGCACCTCAGCGGAGAGTCACACGTATACACCGGCCTTGACTCGCTGGAACAGCGCGGGCTGATCGAGACAATTCCTGGGATTGGAGTCGGCCGCCAGCCCAAGCCGCATTACAAGGCCACACCGCAGGGGGTCCGCAGCCACGAGGACTGGCTCGTGGAGCAGATCGACGCTCACAGCCGCCAGCAGGAGCTATGGGTACGCCAACTCGCGATCTTTGCTCACGATCCAGAAACAGCACTTGGCGTGCTGGAGCGCTATGAACGCCAGTATCTGATGGAAGCAGGCCAGACAGGACGCCTACCGGAGGGCTCGGCGAGCGGCTCGCGTGGCGAGTTGATCGACACGCTCGTCGCCGAGCAGCAGCGCATTGCGGTCGGAGGGATGCTCTCCTGGCTCGGATACGCAAAAGCAAGATTCGAAGCCCTTGCCGGGAACGTCGCTCGCGATGACCCTGCTTGAGCTGGAGCGCATAGGCAAGAGCTACAGTCGTGGCGCCCGCGTCGCGTTGGAGGAAGTGTCACTCGCGATCGACGCCGGCGAAATGGTCGTCGTGTGGGGCGAGCGCCAGTCCGGGCGCTCCACCCTGTTGCGGATCGCATCCGGGATCGAGATACCGGAGAAGGGCACGGTGCTCTTCGATGGGCACGACCTCGCCGGCGGCGGCAACGAGCTGGGTGCCGGCGGGATCGGCTATTGCCGCAGAGAGTTCCGCGCAGAGCGAGGACCAACCGTCCTCGACCAGCTGATGTCCAGCCAGTTCGCCCGCAGGACCCCACAATCGATTGCGCTGACCAACGCATGGAAAGCCTTGGAGCGCGTGGGGGCAAGCTGGTGCGCAACGCTCGCGGCGAGCGAGCTGAAGACCGAGGAAATCGTGCGCGTGGCGCTCGCTCGCGCGCTGACTTCCAACCCGCGTCTGCTCGTCATCGACGAGCCCACCATCGGCGTTGACCCGCTCAAGCGAGACGACATCCTCAAATTGCTGAGCTCGCTTGCCAACGATGGCATCGCGATCCTCGCGAGCACCGGAGAAGGCACCGGGCTGCTGGGCGCCGACCGTGTGCTTTCACTCAGCAAAGGCAAACTGAATGGCGACTTGACACCTGACCTCGCCTCAGTTAGCGACCTCAGTCACCGGCGGCGAGCGCGCGGGTAGAGGCATAGCGAGGGACATCGTTGCTCGAGCTCGAAGGGGTGGTGAAGCACTACCACGGTGGCGGTGATGAGGTGCGCGCCGTTGACGGCGTCAGCCTCACGATCGCCTCCGGCGAAATGCTTGCCCTGCTTGGGCCGAGCGGCTCCGGCAAGACGACCCTGCTGTTGCTCATCGCCGCGCTACTCAAACCGGACGAGGGCGCGATCCGCTACGCGGGACGCGAGGTTTCTTCGCTGTCAGAGAGCCAGGCAAGTGAATACCTGCTGCGCGACGTCGGGTTTGTCTTTCAGAACTTCCATCTCATGCCTCGTGTGAGCGCTGTCGAGAACGCCGCCCGCAAGCTGATGGTCCGCGGCGTGGGAATACGCGAGGCCCAGATTCGTGCGATCCCCTGGCTCGAGCGGGTCGGTCTCGCCGATCGCCTCGATCGCACACCCGAGACGCTCTCCGGGGGAGAGCGCCAGCGGGTAGCGCTCGCGCGCGCACTGGCAGGCGAGCCGAGCTTGATCCTCGCGGACGAGCCGACCGGGAACCTCGACAGCGTCCGCAGCGCAGAGATCGTCCGCCTGCTTGGATCGATCGCACGCGAGCGCGGCGCGTGCGTGTTGCTCGTCACCCACGATCGGGAGGCAGCGGCTGTCGCCGACCGCTGTTGCACGCTGCGCGACGGCAAGCTCAGCGAGGGAGCCGCCGACAGTGACGCGGATGACCGATTCGACTCGCGGACTCAGTCCGCGCCCGCGCAAGGGTAGGGGCCAGTGGGACGTTCGCCGCGGTCGGACTGGCATGGCTTGATGCGCACGCGCGCGCTCCTCTACTTCTACAGCAGGCGACTACGCGTGCACACGATGCAGGAGCTGTTTGCCGGCGTCGGCGTCGCCATTGCCGTGGCCCTGGTTTTCGCGGTCACTGTCGCCAACAGCAGCATCACCAGCTCGGCAAGCGACGTCGTGCATGCCGTGGTCGGTCCCGCCGACCTGCAGCTTCAGGCTCGTGGCCCCGATGGCTTTGACGAACGACTGCTAGCCCGTGTCCAAAGACTCCCCGGTGTCGAGCAGGCCGCGCCGCTACTGGAACAGACGGCGACCGTCCGTGCCCATGACGGCCGCCAGGCGACCGTCAACGTCGCAGGAACCAACATCGGCCTTGCCGTCCTGGACGGGCTGGCTCACACGTTGCCCCTCAGCACGTTGTCACCAGGTGGCATCGGTCTCAGTCAAGAGAGCGCCGGCGCGCTGGGACTGCCCAGCTATGACCCAACAGACCCGACCCAGGTGACATTGGATCTACGCGGTGATGCGATCCCGTTGAAGGTGTCCGCTGTGCTGGGTCGCGAAACCATCGGTGCACTCTCCCAAGCCCAGGTGGCAGTCATGCCGCTCGCACGGCTACAGCAACTAGCCGGGCTCAAAGGCCATATCACCCGCATCCTGGTCCAGAGCAAGCCCGGACACCACGCGATCGTGCGCGGCGAGCTGCAAGCTCTGGCCGCGGGACGGATCACTGTCGCACTCGCCGATCGGGATGTCTCCCTACTGCATCAGGCGTTGCGTCCAAGCAACCAGGCCAGCGAGCTGTTTGCCGGGTTGAGCGCGCTGCTGGGCTTCCTGTTTGCATTCAACGCGATACTGCTTACCGTCCCCGAGCGGCGTGAAGCGATCGCCGATCTGCGCCTGGACGGCACCCAGCGCACCGCGATCGTTCAGATGGTGCTTTTCCAGGGACTGTGCCTGGGCGTCGCGGCGTCGCTTGTGGGTCTGCTGGGCGGGTACGCGCTGTCATTGGGATTTTTCCAACAGTCTCCGGCATATCTCGCGAAGGCCTTCACGCTGGGGACGAGCACCAAGATCGGCCTGCAGCCCATCCTGCTAGCGCTTGGAGGTGGGATTCTCGCGACATGCCTCGCCTCGCTCGTGCCCCTGCAGGATCTACGTAGCGGACGCCCTTTAGATGCCGTCTTCTCTGCGAGCGACCGCACGGGAAGAACGCTAGTTGGCACCCAGCGATGGCTGGCGGTGATCACGGCCGGGCTGATCTTGATCGCCAGTGGCCTGTTCGCGTTTGCGCCTGCCGCGGCGATCCTCGCGTGCGTCGTGCTCGCCCTGGCGACTATGCTCGCTGTGCCTTTGGTGCTCGCGGCGGTACTGCGCGCAGCGGGAGCGCTCGCAATGCGAAACCCAACCTTCACGGTCTTGCCGCTGGCTCTGTCCTCGCTGAAGGGAACAACATGGCGCTCGCTGGCACTTGCGGCGACGGGCGCGGTTGCGCTCTTTGGGAGTGTCGCACTGGGAGCGTCCCGCGACGATCTGTTGCGCGGCATCGACGGATACACCGCCCACTACGTCGGAGGCGCCAGCATCTGGCTGGTCAACCCCGGCGACAACCAGGCAACCGACGATTTCGCCGCCGCCAACGATGCGGCGCGGATTGCCCGTGTTCCAGGCGTTGCAAGCGTCAAGACCTTCCAGGGCAGCTTTCTCAATCTCGGCGATCGACGGGTCTGGGTGATCGCGTGGCCACCGGACGCGCGGGTCGAACCATTGGACAACCAGATCGTCCACGGCAGCATCAGGGATGCGATGGCAAGCCTGCACGAAGGCGGCTCGGTCACCGTGTCCGAGCAGATCGCCGAAGAACAGCACCTCAAGGTCGGCGACATGCTGGCACTGCCGAGTCCAACCGGGACCGTGAGGCTTCGCATTGCCGCAACCACAACGAACTTTGGATGGAGCCCTGGCGCAATCCTGATGAGCACCAGCGACTACACCCGAGCGTGGGCATCAGCGGCGCCGTCGGCGCTCGGCGTCAACCTCGAGCCGGGCGCAAACGCCGCCTTGGTAGGAGCTGCGATCGCCCGCGTATTGGGTCCGACCCGTGGCCTTGAAGTATTGACCGCAAACGCCCGAGAAGCCGCGATCGACACATCGGCCAGCGAAGGACTGGGGCAGCTAGGAGAGATATCGACGCTGCTGGTAGCCGCCGCGATCCTTGCGATGGCCGCGGCACTTGGCTCGAGCATCTGGCAACGACGACAGTCAATCGCCGAACTGCGCCTCGAAGGCGCACCGCGCCGTCAACTCCAACTCGTACTGCTCGTAGAATCCGCACTGATGCTCAGCGCGGGATGCTTGACCGGCGCGGTCGCCGGCGTCTACGGTCAGGTTGTCATCGACGGCTACCTGAGACGCGTGACCGGCTTTCCGGTGGCGGGAGCGATCACGGGAGCGCGTCCGATCGAGATATTTGCGCTGGTCATTGTCACCGTTCTCTTGATCGTGTCGCTCCCCGGCTGGTTCGCTTCGCGTGTTCCTGCGACGCTTGCCTTGAATGAGTAGAGAGCGCAGACATGCTCGGTACCGAGCGTCGCTCGATCGCCAACGATCTGCGAACAGCTAGTGCTCCGAGTCGAGCATGTCCGCATTTGGTGATCGGAGGCTCGTCGCACGAGCCGGCGTTGCCCTGGCGGTTGCGAACATCCGCTTCTGGCCAACCGTGGCTCCGCTTGTCGGCGCGCAGCTCAAGAGATGGGAGCACCGCGCACGCGCGATCGAGGATCCCACACTTCAGACGCTTGCGCTCCAGAAGCTGCGCGACGAGCGGTTCAATTCGGAGGTTGCTGCCACCCTCGCGACGCTCGCTCCGCGCGAGCATCGCAAACGCGTGGTGGAAGCTGTCGTTGCCTACGAGGTCATGTATGACTATCTCGATGGGCTCACCGAGCAGCCGGTAGCCGACCCGCTGGGCGATGGACACGAACTCTATCGAGCGTTTGTGGAGGCAATTGCCCTTGACATCGAACCAGCCGGAGGCTACTACGCTCTTCATCCGCATTCTGAGGATGGCGGCTATCTGGAGGCACTGGTCCAGGTAACACGTGGCGCGCTCGAACAGCTACCCTCCACGGCGGCGATCTCGGTGGCTTGCCGGCGAGCCGCGGAGAGGTGTGCCGAGGCACAAATCCGTGCTCATGCGGCTCCACAGTTGGGAACCGCACAGCTTGAGCAATGGGCATCCAGCGAAGCCGCCGGCACTGCGCTTGGCTGGCAGGAGTTCCTAGCCGGTGCGGCGTCCTCCGTGCTGGCTGTTCACGCGCTGATCGTTGCCGGTGCTGAGGATCGCACGACAGTCAGCGATGCCAACAAGATTGACGCGGTCTACCTGTCGATTTGCACTCTGAGCACCATGCTCGACAGCCTCGTCGACTATGACCGAGACACGCAAGCAGGCCAGGCCGGATACCTTCGCTATTACGAGACGCGCGACGCAGTCTCGCGCGATCTTGCCGGAGCGGCACGCCGCGCGGCGGGACACGCCGCGTCACTCCCGAGCGGAGGGCACCATCTCATGACCCTGGTAGGCGTCGCGGCGTACTACGCCTCCGCACCCACCGCCCGCGATGAATTCGCGCGGCCTGTGACAGAAAGGATATGTCGAGAGCTTCGCCCGCTGATCGTGCCAACGCTTGCCGTCATGCGCGCTTGGCGACTGGCAAAGCGTGGGCGTCGCCTGATCGCGAGTATGACCGGTCGCTAATCTAGGGTTGTCGGTCGTAGCAGTGGATAAGCCGCACAGCCAGGCAGCGCGCCACGTCGCGATCATCGCTGACGGCAACGGTCGTTGGGCACAATCGCGCGGACTGCCGGTCAACGACGGCCACGAGGCCGGCGCCGACACCCTCAGAGCACGCCTGGGCGACGCGATTGAGCTCGGCATCAAGGAGCTGACCGTGTTCTCGTTCTCGACCGAGAACTGGACGCGTCCCGCCGAGGAGGTGTGGGGCTTGATCGCGATGCTCACGCGACGCATTGCCGAGGAGGCCCCGCAACTGAACCGAGTGGGAATCCGGATGCGCTTTGTGGGACGCTGCGATCACGCTCCCGATGCGCTCGTCGAGCAGATGCGCTCCTCCGAAGCGTTGACCGTAGACAACCAGCGCCTGGTCCTGTTCATTGCTCTCAACTATGGCGGTCGCGCGGAGATCCTGGACGCCGCCAGACGCTTTCGCGGCGGGGGCGAGGAGGAGTTTCGCCGCTGCCTGTATGCGCACGACATGCACGACCCGCAGCTCATCATCCGGACTGGCAACGAGAAGCGGCTGTCGAACTTCCTGCTATGGCAGGCAGCCGACGCCGAGCTCGTGTTTCGCGACGAGCTGTGGCCGGACTTCACACGAGCCTCGCTCGAGCAGTCGCTCGGCGAGTATCGCGTTCGGCAGCGAGGCTCAACCAACGCAGGCCGGCTCCCATACGAGCCCGAAGGTGAGATCGCGGCCAGACGATCGACGTATGCTGTTCTATAAAATGATTTGAAAGAAACTGGTCGCAGCAGACAGTTGGGATTACAATGATCAACACATCTTTGACCGATAGACGACAAGGCACCGCAACCGGGTGCTCGGCGACGGTGAGGGTTCTAACAATCGCGTTCCTCGCGGCCGCAGCCTTTGGGCTGGCAGCCCGATCCGCAGGCGCGCACAGCACGAGGCCTCCGACGGCCACGCTCGCGGCGCGCACACTCAATGCCGTTGATGCAGCCCACCTGCATTACACGAACAGTTCGGGATCGCTGCTTTTCGAGGAAGGCTCCGCTTCGGGAACCATCCCCGGCAAGATGCAAGTGCATTGCGAGGTAGGTCCCACCCTGACGGCCAGCTTCACGATCTTTGTTCGCGGCGGCGGAGCGATCGACGGCCATGGCACAGCCAAGGCTCATGGGACCGGCGTATATGAAAGCTTCGCCGGCACGCTGACGATCACCGGCGGCAGTGGGCGCTATGCGCACGCTCGCGGACGCGCCGGGCTCTACGGCGTTTTTGACCGCCGCACCTACGGGCTGACGGTGCAGACAACCGGCCGACTCTCTTACTGACTGGCACGGCAGAGCGACCGCCGGCCTTGCATCGACTCCACAACCTGCTGGCAACAATCGTCCTCTGTGGCTGCCTGCCCGCGGCCGCCACCGCAGCGCAGTCCGTGCAACTCGACGCGACGCTGACACCCGAGCATCTCGGCCGGGAAACCACGATCGGACTCGGCTTCCAGGTCTCTGCTCACGGTGACCGTCTACCCTCTCCTCTCACCAACGTCGAAATGCTCTATCCAGCTCAGCTCGGGATCGCGCTCAGTGGCCTGGGCTTCGCGAGCTGCTCGCAAGCAAGCCTCGAAACCGCAGGACAGCAAGGATGCCCGCCAGACTCGCTCATGGGCTATGGGACGGCCACCGCCGAGATCCCGATCGGTCCAGCCCTCTTTAGCGAGACCGCGAGGGTCACGATCTTCCGCGCACCCGCGCAAGCGGGACAGATCGGTCTGCTCTTCCATGTCGATGCCGCGAGCCCGGTCAGTGCCGAACTGGTATTCCCGGGGCTGCTGTTATCAGCCGCGCCGCCGTTTGGCGGGCGCATCGACATCAACGTCCCGCTCGTTCCGAGCCTACCGGAAGGCCCCAACGTGGCGGTCGTCAAGCTGAGCATGACCGTGGGACCCGCAAAAAAGATCTTTTATTACGAACGGGTTCATGGCAAAACACTGCGCTACCACCCCAGGGGAGTGCTGCTGCCCGACTCGTGCCCACATGGCGGTTTCCCGTTCACTGCTTCGTTCGGGTTTGAAGATGGCAGCCGTGCGACCGCCGCTGCCGTCGTGCCCTGCCCTCATGCACCGACGCACGGTGCCACTGCTCCGTGAGGCCGGTGTAGCGTTGTGGGCCACTTATGGGTTGTTGGTGGGTGTGGTGAGTGGGTAGGGCAGTGGGGTTGTTTGGGTCATTTTCCAGGTGCCGTGTTCGTTGATCATTGGCATTACGTACTTGGTGTTGTTTGGTCCGTGGTAGAGGGCGAAGGCGTTGTCGCCGTTGATTCGTAGAGCGGCTATACCTGCTGTGGTGAGGGTGTTGGCGGGGGGTTGATGCCCGTCTTGAGCGGTTTTGTTGAATAGTGCGGCGAGGATGGGGGCGCAGTCTTTGCCGTTGGTTTTGGTCCCTGCGTATTTTTCTAGCTGGTCGCGTAGCGCAGCCGCGAGGTAAGTGCAGGCACGTGACCATTCGTCGGCGACGCGGGCCTCTAGGTAGCCGGCGAGCTCGGCTGTGGCGCGTTGTCGCTCAGAGGCGTGTGCTTCGCTGCCATAGTCTGGGATGCTGTTTTCGCCGCCTGGCACACGGAAGCCCACGGCGCCACCGTTGTTTAGGCTGTTTGTTGCGGTGGCGCCCGAGGACGGCGAGGCAGGTGTCCTGACCGTGGGTTTTGCGGCTACGGTAGGCCTGTGGATCGTGCTTGGCGTAGACCCGTCATTCGACGTGACTGTCGAGACGGTGGTGACGACTGTCGAGGAGCTGGAATTATGTCCGCTGCCGCACGCGGCGAGACAGGCTGCCATCAAGATCACGGCAAGCGCCAGAGCGGCGTGCCTACGCGCGCCGCTCATTGGTCTGGTCAACCGGTCTGGTGAGCATCCTCCATGAAGGGCCATTTGCGCATCCGCTTATTTCTTTTGCTTGGTTTTGCTCGGTCTCTTGGCTTTCTTTGTTTTCTTGCTCTTCCTTGTCGCCTGCTTTGAGCATCCTGTGACGCTTATTGGGGTGGATTGGTGTATTTCTACCCCGTTTTGTGCGGTGAACGCTGTGGGCATTGTGAGCTTGCTGGTACAGAGGTTGCCATTGGCGGCTAGTGCTGAGTAGTGTCCGTTGGGTAGTGTTAGTTCGAAGCTGCCGACGGGCTCATCGGGGATCGCATGGAATGTCGAGCTTGTTATTCCGGCTTTGTTGATGAATGTTTCGCCGTGCAGGTCGATCGTGAACCCGTAGCCCTGTAGCACGATGACTAGTTCGGGGAACTTTGCGCCTCCGTAGCTGACGAAATAGGCTGGTCCTTCCAGTGGTACGGGCAGGATTGGCGTGATCGCCTTGCCCTCCCCGACCTTTGAATCGGCGGGGCATAGCGCCGGGTTAGCCGCAAACGTCGCAGCTGTGCATGCCTTTTGCAGTGTCGTCAGACGTGACGGTAGTTGCTTTGGCAGGTCTACCTTGACCGATTTGATGTTTGCTTGTGTGCCCAGCGAGTCGGCAGGATAGGTGAGCTTCACCGTCAGGCTCGTACCGTTCGCTCGCGATGTCCTACCGGACACTGATGCTTTGAAAGACGGTTTGAACTTTAGGCTTGAACAGTCCGCTGTCTGGAATGGCGCGGTCGCGCCGACGGGGATTTGGTCGGCTGGGTTGGATGGGTCTGCTCCGGATCCTGTGATCGTCTCTGAGATCGTGGAGGGGTTGCATGTTGTCGGGTTCAATGTGAAGTCGTGGCGGTCCATGTAGACCCTGACTTCACGGACGTGCACCACGATACCCTCGATGATGTGCGGTATCGGATCGGAGTTCGAACCGTCCACTTCGACCTGGCCGGTCAACGGGTTGATCTTCAAAGCAAAACGGATCACTACGGTGCCGAGATCGAACGGACCGACCTTTGCGCTCGTGATCGAGACGATCGATAGCGACGACCCGTGGTAGGGACCCGCGAGATAGATCCTCCCCGGCGTTTGAGCCAGCACGGTGCCCACACCGGCGCTTACGATCGTGTGCCCGATTTCGCTCGATGCGGGACAGGAGGGGTGTTCTATCTCCTCCAGACCGCTCACGACCCTCGCCGTTTCGATACCGGCTTCTGGACAGAACGGTATCCCGGTCAGGTTGCCGGTCAATCCCGGTGGGAGGATCGTCGTGAATTTCGTGATCTCCTGTTCGCCGTCTTCGCGCAGGATCCTCAAATAGAACGGGCTGTAGGCGCCGGCATCGTTATCGTCGGTACCAGAGAGGACCTGCGGTTTGAACGGGGGAACACCGCCGGTGGGGCATGGTCCTTCTCGAACACCGCTGCTGATCGCGAATGGTTCGCTGCTCACGATGCTCGGTTCGCTTGGCGCTGACCATGGCGAGAGTTCGGCTTGTGTGCTGTAGGACCCGCACGTTGGGGGACTGACCAGTGGTGCTGTGGCACCGGGACGGAACTTCAACGTGAACTTGCTGAACGGTTGTTGAGGGTTCCCATCGAACGTTGTCGTGAGCTGACCGGTAACGGGGTTCGGTTCTATCTTCCCCGCGACTTTGATCAAAAGGCCGCGTTCTGGATCCTTCGCCACGACATACAGTGCGAGCAAGGATCCATCCGGATGGGCCGGTTCGCCGAACGGGTTGTCGTATGGCGTAGCGATATAGATCGCACCAGGAATAGTTTCTGCGAGCAACGGCGTTTCTATAACGATAGAACCGATCTTGGATTCCGGCGGGCACCCTTCGCCCGGCAGCGACAGTGCTGTTTCTGACGCGTATTGCGCCGGGGTACACGAGCCCAATCCCGAACCGGCGGACGGGTTGATCGTCATTCCTTCAGGCAACACCACTTTCGCGTTATCGAGGTTTGCCGTGGAGATCGTAAACGGGTTTTCCCACGCTTGTGGGACGACCAGCGACACGTCAAGGCCTGTTGGTGATTCCGCTGAGCGGGTACTGGGGTTCACTTCGATCGAGGGGTCAAACGGCACACGATCACATTCCACGATCGGCCCCACTTCCGTAGTCACGATTGGAACGAATGCTGGTTCCTCCCATGAGTTAGCGGTCATTCGTGCCTGGAACGCTCCACAGCTCGTGGGATTCGACAGGAACGGCTTGGCTGTTACGCGTGCTTCCTGGGGGGACCCAAATTCGTTATGGCAGACCGGTGGGATTTCGCCTTCCTCACCACAAATCGCACCACGAGCCGCATCATGTTCGTGAGCGGCCGGCACACCCCACAACGTGACCGTAATTTTATGTGCTTCACCCAACTTCGGGATATTATACGTGACAGCCGTCAAACCCTCATCGCTGGGACGGACATTTACTTGGGAGATCAACGTGAACTGGCCAACCACATTATATCCGACCTCAGCGGTCGTGCCATAACTCGATACTTCCATGTAGTACACGGGGAACGTGACCTGGGCAGGAGTGCTTTTACTGGGTAGAGCGATTTCCGTACTGATCTGCCCGATCTGACTCGCTATCGGACAATCAGGCAAAACACCCTGCACCGCGGGATTCGCAGAAAGCAATTGCGCCTCCGTGCACGTCGGTACCGCAGTGTTGCTCGCGTCAAAACCGGTCGGGAATTCGTTGACGATCGTACGTACATCATTATATGTCGAACCGTTTTCTTCGTGAGCGAAATCGAACGAGAACACCCAGTTGGCATGCGCACCAGCCTGGTCATTGGACGGAGCAAAATGCCAACTATTAGGCACAATTTCAAACGGGCGTTCACTCGGCTCTCCAACAGCAACACCAACACCACACAACAACATCCCCACAACCACCAACAACCATACGACCGAGAACCACATCGCCGGGAACCGAGAGTTGTTTTCTGAAAAACGCATGATCACTTGCCCCCCCGAACATCGCTCTTCCCAACATTACCCATCTTCCCAGCACGCTTCTCTACAATCTTCCTAGCAGTCTTCTTTGCATTCTTCTTGTTCTTGCGCTTCCCTTTATCCTTTGCTTTCCCCTTCGACTTTGATTTCTTCTTGGGTTTCTTGGCCTTAGCCTTAGTTTTTACTGTCGCTTCAGATGGCAGGTTCCCGGGACCTGAGAAGGTCAAACTCGACGGCGTCGCATCACTAGGTGGGCTCAAAGGTGTCGAGCACGCATCGCCTTCGCATTCCGTTGAACGCGGTGGCGGACCCTGAAAACCACCATCCACACGAACATCATAAATATCGCCTTCAGTCCCAACATCAAACGGGGACAGTTTCGAGCGCGTATAAATAAACACATCATTACCATCATCAGTCGTACCCAACAACAGATTCAAATAACCACCACGCCCATCGGTAATCAACGCCAAACAACCTTCATCCTGATTACAACCATCCACACCATCCTCACGCCACTCATACACATCCGTCGATGGCGAAATACGCCCGCCGCTATTCAAAAATTCGCCGCTAGTCCCGGGTTCGCTTAGACCTTCAGCGGGGAGTTCCAGGTCAACATCTCCAGGAACGAGAGCTGCGATCGTCGTAAAGAAAACATACTCACCATTACTGGACACAGCCGAATACGACGGCGATCCACCATTTACAAACGGCAAACCTTGCACACCATCCAGATGCGAACCATGCTTCGGTTCAGGATCAAAGGCCGAACACGACACACACTCAACCACATCCTCACTACTGTCAAAACGATAGACCTGAGAATCTGGTCCTATTTCACCGTCAGCCTGGAGTTCCTTTCCGCCGCCCGGAAGACCAGCAACACCCGCAGACTCAAAATACGCGTAGCGACCATCAGGACTCACGGCAGCAAGAAATTCGCTGTTGGGAGCACCGGCAGCCAGGATGACAAACTGGGGCGGTTCTTTAGTATTAAGATCATAACGATAGATATTGCGCAATTCGTTATTGCTAGCGAGCTGTGACGCTTCAGAAGCTAGCTTTTCACGGGAAGCAAAATACAGTGCAGTGAGTTTCCCAGCACCCGCAACATAAAGGTCGTCCTGACTGAACTGACTGTTTGTCGTGAACAGCTTGGTTTCTGTGCCGCTCATCGTGTCATACAAGAAGATTTCGTAGACACCACCATTCGGCTTTTCAAGCAGTACTTCACTGCCTTCTTCGTTGGCAGCAAGGAACCCACCGACACCGAGATCGACCGTTTCGACTCCGTCCATGCGCATGTAGAGATGCTTGGGTTCTGAACAGTTTTTACCGGGGACCGCTTCGAAGAACACGCGCGAACCATCGACAGAAACACTACGAGGACCGCTGTCGACGTGAGTATTTCCGCCTTTTTCAGCACCGTGGACTATCGTGGCACCACACGAGCCGATCGTCAAACCAGCGGTATTAACATTCAACTGTGCGAGCCTCCGCCCCGGAGCGTATTCATACAGGTCTGAGCCACTCCTTGTCCCCGTCGCGCCTTCACCCACAAGATTACGATCTTCACTCTGTAGAATCAGCTTTGAGAAATCGCTATTTGCCGCAACCCAAGCGGTGTTTGCATCATCCTTGCGAGGAACAGATACTGCCGTCATATACGGGCCACCAGCAGAACCAACCTTATAGTCGACATCAGGCGATTCATTGGAAATAGACGTCTTGTATTCAGACTCGAAAGCGAACTGTGTCAGGTCTGCATTATACAACTCCGGAATAACACTATTCAACCCGATTTCCGGTTGTGGAGCTCCCGCGATCATCCGCCAGGCCTTGCCTTCTTCACGAGAAAAGAAATAAGGACTTTGACCAGCACTCGCAGCCGTACCATAACTCACCTCAGGTGCTTCCAGCACAGCATGATCACCATCTTCACCCGCTAGCACAGCAGACAGCTCACCACCACGATAATGGAAAGGTTCCTGCGCACCTTCCTTTTCCACCGGTGTTACCTGCTCATACGCACGACAATCAGGAAGATCAGCCGACAAGCCAGTACGAAAAGCCGCGTTAGGACAAGCAGACACACCACTCACAGTCTGAGCGACAGGAACAGTCAACCTATGTTCTTCTCCCAGCACAGATGACGTACCAGGAGCATTATTACTCGCCACGATACGATAACGGTAGGTTTCACCAGGATGGAAGCTCGTAATAGTTTCACCGACAACCTCGCTACTATTACCCGAACCCAGATCGACTTCGGGCGTCGAAATCGCGTTGGCGAAACCGCCTTCGCCACCCGACATTTCAAACTGCTTCTGTGACACGTATTCAAAATGATAGTGAGTGTCATACGCGGCGCCGCCCGCCTGCGAAGTCACGACCGACACCGTCGCCCCAGGAGACAAACCCAAAGGATCTGCTTCAATCAAAGGCACGCTGACACCATTAAAATCGCTATCGTTGCCAAAGCCAAAATAAACCGTATAAGGACCTCCGGCAGGACCAGTGACAAGCAGACCGTCCCCCAGCGCTGTGCTGACGGTTTCGTCGTCCGCATCAAAGGGAATCGGAGCAGTGGTATTCCCATCGAGAGTCAGCGTGAACGTGCCACCTGTAGGTGCACCTTCGATTGTGATCACCTGTTCGGCAGACGTCGGAAGACTATTTGGATTTACAGCACCCAACAACCGCAGAGATTCACGGTACAGAGCATGGACGGCCGACGTCGACACACTCGGAGCACCAGATGTTTCAAACCGTTCGATCGATGTAGTAACAGTACCACAGCCCACAGCACAGTCGTTTTCCCCAAATAGGCGCACGTAATAGACCTTTGACGGACTGAGACCCGTCAAGCTCGCTCCAAACCTTTCGTACTTACTATAGGGTGACGCTTGAGCCTGAGGTATCGTTCCTTGGCCGCTGGGAACAACAATACCCTTGTCTTCTTCCAGCAGTTCTTGGCTCTGAGCATATTCAAGACGCCATACGGTCTGTGATTCGCGAGGCTGTACTGTTGCCGCAAGATAAACAGAATTTGCAGTAATGTTTCGTATTCCGAGCCCCAATCCCGGCTTAGCCGTGGAGGTCGTAAAAAAACCTGTCAAGGGGGTCGACCCCGCCTGGAGGTATTCGGTTTGTGTGATTTCGCCCTTTTCGTTGTTCGCTTTCAACCGAACGTAATATGTTGTTTCTGGTGTTAGATTTGTGAGTTGCGCTTCCACTCGGGCGTATTCGTCGGCTTCGGTGATCGTTCCTCGCGCGTTCGAAGAAAATATTTTCCACGATACGCTAGCTCCAGAAGGACGGGCGCCACCGGTTTCAGCAGGAGCGTATTCAAAACTATATTCTGTCAAGGCGCCGTCAGTCTCCACCTTTGCGCGAAACGCTTGGGCAGTATCCGTCGACGAGCCCGACATATGGAAGGTGGTAAATTCACCGGGCAACCACCCACTACCGTAATTCAGTGCGATTCGTGGCTTTTCGACCGGGAGCGTTTTAAACGATACACTTTCGCTAGCATGACCGTCCTTGTTTTCGGCCGTAAACCGCACATAGTAGGACGTATTTGGTTTGAGGTCCCGCAAATTATAACCACCGGTATCTGGTTCCACGCTGTCTGCCACACCGATATACGCATCATGCCCTTGACTCCCCAGAGCCGCCTGTTCTGTCACTTCTCCACTACTGACGACAGTCCAGGGACCGTTGGGCGTAGTCGCATATTCGGCTGTCCATTTAGTAGCAAGGAATTCGGAGTGGAATTCCACCGCGATTTTTGCGCTGGTCGAGTAGACTTCCTTATTGTAGATGTATCCCGTGAATCTTGGAGGACCGGGAGTACCGGTAGCTTCCAACGCAAATGCCGATGAGGCAAACAACGACATACCCACAAGGATCGCTACGATCCCGGCGAGTCCACGAGCCAGCGTGAGCGATGCTGACTGACGTATTACCGTTCTCCGTCCTGGGCGCGCACTGGTACCTAGGGGACAAGATAGCCAACGGAGCATCGCGAAACTATCGGTCTTCGACATGGAAGCTGATATCGCATTGAGCTCTGTGGGGTTCACGGTCGTGCCTTTCTCGTACGAGTGCGTATGCCGGTTTATTCCGTTTAACATGGGTGTAATGTCCGGTAAGCCGTTCATCCTCTCGGTGCATTTACTGCGGAGGGGATGAGAAAAATTTGCCTGTCGTTGACTAATTTATTTTTCAGGCGCGGTAACCGCCCAAGTACCGGCAACATTGACCAAACCTTCTTTTTCAGCCGCCGCGACGAGCCCAAAGCCGGTGTTGTCGGCAGTATTACCATCAGCCGCGAGGCTCCCAAGACAGTCTCCTTCAGCCGAGAAGGGACAAACATACGGGTTTACGATATTACCAATCGGGTTGGTCTGAATATTTTCTTCATGAGACGCATAAATACAGAGGTTACCCGGGCCTGCCTTAGGCGCCGAGGCCTCCCCCGGGCACGCCGTTGTCTCAGAGCGTTCTTCGACTTTCGCTGCCGTAGCGTTATAAAACGGTTCCATCCCGTTTTCCTTAACGTAATGAACCGTAGGAGCTACCGTCAAAGGAATATCGAAACTGACGCTTGTGGCGACCTTAGAGAACGTGCCCGACGCCTCCCCTATCAGATCCCAATCGCCCTTCAACGTCCTACCCGCGGGAAGAGTACCCACGGCGGTCCACGGCGAGCCTTCTTTGCCTTCCTTCCCTTCCTTGCCTTCCTTGCCTTCCTTGCCTTCGACACCGTTTTCGCCCTTGCTGCCGGCGGCACCCGCGGGCCCAGCAGCGCCCTGCGGACCGGCAGGTCCCTGAACACCGGGCACACCCGACTTCCCAGCCTTACCCTGCAGAGACTTGAGCACCTTCGGGCTGATCTGTTTCGTCGAAGTGATCATGTACTTACTAGCGGCATACGCGCCACCACTCATCGCGAATACCAACGCCAACATCATCGTCACGTTCGCGTAGGTAAAACGCTTGCGCAGTCTTGAGAACATCAAATTCCTCCCTCTCGCTTTAGCTTTGTTGTGGTAGCGCTCACGACCCAATCACGCTCGCTTTAAACGTTTGTATCGCCTCATGCACAGAGCAACCTTTCTCACTTAGTCGCCACGCGTTGGGACCGCCCCCACCGGGCGCCCCAACCAGGTTCTCGATCAGCCCAAGACGCTCCAGCCGCGCCAGCAACTTCGAGATCTGACCCTGGTCGGGAATTCCCGACACCTCACCGAGCAACCGATTCGACGCATCCCTGTTGGATGCGATCGCATCCAACACGCACATCGTGCGATACGTCAACCGCATTCCAAGCTCACGGAACGGATAGGCACTCACGCCGCTACGGGGAGCCAAAGCGCGTCGCGCGGGCGCAGGACGGTCCAATTCCCTGCGGGCCACGACCTTGCCCAGATACGGCAACACGATCATTCCCATCAGCTCGCTCGTCAACGCCACCAACGACCCGCCGGTCCTACCTCTGGAACGAGGAGCACCCACACCCTTGGACGAATGGGAAAGCAAGCGGACGTAGAGAATCGAGCAGACGGCACCCACCACGCCCTCAGCCGTTAGCGGCGACAGCTCAGGAGCGGCACTCGCTCCACGACCCTCATCCACCGCGACGATCAGCGTCCGGAGTACCCGATTGCGGCGCTCGAGCGCCTGTGGCCCAGCCGCGAGGGACTCGACGATCAGCAATCGGCCAACGGCGGGATCCTGATCGAGAAAGCCCAAAAGCTCGCCAAGAGCAGTCCTCACACGTTCCTGCCAGCTGCCGTCTATTTCAAACGCGTGCACCACGACCGCGGCGATACGCTCAAGTGCATCGTCGAACGCCGCAAGAAAACACTCGCCACGATCGCTGAAAGACTCATAGAAAGTGCGCCGCGATACACCCGAGCGCTCCACCACATCGGCGACGCTCACATTTGCGGCCCCCAGCTCCAACACGACCTCGGACATCGCCGAGACCATCCGCGCGCGCTGGATTTCCGCCACCTGTGCACGCCCCAGCCCGCCGCGGCCAGACACGACACGTCCATTCATCCGAGCAGACGGCCGCCTGGCGGAGGAAGCGCCAACCATCACCGCGCCCCCACCGGTGAACAAATCGAAGGCGCGCTTATAACGCGCGTGAAACCAAGCCGAGCGTAACGCTCGACATGCCGCGGCGTTTTACCGCGGCTAAGGGAGCTATGCCCTAGAAGGCAGCCGTCCCAGAGAGAGAGAGAGAGAGAGAGAGAGAGACGCGTCAGCGACGCTGACGCGTCCTATAACGCCAGCACCGTGAGCACACGGACTCTCAAGCACGTTATTCCCCAAAGAAACCACGCGAACAACAACTCCCTCTCGATTGCGACCCGGTCCCTCTCCCAAGGGCCCTGCCAAAAAGTTTGCTGTCGACCACAGGGACCGACCCAAACCCGACCTTATGTTGTGCCAACGTCCAAGTTGACGAAGTACAGTCCTCAATATACACAAGGCGTGACTCTATGTCAAGTCCTGACAAGTCTCGGCAGACGACGACGCTACAGGTTCTCCCGATCGACGATCAGGCAGCTTGGAGCCTTATTCGTCTTCGAAGCTGGCAAGTGGGTGGTTCTCGCGTAGGTACTCAGCGAAAAGAGGCACGGTGAAATCCAGCTGGCCGCGGCGGGGAGACCAGATCAGGCCCTTTGGATCAGGCCGTCGCGGTGGATCGAGACGCCGCGCTGGTCTTTGGCGCCGTAGGCGTGGGCGATGTCGGCGGACCGGTAGGTAGGGCTACTCAGGGATGCCATCGCGGCGAGGTAGCGTTGCTCGGCGTCCGTGGCGAGCTGGAATCGAGTTCCGAAGAAGTTGCGGGCGAGCGTGTCGGTAACGATCTCGCGAACCGCGTCGACGTCGGCGCTTGTGATCGGGGAGGCCTCGGCGTGATTCCACAGCTCCAGTCCGTACTCCTGGAGGAAGTAGGGGTAGCCGGCGGATTCGCGCACGACACGACGCGCGGCGGGCTCCTCATAGCTGACGCCCTGGGTTGCTGCGGGTGCGATCAGCGCCGTGCGGGCGGCGGCGGGGCTGAGGCTCCCAAGCTCATGGTACTGAAACAGCCGGTCGGCATATGGCTTGGCTCCCATCAGCCGTGCCTGCAGGTCGGGGAGTCCCGCGCCGACCATAGCCACCGGCAAGGCGTTTCGACTGATCGCCTGGAAGGCGATACAGATCGCTGCCAGCGAGGGTGCGTCGAGGTTATGCATCTCATCGACCAGGAACAGGGCCCCCGCCCCCGTGATCCGAGCGACCTCGCCGATCTCGCGCACCAGGTCAGTGAGGTCCTGCTCGGGGTCGCCGGAGTCCGCGACCCCGGTGGCTGGCTGCACGTCGAGCTTTAGCTGCACCCCGGCGGGCACCGCGATGCTGAACGCCTTGACCACGCCGAGAGCGCGGTCTACGCGATCCTTGATCCGGTGCTTGCGGCTCATCTCCCGAAGCAGCCGTGCGGCCATCCGCGCGAACGTGACTCGAAAGTCGGGTTGGGAGCCGACCTCCTGGACGTCGGTCGTCGCCCAACCAGCCTCGGTGGCGAGCACATCGAGCTCCATCAGCAGCACAGTCTTGCCGACGCCGCGCAGGCCAGAGTAGATCAGGCTACGCTCGTAGCCCCCGGTGGCGAGCCGCTCGATTAGCCCTTGGAAGTTCTCAAGGTCGCCGTCGCGGCCAGCGAGGGTCGGAGGCTTACGCCCCGCGCCCGGCGTGTATGGGTTCTCGCGCTTCTGCACGATCGACAGTATTCTAGGGTTTTCTATGGACCCTTCACTGCTCGATAGAAAACCATAGATACGCCCGGGTCGAGAAAGATCGAGTTCCTCCAGCGTCAGCGCCTCGCTAATACGAAATCCCGATACCATTCCGAATGATGAGTACTACTAATCAGTTCGATCCAACCGAGTACTGGGAGGGTCGCCTTGGCAAAACATGGAGCCTTGAGTCAGTCGGCGACAAGGGCCTCCCGCTCTCGTTCAACGAGTGGATGTACCGCGTCCGCCGACACCGCTTCCTCCAACAGATATCGGCCATTGGCCTGAACATTCCAACGAGCGACGTTCTCGATGTTGGCTCGGACTGTGTTCCCCGGTGAACGTGAGCCAACGGTCGAACTGCTTCCGAGTGATGGGCTCCCGTCTACGACTGCCACGACATGGGTGCCGTCGCGCAGCGGGCTGACCTCACACATGAACAGAAGCTTGAGCTCCTCATACGGCTCCTGCACCAGTTCGAAGAGGAAGCGGTTTATGTACTCGAGGCTGAGTACGTGCTCAGAGCTGATCGCCGAGACGTAGTGGAGGCGTATGAGTGGGCCGCGACTGACTCGCTGATCGCCTATCCCGAGCCTCGCGATGGCCAGCGACCCGAACTCACCGACAAGGGGCGTGCTCTCCTCGCCGCTTCGCGCTGACGCGCCGGATCGACCTCCACGCGAAGCAGGGCTGGCCGGCCCTGAGCGTACCGAGCACGTTTGTCAATTTTCCGGAACTGCCGATCCGGCGGTGAGGCGGAGCTGCGGATCCCGCGTGGGTTGGCATCGTGCCTGAACTCGGTCTCTCGCCGCCTGATAGCTTCAGACCACAAGCAGCCGAACAAAGGGTAGCCATGAGTGAGCAGAGCATCGAGTTCGTCAAGGCACGACATCGAGTGGCTGCTGATCGAGTGTCACCAACGGCGCGTCCCGGCGACCAGCGGCCGCGCGGTACGGCTTCAGGATGACCGCTCTCGTCTCGCAGTTGGGGGATCTGAGGCGTGTCTTCGCTCCACGTCGGCTGCTCAGCTGCCGTCGGGAGAGGGCGCGATCTCGCCGCGGCCGGCCTCTTGCAGGTCGGCCGGCAGGGGCGTGTCGGCGGCGCGGGCGAGAACGGTCAGGCCGGTGCGCCACTGGATGATCGCGGCGCGCTGTTCGGACTGCGTGTCGGGCAGGCTGTCCAGATCGCGCTCTGCGAGGCCCGTGGTGAGCGAACTCAGATATGAGTCCTCGAGGATGTAGGTATGGGCGTAAGGGGCGTTTACGGCACGCAGCTGCGCCGTGACGGGCTGAATGGCTGCGATGTCGACCGTGTAGGCGGCGAAACGCCGCTCCAGGGCACCCATCCGCAGCGATGCCTGCCTAGGGGAAATACGGCTGTCGTGGTAGGCCGACAGGATCGGATCGGCTCCTTCCAGCAGATTGTTGACAGCGAGCCTGATCGGCTCGACCTCGCTCAGATAGCGCTCAATCGCTGAGCGTTGCGTACGTTGCGTCACGGCCGCCGACGGGGTTTGGCTCGCGCACCCGCCGAGTGCCACCGCGCACAAGCAGCTGGCGGCCAGCGTGCGCGGACGGCTTGTCACACCCACACGCACTGCGCCGCGAATCCGCGAGACGGCTCAGAAGCCGTAGCCGCCGCCACCACTCGAGGATTCTCCTGATAAGCCGCCCGTACTCGGCGCGGGTGCCGCCGGGGTGCTGCTTGTACTCGTCGCGGGGGCGATGGACAGCTTCAGTAGATGGTGCATGTGTTCATTCCTGTGGCTGCTAATAGCCGTATTTTTCGGGTGTAGTCGTCGTCGGCGTCGTCGTTTTTGGCGTCGTTGTTGTGGGCGTGGTGGGAGTGGTCGTCGTAGGCGCAGGCGTGCTCGCGGGCGTTGAGGTGGTGGGAGGCGAGGGAGGGCTCGGCGTAGTTTCGGTGGACGCCGGCTGCAGAGGCGTGTCGGTCGCAGCCGAGATCACGTGCCATGTGCCGCCGAAGCTGTGGATGTTCTCGCCGTTCGCTGCACCCTTGGCGCTGTCCCCTGAGAAGTGGTAGAGGGGCAGGCCGCTGAGAGTGACCTGGAGCATCCCGTTGCTGCGCCGCAGTATCCCGAGATGACCGTGCACACCGGACCCGACTACGAGCTTGGTCTTGCGCGAGCGCACGGTGAGCGGCGGCCAGAACTTCAGACATTCGCTGCTCTTGCACAGGAGATGATGCGTCGTCTCGGGGCTCAGCGCATAGAGCGTTCGGCCGTGTGCGTCCACCACGATCTTTTCTGTGAACTTTGCGTTCGTGGCCGATCCGACCGTCGGCGCCGCAGAGCTCGAAGCGAGTGCCATCGCCGCGAACATCGCGACCACGACCACGGTCAGCGCACACAGCGCCCAGCTCAAAGGACGCCTATATCGACGCGACCGCGCTGTCTGCTGTGACTCTCGATTCAACATGCTGCTCCCTCCGGTGGTGACCCTTATCAACTAAGACGCCGATAGCTCCATAACCTTCCGGCGCCATTTGAGGATGGCGCCGGGAATATCTAGCGTCAGAGTCGCGCGACTACCAGCCCCAAGCGCAACCCCAATCGCCACGTTGGCCAGATTCCAGGCCGTATAGGGAAGGTGCGGGAGTGTCACGAGGTCCCGCCCTGCACGCACTCGCCGTGTACACGGCGCAGCGAGAAGTAGAGGATCGCGCCCATCAGCGCGGTGAAGGGTGAGACAAACACGTAAAGGACCCACTGCACAAGCGTCCGCGTGTCCCCGAGGCCGGAAGCGATGATGTCAGCGGTGATCCCTGCCGCGATGTCGAGCCCGCCCACGATGAGGATAACGCCGAAGACCTGCCATCGGTGAGCACGCACGAGCTCCCGGCTGCGTCCGAACGACGCCAGTACGCCCTGCCGCTCAATCACCAGCGCCTGCACGGCCACCGCCCAGATCGTTAGCAGGTACAGACCGGGAATGATTAGCAAGGTAAACACGATTCCTACCCCAACGACCCACAAGATCGAGAGTCCGATCAGTGGCAGCATAATCGGAGCGACGCTGCTAAATAGCTGGCCGACCGAGCTGTCGCAGTGCCCATCCTGCACATCGCGCACGAGTTCCACAACCCTCGCCCGGCTTAATCTTCTGTGCGGGCACTCAGATCAATCGTCCTCTTAGCCTGTGAGATAGGGGTGACCGCTCCTCGGAGACCAGCCCTCAGTGTTTGCCAGCATCATTCCGCGCAATACCGCGATGGCGATCGTAACATCGCTGCGCGGCGGCAACGGCTACCGTGGGAACATGACAGCTCTCGGACGCACCGACCTGGACGTATTTCGCATCTGCCTCGGCGGCAACGTGTTCGGGTGGACCGCCGATGAACAGCAGTCTCACGCCATCCTCGACGCGTACGCCGGTGCGGGCGGCAACTTCATCGACACCGCGAACTCCTATCTGGTCGAGCACGGCCGCTCGGAGACGATCATCGGGCGCTGGATCGCCAGTCGCGGTAACCGCGAGCAGATCGTCCTGGCCACAAAGGTCGGCGGCGGCCACGGAGCGGTCCGCAACCTACGGGCGAACACGATCGAGCATGAGGCGCACGCCTCGCTTGAGCGCCTGCAGACCGACCACATAGACCTCTATTACGCGCACTTCGACGACCGGGAGACGGCACTGGAGGAGTCGCTACGCGCCTTCGACGCGCTTGTCAAGGCGGGAACGGTCCGCTACCTCGGTGCCTCCAACTACACACCTGAGCGGCTCGCCGTGGCACTCGATTTCCAGCGCACGCATGGGCTTGCAGAGTTCACGGTCCTGCAACCTCACTACAACCTCGTCGAGCGCGACTTTGAGCGCACGCTGCTGCCTCTCGCCGAGGCATGGGACCTTGCTGTGCTGCCCTACTTCGCGCTGGCCAAGGGTTTCCTGACCGGCAAGTACCGGCCTGGCGGCGAGACAGTGGAATCCGAGCGCGCCGAGACCGCTCGTGCTTATCTCGATAACGGAGGCGCAGCGGTACTGGAGACGCTCGACGAGATCGCGGCGACCCACGAGACGACGGTGGCCGCTGTCTCGCTCGCCTGGCTGCTCGCCCAACCGCGGGTAATCGCCCCGATCGCCAGCGCTCGCACAACAGAGCAGCTCGAGCAGATCCTGCCCGCCGCCAGACTGAAGCTGACAGCTGCGGAGGTCAACCGGCTGTCAGCCATCACACAGGTGGTAGGCGAAACCCACCACCCATAGCGCTCGACCCAACAGACCCGCTGGATAGCGACCGCCATCCGGAAACTCGCCCATTTGACTCGATGCCCGTTTCGCGCACGAGCCAGTCCGAGACCCTCTTGAAGATCTCGATCATCTCGTCGGACTCCTCCGGGCCGCCGTCGACGACGGTGAAGTCGAGATCCTCAGAGAATCGGTAGGTCTCGTAGTAGCACTTGCGCAGGCAGGTACCGCCCTTGAAGATCCAGGTGTCGGCGAGCGCGGACTCTGCAGAGATCGCAGCAAGCACCCAGCCGAGCACGTAGTCCTTCTCGATCACGCCGACGTCGAGTTGCCACTCGCCACGGAGTCGCATCAGCTCCTGCTTGGCGATCACGACGGCTCTTGCGGCTCGAGCACCACGTTGGCGCGCAGCCGCCATGCCGACACGCGCGGCCCCATACGGGGCCCGTCGGGGTCAAGCAGCGAGATGCCGCTGGAGAGCTCCGCGCGGCACGCCGCGATCAGCTCGGGGGCGCCCCAGCCCTGCGACTCCAGCAAGAAACCCAGGCGCTTAAGCACAGCGCGGTTGCCGAGCCGCAGCGCGTACTCCACCAGGCGCTCACCCTCGTGCTCATCCAGATACGCCCGCAGGATCTCTGCGGCGTGGCGGATACCACCGCCGATTCGCGGTGCGTCGAGGATCTCCACTACCGTCCGTGCGGGGTCGGCGAACAGCATCCGCAGCTCCTCCTGCCACGCTGTCTCCAAGCCCCACTCGAGCGTGTCCTCTGCTACGTGCATTAGTAGGTACTCGGCGTCCAGCAGGCTCGCCGTCGCGGCGCGCACACGCTGTGCGGTCTTCACGACCGTGGTGCGGAACACCTGCTCGGTCAGACCCCAGTGGCGCGCTGCCGTGAACCCGCTGAAGTAGCACGGCGACCACACCGCGCTCGCCAACACCAACGTGTCCTGTGACCAGCTTCGCGGAGGAGCCTCGACTGGCACGGCGATATATAGGCCCCGCCGCACCCTACGCAGCCACCCCTGTTCCGCCCAATGCGCGAGCTTTCGCGCCGCGACCCTCGCGTCCACACCTAGCACGCGTGCGGCGATCTCTGGAGAGACAAACCTGCGATCGACAAGCACCGCCGACAATTCGGCACGTCCAGCGCCTGAGATTCCACGACCATCTTGCATCATCAGAAAGCCAATAGTTCATTTGACATCGGACCTATCGGCTACGTGATAACCGATGATCGATATCATCGCACCAGAAATTTCACCTTGAAAGAAACTATCGGCCCACCATTATCGACAGCATGGTCTGTCCCTCGGCGATCCATTTAGGTCACAAGTGGTCCCACCTCTACATAGCGGTCGAACCAGTCGAGGTAGTCAGCTACGCACGCCGTAGCATCCTCGGAGCGGGCCCAGAAATGCGTCGGAAGCTTGTTCGCTGTCAAAGATCTGCTTCGTGCCCTCCTGCGCGGAGATCACCACTCGGCGTGGGCGGCCGAGAGCGTAGCCGAGCTCCATCGTGCAGTTGGGGCGCATGCCGGTGAGGTCGACGAGAACCACGCCGGCGCGATGCAGTCGCCGGAAGATCTCGACGTTCATGAACATGCTCTCTGGCGTGCCTAGACCCATCTGCACCGGCGCGTAGCCGCGCTCGGAGATAGCTGGGGTCACGATCTCCGAGAAGAACCACTCGACCGCAGCGTGGTCGCGATTGCTCGGGTCGAGGAGTCGGACGTGAATCGCTCACTAGGCGCGGCGCTCGCTCGCACCAGGATCGGGAAAAACAGGGTGTCTCCTTCAGGCGGCGGGCGGCGAGAGCTGCACAGGCAGCGTCTTCATCTGGTTGGCGAACGCCGATTCTAGGTAGGTCGGGGTGTCGAGCATCTCGATCTCGGGAAAGCGGGCGAGGGTCTCCTCGAAGAGGATCCGCAGCTCCAGACGCGCGAGCGCGGTACCGAGGCAGTAGTGCCGGCCGCCGGCGCCAAACGCCTGGTGCTCGGGGTTGCGCTTGATGTCGAAGCGTTCGGCGTCCTCGTAGCGGGAGGCGTCGCGGTTGGAGGACGGGTACCACATCACGAGCTTCTCCCCTTCACGGATGCTCTGGCCGTGCAGCTCGGTGTCGCGAGTGGCGGTGCGGGCGAAGTGAGTGAACGCGGGAAACATGCGCAGCGACTCCTCGACCACGCCCGGTATCAGCGTCGGGTCCTCCACGACCTCGCGCAACTGGTCACGGCTTTCCATCAGCGCACGCATCCCGCTGCAGTACGTCGCCTTGGTGCTGTCGTTACCGGCCGCCATCAACAGCAGGAAACCCATCACGATCTCGTGATCCTCGAGTCGTTCGCCGTCGAGCTCGGCGTGCACGAGCACGCTCGTGAGGTCGTCGGTCGGCGCGGCGCGCCGTTCGGCGATCAGCCGCCCGCAGCGCTCGAACACTTCGGGTACCTCGTTTTCCATGACGCTGTCGGCGCCATCCGGCGTGGTATCCGGGTCACCGGCCCCGACGATCGCGTTCATCAGCCTGGCCCACACCGCGTCGTCCTCGGGGGTGAGGCCCATGAAACTGCCGATCACACGCGCCACCACGGGCTGGGCGACGTCGTTGACGAGATCGCAGCTCTCCCGACCGGCGAGCCGGTCGAGCACTTCGGTGGCGATCGCGCGAATCGCGTGCTCGTGCTCGGCGATCCGCTTGGGCGTGAAGCCGCGCTGAAAGAGCGCCTTCAGGCGGTCATGCTTGGGCGGGTCCATCCCAATGAACATCGCCTGCTGCATCTCCAGCGACAGTCCCGTTTTCTTGGTGGCGGTGAAGCCGCCGATTTCCGAGGAGAACGTCTGCCAGTCGCGGCTGACCTCATGCACATCCTCGGCCGTAGTCACCGACCAGAAGCCATCCTCGTCGGGGTACTCGGTGATCCCGTCCGACCAATGCACCGGGCACTCCGAGCGCAACCGCGCAAACAGATCGTGCGGCGGCCCCTCCCGAAAGTTCGACCGATCGCCGACACGCGCGTTCTGCAGATCGCTTTCGACCGATGCCATTTGAAACCTCCTATGAAGTGGTAAGCATGTTGGGCCGCGGAACGATGCTACACCCGTGCTTGCCGCGTCAGCCACCGCGACGTTGAGAGACCGCTGCACATCGTTTCCAATTTCCAGCTATGACACGGCCGCGGCCTGCGGGGGCGGCGCTTTCTAGTCTCCGAGCTGGTCGGCCCCGACGGTTGCGTTGTAGCCATCGAGCGTGATCGGGATGCCGTCGCGACTGCGCGGGATGAGGAGCCACGAGTCGGCGTGGCGTGGAGTTACGCTTCGAGAGGTCCGGGAAGGCGGGGCAGGCCGTCGTCGGGAATTGGCTCCCAAACGGCGGCGCTGGCAACATGCAGGCGACCCATCGGCCGTACCCCGGGGTCGCTGTCGAAGGATCCCATGCGAACGTTGATGAACTCCGGGTTCTCCGGATGCTGTCCGAACAGCGCTGAGCCGCAGGTGTCGCAGAATGCCTTGTCGGCTCCGTCACCTGCGTTCCAGCGCCGGATGTGGTCCTCGCCACTGACAATTCGAAAAGTCCCGGCGTCAGCGATCGCCGATGGTGAGGCGGCGGTGCCCGTTCGTCGCTGACAGCGGGTGCAGTGGCAGTATCCGGCGCGGAGCGGCGGCTCGGTGATCTCGAAGCGCACCGCGCTACAGTTACAGCCGCCGGTTAGAGGCAGGGACAACTCAGGCACAGAGCCGATCATAGCGCCATCGACGCTTTCGGCTTCGGCCCTTTCCGCGTCGTCGTCCTAAGAACGAACGCGGCCGGAAGACGACCCACAAGGCCCTCGGCACAATCGTCCGCGAAGCCACTGTGCTCTTGCCACCGAGAGAGTGCTTTGCCGGAGACGCAGCACGAGGCTGGATGTTCGTCCTGCCGGGGCGGCGAAGTCGCCGCTGGCGAGGGTCAGGATCGCAGCCCTGCCTTTGTAGCCGCGATAGCCGTGGGTGCGCTCTCGGACCGTCGCGCCACCCGCTTCGCGTGTTTCGCCTGGAGCCAATCATGGCGGGCGGTCTCGCTGCGTCGCGCGTGACTGTGCGCGACGCAGCGAGGAACCCCGCCATATTCGAGGGTCCAGTGTTACTGTTCGAGCTTGCTCCTAGCCGGTGACGATCCAGTCGCCGTTGATCACGAACTCGCCGTTTTCATTTGCGCCGGGGTTTGTGGATGACATATAGGCGCCCGAGGTGCCTGCGCCGGGTTCGCTCGTTTCAGCGTTTTCAATAGCGAACGGTAGAGGCGCCAGTTCAAAGGTTGCCCACATAGACGAAGAAGTGGTGGGTTATGTGCTGAGGCCTCGCGGGGCCTTGTAGCGCACGGTTTGATCGCGCGCGAGTCGACTCACCGGGGCTGCTGAGGCCACCCGAGCGCGTCGAATACGGCGAGCGGGTCAAGGTAATCCCTCCAACGAGCCACCTTGCGTCCCTCGATCGTCAGCACCGAGATGTAGCGATTGGCATAGGTTGCGCCGGTCGCGACAACACTGCCTTCTGAGGCGACTCGAGCACGATCACCCCGCGCTCTCTGTCGTGGTAGACGGCCAGGTCGAAGCATCGATCCAGCATTAGCTGGGCTCCATAAGGCCGGTAGAGGTCTGCAACTGCATCGCGTCCAACGACACGACGTGGATAGCCGGGCACGGTGATGACGTAGTCGACCACGATGTCCTCGGCCAGCATGTCGAAGAAGTCGGCGCCATCCACCGTCCCGGTAAGCGCCTCCTCGACGATCCCGAAGAACGGGCGCAGCGCCAGGAAGTCCTCATGGTCGGTGAGCCTGCTCACGAAGCGGAGCCTATTCGCCCAAGTCGCCGTCCGGCAAGGTCCTGCGGCGGGTGCTGCGCGACCGCGTGCCGCTTGCATCCGACGACCTACAGCTTCTCTAACGCTGGACTGTCTATGCCTTCAGTCGCCCAAGCGAGCCACCGATCAGCAACAGCGACGCGAGCGCCAGCAGGTACGCGTTCGTCACCCACTGCTGGCCCGCCAGACCACCGCCGAGGTCGTTTCGAATCGCGGGCAAAGCGACACTGGTTACCGTCGCGTCGAGAAAGACCACGCTCGTCCCGAGCACGGCGGCGAGCAGAGTTAGCTGCTTCTCGCGAGGTGTGGCCACTGGCCGCGGTGTTTGGCTAGAGCAGTTCACGCAGCCCACGGCGCGAGGACACGTAGGACGCAACATCGCGAGATCGGCGGCGCGACGCCGCCGGTGAGTGTCACCGACTTGAGATGATCACGCGACCGAGCCCGATGACCTCCATCTCGGCCTGGGGAACACAGACGGCGATCGCGTCGGACTCGCGGCGCAGCGTGCGGCGTAGAGCCACGAAGGCGACGGAGCCGAGGATCGCGGGGACCCATAGCGCGATCGCGCGATAGGCGATCACCGCCGAAGCCGCCGCGGTGATCGGCACACCGTAGAGGGCGAACGTGCCCACCAGCCCGAGGTCGACGCCGCCGATCCCGCCGGGGACCGGAATCAAACCGCCAAGCTCACCGATCAGATAGGCGATCCATACGATCGCCAATGGCGGCGCGGAGCCGAAGGCGTGAAACGTGGCCCACACGATCATCACGTCGAAGACCAGATAGGCGAGGATTCCGCCGATCAGCCACGCGTTGCCCTCGCGCAGGAGCGCGACCGCTTCATTGACACCATCGGCGATCGCGACCAGGGTCTTCGCCACCAACCGCGAGCGACGCGAGGACGGGCCTGCTTCGCTGCGTTCCAGCCGCAGATGCAGCCGCGCGGACGTACGCCCGGCCCGTAGCGCCGCCACAAGCGCGACGGTGGCTATCGCGGCGGGGAGCAGAGTCAGGGCGAGGTTCGTCTCGCCCGGGAACACGCGGACCGCGAGACCGATCCCGATGACGATGACGCCGACGACGTTTGCGACGCTGGTCAGCAGGAAGAAGGCGGCGGTGCGCCGCGCGATGTCAGACGCCGGCATCCCGCCTCGTTTCAGAGCCCAGGCGCCAAGTGCGAGACCCCCAGCCCCGCCGGTCGGAAAGAGGGCATTCGCACCGAGCTCGGACATGCCGATCTGATAGCTGACGCGCCAGCTCATGCGCCGGCAGAAGACCATGCGAAAGATCGCGACGTATCCGAGACCAGAAAGCACCTTGAGTCCCATCCCCAGCAGCAGCCATCCGGGCTTGGCCTGCGCGAGGCGGGTACGCAACCCCTCGAGCCCCGGCAGCAGCGTCACGATCGCGACGACCGCGAGGACGAGCCCTGCCAAGAACAGCAGCCGGGTGCGCAGCTTGCGCCGGCTGAGCTCCTCGGGGATCTCCAGATCGTCCACCGCGACCTGCGCCGGAGCGGGCGGACGGGGACGCTCGGCCGAGCCGACGGGCTGCCACGCGCTCATGCCATTCGCTGGTTCTCTGCGAGAGTCGTCATTGCAGGTAGCGCTCCACCGTGCCCTCATCGCGTATCGAAGCGTCGTCTGGGTCCTGGTGAAACTCACGGCGAGCGCGACGCTGGCGTAGAAGGTCCCAGCAACGGTCGAGCTCAACCTCGACCGCCGCGAGGCGTTTGTGGGTCTCGGGCGCTCGAGACTCCTCGTTCTGGGTGAGGAGCGTGTGCTCCTCTTGCACCAGTCGCTCGATGCTGTTCAGGACACCTTCATCGTTCATAGCCGCTCCTTCGTGGCCTAGTCAAAGTGTTACCGGCCAATGTAGCCACCAAAGACCTGCTGGGCCGGACCTCCTCGAGCGGCGCTGGCATGAACTGCGCTGCACGGATCAGGACCAATGACCGAGTGGAGAATCGGTGTCGTCGTAGATGCGGGCCGCGGACGTAGACGGCGACCCCTGCCTGCGGTGGTGTACCCCGAGTTTCGTGGAGTCGGTGGTCTGGAATCGGTTGGCGGTCGTCATTGGTCGTGGTTGTGGCGCCTGGGTCATGTAGGCAACCCCGGCGAGCTACCCGAGCCGAAGATTGCCACGCTCACGGGCCGTTGAGCCACCTCTAATCGAATCTAAAAACTCTAAAAACCTCTAAAGGGATTTGGTATGGTGGTCGGATGAGCAACCCATTTCACGCGAGCTTCGGGGTCAGCCCGCCGCTTCTGGTCGGCCGCGACGACCTGCTCGATGACTTCGCCGAGGCACTTGAAGATGGCCCCGGAGCGGCGGGCCGCGCGACGCTCTACACCGGCGCTCGCGGGGCTGGCAAGACGGTCATGCTCAACGCCGTCGAGGACCGCGCACGCCAGCGCGGCTGGCTCATCGTCAGCGAGACCGCCACCCCCGGCTTCGTCTCCAGGATGACCCAACAGCACCTCCCGCGGCTGCTGCGCGACTTCGACCCCAAGGCGGTGCAGCGCCGCATGAGCGGCGTGGGCGCTCCACTTAATCTCGGCTCTCTCACCTGGAGCACAATCGAGGCGCACGTCGTCCAAGCAGGTCTGCGTAACCAGCTCGAGATGCTCACCGACCTGCTAGCCGAGCAGAGCACCGGGGTCCTGATCACCCTTGACGAGATCCACCACAACCAAATCGAAGAGCTACGCGAGCTAGCCACCGTCGTGCAGCACACCTTCCGCGAGAATCGGGAGCTGGCGTTCGCCGGTGCTGGCCTAGCTGCCAGCGTCAGCGACGTCGTCAACGACGACGTGCTCACCTTCCTGCGCCGAGCCGACCGGCACACCCTGGGCTCGGTGGCGCGCGCCGACGTTGAACGCGCGCTGCGCGAACCGATCCGGGCAGCCGGCCGCGGCATCGGCGAGGAGGCCCTGCAGATCATGGTCGAGGGAGCCCGCGGCTACCCCTTCCTGCTGCAGCTAGTCGGCACCCAGGTGTGGCGGGTGAACCCGAGTGCAGCGGAGATCACGGCCGCTGACGCCACCCAAGGGGTCGCCCGAGCGCGGCGCCGGCTCGGTGCGCTCATCCACGAGCCGGCGCTCAGCGCCGCCTCAGACGTCGACAAGTCATTCCTGCTCGCGATGGCCCAGGACGACGGCCCGTCCAGGATGGCCGACATCCAGGAGCGCCTCGGCGCCGACGTGAACTACACCAGCCAGTACCGCCTACGGCTAATCGCAGCCGAGCTGATCCACCCCACCCGCCACGGCTACGTCGACCTCGCGCTGCCCTACCTCCGCGAGTACCTCCGCCAGCACTCAGCCATCGACGCCTGATCGGCACCGTGAGGCTTTCTCGCCCAGCCCGCTGACGCTTTCAGTCTGCGACTGCACAACCCCTCGATGAGCCCCCTCCGAACGGCTATAGGAGTTTATCGAGATCGCGTAAAACCCTGTAAAACTCCGTACAACTCGATACGAGCCAGGCATCGCAGTCTGGTTCTCTTTGCCCCCGCCACGCACAGAGCTTGACATCCGCAGTAGACGATCATCTGTCCTCTTTCGCTTTAGAGCTCGTGCGCTCATGTCGGGACACTCGAACAGCTCAGAACTCGTTCTCAGGGCATCACGATTCCGACTCTTGTTGTCTTTAGTTCGAGTTTCGCCACGAGTTCGGTTCTCGATGTAGATACCTCATAGGTAAGCCATTTGTCGCCCGGACAGGCTGCTCGTGAGGCTTCTAGAGACGCGCCAACGCGCTTGGAACGGGCACTATTGTCAAGAGTTTGTGCCGACGTTTGTGCCGCCGACGGCACTCGCCGACCCAACGGAGATGACGCGCGCTATCTCAAAACACGTAGTCGTTCAGTTGTCTGGTTTTGGGGCTTTGGGTTCAGAGCAGGGCGGGTAGTGCGCCGCCGTGTTGGTGGGCGGTAAAGAGTTGAGTGAGGTAGGTGTAGAGGGAGCGGTGTTGTAGTCGGCAGGTGACCGAGGCGGAGAGGGATCGCTCGGTGAAGCGCTCGCCTTCTTCGGATTGGTTTCCGTGGCTGAGCTTGCGGTGGATGACTGGTCCGCGGAGCGCTCTCTCGGCGGCGTTGTTCGTCGGGGTGACGCCGTCGACGGTCACAAACGTCCAGAGCGCGGGCCAGATCTTCAGGAGGTTGTTCGCGAAGCGCCGGTGCAACCGGTGGCGCTTTGTTTTCTGGCCGGCGTGCTCGAGCAGCGAGAGGAACTCGTCCTGGATGGGTTTCATCTCCAGGATCAGACGCTCACGGTCTTGGTGCTCGGTGAACGCGTGCCAGGCCTTGAACATTCGGCCGGTCAAGTCAAGGCCAGCCTCCCCGAAGGTCTTCTGCAGGGCCAGTCCTTCGCTATGGAACCGGAAGTCGCGTTGCAGGTGTGACCAGCATGCCTGCCTGTGCTCGGGGTCCAGGTGATCGTAGGCCCACCAGCGATCGGAGGTCACGATCCCGGCGAACGCGGGGCCGAGCAGCTCGATCAGCCGGTCGCGGTGGCGATCGGCGACGATCCGGAAGATCGCTGCTTGCCCGGTCGCGGCAGTCCACATCGAGCGGTTCTCTCCTGCTAGGAACCAGCCTGTCTCGTCGACGTTGATCGCCCCAGACGCCAGCACCCCAGCCACAAGCTGCTGATGCGGCTCGGCGAGCAGTCCGCTAGCGCGCCGGCAGATCTCATCGATCGCGCCGGTAGAAATCTTGACCCCGAAGAGCTCTGAAGCGAGCTCGCTCAGATCACGGCGGGAGATCCGGTTACGGGCGGTCAGCGTCACTAGCGCCGCCTGAAGGATCGGCCCGAACGCGGAGTCGCCGAGGACGCCCAGGGTGCCACGGGTCAGCGTTCTGCAGCCCGGGCAGCGCAACCGGTGCGTGCGATGCTCGACGTACTCGACAGTGATCGGGGGCAACTCGGCGACCTGGTGACGCCCGGCGCCCCACCGCGGGACCTTCTCCACCTCGGTGAACTTGTGCCCACAGCCCGAGCACTCGCTCGGGTAGTAATCGACGATCTCGCTCATCTGATCCTCGCCCAACAGCTCGCGTCCCGAACCCCGGTGACCGGGCTGGCCGCCCGCCTTGCGTCGCTCCCCGTCCTTCTTGATCAGCTCCTTCGTCTTCGCTCTGGCCAACGCGCGACGCTCTTGCCTTGACATCGCGGTGTCCGCTGACGGCGCCACCGAACTGTTCCGCGAGCTCGCCCCGCTCTTGGCCTCCAGCACCCGCACACGCTCCTCCAACCGCTCCTGCGCCGCCATCAGCCTCATCAAGAACTCCACGCACGCCTCACGGCCAGAGTCATAAACCGCCTCAGCCTCGGCACGCTCCACACCACAAAAGTTCGCCGTCCCCAGCCACGCTCCTGGTTATGGAAACCCACACAACTGAACGACTACCAAAACACGCTCATTTGCAGCGCTTTTCCTGATGGCGAGAGGCGGACTCGAACCGCCGACACCTCGATTTTCAGCCGTGCGCCCATGCCGCTGAGAGGCGAGAAAGCGCGGGCTATAAATGGCCTATTTGCAGGGCTTTCCCTGGCCCGCCATTCCTGCGCCTGCGCCGCTGGCGGGTCGAGATACCTCCGGTTGCCGGCGGTTGCGGGCGGGTTTTGGACAACGGGTAGGGGTCGTCGTCCAAAACCCCGGCGCGGCATGGCGAGAGGCGGACTCGAACCGCCGACACCTCGAGACCACCCGGATGGAGCGAACCCGGCACGCACTAGCTGCGTAGGCTGCGCGGATGGAGATGCGGATGTACTATCGCGCGGTTTGGCTGCGCGCTGGTCACGATGCGTGGCGCTGGATCGGGAGCCACGTGCGGTTCACCGCCGCGCTACTTGTCGTCACATTCCTGGTCGGCCTTGTGTTTGGTGCGCGGGTGGACGGCGCGACGTTGACAGGGCTTTTGTTGATTCCCCTGGCGGCACTCGGCTGTGTCGCGATACTGGCGTTCGCGATTGCGCTTGTTCGCGCTCCGGTCGCGCTTGCCGGTGACGCTGCGGCTGAGGCGGCTGCGAGTTCAGAGTGTGCCGTGGAGCAGGCGCTTGCTGAGCGTGCCGATGGCGATGATGATGCGGATGCGGGACCTGTGTCGGACGAGCATCGCGACGCGCTTCGGGAGGTTGCAGCCACCTTGCGGGGCTATGTGGTCGCGAGTCAACACGCCTTCTACGGCGGCCCTGGCGATGAGCGTAGGGGGCAGTCGTTCGCCGAACACTTCCCGGCAGTCGCGGAACTCATCTCGGTGTGGAACAAGCATATTGCCGCGTTGGAGGCTGAGCGCCGCGAGCTTCGAGAGAGGGTAGAAGCACGCTTGCGAGCACTCGCCTACGACCGACCACCGTTTTCTTGGGGATGGGCTGGCGTGATCTCGGGCAGCGCTGAGGCTGAGGACGCGGAGCTTCCCTTCCATGTGACGCCGCTACAGCCACTCTGGCTGGAACTCGGGTCGTGGCAACTGATACCGGACCCCCCACCCGGTGACCGCACCCGTCAGGGCATCGAAGACGAGTTGCGCGCTGTGCTTTCGGAAGCGGCCGAGCAGCCACAGCGAGAGCAGATTCGCCAGATACATAGCTCGCTGTCGGAGGCGAGCGAGACGCTAATCGAAGGCCTTGACCTGATCGCAGAAAAAGACGTAATCAACGGGCTTGGAGACTGCTTGCTATGCCGGTAAGCGCCACGCCCAATCCTGCGACGTGGCGCTCGGAGCGGCTACAGCGATATTGCGTCTGCGGCAAGCGCGGCCCCCGTGGCCCACACGAACTCGCCCATGCGGTGGATCAGGCCGGACCCGTAGAGCCGTGCGAGGCCGTCCACTGTCCGGTTGTGGTCGCCCAGCTCGCGGGCGATCTCGTCCACAGACCACGGACGCTCCGCGTCCTCGTCGCCCCTCGACTACGCCTCCGAGGGAAAGTAGCTCGCGGGCGACATTGTCGTTGAGTGTCACTGTCACGTCGGCGGCGATGGTCGGTGCTCATTTGCTTTGCCTCCTTGCCTTGGTGCTGTTGGGGGTGAGTTCGGTTGCGGGATCGCGGCCGGCTCGCGCCGGGGCGATCTGGCCGATGCGGCTGTTGCTGAGGCCGGTCGCTCTGCCGATGCGCGCGTAGGTCCAGCGGGCGGCGACGGCTTGCGCGACGGCGCGGTTGCGCGCGCGCGTGACGATGTCCTCCAGGGCGGCGGCGGCGGCGCGTACACCCTCGATCTCCTGCAGGCGCTCGTCGGTCAGGGGAAGGAGCGGCTCTTGGTCGGCGGCCGTCTCGATGCGGGCCTGAAGCTCGCGCAGGTCGAGGCCGAGGGCCTGGAGGTCGCTGGCGAGCTCGCCGCCCGCGGAGGCCGCGCCGCCGTCGGCGCTGGCGCGGGGCGTCACTGTGCCGCCTCTGGCTCGCTGTCGGCGAAGAACGTCTCGGGCGTGAGCCGGTCGGAGTGTTCGGTGGCGAGGCGTTCGGCGGCGATCTTGTGGGTGCGCGTGACCTCGGTGTAGGAGTCGGGCCGGTCGAAGAGCCGCGCCATCCAGCGGCCGTCTGAGGTTTGCGAGACCTCAGCGGTGAGGCGTCCCCCGAGGTCGGGGCGGACGTGGCAGACGACTCCGGGCTGCTCGCGGTCCTCGTCGTGCTCCAGGCGTGCGGCGGTATCGAACCACCGCGGGTTGGCTTGCGGCTGCGCGGCGGTCATCGGGCGCAGGCAGTCGCGGGCTCATCATCAATCAGGGCCTCGCGCGCGTCGTTGATGAGCCCGGTGGTGATCGCGATCCAGTCCGCGTGGGTCGCGGCGCCGACGATGTCCTGAATCAATCCGGTGAGTTCCTCCTGCACGACCGACGGGTGCAGGAGCTTGCCCTCGACATGCGTGACGAGGAGCTCCTGGACAACTTCGACCGCTGGCGCCGTATTCAGCGCGTCGCGGATGAAACCGCGAACGTCTGCCGCGGCGTATCGGGTATCACTCGGGCTGATTCTCAGATCTTGGGCCATGATCTTTCTCCTTGGCGAGTTGTCGTCGGGGTGTTAGAAGGTGAGGGAGTGCTCGACCGCGAGGCGGTCGGCGGTCGCTTCGCGGTCGACCGTCTCGCTGAAGTGTTCGTCGGGCTCCGGCCCGTAGTAGAGGCGGGCTTCCCAGCGGCCGTCGTGGCGGCTGGCGATGAGGGCGGTGTCGATGCCGAGGTCGGTGCGGGTGTAGGTCGTTGTGACCTGCGGGCCGTCGCTGAGGGTGTGTGTTTGGAGGGCGGTGGCGTTCATTGGGTTTGGGCTCCTGTGTTCGGTCGGGTCGGGGTTATGCGCCTACGCCGAGGACTTCGCCGAGGCGGCGTACAAGATCGCGCTGGTTGGAGACTTCGCCGCAGAGGCGGTCGAGTTCCGGGCCTTGGCCCTGAAGCTCGCCGAGGCCGTTGAGCGAGAGGGCCGACGGGCCGGTCTCGCGGCTGCGGGCGATGCTCGCGCGCACCCGCGTCATCGTGTCGGTGATCGAGGCGGCGTGCTCGTCTAGCTTCTCCAGCAGCCGCTCGTACTGCAGGTTCGCCTCGCGGTACAGGTCGGCGAGGCGGTCGGGGTTGGCGTTGATCGAGGCGGCCAGCTCGCGGTGGCCGGGAAGGGTTGCGGTGCTCATGGTGGGCTCCTTGGTCGCTGTAGGGGAGGTGCTCATACCCTCATTATTCCAGCCCCCTAGAAAAAATCAAGACCCCTGGACTAATCTTTAGGAAACCTTTAGACAGACCCTCGGGCGGCCAGTAGGGCTCGACCACGGCTGCTCGGCCTCGCCGTCATCGGTGTCGGCCGGAATGGCGCGAGCGTGGCGGCGTCGCGGCCGACCGCGGCGGGCGCCCGCCGCGTCGCGGACTGTCGCGCTCGGGGCTCGCTGCACCGCCTTTTGGCTGGCGGTCGGCGTCGCTTTCTCACAACCGACAGGTCTAGCTCCACTTGCGAGAAAGGTCAAGCACGCGCTGGCGCGAGAGCGGGGGCAGGCCCACCGTTGGGGCCCTGCCAGCAGGTGCCAGAGGCGGCGACGTTCCGGGCGTCCAGGCCGGTCAGCCGGCCTGGACGAGGCGCCAGCTCTGAGCGTCCACGAACCCGTGGAACGCGCAGCCAGCCTCGGTGATCCGCTCTACATAGACCCCATCGCTGCTCTCGCCATCATGCCAGCGGGAGCTATCGAAGGCCCTCCCGTCGGCGCTGAGCCTCGCCTCGATCGGTCGCGCCCTACCGGACAGAACATCCTCCGAGGACACGCGCCCGTAGGACAGCTCGACCACCGTCAGCTCGGCCAAGGCGTTCGGCGACCACACCCGGTCCCGTAGGGAGAGGTCCGAGACATCAGGGCTCGTGGCGTGCGGGCTACCAGGGATCATGGTTTGCGGGCTCATGTTGGCCTCCTCGGGTCGGCTGGCTGATCGGCTCGTCGGCATCGGCACACACGTCTAGCTCGATCCGGCACGAAGTCAAGTCCTTTCTCGAAGAACCTCTCATTGCTCCGCGCAGCGCCGAATGCGCTCCGGCGCACCGACGTCTTCGAGCGGGTCGCTCCGGGCCTTGTACTCGTCCGTGTAGGGACGGAAGCTCACGACAGCATCTGGCTAGCCGTCGCTCTCTCTTGAGGTGCCGATGTCAGCGGCCCACGACTGCGAGATCGCGGCCATGGTGCAGGCCACGGCGATGACGACGAGCCCGATGAGCGAGATCGTGACCCAGTGCTGGTCGGAGGCCGACGCATGCTGGTCGCTCAGCGCATTGATCGAGCGGAGCTCTCCTTCCAGCGTGAAGTAGATCGTGGCCATCACCGGGAGCATCAGCAGGTCGTAGCTGCGCAGGACGAGCCAAAGGCGCCGCGCGGAGATCTTGTCGGCCGTGACGATCGGCCGTGCGCGCCGACTGCGCCATTGCTTCACCCATCGCGCATAGCGCGCGAGGATGCAACCCGGCAGCATCAGCGCGAAGAACACGACCGGGATCACGGACGCCGCGAACGTGTAGAAGTCGGAGTTGAAGCCGTGCATTGGCGACGGCTAAGCCTTGAATGCCCGATCGGCAGCCGCCTGCGCTTCATCTCTGAGTTGGTCGCAGCACGCCACGATGCGGAAGCTGACTTTGTCGCCGGATCGCGTGCGGTGAACGGAGGGGCTCTGATGATGCACGAGGCAGGTCTTCCGTCGGATCGCTCGTTCTATCGCGTCGAACTTGTCCGCCAGGATTTTGTCGACTCCTGCGCGGAGCATGCTGCCCGCGTCTGGGTATGACCGCCCATCGCTGCCCTCGTATTTGATGCTCACTCCGGCCACTGCGCTTCTTTCTTTCGCGGGATCGAACTCATGTTCGGTCTAATGCTACGCGCACGCGTAGACGGCTCCGGGGCCAGTCAGTGCGGGATCCGCAGCCGCTGACCGCGCACCAAGCGATACGCCCGGCCAGGTCTTTGCGCGCGCCGACTATAGATGCCGGCGCAACCGGAGAGTGCGGACCGCCGCCGCTTCGGCGCTTGTGCGTTCGAGCCTCCCGTCGGCCAGCGCCGACGTGACCGCACGAAGGACATCTGTGCCCTCGCCGGGGCTGTTTTCTGCGACGCGGCGGGCGGAGCAGAGGATCAGGTCAGTGCCGGCGCGCGCCGCGAGCACACCACGCTCCCCGAAACCACCGAACGGAGCGAGCGCACCGGCGGCTAGCGAGTCTGTGATCGTGACGCCCCGAAACCCGAGGCGTCTTCGGAGCTCGCCCTGGATGACCGTCGGTGACAGGCCGGCCGGGAGCCGTGGGTCAAGCGCGGGATAGGTTGCCCATGACGTCATGACGAGCTTTACGCCGTCGGTGATCGCCGTCGTGTAGGGGCGCTCGTCGACGGAGCGCAGTTCACGTAGGGGAATGTCGAGCCGGACGCTGGCTTCGTCCGTGTCCTGGGAGGCGCCAGCGGCGCCTAGTCCGGGGAAATGCTTCGTGGTCGCCGCTACCCCGGCCAACTGCTGTGCGGTGATGAATGCTCCGCCGAGCTTGGCCACCAGGTTCGGGTTCATGCTGTACGAGCGCTGGTAGCTGTCGATGAAGTCGCCGGCCTGCCGGAACACGTCGAGGACAGGCGCGAGATTTACGTTTATGCCCACCCCGGCGAGATTGGCGCCGGCTCCGCGACCAGCTTCGGCGGCGAGAGCGGTGGCATCGGGACTTTCTCCGATCTGCTTCTCGGACAATTCGGGGGCGCCTGGTAGGCGTCTGATGAGCCCTCCCTCTTGGTCGGTCATGATCAGCAGGGGTGCGTGAGGGGCACTTTCGGTCGCTGCGCGTTGGAGCTCGGCGACGGCGGTGCGGGTCTGCTGGCGTGTGCCGATGTTGGGTCCGAACAGGATCACCCCGGCAGCTTCGCCCGCGCGAATCCGGTGGAGCAGAGCCTGCGGAGGCACGAGGCCGCGGTAGGCGTAAACGATCCGCTGTCCCGCGAGCTGCGCGACGGTCAACCCGCGCACCAGAGTTGCAGGGCTCGTGGCTGGCCGCGTTGTGGCTGAGCCCGCAGGTGATCGCGTCGCGGCCTCCCCGGTCGTCGTGCGGTGCCCGTGATGGGACGCGCTACTTAGCGCGAGTGTTGCGCCGGCGGCGACGACCAATGCGGCGATCGTCAGCGTGAGCGCCGCCCTCAGCCGCACGGGCGCGGGGTGAGGGAGGCCTTCTTGATAAGCCAAGCGTCGTTTTGGTCGGCCATTTCGTATGAGCCGGACCAGATGCGGCATCCGAACTGCTGGTCGTGTGTAATGAGGGAGGTCACTTCGATCGTCGCTGTCGAACTGGAGCTCGCTCCGGTCTGGCCGTGGAATTCGACGTGCTGGATACCTGCGTGTTGCTCGCTGGAGATGAATTCTGATTCGCTCAAGCCGCTGGCGCCCGGCGCTAGATACGTGTATGCGCCGCTGTAGTTGTGCGCTCCGATGTCCGCCCAATACCGTTCCAACGCTTCCAGCGATTCGCTGCCGGGCGTGGGCGTGGCGGCGGTTTCGGTGGCGGGGGTCGACGATGCTTCGGTGCTGGTCGAAGGGGTCGTGGCGGCTTCGCTGGACTGCGTGACGGTCGCAGCCGATGAGGTGTTTGACGAGGAGCTGTTGCGCAGGCCAATGTGGGAAACGGCGAGGACCGCTCCGACGGAGATCACGAGCACGACGAAGCCGATCCCGGCACTGTAGGTCGGCTCGTCAGCGGGAACCTCGCCTGTGGGGGTTCCGGGCTGCGGCTCGACCTGGGTGTCCTCGCGCCCGATGATGATGACTGCGAGCGAGAGAAGGATCAGCGCGGCGCCGGCGCCTACCGCAAGGTAGATCCCCCAGCCGGCGTGTACCAGGTGCACCTGCTGGCCGAAGAAGTCGCTGGTGCCGATACCGCTGAGTTTGTGCAGGTCGACGCCGCTGATTCCGCCGCCGACGGCTCCGCAGAGCAGCGCTACGAGCGCGGGCCACACGGCATCGCGCCTTGTCCTGACCCAAAGCGCCAACAGGCCGACGACCGCTGCACCGAGGACCACTTGGCCGTCTTCGCCGCTGGTGCCGGCGATCGAGATGAAACCCAGAGCCGTAGCCCATGTACCCACCGCGCCGACGCCCATCGCGACGCATGCGGCTACGGCGCCCCAGAAGACCCCCGGCTGGTCGCCGAGCCGCCTGAACAGCTCAGACGGCGGCCGATCCTTCATGACTGGCGTGTTGACCTGGACGGTAGGCGGCGGGACCGTTGGCGGCGATGAGGACCACTCAGACCCATCCCAGTAGCGCAGTACCCCGGGCTCGTCCGGGTCCTGGTACCAGCCAGGAGGCGCAGGAGGACTCTCGCCGGTCACCGCCCGCTACCTATCTCGATGGCCATTTCCCTCACGCTTAGACTCCTCCGTCGCAGACACTACCGGCCGATCCGCGGCATACCAGCGTTCGCACGCGTCCAAGACCTCGGAATCAGCGCCGGCGACTGCTAGCGCGCCGGGCAGTCCACCCGGAGGGCTGCTATCTCGAACGGGGCTGACGGGATCGCGGCGGTGGCCGTCTGACGCGCGTTCCCCGTCATGCGAATCATCGACGGGACTATCCGATCGAGCAAGTGGCCGCGCTGAATCCAGGTGGTTCGGCACCGGCTTCCGCGTCGTGCCCCGCAGTCGTCAGTCGACTGGCGGAGAAGAGGAGATGCGAGCCGACGCGCCACTGATATTCGACGAGCCCCCTCAGATCATTGTCGCCTTCCGATCCGGCGGGTTCTAGTTCGAAGGTCGTCCCAGCCTGCCGCGTCGCCCCTGCCGCGCCGACCTTCATGAAGTGCGTGCCTTCGTAAGGCACGTCCACCCATCCACGCGTCAAGCGCCTGCAAGCCAAAGCGCATGAACATCGTGCTCTGGGAATCGGCGTCGCCTGGCATCGAACCACGGACCCCGATCAGATCCGGCGGGCTCATCACGCTGCACTCGTCTACGGTCGCCCACAGCTCCGCTGTCCGGGGAGGACGTATGCAGGGTGCCGTCGCCCCAGCAGGCCGATGTCCACATTCGTCCGCCACCCATTCGGTCGAGATAGTGGCGCCCGCCCGCTCGCAACTTGCCGCCCCCACCCCGAAGCCACAACGCCAACCATCGAGCGTCCACCACTCCTGATAAGCGTACGGACCACCATGCTGAACGCCCTTTCCCGCCAACAGTCGACCAAGCACTCCCCGCGCGGTCCCACAGCTGACGTGGCCGCTTTCGACCGTCACGCTAAAGAAGGCATCGCTCTCAAGACGAGATTCCGAGACGCGAATCGCATCGCAGCCGGACGTGGCGGCGTTCCCGCTCGCCGGCGCGGCCCCCGCAACGCAGACCACGGCAAATAGCGTGCCCAGAGCGACAACTCGGCGCTCTCTCGACAGAGCCGCCCTACGCCCCGCTCTATGCCTTCGGGAGAGCGTCACGAGGGCCGCCAAGGCAACGAACACCACGAACCGCGGTTCCCGTCCCTGCGGTCTCACCGCGTACTGCGCAGGTACAGGTGCACGCCGAGCGCGCCAAACAGCGTCAGCATCGCGAGCACAGCGCTGCCACTCAGACCGCCGACGATCAGCGCGAGCGCCGCGGTCGTGACGAGGCTGCCGCCGGTGCGCTTGCGCCACAGCCGCCTCGCCCACCGGTATTCAGCGCCGGTCTTGAAGCTCTCCGGCTGAGGCCGTGTGCTCATGGCAGCAGGCTACCGCCCGCCGACCGGCTCTGGGAGGCTACGCGAACCGCACCCGACACCCGAGGAGGCCCAAATGACCCACAACATCAGGCGTGCAACGATCGGAGTCCTGCTGGCGGTGATCTCCACCACAGGCGGAGTGTTGGCGTCGAGCGCTGCGGGCAGCTCAGGGAGCGTCGTGCTCGGCTCGGCGGAATTCGCGAAGCCCGACGGAGAAGGCTGGGGAAGCGCGCAGCCGGCGAGGGTCTACAACGGCGGCGACCCCAGCGGGCTCGTGACCGAAATCCACTGGACGAGTTGGGGCAGCAGCACCGCAATCGGGTACGGCCTCAACTCGATCTTCAAGCCCGGCGGTGGCTACTACAGCCGCCCGGTGATCGTGGAGCTACGCGCGCAGGGGCTGGGGCATTGCGGCAGCCGACCGGCATACACGCAGCTAACAATCCGCGGACCGTCCAAGCCAGAAGGGCAGTTCGGATCGTGGCACTTGTGGTCGGAAGCCAAGAGCTTGTGCCGATTCGGATTCTAGAGCCAGCGCCCCGGCCGCTACTGACGAGGCTGCTGGGCGAGCCACTCGTCGAGCATGGGTCGCGTGAAGCGGATGTGCTGGCCGACCCGATGGCCGGGCAAGCGGCGCGCCGTCCTGGGCTTTGCAGGTGCTGCGGTCATCAGCCGGTTCTCCCGAAGATCGGATGATCGTCGTCGGCAACCAGAACATAGGCGGCCGCGTTCTTATCGAGCGCAACGTACAGCACATCGATGCGACCCGCCTCGTCGGTGGTCGCGCTCGCCCGCGCGTCCGATGGAATATCGACCCCTCCACTGCCGATCTTGTAGACGCCGCTGTGGTCGCTGTCCTCGCGTTCGGCCTCGGACCACACCTCGACAGGGATCGCCCCGGTCCAGTGCTCTAGGCGGCCCGTCACGAACGCCACCGTGGTCGCCAAGCTCGCGGGGAACGCCGAGTCGGGGCCGACCATGAGGGTGAGCTGTGCCATGCGGCCGAGTCGATCGTTCAGCCATAGCAGCGCCTCCTCGCGCGTTTTCGAGCGATCAGGCGGCAAGCGGCTCCGCCTGTATCCGCCGCCCCTTACTGCGCACGGGCCAGTGCCTACGCCACCCAGCGGGCGTCTGCGAGCTCGTGCTTGTACTTGCCGGTGGCTAGATACGCGTGCAGGCGTCGCCCTGCGGCGAGCGGGCGGATCTTGCCCGCCGCCTGGTTGGGGGTCCTTGCCTCGGTGGCGTAGATCTCGCAGTAGTTCGGGTCTTCTGGAGAAACCGTCGGGTCCGTGGCGAACACCAGGTAGCCACGGCGGCGTGCCCGCTCATCGTTGACCTTGGCGATCCGCTCGTTCTCCTGCTCGAGCTCGCGAGCCCACGCAAAGAGATCGATCTGGGTGTCGGGCTCGGGCTCCAGCATCATGCGGGGTTGCTCAAGGTATGACCTCGTGGCGCCACGACGCCCGACTCGTGGGAGCGCCCGCGGCAGCGGTTCCTGTACTTCGTACCGCAGCCACAAGGACAGGGTCGCTCCGCCCAGACTTCTCCATAATAAAGCCAGGTTACCGACAATCCCAAGGCACCTGGATCCATAATGGCGGCTTGTTCAAGAAGACTATGGACGACTGTCAGTCAAGCTCAGCTCCCCGTCCCGAGCATTTGGCCGACCCGCCGGGTTTCGGGGAACATTCCCGTCCCGGGGGCAGAGGTGAGGATGTCAGGCGCGCGCTCATCGAAGTCCTCGAGGGTGGTTCCCACGGCGGTGGCCGCCTTGGCGCGCAACGCCGGGTCACGGTGGAGACGTTCCGCGTAGTGTTCGGCGGTCTCTTCGTCCATGTTCCACGACGGCAGCACGAATTCGTTGTCGCGCAGGCGAACCGCGAGATACAGGAGGAGGCTGAACATGATGAACGAGCGTTCGGGGGCCGTATCCCGCCTGAGCCAGTCGGGGTAGGCGTTCACGAGCCACTCTTTATTGCGCAGGTCGTGCGGCAGCCAGTCCCAGGCAAGGAACTGGGGGTGTGGCGGCGGCTTGGGCCCGAACCGACCTCCGACAAAGTCACCCATTTCCTCTGAGACTATGAACGCGTGTGGCTTGCGGTTCCCGTCGGTCCACGTCCCAGTCAGCACCGGCTGGAGCGCGTCATAACGATCGAGGTGCAGCGCGAGGCCACCGAGAGTCATACCTATGATCCAAAATGGGAACCGCCACACCTCCACGAACGCTGAATGACCGCCCATGCGAGGTGCCTCGCTGGCCCACATTGTGTGCTCGGCGATGGCGCTCGCGAGCAGCTCCGAGCGGTGCAGGGCTAGCGGGACCAGCGACGCGAGCCGACGGTCCGTGGCCGCGGCCATACGCTCCCAGAGTTCCAGGTGCTTGTCCGCGCTCTGGCCGGTGGGGGCCCCCTCGGCGCGTACACCCTCCAGGACGGACTCGAACGCCCAGCGCTCCCGCCGCAGCATCTCGTCGAGCTGGATGTCCTCGCCGCGGGTGATGAGCGTTAGCACCTGGTCGTGGACGCTCGCCGGGTCGTTGCCTGACTCATGCGCCCGATACACCTGCAGCCGCCGGTCAAGCTGCGCGAGAAACTCGGCGGCGCCAGCTGGCCTTACGATCAGGCGCGCGCCGATGGCCTCAATGAGCGATGGCGCAGGATCACGAGGCGGGTCCGCGCGAGTGAGCCACCAAGCGCCGTAGCGGGAAGGTGATGACCGCCTGCGGACGATCTCTGCAAGACCGGGGTCGCGCCCCGACCATCCGATTACGAGCAGCCCGTAATGGTCCATGATCGCGCGGAGTTCGTCCGCGAGCTTGGGGGGTAGCTCCGACAGCTCCTCGATCGTGTTGCGGATTGTCTCCTGCGTGTAGTCGCCATGAGCCTTCACGATGAACACGGGGGCGTGCTCGCGGCGCGGATGGTTCAACAGCGTCGGATCGTCGGAGACGACTACTGGCTCAATGCCTCGGGTAAGGAGCGCTCGCTCCAGGAGCGCGTCGAAGTTCGTCGTGACAAACACACGTAGAGATCCGGCGGCTGCAAGGTCCGCGAGCCCCTCGTGCGCTGGCCCCGGATCGATCCCTGCGAAGTATCGGCTGAGCAAATCACGGCGGATCGCGGGATCTGGGGCGAGCAGGTCCAACAGCGAGGAGTAACCGAGATCCTCGTAACCATGCTCACTGAGCCACGCCGCGAGCTGCTCGTCGTCGGGCGACTGCTCGCTGTCCATTTCGAGCCGGTAGAGACTGCGGAGTCCATCCTGAAGGATGCCGCCCGCGGTGGGTACACCCGCATCGAACGAGACGCCCGCACCTAGCAGGCACACGCACGATCCGGGTGCCTCGGCCAGAGCCACGGACAGCGAGACAATGGGATCAAGGGGCATAACACGACGATACGTCACGCGGCAGTCGCCGGACGATCAATGACTACAAGTCGGGGTGGATGATCTGAAGGGCTGGTGTCGCTCTGGCAATGGACTGGTAGTCGCCGAGGTTATTCGTGACCAGCGGCAGGTTATGTACGAGGCAACACGCTGCCACCCACAGGTCGTTGATTCCCTCACCTTTGAGCTGGTTGATGAGCTTAGCCCGGAGTTCGGCCCATCGGTCAACAACGCGAGCGTCGGATGGGATCACGACACAGGCGGCGATCGCGGAGTTCAGCGCCGCCAGCCGCACGGCGCCGAGGTTGCCACGGATTGCGCCGACTTTCAGCTCACCCACCACCGGAAATGGCATCGCAAGCGCATGTCCAGCGACAAGTTCGCCGAACTCGACATACGGCCCCTTCTTCATGTGAATGAAAGAGAAGGCGTCGGTATCGATGGCGAGCGGGCCGGTCGGAACCTGATCGGGTTGCACCTAATCGGGTTGAGCTATCGCCGCCATGAATGCATCCCGCTCGTCGTCGGAAGCTCCAGAGTCGTACAGGCTCTCTGGATCGACAGGTCTTCCCGAACCCTGATGCTCGGCCAGCTCCTGGAACGACAACTCGCGCCAAAACTCCCCGGGGTCGAGCACGAGCTGCTCGATGCCCCGCAGAACCTCTGTGAGCCGCACGCTCTTGGCCGTGTGCGTATGCCGGTCATAGACGACGTCGCCACGGACAGTCGAGCTCTGACGCAAGGCCATTTGGATGGTGTCATCGTGCTCAGGAGCAAAGGCGATCTCCACGACCCCTTGTGCTGGAGTCCGCAAACGCGCAGTCCGCTTCTCGAAGTCGGCCTCGAACAACACACCCGTGAGATCGTCCGGACGGCTGGCGACGACGTTTGCCTCGTCAACCTGTGCACGTAGGCGGGCGCGAACGGAGCCGTCAACACGGACCTGGCGACCGCCGCGAGCACCGCCCGGGGCCGCGTCGAAGACAACCGCCTCATACCGCTCGCCTATGTGCAGCTTCTCGGCGAGGTCGAGAAGGGCCTTTGCGATGAGGGGATACCCGGGCTGGGCTGCGGTGTCCTCAGCGACATTCAGAAGCGAGTCCAGCGCCGTCTGACCGAGCGTCGAGACCTCGATGTCAAACCCCCCGAGATCAGCCGGCGCCGGCAGGTCTGGCAACTCTAGGACGGGAACCACGCTGCCTTCCTCGATCGACACGAGTCGAAATCGGACAGCCTGCTCGATGACGCCTTGATACCTACCAGTCGTGGTCTTCGGGCGCCCGAGGACGACCGCGGCGGCCTGCGACGCGGCCTTTTCAACACCCAGGATCAGCTGAGCTACATCGGCAGCCGAAACCTGACCAAGCCTGGCGGTCTCCCCCTCCAGTTTGATACGCAGCTCACTCATCGTAGATCAGTGTCTCGCAAACGACGGTCGGACGCTCTCCAAAGGCCTAAGGACAGTCCAGCGCACTGTGTAGAGCGTGGCCTCTGAACCTATACGCCCGCGACGACTCACCTGGCCGCCTGCACCTCCCTGGGGGCATGGATACGACCGGCCGTCGGCGTAAAACGGGTGCGTGCAGATCAGGCGCCTGAAGATCGAACGCTTTCGTGGGATCAAGGAGCTGCTTTGGTGCCCAGGCCCGGGGCTGAATTGCTTGACGGGGCCTGGGGACGCCGGGAAGTCCACGATCCTTGAGGCGATTAGCACGGTGCTGTCACCGGCGCCCGGCCGAGTCGCGTCGGAGTACGACTACTTCCAAGGGGCGGTCACCGAGGGCTTTTCGATTGAGGCGCTCGTCGGCAAGCTCGACGATGAGCTGCTGAGCGCGTGGCCGGTCACTCCGCTCTACACCTGGATGGCAAAGGAGCAGAGGGTGCAGGCAGACCCAGACCGGGACGGGGAGAGCGTGCTCTGCATCAGAGCACAGGGGACCGAAGATTTGGAGATCGAGCACGTAGTGGTCGACCCGAGCGAGGGGACCGCGCCTCTGTCGCCGTCCAAGCGCCAGCTGTTCGGGCTGTCGACGATGGGCCCCGCGACGGTGGCGTTTCGAGAGCTGCGAATGTCGCGCGGGTCGCTACTGGAGCGCAACGTCGACCGGGAGCAGCTGCGTGGCCTGATCACCGAGGCGATGCAAGCGACCCGCGACGGCTTTCAGCCGCCGGAGGATGTCGAGAAGCGCCTCCAAGCGTTGTCGAAGGCACGCGAGGCGATCGCACCGGGAACGGGTGATCTCAACCTGGCGATGCTCTCACCGCGGGGGCAAAACCTGCTCGGAATGCTCGGCCTGTTCTCGACGGCAGGGGACGCGACGGTGCCGCTGTTCAACGCGGGCCTGGGGACGCAGCAGCTGACGCTGTTCACGCTGGCAAGCTCGCTGATCGTCGGCACGCCGCTGTTCGTGGTCGACGAGCTGGAGAACGGTCTGGAGCCGTTCCGTCAGCGTGACCTGATCGCACGGATCAGGACGACGATCGGGTCTGGCGGACAGGCGTTCTTGACGACACACTCGCCGGCGGCAGTGGGGGCGTTGGAGATCGCCGAGATGCACCGCGTCGACGTCAATGCGGGCGTGCAGACGGTCGCGGCGTATCCGGGCAGCCTGTCGCGGGTCAAGGACGCCGACCCGGAGGCCCTGCTGTGCCGGCTGCCCACTCTGGTCGAGGGGCTGACAGAGCTCGGGCTGCTGGAGACCGTGCTCGGCAGGCTACTGGGAGAGAGCGATCGCACGCTGGATGCGATGGGCGTGCGCCTGATCGACGGCGGCGGGCAGCCACACGTGTTCCCGGCGATCGAAGCGTTGCGCGGCATGGAGCTGCGTTGCAGCGCATTCCTTGATTCCGAGCATGCACAGACAGGGAAGCGACAGCAACTGGCTGAGGACCCGAACGTGGCATTCGGCACCTATACCGGCGGGCGGTGCCTAGAGGAGGCGATCGCCGCGTCGCTGTCACTGGAGGCGCTGGATGAGGTGATTGCGCTGCCCGACCCTGGCGGGCGTGACCGCGCCGAGGCTCGCTACCAGCAGATGACTCGGATCGCGGGCGAGCAGTCACGCAAGCGGCTCGTGGACCTCGCAGCGGAGATGGAAGAGACCGAGTGCCGTGAGCTGTTCGCGAAGGCGGCGAATGAATGTGAGTGGTTCAAGGGCCGCAGGGGTGGCGCAATGATCGGACGCTACCTGCTGGAGAAGCACCCAGACTCGCCGATCATCGCCGACATACGAGGATTCCTGACCGCCATCGAGCAGCTCCCCGCCGAGCAACCAGGCCCGGCAGCGGAGCAATGATCACTGCTGATCTTGCGGCCTTGCAGGATCGGATCGCTGGCGAGGAGCCGATGCTCCTGATCGAAGCACCGGCAGGACACGGCAAGACCCAAGAGGCTGTAGTCGCCGCCCACCGCGTAGCGCAGAACCTGCCGCCGGGCCGCGAGGTGCTCTTCCTGACTCACACCAACGGCGCCAGGGACACGTTCAACCGGCGGCTAGGTCGAAGCGCCGCCGTGATGAAGACGATCCACTCGCTCGCCGCCGAGATCGTAGAACTGTACGCGGCACCGCTTGGTCTGCCGCGGCCGCTGCAGCCGTTTCACGCCAAGCCGACGTTCGATGAGATGGTTCGGCACGCAGCGGACCTCCTCACGCGCCGGCCCGAGGTGGCGCGGGGCCTAGCGGTCCGCTATCCACTCATTCTCGTGGACGAGTACCAGGACTGCTCACAAGCGCAGCACGCGCTGGTTCAGCTGATCGCGGCCGCCGGGCCTACCCGTCTTCGCTTGTTCGGCGACCACCTGCAAGGGATCTTCGAGTTCACAGGTATACAGATCGACTGGGAGGCGCTCAGCGCACTTCACCCGACAGTGAGCCTCACGACCCCGTGGCGATGGAAAGACAACCCGGACATGGCGAGCTTCCTGGTCGGCGCGCGTACCGCACTGCTCGTCGGCGAGCCGATCGACCTTCGCTCCGCGCCATCTTGCGTGACGGTGCACCGGTGGGACGGGCCGGTGCCCGGCCCCAACCAGGAGGGCCACGCACCGGCCTGCCTGAAGGCGCTTTATGGATGTTGCGGCGAGGGCACAGTCGTAATCACGCATCACAACACCCACGCGCTGGGCCTGCGCCGCAAGCTCCCAGGGCTAGGCAACTACCACGAGGGGGCCGATCACGAACCCGCCCGCACGATCCTCGAAGCTGTCATGGCCGCCAGCGGCAACGCACCGACGCTGGCCGCACTGCTCGTCAAGGCGATGCACGACTGGGGCACCGGGATGACAAAAACCTACCGGGACCAGGTCGGCGAAATCTGCCAGCCGGACGGGGTGGTCACCGGGACGAAGGAGAAGATCCTGCCGCTGGCGCAGCTATGCGAGCGGCTATACGAGAGGCCCGACACGGAGGAGTGGCTGCGCTGCCTACGCAAGGTGCTCGACGGCGAGCACGGCGTCGACTCGTGGCGGGTGCTACGCGGCGACCCGCTCTATTTGCTCGCGCGCCTTCACCCCGGTGAGCAGGACGACCCGGTGGCGCTGCTGCACCGGGAGGCGCGTGCCCGCGACGCCGCCCGAAAGGCTCCAAAGAAGGGATTCATGACGATCCACAAGGCGAAGGGCCTGGAATTCGACGGGGTTGCGATCCCTTACTGTGCTGGTTCGTTGTTCGGGAATGACCTGCCGTCGCGATGCCGGATGTATGTGGCGATCTCCCGGGCTCAGTCACATCTGCATCTACTTGTGCCGGACCAGGACCCCACACCTTTGCTGCTCTTGTAAGGATCAGCGACAGAGTTGGCAGTTGCACTCGCACCGTTCAAGTCTGGATGGTGGAGCGTCGGCATCTTGACCAACAAACGGGGTGGGTCAGGGCCAAACTCCGGGGTCGCGTGCACGCAATCCTTGCCGACGAGCCCTTCTAGTTATTGAAGGGCTGGGTAAACGAGCCTGTTGGACCCGGCCAGATCTCGATGATGGTGTCTATCAACGCGGACGCTCGCTCGTGAATGGCCGCCTCATCCCACAGGTCACGCTCAAGGTAGCGCTGCGTGATCAAGAGGCTGCTGTGCTCACGTAGAGCGCCTCGCTTGTGCTCCCACTCCCTGTTCGAGATCGCAGGATTCATTGAGGGCGAGACAAGCGTCAGATTGCCCAGGCGATGAACGTGGGAGGCTCGTGCCTGCTCCCGTTCCGCGAGGGTGTCGTCAGGCTCGCTGGCCACTGGCCAGTACTGGTCCCATTCCTGAGGGAGTAGATGCTCGATTTGCAGCTCGTTGTTGATGGCGAGTGGACCCTCGCCGCGGGGACGCCGCCACTCGTTCTCGACGAGCCTCAAGGCGGTGAAGATCGCGGCACGTGCGACGCGCCCCTGACCGTAGAGGGCACGGATCTCGAGATCGGCTCGCAGCTCGTCGTCAGTCGGCCAGCGGACCGTGTTGCCGTCCATCGCCGCGAGGGTCTCAATGATCGCGGTGTCCGCATTCTCGAGATCGCCATCGATGGCCCGGAGAACGTCGAGCATGATGCGGTTGTAGTTAGCTGTGCTGCCGCGCGTGAGCGCACGGCGCCACATGTAGCTATCCAGCGCATGGAACGCGCGAGCGGCCACGTCAGGCTGCAAGCGCTCTGGAACGGCCCGCAGCAGCTGCAAGGCAACCGGCCTGGGCACCGACTGATCGAGGACGTCAAGGCGAGGAAAGAATCCACCGGTGACCACGGAGAGCGACTCGGGGTGCTCATCGCACCGCCGGTAGAGGTCTCGATCAGACGCGAGGCGCGTTACGGTGTCTTGCAGGTTCTCATGGAACTGTGGGAGGTCGCGGAACTCGACGAAGAGGCGATGGGCCTTGACCTCCTCGAGCTTTTCGAGCTTCAGCCAGTGCATCAGCAGCAGCTCGGCACGCTGCCTCGTGAGACGCCCTTGCGAGACTTCGGTGCGCCACCAGTCATCGTCGAACGGCGCCCAGCGCTCGTCGTACATCCGATGCAGGTCAATGCCCTGTTTGGTGGCTTGAAAAAAGATGTGGTTCTTTGTGAGGTCGATTGCCGTTAGCTCGCGTCCGCCGTAGTTCAGGGACTCGAAGATCACCTGTGCGTTGTCGCCTGGTTGCAGATCAATGACGACGAGCTCGACATGACGGCGAAGCGTCCGAGCGAGCTGGGTCAGCTTGGCGATCGGATCGTCTCCGTCGATCCACACTGCGATTTCGCGCTCGAAGAACGCGAAGGCCTCGGCAATGAGATGCGTAGCCTCGGGCGGCTCCTGTCCTGTCATGACCGCCTCAAACGTTTCCCTGTCGGGGTCTGACGGCCAGAGCTTGAAACGGTCGTGCTGTCCATTCGTGAGCGTCTCATCGTTTTCGACCTGCTTGGCGAGGAGGCCAATCGCTTGCTCGGCCTCGCGAGCTCGCGCGAGCTTCAACGCAACCCCGAGGATGAGCTGTAGCGTCGTGAGCCGCTGCTGCCCGTCTATCAGCGGGCGTTCGTCAATATCGGAGCCAGCGGAGAGCGACTGATCGCAGACGATCGCTCCGAGGAAATGCGAGGGCATCGGCTGCTCGGCTCCGGCCGCAATCAAGACCTCCACCCGCTCCACCTCCTGAACGGTGTCAATGAGGTCCTCCCACAGCTCTGACCATTGTTCGGTCTCATTCCAGACGTAGCGACGCTGAAAGATCGGCACCACGTACTGGATGTCGGGCTGGAACACCTTGAGAAGCGTGCGCGGGTTTGCCTCCATCGATGGGTGAGCCTATCGCCGCGACTATCCTCCGGTTTTTTTGGGTGGTCGTCAGCCGGGAAGAACCGCCATCCAGCAGACCACACCAAGGTCGTTAGCGGTGATCTTCTCCGGCAGTGGCGGTGCATCCACTGGCTGTAGGCCGAATTCTTCGACAACGCGGACGATCTCCGCGGCGGCCTCATCCCGCGAGATCTCGGCCGCGAGCACGCGGTCCTGAACCTCGCCGATGGCACGGCGAACGGCTGAGCTGCGCTCTACGGCGAGCACGTCGTCGGCCAGGTCTGCGCTGGGCGGCAGCGCGACGGCCGGGTCGCGCAGCAGCTCCAGCGCCCAGCGCTGCTTGGGCCCGATCTGCTCCTGGACGGCTCGGAGATCGGTACGCTCGTTGTGCGTGACAACGATGTCGGCTGCCGCAGCCTTCCACGCCGCCTCGAGGTCGATGCCCTCAAACTCGGTCGGCTCGCCGCCGTGTGGGTCGATCCGGCGCAGGATCTGAAGGTCGGTCGAGACGAGCTCTTGATCGGGTAGCTCGACGAAGCGCCAGTAGCGGTAGCCGCCGGATGCGTCCGGCATGGCTGGCGTGCGAGTGGCGAAGAACACGCCCGGCGCTCCCTGGGAACGTCCTCCCGGTGTTTGACGAAAGCACGCCCCGATCCCCCACGGTAGGCGTAGCACGCGCTCAACCTCGCCCTCGGCCAGCGCGCGGTCGATCAGTCGCCGCAGCTCCTCGCCGATGAACGCACCGGAGGTCTCCTCGGACTCGTCGAGCAGCTCTACGTCACCGTCGGCGAGCCGCTCGGCGTAGTGGCGGAGTTGTGTCTCGAGGCCCTCGATGACCTCGGCCTCCATGCCGTATACCCCGCTCGCCGCCTTGACCTTGGCCTGAATCCGCGCCTCCAATCCAAGGAGCCGCTCGAGCTCTCCCTGCTTGGGTAGCATCGTCCAGAGGTAGACCTCCGCGTGATCTGAGAGCAGTCGGATCACGCGGCCGTTGCGCTGGACGACGCGCTGCGGGTTCCACGGCATGTCATAGGAGATGACCTCCTGTGCCTGCTGCAGGTTCTGGCCCTCGGAGAGGACATCGGTCGAGAGCAGCAGGTCGACCTCGCCATCGGGAGGCTCGTAGTCGGGGCGTACGACAGTGCGTGGGGCGAAGCGGCCCAGCGCGGCAAGGCGCTGGTCGGGGGTGCTCTCACTGCCGATGACCGTGACCCGCTCGCGGCCACCCACGCGCGCCGGGAGGTGCTCGTCGAGGTAGCGGATCGAGGCGCCGAACGTCGAGAACACCGCGATCTTTTGCGCGGGTGAGCTCTCCAACAGGTCCACTAGCGCAGCGAGCTTGGGATCGGTTGCCGCGTCCAGTTCGGCGAGCGCGTCTCGGATCGCGGCGAGACGACCCTGGTCTGCGGCCACGGCGTCGCGGTAGGTAGGGTCGAACTCGCTCACCGGTCGCACGGCGTCGGTCGCCTCGAGCTGCTGCTCCACCCAGGCCGCAAGCCCCGCGTCGTCAGCCTCGCCGGCGGCGGCCGCGCGGAGCTGCTCGCGTGAGAGCACCTCTCCGTGGCCCCATGCAAGGAGGAAGGCGTCGTGCGCTGCGAGCATCGCCTCGACCGTGTCCAGGCACGCGCGCCAGCACGACTCGAAGCGCTTGAGGATGCCGGACTTCAGCAGGCCACCGAGCTGCGCCTCGACCGCGGTCTCGTCGCCACCGAGCTCGAAGGCGCTCGGCCGGTAACGGGCCATCGTGAGCTCGTCGATCTCATCGGTGATGCGCTCGAACAGGCCGGGGTGAGCGATGTCGAGGTCGTAGCGGCGCGTACGCAGCGTCGGCTTCGGAAACCGGACCGGGGTGCCGTCCGGGAAGGTGGCGCCCTCATACTCGCGCTCGATGAACACGCGGTCGCGGCGCACACTCACCGCATCGGCCAGCGGATACAGCACGTCCGGGTCGAGGTTCTCCGGATCGCGGCTGTTGGCGCCCGCCGCGATGAAGAGATTCCTGACGGAGTCGATCCCAGCGCCGGCAAACGCCCGGTCGTGGCGACCGAAGAGCATCACGAGGTTGTAGAGGTCCCACAGCCCGTTGTTGATCGGCGTCGCCGTCAGCAACACGACCTGCTTGGGCGTGCCACCCAGCAACCGCTCCATCGCTCGATACCAGCTCGTGTTCTCGTTGCGTAGTGCGTGCGCCTCGTCGACGACGATCAGACGATATGAGTCCTTGCGGTTATCGAGATGTCGATGACGGTTACGCGCCTCTGGCATGAGTTGCTCGTCGGAGGCGAGCTCCTGGAAGGAGATGACCTGCGCCGACAGCTTGGTCTGGTTGATCCGCTCACGCCAGCGCTTGGCGAGCTGCGCGGGAGTGATAACGAGCGCGAAGACGCCGTCCTCCTCGGTGCGCTCCTCGATGAATGCGAGTCCGATCTCCGTCTTGCCGGTCCCGACTCCGTCCGCGTAGATCACCCCGCCGTGGCGGCGAGCGATCACCCGGGCGCGCTCGTAGCCATCGCGCTGGAAGGGAGCGAGCTCCAGACCGGTCGGGCGGCTCGGACGCAGCGGATCGTCCGGTTCCGGACTATGCAGCTCGAGCAGCGCGCGTAGGTACACGGTCATCGGATCGATCCGGCCGGGATCGGGAAACAGCAGCTCGCGCAGCTCGTCCTCAAACGCCGGCGCCTGCTGCCACAGGTCATCGAACCAGGCGATTGCGTCGCGTGCCACCGGCACGTCGTAGTTCGCGAGGCCAAGCTCCAGGTTACGCTCCATCCCGGCGCCGGTGAGATTCGCGGAGGTGACCAGAGCCACGCGCGCGTCTGTGTGATCGCCGAATAGGTAGGCCTTGCCGTGCAGAAACTCACGTACGTAGCGGCGGACGCCGACCTCCGGGCGCCCGAGCCAAGCCTCCACTGCGGCTAGCTGGCGTGCGGCGCGAGAGGGCGGGAAGCGGGAAAAGTCACGCTCGTCGCGGAGGCGCTCAAGCTGAAGGGTGAAGCGGTCGATCGGCGGAAGCTGAGCGCCCAAGCCCGGGTCCGGGGCCGCCCCGAGCAGCAAGCGGGTCGGGCGACCGTCGGCGAGTGTCGCCAGATGATGAAGGCCAGCGAGATTCACGTAGCCCGTGGCAACCGAGAACCCGTGCCGGACATCGACGTCTGCCATCAGGTACGCGAGCGCCTCACCGTGACGCGTGTCCGCGCTGCGGTTGTCGAGGAGGTATGGTCGGGAGTCCACGGCACTCAGCCTATGCAGCGAAGCGCTGACGCACCATCTCGCGGTAGGCGAGCGGAACCGCGTCCTCAGTGAAGTCGTCGAACACGAGCTCGAGCTCGGCTGCAGTGAGCCCCCACGCTCGCGCGACGCAGGTGTCAATCTCAGCCCGAAGCAATGTGCGCTCCTGATCGTCGAGCTGTTCAACCGCGACACCAGTGGCAGCCGCGAAGTCTGCGAAACGGTCGTCCGGGCAAGAGAGTTGTGCTCCCGTCAGGGCGAGCGAATCGAAGGTGTCCTGTTCGATATCAGGCAGGCGGAGACCCTCGAGAACGAAGAAATTCAGATGCTTCTCAACAAAACGACGGGCTTGCCAATCGAACACAATGCTGTTCATAACTGCTAGGCAAGCTGCTTCGGCTTGAGGGTCATCGTCAAGGAACACCAGATACGGCGCCGTATTACTAAGGAAGTGACTAGGTGGGACCAGACAAGCGCGCACGGTCCTGGAGTCCGTCGCTCGAGTCACATCGCGGAACGCAACACGAGCCCGCAGAAAGGTTCGGTCTACAGCCTGGCGTCGAACGGCGAGTGATAGCCCCTCGGCGAGCAATGACCTGGCACCGGGCTGTCGCTTCCGCGCCTTGGCGAGTGCCTCTTCGCTCGCTGGGCAGGGGCGGGCGCCCACCCCATGTGGATTGAATTGGTCAAAACTCTCACCCTTCCACAGTGGTATGCCAGTAGTCGCACCCTCCCATAGCCCGGCGTCTTTCGTCTCATGAAACTCTGCGACCGGAAAGCAACGCCAACGGCGCCCACCGTACGGGAACGGGGACCCCGAGCGTAGCTTGCCTAGCAAGTCAGCCTCCTCTTGGTTACGAAGGAGCGGGACTTCCAGTTCTGGCCCGAGAGCGGCTCGCTGCAGCCTCAACCCAGGCTTGGCGGACTGAATGGCAAACTCCTCGGCTGAGCGAGCTACCCCGACGACCTCAAGTACATCTTGGGGATCAGGTGAACGGCGCTCCGCAGCGAGCAGTGCGACGGTGTCCTGCGGATGAGTGTCAAACGCCCATTTCCGGTTGTTCAACAAGAAGTCTATTCGGGTTGGGACCGCCTGGTCGAACAACCATGAACGGAAAGCCGCAGAACCCTTTGTAAGGAACAAGTTCCGGGGTAGAACTACTCCAAGACGACCACCTGATCGCAGCAATTCTCGGTAGCGCTGACAGAAGAACTTGTATACGTCTGGATCGCCCGTGCTCGCCTGATAGCCGGCGTCCGGCCCTAGATACTCGCGAAGCGTCTTAAGACCCGCACGTGAAGACTCGAGAAGCACCTGTAGCTCTGGCCGCTCGGCCTTGATTGCTGATACCTCGGCCTTTCGTTGTGCCTCAGGCATTGAGCGGAGACCGGGTCGGTAGAGCGCATAGAACGCCAACTCCTCGACCACGACCTCCTCCCAAGGTGGATTCCCAACCACTACATCGAAGCCAGGACGCTCGCGGGCGAAGACCTCGGCGAACGCCAGCGGCCAGTGCAGGGCGCTGTGGCGGCGGGCGAGTTCGGCTGCTTGCTCGCCGAGGCGCGACGCCCCTCCCGCGATGATCTCGTGGCCTATCTGAAGCGCCTCCTCACGCGCCCCCTTGAGGCCGAGCGGTTGTGCGACCCACAGGTCGAGCACTCGTTCGGCCGCCGCCACGCTGTCGTGGAGGTCGGCATCGGCGGAGCGGCTGGCCTCGACCTCGGTAGGTGTGCGGTCGTCGATCGCGCGCAGGCGGGCGGCTCCGTCCGCAGCGCCGGCGACCGCCTCGGACAGCGCGTCGCCGAAGAGCACCCCCTGACCGCGCTCGGTGCCCGGCGCTGTCATCGACTCGGGCCGCGCCACTCCGATCAGCGAGTTGCCCACCCGGATGTTGTGGTCGAGATAGGCAAGCGACAATCCTGGGACGAACGAGCCAAGCCAGAGTGAGACCTTCGCGATCTCCGCCCCCATCCGAGAGAGGTCCACGCCGTAGACGCAGCGCTTGAGCACCAGACGCTTGAGCAGCGCGGTGTCCTCGATGCCGGCTCCGAACGTGCTGCCTGCCGCCCGCCGCAGACCGTCGAGCTCCTCGCGCACTGCCGGCAGCGCGAGATCACCGAGTAGCGTCGCGATCTGGTCGGCGAGCTCCTCGACGACCTCGACGAGGAAGTGCGCGCTGCCGCACGCCGGATCGAGCACGAAGAACTCAAACAGCCGGTGGGCGGCGGCCCGCCGGTCGCTTGACGCAAGCTCACGGACCTCGACGAGATGCTGCTCAAACGCCGGCCGCACCGCCTTGTGCACGAGGTGACGCACGAGCTCTGTGCGCGTGTAGTACACGCCGCCGCCCTTACGCCCGCCCTCGTTGGTCAGCCACAGCAGATCGCCGTGCGCGATCTCGACCTCCTCGCTGCTCGCGGGTACATAGCGATCACTTTTCGCGTCGTAGCGGAAGTCGCGGTCGGCAACCGACAGGCGCAGGGAAAGCAGACCCTCGTAGATGTGGCCGAGGTGACCGATCTCGAGGTCGGAGAAGTCGACCCCCACGTCGGAGTCCTTGGAATCGCGAGCGAGCGCGACGAGCGCTGGAGCCAAGGCGGCGTCTGGGATCGAGGCCACCTCCAGGATTTCTGCGCCGTCGAATCCGTCCGGCGCGAACAGCGCCCCGTTGTAAGCGGGCACGCCCCACGCGCTCTGTCCTGTGCGCATCGCTTCTACGAGCCCACTGATATCGCGCCACAGCGTCTTGGCGTTCTGGTCGGCGACGTCCTGCTCCTCGGCTGCGCGCTCCGCAATGCGGGTGAAGCTGCGTCCCGCGTAGGTGTGGTTGGACATCGGCAGATACCCGGCGCTCTCGGCGTAGAGCAGGAACAGCGCCCGAAAGACCCATGTGAGCGCTGCGGCCTCGAGCTCGGCCCGAACCTCGTCGTCCGCGACGTCGCGGCCGCTCGCTGTGGCCCAGCGGCCAAGCTCTCGCCCCAGGCGTGGCATCACGTCCTGGCGCAGTGAGCGGTCGAGCCGCTTGCTCAGGCTCGACCCGTAGTCGCGTGCCTCGATGAGCAGTTCCTCCAAACCTCCAGAGGCAAGAAACTCTGGCGCCAGCAGACCGACGAGGGGTAGGTACTCGGGCTCCATCGCGGCCGGGTCCAGCTCGATGTAGCGTGTGGTAGATCCCGCATCGTTACGGCCTGCGCGCAGCAGCCGCATTCTCGCACCGGCGGCCAGCAGGCCGTATGGAGCGCCGCTTGCAAGGCAGTCGGTCACGAGCGCGCCCTCAGCGGAGCGACCAGCTTCGTCGAACCGCGCGAGCTGGTCGGCGGACTGGCGGGGATGCACCACGATCACCGGCTCGCCGCCGCTGCTCGCCAGGTAGCCGCGCTTGGGCAGCGACGCGACCTCGTAGCCAAGGCCGGTCAGAACCTCGCGCCAGCCGACCGTGGGTAGACCCTGGGTCAGCTCCTTAAACCGCTCCCATCGGTCGGACTGCGGCAGGCGCTTCGCGTAGAGATGTTCGCTGCCCAACCCACGGACCGCGAGTCCTGCGACGCCTTCGGTGTCCAGCCGCTCGACCTCCTGAGCGACCTGCCGTACCGCCTCGAGCTTCCGCAGTCCTGGCGTCCTCGAGATCAGATCGAAGAGCGACTCAGCTCGGAGTCTCCGCACCGGCCCTTCCGGCTGGGGCCCGAGCACACGTAGCCGCCCCTCATCCTCGGGATCGTCAGCGATCAGCAGCAGCGGCACAGCGCCACCGCCCCGACGCCGCTTCCAAGCGGCTCGCATCCTGCGCTCGTCCACCGCCGTCACATGCGCATACTCGATGCTGTTGACGAGCCTGCTCGCGGAGACCCCATTCGCAGTGCCCGCATCACGGCTTCCAGGAAGCGCAGCAAGGCCAGCAAAAAGCTCCTTGGCGTTCACAAAGGGAAGCCGTGGTCGAGCACCATTCCGCCAGGCTAACTGACGGACCGGCTGAGCAGACAGTGCGGACACAGAGCCGAAGATACGCATCGCTTGTGATGGGATCTTCGGCCCGGGTAGCTCCAGCAACGAGTAGCCGCTCGGGTTGGGAACACGAACTCCTCGTGCTGATGAATCAGCCCGGCACGTCGTAGCTGCTCGTCGCGTCTCGTACTTTCCGGCGACCGTCTACGCGGCCTTGGGTCGTTTGCGGTTGGTGGCGTTCGCCGGGGAGCGTCTTGCTGACGAGGAGCTGATGCAGTGCGTGTGGGGTGCAGCGCAGGATGTTGGCGGCGGAAGCGGCGTGCGGATGCGCGTTCCCGGATGGCGAGGAGAGAGCGAATGGAAGGGCAGGCGCCCGATCACTCAGCAAGGTCCTCCTCCCCACGTTCGTCCCAGGTCATGAACAGGTCGTTCTGTTGTTGTTTGGCTCGGTCCTGGCGTTCTGTTCGCTCGTGGCTTTCCCGTTGTTGGCGCTCTGTTCGCTCGCGGGCGGCTCGCTCCTGGCGCTCCTGTCGGGCCTTGAGGGTCAGCGCCTCGCGTTCGGCGGTTCGTTTTTCAGCGTCGCGCTGTTGGGCGTTGCGGTCTTCTGCTTCTTCGCGTTGCCGCTTGGCCTGAGCCTGTTGGTGCTCCGCGTAGCGTTTGGCGTTGGCGCCGGCGAGCATGTCGGAGTGCTTTTTGAGGAAGTAGATCTGGTCGATCATTTTTTCCAGCTGACCGTCGGTCCTCTTGGCGTTCTTGGCGTCGAGCACCCAGACGAGGCCCCTGGCGTGGTCGTGCACGATCACGTCGAGATCGAGGCTGATCCCGGGGGGTTTCCAACGGATCGCGACGATGCTCAGCTGCCGGTAGCGCGTGACGAGATCGGAGACGCGCTCGGTCAGGACGCGCTCCCAAGCGATGCCGGCGGTGGTCTTGTGGGCGGCGTTAGTCGGGCCGTCGCGGCCGACCTTGCGGTCGATGGTGTCCATCGCGAACTGGATGTCCTCGGGCTGGATCTCCGCGCGCACGCCGCGCGGCAGGTCAGAACGCAGCCTGGCGAGGTCGGTCTTGAGCATCGATGCGACGAGCTCCGGGGTGATCTGCTCGCGGGGCGCGAGGGGCCGCAGGCGACCCAGGCCGAAGCGCTGAAGGAGGCGGTCGATCGCCGGCTCGTCGCTGGTTACGCGGAGGTGGTGGCGGACGGGTTCGGCTGCGAGATCCAGAGCGGCCGCGGGGTCGGAGTGCGCGATCGCGCGGTGTTCATCGGCCAGCACCATCAGCCCCGAGGCGGCATCCGGGGCCGCGATCGTGGAGAAGTCCCACAGCGGTTTGGCGGGCACCAACTCGGGTCTGCCGGGGCATAGGACGACCGGTTTGTCCGCATCGGCACACACGTCTAGCTCGACCCGCCCGCCAAATCAGGCTCAGGGCTCGCAGGGGTGCGGCCCCTCGTTGTAGCGCTCGAGGTGAAGTTCGGCAACCACGCGCGGGGGAACGAGGCCGCAGCGCAGCCCCTCGTCTGAGATCGTGGCGAGCGCCGTCCACCGGGAACCCGAGCCGCGCAGGACCGTCGCAGTGTCCTGGCCGCCTGTCAGGTAAGCCAGCGCGAACGGTCCACGTGTGCTGACGTTCACCCATGCGAGTCTGTCGTGCAGGGTGCGCTCGGTTTCTCTGAAGTAGTGGTCGATAGCCGTGAACTCGGAGCGGGTCGCGGGCCGCCCGGCGAGCGGATGGCCGTGTCGCTCGCGGGGCCGCGGTGCCGGCGCCTGCGTGCCGACGTGGACAGTCAGCGAAGCGGAGGCTTGCGGGTCCAAGCCGGAATCTTCCGTCGGGTCCGCCCACGCACAGAAGACGTAGGTGCCGCGGCGCAGCGGTTCCACGTTGCTCGCCAGCCGCCACGGCCCGCCGGTTATCTCCTGGTCGATCAGGTGCTGGTCGTTTTCGACGGCGTAGTTGATCGGGCAGCCGTGTCGGGTCGCGGTCGTGCCCTCTACGACGACGTGGCGCTGCACTTCGCTTGTGGCGGTGAGGTTCAGCACGAACGGCTGGCCGGGCTGCGGCGGCCGGGGGAGGTTGAGCTGAAGCGAGATCACCGGGGGGCGAACCTGCACCTGCAAAGACGTGGTGGCCGTGACTGGCCCGCCGTCGGTTTCGATCAGCCCCGCCGGTTCCTCCAGCCAGCCGCAGAGGATGTAGGCGCCAGGGGTGGGCGGCGTGAAGCCCGCCGAGCCGCTCCAGTCGCCGACGTTCCCCCCTTCGAGGAGGTGGCCGGGCGTGAGCGTCGTTCCCTGATCGGCGGCCGGCGTGGACGCGCACGGCACGCCTGGATTGTTCGCTGCCACGACGGCCAGGGTGGGCTCTTCGCTGACGGCGCCCCAGGTGACCTGCCCGCCGATTTCCTGCACCGGCGTGGAGGGGACGGCGAGCGTGATCGAGTCCGCCCAGCCAGCCGCAGGCACGACGAGCGCGGCGACCGCCCCGATTGCCAGGACGCCGAGCCCGCGCCGGCCACGACGTTTGGGTGCTTGGTTGGTGTTCATCAATCCTCCGTTCGGTGACTTTCGGGCTGCGAAAAACCGGGCCTATATGGAGGACTGCTGGCTGCGGCTGGTGCGCGACAGCCAATTTTGCGGGCGGCCTATTCAGCGGCGCACGGCGACGTGGATGGTGGTGCTTTCGTGGCTTGTGAAGGGGTAGCTGCCGTTGCGCACAGCTATCGCGCGGAACGCCCACCTCGTGCCTGGTTCCAGCGTGAAGGCGTAGCGGTACTTCCACTGGCCGCGGCTATTGGTGTCCACGAGCTGAAGCTCGCGCCACCGGCCGCCGTACTGAATCTGCACCTGGACTTCCTCTCCACCGGGAGGGATGTAGCCGCCGGTAAGTTGCCCGGAGAATGTGAAGAACTGGCCGAGACGAACGTGCCGGGGGGCGTGGATCGAGATGGTTGCGGGAACGTTCTCGTGAAAGTCGAGCGTCGCCGCAGGCACTACGTCGAGTGTGTGCGAATAGAACGCGACTCGCAGCAACCTGGATGGGCCGGCGGGCGCCTTCAGCGACCACGACCCGTCGGCACTCGTGGTCGCCGCCGCCACCTGGGTCGCGGTGGCGGAGCCGACGATCTGCTGTAGGAGCTTGACTTGCGCGTCCTTGATTGGGGTGCCGGTAGTGCTCGCCAGGCGGCCGGTGAGCGTGACGGTCGAGCGCTTCAGTCCTTTGTTGAAGGATCTCGCCTCGCCTGGGGTTGCGGTGAGGTTGGCGGCTTCGACGCACGGCGCCCCGTTGCACGGGCCGCGTTCGGGCGCGGCTGCCACGGTGGGCGGCGGGCTCAGCGGCGCGGCCGGGCGGGCGGCGAATTGGATCGTCTTGTCGAAGACGATCGCGCGGTTGCCGGCGGCATCTTCGACGTCGACTTCGACCAGGTGCTGGCCTTCAGGGATGGAGCTTGTCGGCACTTCGACGCGAACCGCGGTTTCCGCCGGGCAGGGCTGTGAGCCGTGGAAGAGCAGCGCGCCGTCGTAGGTGCCGTGCGGGGCGCAGAACCCGCCGTTGAGGTTCGGGGTCGCGGAGTACACCTGTGTCCCGTCGATCAGGACGCTGACCCTGTAGATGCCTGTGCCGTTCTTCTCGTGCGCGGTGAGGGTGAGGGCTGCGTTGCCGCTCACCGGGCCTTCGGTGAGCGACCCGGCGACGCTCGATGCTTCCGGGGTCGCTTCGTTTCGCACCAGCAGCGTGGAGCTCGTGATCTGAAGTTCCGCGTTGGTGGCCAAGGTTGAGCAGAAGCTGCTGCTGTGCGATTCGGTGCATTGGGCGGCGGCCATCAGCTCCGTGGCCCCGGCGGGCACGGACACTTCGAAGGTCCGCCAGCTCTTACATAGTTCCGCGGCGATGCAGAAGATGAGGTATTGCGGCGACGTTCCCGGCACCTCGATAAACGCCTGGCCTTCGGGGGACATGATGCCGCCGCGGATGACGCCGGCTTCGATCACCCCCGGAGGCCGCAGAAGGAACGCCGGTCCCGATCCTGGGCTGTCGTCCACCGAGCCTTGGTCGCGCAGCGTCAATGCGCCGTCGGGTTCGCTGCATGTCGAGTACGCCCCTTCGGTGATCGGATAGGTGCCCTCCTGCACTGCCTGCCAGTCACCTTCAGCGGCGAATTCGCTTCCTTCGCGGCAGGAGGTGAATGCCATGTAGTGGGGCTTCGGCGACGGGGTTGGTTCAGCACCCCACGCGACACCAGGAAGCAGCAGAGCCGTGGTGGTCGCGATGAGCGCGATCAGCCGCCTGACGGCTCGGGGACGGGTCGGGGTGCTGGTCATGCTCGGAGTCCTTTCCAGTGCTGTGGTCGCATCGGTTCTCAGCGACCGAGGTATTTGAGGCTTCCGCCTCCGGTCGGGGTCGACGGCGTCGAGGACTGGCCTTCGCCCTGTCCCGTTTCGCTGCCTGTAGTTGTGCTCGCCGCTCTCGCGGTCGCCGCCGTGGCCGGGGCGGTGGGTGAGCCGCCGATCGCGAGGTATCCATCCGCGCGGCTCGGCGGGACCGGTGGGTGCTGCGGCCGATCCGTGCTCCGCGCGGCCGTCGGAGCTTTCGCGGCGGGAGTCTGAGTCGTGGGCAGCCCGCCGGGCTCGCTGGTCGGCGCGATGCTCCTCGCGGCCGGGACCGTGCTGCGCGCGAGCGGATGAGCCACGGCCCGATGGTGCGTGACCGGGGTGGTGCCCTCCAGGGAGTGGACCGCAGTGACGCCGGCACCGGCGACAGCGACCAGGCCGACGCCGGCAGCGACCACGACCTTCGCGCCCGCTCCGCCGCCGAGCATCAGCCCGGCCCGCTCGGCACTCGCACCGCCACCGCCCGGCATGCGGATGTGCGCGAGGCTGAACAGCCGCTCCAGCCACCCGTGCGCGTGCGGCAGGACGGCGGGCGGCAGCAGCGCGGCGCTCGCGGCACGCTTGTACTGAGCGCTCGCCATTTCCCGCGCGAGCAGGACATGCTCGCCGCGGCACGCGCTGCAGGCGTCCAAGTGCGCTCGGGCGATCTTGGCTTCTTCCTCGAGCGCCGTGCCGTCCGCCAGCGCCCGTAGCGCCCCGGAGCGGTACTCACACATCCGCCCGGCGGCGAGGATCGCCGTGACATGGTCGAGCTTGCGGCTGGCGCTGCGGGAGGCCGCGAGCACCGTCTTGACCGGGAGGTCGAGGGCCTTCGCGGCGCGCTTGACGCCGACGCCGTAGCCGCTCATGATCGTGAGCACCTGCCGCTCCAGCGGATCCAGTTGGGAGATCAAGTCCAGGGCGCGCAGGACTCGATCGCGAGCTTCCACGAAGTCAAACGACGGGTCGTCCTCCCCGGCCAGCTCGCCCTCCAGCGGCTCGAAGGCAACGCGGCGCTGAGAGCCGACCCGCAACTCGTGGCGGCCAGCCCTGCGCTCAGCTACGAGATAGCCGACGGAGGTCCAGAACGCGCCTTGGAGGTGTTCTTCATTCTGGATCGGCTTGCGGGACATGACCACGACCGCGATCGCTTCGTCCACGACTTCATCGCGTACTCCGGCGCTCAGGAAGCGGGCGTCCTTACGCCGGTCGATCGCCGTGCGCAGCTCGGCGCGGCGGCCTTGGAGGGCGTGGGCGGCCTCGTCCGGGGAAAGTACCCCGCTGCGGCCGGGCGCCCGCAGGATCCAGCGCGTGCTCGCGCGCGAGACCAACGGCAGCCCCATCAGCCGGGGCGTGGGTATCGTTTCGGCCGAACTCGCCATCAATAGGTTCATGCGCGCAGTGCCCATTGGGGAACAACTAATTTCCCCGGCCGGCGACGCGGGCTCCGCCCCTGGAGCGGCTTTGTTAGGCCGCTCTGTGTTTGCGTGTGCGGGCTTCATAGACATCTCCTTGCCTATTTAGTCCCTTTTCGGCAGATTGGACTTCTAGCATGAACTCGTAGATGGAACGGCTGGAGTGAGCCTGCAGCCGCGCTACCTGTGCCCGGCTGGGCAGAGCCGAGGACACCGTAGAGCGAGTTGGCGTCTTGCGCCGGTCGCTACTACTAGATCGAGGGAGCGTCGTCGGCTGACGACGCATCGCTGGCAGGCTCCGCATCGCAGAAGGAGAGGATCTCGTTCATCCCGCTGAGCTCGAACAGGCGCTGCACATTCGCTGGGCCGGGGATGATCCGCAGCTCCTGGCCTCGTGCGACGCACTGTTCATGGCCTCCCATGAGCGCACGTAGGCCGCTCGAGTCGATGAACGTGAGGTTTCTGAGGTCGACGACTATGCGCTGTGCTTCGCATGAGGCAGCCTCTGCGAGGGCCGCTTCGATGCTGGGGGCGCCCAGGAGGTCCGCTTCGCCGTTCAGGGCGATGGTGTGTACCTCCGGTGTACTCGTCAGCTCGATGGTCAGGTAGGGGTGCTGACTGGTCACCTTCGTCCTCTATTTTGGGAAGCGCGTTGTCTGCGCAATATAAGCGGCGCGGGCGCGGACGGGGCCGTTGCCGTAATTGGGCTCGAAGACCGCAACGCGCGTCTCCGAGAGTGTGGTCCCGAGCGCACTGTCGTCGGCTTCGGCTTGTGGTCGGGGAGCTTCTTCGGCCATGATGGGCAGTAGTGGTTGCTGGGTAAGTCTACTGCCCGTCCAGCTACGTTCCGCCGCAGCTCAGGGCGGCTTCGGAAGCTCTGGTCAGGCGGAGGTAGTTCGGCCGCTTGCAGGGTGCGCGGCGGCCTGTCCCGGCGGGCGCTTGGCGGCCTCTTGCCGTGCCTCTGGGAGGCTTGGGTGGATGGCGATCGCATCGGACAGACCAACGATCGTGACGAGGCGCTTTAGCTGTGAAGTGTCAGGAATCACGAGGATCAGTTTGGCGCGGCGGTGGTCGAGGCGGTCGCTGAGGCGTAGCAGCATGTCGATGCCTGCGCTATCGAGGTAGCGTGTCTCGCTGAGGTCGACGATGAGACTTGAGGCGTCGGGGCCGAGTGCGTCGGCGAGTTGCTGTTGGGTGGCAGTGGCGTTGGCGGCGTCGATGTCTTCGTGGATGTGGGCGATCGGCACTCCGTCGATCCGTTCGATGTTGAGTGGGCTCATGCTTGGTGGGAGAGCTGCTTGGTGATGATTACGACGGTTCCGTGTTGGTCGCTGTCGATCTTCACGTCGTCGACGAGTGAGCGCATGATCTCGAGCCCCCGGCCTCCGCTTTGTGGTCGGGTCGTGCGCCATCGACCGCTATCGCGGACGGTAATCGTTGCCTGTCGGCCATCGTGTTCACAGCGCACGGTGAAAGTGGCTTCGCGGGCACCGTAGGCGTGCTCGATGGCGTTGGTGGCGGCCTCGGAGGCAGAGAGGGTGATGTCGAACAGCTCGTCCTCGTTGGCACCGAAAGCTCGCAGCCAGCGGCCGAGTGTGTTGCGCAGGGCACCGAGCACGTTGGGGCGTGCTGGGAGGGTCATTTCGAGCGTATCTCCGAGCGGCATCGTCTCGATCGCCAAGAGGGCCACGTCGTCTTCGAGTAGGGTCTCGTCTAGCAGCGTGCGGTACACGCGGTCGGCGAGCGAGGAGTCGCTGCGACTGGCTGCCGTCTCGGCGGCGGCAAGGAGTCGGTCGAAGCCTTGGTCGATGGGCTCGTCGCGGCGCTCGATCAGCCCGTCGGTGTAGAGCAGCAGGCCGCTGCCACTGGGAAACGGGTAGCGGAAGGCGTGGTAGTCGTGTCCGACGCGCACGCCGACAGGCAGCCCGTGCTTCTGCTGGAGCAGTTGAGCGTGGCCGTCGGGCTTGATCAGCAGTGGCGGCAGGTGACCGGCGATGAGCGCTTCGAGTTCTTCGGCTTCGGGGTCGAGTTCGAGGATCGCGAGGGTGGCTCCGCGGTTGCTGCCCACGGAGACGAGTAGGTCGTTGAGCATCGAGACGACCTCGGTGAGCTTGTGTCCTTGCATCATGTAGGCGCGCAGGCTCGCGCGGATTTCAGCCATCACGGAGGCGGCGAGCACCCCGCGGCCGACGACATCGCCGATCACGAACGCGAGGCGGCCGTTATCGAGTTGGAAGACGTCGTACCAGTCGCCGCCGATCTTGATGCCAGAGCCAGCGGGCAGGTACTTGGCGCTGAAGCGCATACCGGGTATCTGCGGCAGCGCATCGGGCAGCAGCGATCGCTGCATGATCGCGGTAACAGAGCGCTGCTCTGATAGACGTGCATTGTCGATTGCCAGCGCGGCGCGGTCGGCGGCAAGCTGCAGCAGCATCACGTCGTCCTCCTCAAAGGCACGCTTGACGAGCGTGCCGATGTGCATCACGCCGATGACGTGGCCTTGGACGTGGATGGGCACGCCGAGCATCGAACGGATGCCCCGCTGTCGGAGGATCGGGTTTACGACGTCGGCGTGGTCGAGATCCTCGATGATGATCGGACGTCCCTGGGCGGCGACGCGGCCAGCAAAACCACGGGCAAGCGGTATCTGCACGCCCTGGCGGACCTCCTCCTCCAGTCCTCGTGCGGCGCGTGCGACGAGGACCCCGCGATCCTCGTCGAGCAGCAGCACCGCGGCGGTGTCGACTTCCAGGGCGCTGCGTATGCGCTCCAGAAGCTCGGAAAGCATGTCCTCCAGGGACATGTAGCCGAGCGCGGAGTCGGTGATGCTCAGCAGATGGCTGCGGCGACTCTCAGAGACGGAGGAGCTGAGCGCGGAGTTTCCGTTACCGGCGTGGTGGCCCTTGTCCGCCTGCGTTTCGAGCTGCCGGGTCTCCACGGTCCATTTATACCCGTATTTGGCCGCATGCCCGTGCGGCGGCGAGTTGTGCGCGCGGGCGTTTCATAGCCGGCGTGAGGACCAGAGGATCGCGCTGAGGATCACCGAGACGAGCGCGATCACCAGGCCGGTGATCCAGCCGGCGACTTTTTGTGAGGAGAGGATTGCGCCGAGCGCGACACCGACCCCGATAACGCCGCCAGTGGCGATCACGCGAACGAATGCGGACTCCAGCGGAGGGCGCTGCCGCCGGTCGGGCAGCATCGAGACGTCTGTCAGCGCGTTCTCACCGCGATCTTGTGTTCTCTCGCCGTGGCCTGCCATGCGGGCGGGGTTCTTAGCGTGTTGCCTTTTTGACGGCGCTGCGTGCTTTGCCGGCGGCGTCCTGGGCTTTGCCCTTGAGCTCCTCGCCGGCGCCGCGGGCCTCGGTGCCCGGTTTGCCGGCGGCTCGCCCGGCTTGCTGCTTGGCGCGGCCTTTGAGCTCTTTGGCTTTGCCTTGCGCTCGTTGCGTTCGGTCGCCCATTGTCTCCTCCTTTGCTTTTGGTTGCTCTGATTGGTCTTTACCCAGCTAGGAGGGCCGCTGAACAAGGGGGCTGCATGTGCCGGCGCGCACAGTCAAGCCCCCGGCTCGGTCGGCTGTGTGTCGTCATGCGGGGGTTGGCTCCCCGATGCGTTCGCGTAGCTTGGCGAGTGTGGAGCGCAGCAGTCGTGAGACCTGCATCTGGGAGATGCTGAGCTGTTCGCCGATCTGCGATTGGGTGAGCTCGTGGACGAAGCGCAGCTCAAGCAGGCGTTGCTCGCGTTCGGTCAGGCCGGTGAGCGCATCTTCGATCAGCAGGCCTGTCTCGACGTGCTCGTAGCCGCTGTCGTGCTCGCCAAGGGCTGAGACGAGCGGGGCGTCATCGTCCTCGCCGTTCTGGACGGGCGCGTCCAGGGAGCTGGCGGTGTAGGCGTGGGCGACCTGCAGCGCCTCCGCTACGTCCTCGCTGGAGAGCTCGAGGTAGAGGGCGAGCTGCTGGACGGTTGGTGATCTGCCGTGTTCGCGTGAGAGCAGCTCGATGGCGTCTTGGACGGCCTTGGAGCGCTCTTGGGCGCCGCGGGCGACGTGGACGGCCCAGGAGCTGTCGCGGAAGTAGCGGCGTAGCTCGCCGAGTATTGTGGGGATCGCGAATGCCTCGAAGGGACGGCCGCGGTTGGGGTCGAACCTGTCGATCGCCTTGACGAGCGCGAGGTTCGCCACCTGCGTGAGGTCCTCGTATGGGAGTGAGGAGTTCCAGTAGCGGCGTGCGATCTTGCGGGCGAGCGGCATGTAGTGCACGGTCAGCGTCTCGCGGGCCGCCCGATCCCCGCGGCTGGCTTCGCGGAACAGTAGGGCGGTGGAATGCTGGCGAGTGCTGCTCTGCCGCGGTGTTGGGATGGTGTGGGTGGCTGACATCGCGAGGCTTGGCTTCTGCTGTCGTGCTGAGTTATGCGCAGGCTACCCTCGCGCTTTTATGTGTAAACGGCCTATATGTCACGCAGCGCTGGCAGCAACTCGTTTGCGGCCCAGGTGAGAAACGCGCTTTGGGTTTCTCCGCCGATTTGCACGAGCGCGATCTCCTCGAATCCCGCGTCGATGAACTGCTTGATCTTCTCGACGTGTTCATCGAGGTCGGGCCCGCAAGCGATCTGTGCGGCGACCTGCTCGGGCGTCACCAGCTCGGTCGCGCTCTGGAAGGAGTCTGGGTTGGGCAGGTCGGCGTTGACCTTCCAGCCGAGGCCGAACCAGCGGAACTGGTCGTGGGCGCGCTCGATCGCGGTGTCGCGGTCGGCGTCGTAGCAGAGGGCGATCTGCCCGACGCGGGGCTTGCCATCGCCGCCGGCGGCGTCGAACATCTCCACGAGCTGCGGCTTGGGCTCTGTGGCGACCAGCAGGTCGGCCTTGGCGGCGGCGAGCCGGCAGGAGTCCTCGCCTGAGACGGCCACGCCGATCGGTATTCGCTGCTCGGGTCTGTCCCACAGCTGCGCGGAGTCGACTTGGAAGTGCTCGCCGTGGTAGTTGACGGTGCCTTTTTGGTCGAACAGTGCGGCGATGATGTCGAGCGCCTCGGAGAGCATTTGGTGGCGCTCTGCGACCGCGGGCCAGCGCTTGCCGACAATGTGCTCGTTGAGGCTCTCCCCTGCACCGAGGCCGAGACGGAAGCGGTTGCCGCAGAGGATCTGGATGGTGGCCGCCTTCTGTGCCACGACGGCGGGGTGGTAGCGCAGCGTCGGGCAGGTCACGAAGCTCATCAGCGGTATCCGCTCGGTGGCTTGCGCGGCCGCGCCGAGCACCGCCCAGGCGTAAGGCGAGTGTCCTTGTGAGGCGAGCCAGGGCTGGTAGTGGTCTGAGATGACCGAGAAGTCAAACCCGGCTTGCTCGGCGCCTTGGATGTCGCGCACGAGCGCGTCGGGTGGAGACTGCTCGCACATCATCGTGTAGCCGAAGCGCGCCATCTCCCTGCCAATACCCCGAGGTAGCCGTAGTCAAGCTGCCCGGACAGCCAGGTCCTAGTTTTGGCGGTTGTGGCGTTTGGTGAACGGCGCGCGCAGGTCCTGCTCGTGGAAAGGTCCGCTCGTGTCGTTTTCGGCCGCGTATCGGTATAGAGCCACCGCGAAGATCTGCCGCACGACCCCGCTCAGCGCGACGAGGGCGACGAACACTGCGGCAGCGAGCGCGAACACGGCGATGCGCCCCGCAGGGGCATGGCGGGTCGCGGCGATTCCGATGACGAAGACGACCAGCAGCGGGATCATCAGGACGATCGTCCACGCAGAGACGATCACGTTGCCGCTGATGCCCTCCCCCCAGCGCTGCTTGACGAGGGCTGTGGAGCGTTTCAGGGCGTGTGGAGCGCTGCCGCCTTCGAGCGCGAGGATCGGGATCGCGAACAGGCTCGCGATTGACCACGCCAGCCCGACGAGGCGCGCGACGATCGCGCCGGCCAGCGGCAGCCGCCGGGCGAGCTGCTCGAGCACGACGCCGAAGATCGTGGCGAACAGTGCCCACACCGCGAGCTGCCCTACCCGGCTGGCCGGGACCGCGAGTGCCTGGCCGAGGGAGAGTCGTCGTCCTTGCAGTCCTGCGGCTGCGGCAGCAGCGATCGCGGTGTTGAAGAACGTGCTCACGAACATCAGTGGGTAGGCAAGGATCAGCGCGACGATGGCCACGCGGCCGTCGACGAGGTGGCGGTGCCCGTGCGCGCTGCTGCTGCCGAGGCCGGCGACGCCGAAGATAACGGCGACGCCGACTGCTCCCACGAGCGTGGAGAGGATCGCGAGCAGCAGGATCACGCGATCCTCACGGACAACCTGCCAGGACGCCTTGGTCAGTCGCCAAGAGCGGGCGATTCGTCCTTCTCTTTGCTCTGGGGCTGATGTGGCGTTCATCACCAGCGTCCGTACCAGCGCCTACGTCCGCCGCCGACGGGCGCACCGCCGATGAAGAACCCGATCAGCCACAGCAGTATCGCTATCACCAATACGATCCAGAGCAGATGGACGGCGAATCCGAGGCCGCCGAAGATCGCAAGGATCAATATCAACGCAAGTAGTGCCACCATCGTTGTGTGCCTCCTAGAAGTTGAGTGTCGCTTGATGATGTCGCTTGATCTACCCCGCCGATCGGAGCGGCTAACCCCGCGGGCCCTGTCTCCCACCGTGGGTGTGTGCGGACTGTTTAGCGTCTGCGTCTCGACCTGCGGACAATGAATCCGGTAATCGCGAGTGCGAGCGCGATTACCCAGGCAATCCAGGTTTTATGGCCGTGTGAAAACAGCACCCCGCCAAGATGCAGGATTGAGGCTGCACACCACAATTAATCCTTCTCCCTTATGCAGCGAGGAGTTAGTCCGCGTGGGCGGTGGCGCCAGCCTGGGCTGTTTGGTGACGGCCCTCTGCGAACTCCTCGACGATCTTCGCGCAGAACGCCGGCAGGTCGTCCGGCTTGCGGCTCGAGACGAGCCCCTCATCGACAACCACTTCCTCGTCGACCCATTCCCCGCCGGCGTTGCGGATGTCGGTTTGCAGCGATGGCCAGGAGGTGAGCTTGCGCCCGTGCACGAGGTCTGCCTCCACGAGTGTCCAGGGGCCGTGGCAGATGACTCCGACTGGCTTGCCCGCAGCGAAGATCTGCTGCACGAACTGGATGGCGCGTTCGTCGGTGCGCAGCTGGTCGGGGTTGGCCACGCCGCCGGGGAGCACCAGCGCGTCGTATTCGTCGGGGTCGGCGTCCTCGAGGGACTGATCGACGGTGTATGTCGAGCTCTTGTCGAGGTGGTTGAACGCCTGGATCTCGCCGCTTTCGGGGGCGATCAGCTTGGGCGTGGCGCCTGCGTCTTTGATGGCCTTCCAGGGCTCTGTGAGCTCGACCTCCTCGATGCCCTCTTGTGCGGTGAGAAAGGCCACGGTCTTTCCGGTTAGCTGTGTGGATGCCATTTCGCTGCTGCCTCCCTCTGTTTCGTTGGCGAGCTTTTTGGTCTGTCGGTCGTCTACCCCTGGTCCCTGGGTGGCAAACGAGCCAGTAAGGGCCGTGGCCTGGTGTTTTTCACAGCTTGTCCTCGGCTGCGCGGTAGGCGACCTGCAGGAAGTCCGAGATGGTGTGTGCGACGAATACGGAGCTGATGAGGCGCGTAAGGCGTGGGGCGCCGATGAGTCCGAGCGTGAGAGCGGTGGCTACCCATTGGGCGAGGCAGTAGGGGCACACCAGGAGCTCTCCGACGGCGAGGTGCAGACCGTGGCCGTAGGGTTCCTCCTCGACCTCGCCCTGCCCGCTTGGCTCTTGGTAGCGGGTGAAGGGCGCGCGGATGAAGCTCGTCACCTTGTCCTTGGCGAGCAGCCGGCTGAGCTTGTGGGTGGCGATGCCGACGAGCAGCAGGTCGCCGGTCGTGGGTCGCTCGGGCAGCTGGTGGCGACGGGCGCGCAGCGCGATCAGACCGCCGGCGAGGCCGGTGGTGTACGCGCCGGTGAGGATGGCGTAGGAGCCGAGCGGACGCTCTTGGCCGGGAGCGTAGTGCGAGGAGAGCGAAGCGAGTGGCGTCTTGCTGGGGCTGCCGGCATGGCTGGCGGTGGCACGCTCGGGCATGGTCTAGCTGTTGCTCCTTTTGGCGCCCTTGCGCCCTGCGGCGGCCTTCTGCGCTTTGGTGCCGCCTTGGGTGCTGGCTTTGCGTTTTGTGCCTGAGCCTGAACTCTTGCCGCCTCGTTTGGATGAGCCTGGGCTATTGGCGATCTTCGCTGCGCGTTCCTTGCTCATGCCCCTTTCGCGGAGTCCTTCGTACTGTTTGTCGTTCTTGACGCTGGGGCCGTGATCTTTGGCCATCGCTGGTCCTCCTCGGGTTTGTGGATACCGCTGCGTCTACCCGCTCGCCGCACTGGCAAAAAGCGAGGACGAGGCTGCTAGCGGTGTTGGGGCTCGACGGCGAAGCCGCGGAAGGTCTGGGCCATCTGCTCGTCGGCGTCGGGCTCCTCGTCCTCCTCGTCGTGCGGTTGGGGTGCGTCGGGCGCGGTGTCCGTGTTGGCTTGAAGGACCGCGCTCTCGAGGAAGTGACGCAGCTCGGCCTCGCTGCCCTGCTGGACGCCGGAGACCTTGATCGCCTTTTTGGTGAGGCTGACCTCTCCCCAGCCGCTGTGCGGCGTGTCCAGCAGTGCGAGCACGTTCTCGAAACGCGCCTTCCATGACTTCGAGGACGCGCCGGCCAGCTGCACGGTGAGCGTGCCGTCGTCGATCTCGGCGGTGCGCCATTCGATCTGTCGTTGCTCGGCGGCCATGAGCTTGACCTACCCGGCGCGGCGGGGTTCGACACACGAGGCGAGGGCGCTCATTGCTCGCTGTCGGTGATTTCCCAGGCGACGGCACGTGTCCACGCTCCGCCGCAGCCTTCAAGCAGGACGGGGAAGGCGGTGAAGAAGCTGCGGCGGCCGGCGAGCTCGTCGGGGATGTTGAGCTCCTCGATGATGACCTTGCCGGCGCCGAGCAGCGCGACGTGGGCGGGTTCGCCCTTCTCGGGTCCGCCCCAGCCACCGATGCTGAGCGCGTCGATCCCTACGGCGGAGATGCCCTGATCGAGCAGGAGCTGGGCGCCGTCACCGCCCAGGTAGGGCCAGCGCTTGAGGTACTCCTCGCTTACTGCCCGTTTGGCTCCCCAGCCGGTGACGAGCACGGCAATGTCTCCGTGTTGGAGCTGATCGAGGGTGCCGTCGAGGATGTGGGGGCCGATCGGCTCGCCTGCTTTGACGCGCTCGCGCAGGTCGAGGAACACGGCAGGCGCGGCGAATGCGGTGAGCGGCACCTGCTCGATTGTGGGGCCGCCGTCGTCGAAGTGGTAGGGCACGTCGACATGTGTGCCGGTGTGCGTGTTCAGTGTGACTGTCTCGGCGTTGAATCCCTCGGCTTCGCGGCGGTAGTTGTGGGTGAGGTTCGGCGGGTCATACTCGGCCCAGGCGGGGCCGTCGTGGAAGATGGGCTGGCTGAGGTCCCAGATGCGGTCGGTGCGGATCAGGAGGCTCATGCTCGACTCTCGACGGGTCGTGTGCTGGCGCGGTCGATCCGCTTTGCGCCCAGGCGCTCGGCGAGGCGAGATGCGAGGGCCATGATCGTGAGCGCGGGGTTAGCTGACCCTTGGGTTGGCATGACGCTGCCGTCGCAGACGAACAGGTTGGGTATTTCCCAGGCGCGGTGGTCTCGGTCGATGACGCCTGTCTCGGGTTTGTCTGACATTGGGCAGCCGCCGACGAGGTGGGCGTAGCGGTCGATCGTGAGGATGTCCTGCGCTTCGGCGGCGTGGAGGATTTCGTGGAGCTTGTTCTTGGCGTAGGCGATGTTCGCTCGGTCGTTCTCGCACTGCGTGTAGTCCAGGCGCGCGACAGGCATCCCGTTACGGTCGGTCTGCTCGGCGAGCGTGACGCGGTTCTCCGCTCTGGGCAGGAGCTCTGAGAGGCAGCCGATCGTGTACCAGTGGTTGTAGTCGCGCATGTACTCTCTGAGCGACTGCCCCCAGTGTCCGTCGGCGAGCACGTGCTCGGCCCAGCCGATCGGCAAAGGGCCTACGGTCTGGATCGAGAAGCCGCGGGCGAATCCGCGTCCGGGGTCGGTCTCATAGAACTGCTCGGAGTTGATCTCCGGCGGGGGCGCCTTGTACATCCGCATCTCCTCGGGGAAGCGTCCGGCGACCTGGGGTGCGCCCTGCACCATGATCCCGCGTCCCACGAGGTCGTTCTCGTTGGCGAGACCGTTGGGGAACCGGCTGCTGGTGGAGTGCAGCAGCAGCCGTGGCGTCTCGATCGAGTAGCCGGCAACCGCGATCGCATCTGCTGCTTGGAAGCTCTCCTCGCCGTCGTGGAAGTAGGTGACGCCTGTGCAGCGCCCTGACTCGTCGGTCTCGATCTGCGTGACCATGCAGTCGGCGCGCACCTCGACGCCGTGCTCCAACGCGTCGGGGATGTGGGTGACGAGCGGGGATGCCTTGGCGCCGACCTTGCAGCCTTGTAGGCAGAAGCCTCGGTAGATGCAGTGCGGGCGGTGCCCGAAGCTGCCGTTGGCGATTCCGACTGGGCCGACGCGCATCTCGATCCCCAGGCGCCTGGCTCCCTCCCACGCCTTGAGCGCGCCGGCGCCGACGGGGTGCGGGCCGTGCGGATAGCCGTGGGGGTCGCCCCAGGGCCAGAATTCGCCGGCGACGGGCAGCTCGCGCTCTAGGCGCTCGTAGTGGGGCTTGAGATCCTCGTAGGTGATGGGCCAGTCGGCGGCTACGCCGTCGCGGGTGTAGACCTCGAAGTCTGAGGGGTGAAAGCGCGGCGTGAACCCGGCGTAGTGGATCATCGAGCCGCCGACGCCGCGGCCGCAGTTGTTCTTGCCGAGCTCCACGGGATCATCGCCGCCGATGATGCGCTCCTCCGTCCAATACAGCGGGTGCGCGCCGGCCTCGTCTGAGACCCAATCCTCGTCGGGGTCCCAGAAGGGCCCGGCCTCGAGTACGAGCACGCGCCAGCCTTTGCGGGCGAGTCGTTGCGCGAGCGTTGCGCCGCCTGCTCCCGCACCGACGATCAGCATGTCGACCGCCTCGTCGGGGCTGTAGCGGCGCATACGCTCGCGCCCTGGCACACCTCGCCGGTGTGGATCGAGCAAGAACGCGGAGTCGTTCTCGGGTGGGCGCACTGCGCCCTTCAGAGCGACACGTAGACGGTCTCTCACTCAAGGCCCCGTTCGCGCACATCGTGCACGGGGTCGAGCGCGAACTCTGGTGGGGCCTCCCAGTGCTCGCGTTGCCCGGCACCGAGCCGTGCGTACCCGCGTGGGTAGGCGGGGCCGCCGAAGCCGATCTCATTCCACGCCCAGGGGTGTGAGTAGAACGCGCCGAGCACGCCGCGCATCACCACTCCCCACACCTTCGTGACGGGCAGATCCCAGTCGAGCTTGCCTTCGGAGAACTGCTGCACGATCTCGTGCTGGGTCTCGGAGCTGGCGGCGGCGAACCCGTCGTCTGAGCCATGCTCGCGGGCGCTGTCGTCGAGGTTGGCCGCGACCTGCTGCCAGGTCTCGGGGTCAGGCGGCATGTCGTGGTGGCGAAACCCGTCCAGCCGGCCGGCGTGGAGCTTCGCGTCGACCATCTCGAGCACGGGGATGCGCGGCTCTGCGTCCTGGCCGGTCACGACATCACAGAACGCTCCCAGCGTGTGTGCCTCCTGTTCGGTGAAGAAGCGGATCGGCGGGACGTTCGCTACCCGGTCGAGCACGACTCCGCGCGTCTTCGCGTCCCAATGGGAGGCGGCGCTCAGCACGTCGTAGTCGGGGTAGCGCCCGCGCATCTGCGGCGTGGTGCCCTTGCGCTGGTGTGGGAGCCCTGCGGGCGGCCCCGGCGTGGTGTCGCCGCCCTGCTTGGGGAGATGCCCGGCGGAGGAGCTCGGTGGCTGCGCCATTGCCCTCAGCGCTCCCGCTCGGCGAGCGCCGCCGCGAGGCCCATGCCGCCGACGAGAGCGAGCGAGCCGGGCGCGAGCAGCGGCGGCCCCATAACGATGTTGTAGAGCGGCTCTGAGAACCCGCCGGGCCGCTTGCGCACGCCTTGTATGTGGGTGTAGACGCCGATCAGCCCGTCCAGGCAGTACAGGGCAGACACAGCGGGCAGCACGGTCCTCGCGGCTCGCTTGGAGCCCACGCCTGCGAGTCCGGCGGCGGTGAGCAGCGGCGAGAGCGCGACGGGGGTCCACATCCACTTGTCGCCGAAGGAGCCGCGGAAGTGCTCGAAGTAGATCTCAAGGCCGAGCGGCAGCGCGCTTGCGGCGGTCGCGGCGGCGAGGGTGCGCTGTGCGCGTCCGCGGCGCAGGTTTCCCAGCAGGCGCTTGGCGCTCATCGTCCTGGGAGGAACTCGGGCAGCTTCTGGCGCAGCGCTTGGGCGATGATCCGCCGGCTGCCGGGGTCTCCGTGCAGGATCGCTGAGGCGAACGAGCGGGCTTGCTCGATCGTGATGTGCGGCGGCAGCGGCGGCACTTCGGGGTCACAGCACACCTCGAGCACGGTGGGCCGGTCGGCGGCGAGCGCCTGATCCCAGCACTCGCCGATCGCTTCGGGGTCGTCGGTGCGGATGCCATTCAGCCCGATCATTTCCGCCCACCGCGCGTAGGGCACGTCGGGTAGTTCCTGGGACTCGACGAACTTAGGGTCGCCGGACATCGCGCGCTGCTCCCACGTCACCTGATTGAGGTCGCGGTTGTTCAGCACGAGCACGATCAGCCGCTGGTCTGACCAGCGCTCCCGGTACTTGGCGATCGTGATCAGCTCGGCGAGCCCGTTCATCTGCATCGCCCCGTCGCCGACGAGCGCGATCACGGGCCTGTCAGGATGCGCGAACTTCGCCGCGATCGCATATGGCACACCCGGTCCCATCGTCGCGAGGGTGCCCGAGAGGGTGGCCATCATGCCGGCACGTAGCCGCACGTCGCGGGCGTACCAGTTGGCAGCCGAGCCGGAGTCGGAGGTGAGGATCGCGCCGTCGGGTAGGCGCTTTGAGAGCTCGTGGAAGATCAGCTGCGGGTTGATTGGCTTGGCAGGCTCGTGAGCGCGCTTCTCGATCACCTGCCACCACTCGCTCATGTTCTTTTCGATCTTCTCCCGCCAGCCGCGGTCGTCCTTGCGCTCGAGCAACGGCAGGAGCGCTTTGAGGGTGAGCGCGCTGTCGCCGACGAGGTTTACCTCCATTGGGTAGCGGATGCCGAGCATCCTGCCGTCCAGGTCGATCTGCACGCCGCGGGCCTGGCCCTCCTCGGGCAGGAACTCCGAGTAGGGGAAGCTGGAGCCGACCATCAGCAGCGTGTCGCAATCCTGCATCATGTCCCAGCTGGGGCGTGTGCCCAGCAAGCCGATTGATCCGGTGACGAATGGCAGGTCGTCGGGTACGGCGGCCTTGCCGAGCAGCGCCTTGGCGACCCCGGCGCCGAGCGTGTCGGCGACCTCGATCACCTCTTGGGTGGCGCGTAGCGCGCCGGCGCCGACGAGCATCGCTACGCGCTCGCCCGCGTTGAGCGCCTCGGCGGCATGCCGCAGTTGCTCGTCGTTGGGCGTGACGTTCGGGGGTGTGTAGCCGGGGCCGGAGTGAACGGTGCCGTGAGCGTGCGGTGGTGTCGGCACGGCTGGTTCCATCTGCAGGTCGTTGGGGATGATCACGCAGGTGACGGTGCGCTCGGAGAGGGCGATCCGCATTGCGCGGTCAATGAGGTGACGGATCTGGCCGGGCTCGGTGGCCATCTGGACGTACTCGTGCGCGACGTCCTTGTAGAGGGTGGTGAGGTCGACCTCCTGTTGATAGTTGCCGCCCAGGCCGAGCCTGGCCTGCTGACCGATGATCGCGACGACCGGCTGGTGGTCCAGCTTCGCGTCATAGAGGCCGTTGAGCAGGTGAATCGCGCCGGGACCGGAGGTGGCGAGGCACACGCCGGCTTCACCTGTGAACTTGGCGTGCGCGCACGCCATGAAGGCGGCCATCTCCTCGTGGCGAACCTGGATGAACTCCGGGCAGTCATCTGCGCGGCCGAAAGCGCCCATGATGCCGTTGATGCCGTCGCCGGGGTAGCCGTAGATGCGTTTCACTCCCCACTCGTTCGCTAGCCGGTTGAGCAGGTGGTCGGCGACGGTCTCGCTCATGGCACTCCCTTTCGGTCGGCGTGGGTGAAGCGCGGGGTCGTGTCGTTCTCGGCGCTCATGCTCTGCCTCCTACCCTTGTGCTGGCGCCGCAAAACTCCGTCGCGATGCGTGAGCCTTCGTGCGTTGACGGTGCTCGATGAGCGGTGGGCGTTCCTCGAGGGTTACGTGGCGTGTCTCCATCAGCTCGGAGGTGCTGGTGGGTGGCAGGATGATTGAGCTGCAGGCGTTGCTGTCGGCGAACTCCGGCCCAAGGAAGCGGGTTTGGGCGGCGAGGAGCACGGCGTAGGCCATCGCTGAGAGGTCGCGCAGCGGCTGGTGGCGGTTTTGCCTTTGCCCGAGGTCGACTTGGGCGAGCGCGTCCAGGCCGCAGGTTCGCCAGCTGTCGATCAGCATTGCTATCTCAACGCCGTAGCCGGCGGCGAACGGGATCTGTTCGAGCAGTGCCCGGCGCCCGGCGGTCTCCCCCGCGAGCGGCTGGTCGAATACAGCCAGATGCGGGGCATGGAGGTTGAGCAGCGGCCTTGCCATCAGCTCGGTGACGCGCCCGCCGCCTTCGGCGAGCACGGTGTCCCCGTTGCGAAACGGGCGACGGAAGGTACCCTTGACGAGCTGTATGTCGGGTTCGCAGAGCAGCGGGCCGAGGAGCCCGAGGAGGAATCCTTCATGGAAGTCCTCGGTGTCTGTGTCGGCGAACGCGACGATTTCGCTGCTGGTGGCGGCGAGTCCTCGCCACATCGCATCGCCCTTGCCTTGTGAGGGTCCGTAGTCGGCCAGCAGCTCATCCTCTTGGGCGACGTGGACGCCGCCTTGGCGGGCGATCGCGGCGGTCTCGTCCTGGGAGGCGGCGTCGATGACGAGCACCTCGTCGAGCAGACCGGCGTCTTTGAGTCGAGCGGCGGTGCGAGCGATCGGGCCGATCGTTTTTGCGACTTCACGGGCTGGCAGCAGGAGAGCGATGGTGGTCTGCTTGACGGCGAGCAGACGGTTGAGTGGGAACTCGCTGGCTATGTAGGAGCGGCGGGCTCGCCAGTCTGCGCGCGTGAGGTCTTGCGCGAGACCGCGTGGAGCGCGCCCGTCGGTGCGGGCGGAGGTCCTCACCCGGACGTGGCGGGGGCGGTGGATGGCGATGCCTTGGCTGGTGAGCGCGTGGGCTAGCGCCTCGTCCTCGAGCGCTGCGCGTACTGGCAGTCCGCCGCAGCGCTCATACGCGGAGGCGGTCAGCGCGAGCGAGGCGCCGGAGAAGTGCGGGTGCTCGACCAGCGCGCCGCCCGTCTGCTGGACGGCGAGCGCGAGCCGCGTGGTGGCGCCCAGTTCGCGCACGGCGAGGGCGTGCGGGTCGAGCGTGTCTCGCTCTGTGGGGTCGAGCTCGATGAGTCCTCCGATCGCAGCGGCGCCCGACCGCGAGAGGGCAAGTTGCGCTGAGAGCCAGTCGCCGGCGACGGTCGTGTCGGCGTCGCTGCTTGCGATCAGCCCATCGGGTCGATCGAGGCTCACGAGTCGTCGGCAGGCGATGTCCATGCCCAGGCGCCGTGCGCGTCCGACGCCCTGGGGATGCGGAAGGGTGACGGTGTGGATGGCGAGCTGCTCGTGCAGCCGGGCAGTTTGCTGGATGACTCCGAGCGTGTCGTCGCTGCAGCCGTCGAGGACCGCGATCACCTCGTAGCTGTTAGTGGGCATGTCGTGCTGGCTGGCGAGCGCGTGCAGGCAGGCAGCGATCCGGGGTGCCTCGTCGCGGGCCGGGATGACGACGACTGCGTGGAGGTCGGGGTGCGGCGGCGCGAGCTCGACTCCCGCCGGCATCCCGTGGAGGTCTAGCGGGTGCTCGTTCATGGTGGGCTCCCCCCAGCGGCGATGAGCTGTTGCGCTTGTTCGTAGTCCTCGTCGCGATTGTGGGTAAGCGCCCCGACGAGCTTGTCGTGGCGCGAGTACCACACGGTGAACGCGCCGTCGGGGTGCTCATCGAGTCTGCATTGGTCGTGGCCGTCGCCCCAGGCTGCGTACTTGAGGGTGTGCTGGCCGATGGTCGACCAGAAGCCGGGCACGTCTTGCCAGTGCGTGTTCTGGCCGGCGAGTACGCGCCCGGCGATCTCGCCTTGGCCGAGCGCGTCGCCCCAGTGCTCTACGCGCAGCCGTCGTCCTGCGCTGCGGTTGTGGGCGTAGGCGACGTCGCCGACAGCGAGCACCCGGTCGTGGGCGCGCATCTGCGCGTCGGTGAGGATCGCTCCCTTGACGATCGTAAGTCCGGCTTGCTCGGCTAGCTCGCTGCGAGGGGTTACGCCCATGCCGAGCACCACGTTGTCGGCCTCGATCGGGTCACCGTGGTTGAGCGCGACGATGCGGCCGTTATGCACGGCGGAGACCTTCACGCCCATCCGTAGCGTCACGCCGAGGTCTGCCAGCCAACGTGCGATGTGCTCGGCGACCTCGGCGCCGAGGCGCTGCTGCTGCGGCGCTGGTTCTTGGCCGACGAGCGTGACGTGGGTGCCGCGCAGCGCGAGCGATGCGGCTAGCTCACAGCCGATGAAGCCAGTGCCGAGCACGATGGTGCGGGTGCCTGGCTTGGCTTGTGAGGCGATGCGTTCGCTGTCGGGCCGCTCCCGCATCGTATGTACCCGCGGGTCGTCCAGGCCGGGCAGGTCCGGGCGGGATGGTTCGGCGCCGGTGGCGAACACGATCACGTCGGCTCTGAGCGCATAGCCGTCGGCGTGAACGGCGCCTGTGCTGGGGTCGATGGCTGTCACTTGACAGCCGAGGCGCAGCTGGATGTCGTGCTCCTCAAACCAGCTGGGCTCCTCGATGGGCAGCTCGCTGGCGTCGAGCTCGCCGCGCAGGAACTCCTTGGTCAGCGGTGGCCGGCTGTAGGGGATGAGGGTCTCCTTGCCGAGCATCGTGACCTCTGCCGCGCCGCCCGCTTCGCGGTAGGCGCGGGCGGTTGCCAGGCCGGCGGGGCCGGCGCCGACGATCACGATCCGCCGTAGGCTCATCGCCCGTCGAAGCGGTCGAGCCTGTACTGCTCTTGGCATGCGTCGAGCGCGTGCCAGCGGGCGAGCTCGCGAGCGAGCCGGTCGTGCAGCTCATCGCCGCTCAGCGGCTCGTCACGCCCAATGCCGCGCCAGCTGACAGTCAGCACGCTCGCACCAAAGCTGAGCTGTGTCTTGATCCAGCCGATCGCGCTTGCGAGCGCCGACGGCTGCAGATAGTAGAGAACCTCTGAGCAGACGATCAGATCCCAGGAGCCAGGCGGGGTCTCCTCGGGAAAGCTGGCGCGCAGAAGATCGACGTTGCTGACACTTCGCAGGTTGCGGCGGGCGAGCTCCAGAGCGCTGAGGGAGAAGTCGATCGCGACCACGTGCTCGCAGCGCGCGGCGAGCTGGCCGGTGAACACGCCGATCGAGCAGCCAACCTCCAGGGCCAGGCCGTGGGTTTGCTTCGGCAGCGCTGCGAGCGTCGCCGCGTACTTTTCTTGCTCGTAGCTGCTGGTGCGGTAGCCCCAGGGGTCGGGGCTTTGCTGGTAGAGACGCTCGAAGCGCTCGAGGTCGGCGGTGGCGCTCATGCTCCCTCCGTGGTGAGCATGTGCGTGCCGAGCTTCGCGATCTTGGGGTCCAGCCGATGCTGCAGGAGGAACAGATCGAGGTCGCGGCGAGCGCGGTCGAGGGCGCTGGCGCCGATCAGTGCGCGTGACCCGCAGACCTGTGCCGCCTGGGTGGAGATCAGTCGGGCTGCGTCTGCGAGGGCGACGCGGCATTCCAGGGCGAGCACGGCCGGGTCGAGCTCGGGTCGCGGATCATCTGGCCGGTTGAGGCTGTGAGTGGTGTGCTCGAGCCAGCGGTCGATGGTGCTTTGCGCGACGCGCATCCTGCCGAGCATGTGGGCTTGTACCGCGTCGGTTCGGTCGGGGTCGAGCGCACCGATGGTCTCGCGCACGATGCTGTCGGCGAGCCCGGCCCAGGTGGCGGAGGTGCGGATGCCGTCGCGGGAGAAGTAGGGCTCGCGTGATAGCTCGCCGGGGCCACCGAGGACCGCGAGGATGGGCGTGTCGCGGAACTCGACGCGATGACTCTCTGAGGCGCGCAGCCCGGATGCCTGATACCAGCCGCGGTCGATGCTGATCTTGCTGCTGGTGGGGTCGAGATAGACGAGGCGGCGCGAGCCGTCGTGGTCTGCGGCGAGGATGAGCGCGCGCTGAACGCCGCCGGCGCCCGAGCAGAACGTCTTGACGCCACGCAGCACCGGCTGGCCGTCGGTGTACTCGAGCCGGGCGGGTGGCCCCTCGCCGGCGGCCGGGTCTGCGCCCCACACGCCGAGCAGCAGCTCGCCTTCCTGTATCTGGGTGAGCTCGCTGGAGCGCAGCGGCTCGGGGGCGGCGAGGGTCAGCCGCTCGATGCCGTTGAGGTGTCCGTCGAGGATGCGCGCGGTCGAGGCGTCGGCGGCAGCCACTGCCCGCACGAGCCGCGCTTCGCCCGCCAGCCCATCGGGCGAGGGTGTGAGTGCACCGGCGGCAGCGAGGTCGGCGAAGTTCTCTATGGGGAACCGTGGTTGGCGATCGAGCTCGATGGCGCGCTGGGCGATCCGTGCGAGCGCGTCCTCGAGTCGTGCGGTGGAGGCTTGCGTTGGTAGCTGTTGGACGCTCACGCTGGCACCTCGATCGCTGGCGGGCTGATCGCTTGGTGTTGCATCGGGGCGAGCGCGAGACCATCGGCGCGGGCGGCAGCGGCGAGCGCTGGTAGCAGCGCAACCGTGTTCTGGCAGCCGGCCCGTTGTGCTCCGGGCCCGATGGCGTCGTGCATCAACACCGCCCCACCGTCAGCGAGCTGGTCGTGGATATCGGCGAGCATGTGGTGGGGCTGATCGCCGCGCCAGTCGTGCGTGTCGATCGACCAGCGCACGAGCTGCAGGCCAACCTGGGCGGCTGCTCGAACGCTCGCGTCGGTGCAGATTCCCCACGGGGCCCGCCAGAGCTGCGGGCTCACGTCCACTGTGGCCAGGGCGTCAAGCGCCAGTTCGGTGTCGAGCTGTAGCTCTGCTTCGGTGAGCTCGGTGTGGCGGATGTGACGGTCACAGTGCAGCTGAATCTCGTGGCCGGCGGCGAGCACGGTGCGGGCGAGGTCAGGGTGAGCGCGTACTCGTTCGCCGACCATGAAGAACGTCGCCGTGACTTCGCAACGGGCGAGCTGCTTTAGCACGCGCGGCGTCCACGTCTCGTCGGGGCCGTCATCGAAGGTGAAACTCAGGGCGGATCGCGGCTGCGCTTGGGCTCTCTCCTCTGTGGTGGCCATGCCAGTGGCAGTCGTTCTGCTCACGGCTGGTCTTGGTACTCGCGCAGGAACCCCTCGAACAGGCGGCGGTGGCCCTCCTCGTCGTGGAGGATCGCGATCACCATGTCGTTGGTGACGGGATCGGTCTCCTCGGTCGCCTCGATGATCTCGTTGTAGAAGTCGATCGCGCCTGTCTCGGCCTCGATCACGCCCTTGATGACGTGCACGATGTCCGTTTGATGCTCGGGCGGCTGCAGGTAGGACTGTTCGGCTGCGAAGTCCATCGAGCCGGGAACGATCCCGTAGAGCTCCTTGATGCGGCTGGCGAACTGGGTGGCGTGCCCGAGCTCCTCTTGGATGTCCTCGCGCAGGGACTTGATGATCTCCTGGGCGCGCACCCCGTCCGGGTTCACCGAACCAGCGAGGTAGCTCATGACCGTCTCGATCTCCATCCAGTACGCCTTGGTGAGCATCTCCACGATCCGCTCGCGCTCCTCACGGGCGTCCTCGGCGAGAATGCCGTTGCTTCTCTTCGTTGCTGACATGGCGGCCTCCGGGGTTGTTGGCTGTTTCGGTAGTCGCTTACCCCGTCGCGGCCGGATGCAACCGGCGGGGAAGCGCCACGGTTGGGCGGAAGGCCGACTGGTGCGGTGGGTCAGGCCGAGTGGCGTTCCTCGAGCCAGTGGTCAAGGTCCTCGTTGCTCATCAGCTCGAGATGCAAGCTCGCGGTTTGGGCTGGGTGTAGGAGCCGCATCGCGATTCGCCATAGCGCGTCGGTGGCCATCTCACTACTCCTTTCCTACGCGCCCGGATCGAGACGATCGAGGCTGCCTTTGAGAGCTACCCGATCGTGCCGGCGCGAACCATGTAGAGCTGCGGCGGCCCGCTGCTTGGGTGGTTGTATTCATAGAGCACCGGGTATGGCCGGGATGATGCTTGGAGGGGTGAGATCGCACGCTTGAGGCGTAGTAACTGTGCGGCGCCTGGCATTGTGCGCCGGCGACGCGGCCGTGGCTTTGAGTACCTCGACCCCGACGGGGGGCGTGTCGATGACCCCGAGGTGCTGGGGCGGATCGCGGAACTCGTGATCCCGCCTGCGTGGCGGGAGGTGTGGGTGTGTATGGACCCGCTTGGGCACCTGCAAGCCACTGGGGTCGATGCCGCGGGCCGCAAGCAGTACCTCTACCACGAGCGTTGGCGGGCTCACCGCGACCGACGGAAGTTCGACTCGATGATCGCCTTCGGTGCGGCGCTGCCACGGCTGCGTCGTCGTGTGGCGCGCGACCTCGAGCTCCCCAGCGGCGAGCGGCAGGTCGCGGTTGGGCAGTTGACCGAGCGGCGGGTGCTGGCGTTGGCGGTGCGGCTGCTTGATCTGGGGTTCTTTCGTATCGGCTCGGAGGACTACGCGGAGCGCAACGAGTCCTATGGGTTGACGACAATGCTGCGCGAGCACGTGACCGTCGAGGAGCGTGAGGTGATCTTCGACTTCCCCGCGAAGTCTGGGCAGCGGCGGGTGCAGGCGATCGCCGACCCCGAGGCGCTGGTGATGGTCGGGGCCTTGAAGCGGCGGCGCACCGGCTCGCAGTTGCTGGCCTACCGTGCGAGCGACGGTTGGAGGGACCTGACCGCCGAGGAGGTGAACGCCTACCTGAAGCAGTGCTCGGGTGGGGAGTTCACGGCTAAGGACTTTCGTACTTGGAATGCGACGGTGCTCGCCGCCGTCGCGTTGGCAAGCGCAGAGGAGGTGAGAGGGAAAGCCGCGCATGAGCGGGAGGTCAAACAGGCAATCAAGACGGTTGCGGCGTATTTGGGTAATACGCCCGCCGTGTGTCGTGCGTCATATGTGGACCCGAGGGTGATCGACCGTTTTCAGGCCGGGGTGACGATCGCTGCGGCAATCGGTCGCGCTGGCCCGGATCTTGGCAAAGCGAGAGTCCGTGCTCGCGTCGAGAAGGCGGTACTGGAGTTGCTCGCGGATGCCAGCGACCGTGCCTGAACCGCTCGCGTGCGCCAGTGAGCGAGATGCTCACGATCTGGATGGCTTGCTCCGCAGGACTGTCTCCTCGAGTGAGGAGCGCAGCTCAGCAACCGACTCGTAGACATCGATGGCGCCTGCTTCGCACAACTCTTCTTTTGAGAATCCGCCGGTCATCACCGCGAGCGTTTGCACGCCGGCGCGCTGGGCTGCTTGGACGTCCCAGGGTGTGTCGCCGATCATCACCGCCTGCTCTGGTTCTGCGTCCGCGCATTCCAAGGCAGCGTTCACGAGGTCGGGCTGGGGCTTGGTGGCTTTCACGTCGCTGGCGCTCGTCCATCCGTCGGCGAGCTGGCGCGCGCCGAGCAGGTCGATGTAGTGTTCGATCTCGGGCTTCTTGGCGGAGCTTGCGAGGATGACCGTGTGGCCGCGGTCGCGTAGGTCGCTGAGTAGCTCGCTGGCTTGGCTGACGGCTTCGACTTCGCCGATCATTTCGCTGTAGCGCTCGCTCTCGCGTGAGCGGATCTGATCGCCGAGCCTGTGCTCCACGTCAGCGTCGGTGACCTTCTCGACTAGCTGGTCGCCGCCCATGCCGATGTGACGGTGAAGGCGCCAGATCGGGAGGATGATCTCGTGGTCGCGGAACGCGCGATACCAGGCAAGCGCGTGCTGGTAATTGGTGTCGACGAGTGTCCCGTCGACATCGAGGATCGCCACGGTCATCGCTGCACGATGGCGGCGAGGAGCGCTAGGCGCAGCACGAAGCGGTTGCTGCCTCTCAGCGCCTCTTTCAGGAAGTCCATCGTGCCCGCTTGCTCATCTTGGTGGCTGCATACCCGCGTCCGTCCGATGTGAATCGCACCGGACGGGTGGTGCGGTTACGGTTGGCGGGACGGGTGGTTGGGTAGATGCGCGGTGTGTGTCGCCGGCGTTTGATGGAGGAATGATGGGATCGGTGGTGGTGGCGGTGACAGGCGCGAGCTCGGGCGTTGGGCGCGCGACCGCGCAGGCGTTCGCGCGTGAGGGTGCGACGGTTGGGCTGATCGCCCGCGGCCAGGAAGCCTTGGCCGCCACGGCGTCTGAGGTGCAGTCGCTGGGCGGGCGCCCGGTGGTGTTGGAGTGCGATGTCGCTGACCCGCAGGCGCTCGAGGAGGCAGCGGGCACGCTGGAGGAGCACGGCGAGATCGGGGTGTGGGTGAACAACGCGATGGCGAGCGTGTTTGCCCCCACGTGGGAGATCACCGCCGATGAGTTCCGACGGGTGACTGAGGTCACGTATCTCGGGGTGGTGTATGGGACGTTGTGTGCGCTTTCGCGGATGCGCTCGCGGGATCGTGGTGTGATCGTGCAGGTCGGCTCGGCGCTGGCCTATCGTGGCATCCCTTTGCAGAGCCCTTACTGTGCGTGCAAGCACGCGATCCAGGGGTTCACCGAGTCGCTGCGTTGCGAGCTGATGCACGAGGGCAGCGGGGTCCGGGTGACGATGGTGCAGTTGCCGGCTATGAACACGCCGCAGTTCGACACGGTGCGTACACGGCTCCCCCGGCACCCGCAGCCGGTGCCACCGATCTATCAGCCGGAGGTCGCCGCGCGGGCGATCGTGGCCGCCGCCAACGAGCCGGCGCGGCGAGAGTGGTGGGTCGGCGCGTCGACCGCTGTCACGCTGCTCGGCAATGCGCTCGCTCCCGGCGTCGGCGACCGCTATCTGGCGAAGACGGGGTTTGACGCCCAGCAGACCGATGAGCCTGTGCAGGCGGGGCGGCCGGACAACTTGTTTGCGCCGCTTCCGGGCGAGCGCTCAGCGCACGGCGACTTCGATAAGCAGGCCAAGCCGCGCAGCGTGCAGTGGGAGCTCACGCGCCACCGGCGGCTGGTTGGCGCCGGCGCTGTGGTCGCGGCGGGGCTTGTGGGGATTGGCGCGATGCGGCGGGGGCGATGAGCAAGCAGGCGCTGGCGATCGGCTCATATGGGCTGATCGGGGACTGTCACAGCGCCGCGCTGGTTTCGGCTGAGGGTTCGATCGACTGGTGCTGTCTGCCGCGTTTCGATAGCGGGAGCTGCTTCGGACGGCTGCTTGACCGTGAGCGCGGAGGATTCTGCACGGTAGGCGTGGAGGGCGAGGCGAGCTGGCGGGGCGTGAGCTATATCGAGGACACGCTGGTGCTCGAGAGTCTCCTTGAAGGGCCGCAGGGGACTGTGCGAGTGAGGGATTTCTTTGCGATGCGCGAGCACGGGGCGCTCGAGCCGCATCGTGAGCTGGGGCGGATCGTCGAGTGCGAGCGCGGCAGCGCGGAGGTGCGCTTCGAGGTGGCACCCCGGTTTGACTACGGGGCGGTGCGGCCGTGGCTGCGTCGCGCCGCGGTAGACGTGTTTACGGCGATCGGCGGCGACGACGGGCTCTTGGTTTGGAGCGACGGCGAGCTGCGCGTCGAGCAGGAAGCGATCGTCGCGGGCGGCCAGATCCATGCCGGGGAGCGGCTGCGACTGTTGATCCGGTTCGTGCGCCCGCATCTGCTTGAGCGAGAGCAGAGCGCGTTGGATGCGGGGAAGGTGGACGAGCGTCTTGAGGAGACCGTGCAGTGGTGGCGCGCTTGGCGTGAGCGGTTGAGCAAGGACGGCCCCGATCACGATGCCCTCGTGCGTTCGGCGTTGACGCTGAAGGCGCTGACCTACGCGCCGACCGGGGCGATCGTGGCTGCCCCCACGACCTCGCTGCCGGAGACGTTGGGCGGCGAGCGCAACTGGGATTACCGCTTCAGCTGGGTGCGGGACTCGACGCTGACGGCGCACGCGCTGGCGGAGCTTGGCTGCGAGCGTGAGGCCCGGCGGTTTCGCCATTTCATCGTGCGCACCAGCGCCGGGCACGCCGAGGACCTGCAGATTCTGTTCGGGATCGGTGGTGAGCGACGCATCTCTGAGGAATGCCTGGAGTTGGAGGGCTATCGTGGCTCGCGGCCGGTACGGGTCGGTAACGAAGCTGCCGGTCAGCTGCAGTTGGACGCCTTCGGCGAGATCCTCAATCTGGCGTGGCGGTGGCATCGCCGTGGGCACTCCCCTGACGATGACGAATGGCGGTTCTTCTCAGAGCTCGTCGACGCTGCGGTGCAGCGGTGGTCTGAGCCCGACCGGGGGATCTGGGAGTGGCGGGGGGAGCCGCGGCATTTCGTTCACTCCAAGGCGTGCTGTTGGGCGGCGGTGGACAGCGGCCTCAGGCTGGCTGAGGAGTGCGCGCGCACGGCGCCGACGCGGCGCTGGGAGAAAGCGCGCAAGGAGATGCGCGAGGCGATCGAGACGCGCGGCTATGACTCTGAGCGTGGCGTGTTCGTGCAGTGCTTTGACGAGCCGGCGTTGGACGCCGCGCTGCTGCTGCTGCCGGTCGTGGGGTTCGTAGAGTTCGATGATGAGCGGATGCTCCGCACCGCTGACGCGGTGCGCGCGGAGCTTGATGCGGAGGGGTTTCTCTACCGCTACCGCCAGGACGATGGGCTGCCCGGCCGGGAGGGCGCGTTCCTTGCCTGCTCGTTCTGGCTGGCTGAGTGCTACGCCCGCCAGGGCAGGTTGCCGGAGGCGCGGGAGGTGTTCGACCGGACGATGGGCGCCGCCAGCCCGCTCGGCTTGTTCTCAGAGCAGGTCGATCCCGCCAGCGGTGAGCTGCTGGGCAACTATCCGCAGACGCTTACGCACCTCTCGCATGTCGCCGCGGTCGTCGCGCTCGCGCAGGCGGAGCCGTGAGCAACGACGGTTTGAGCAACGACGGTTTGGGTATGTGACTGGCATGGAATTTGGAGGCATTTTCATTCTCGTGCTGGTGCTGATCGTGGTTGGCGTGCTCGGCGGCGGGCTGTATGCGTTGAGCATGTGGCTGCGCGGCAAAAAGCTGGCGCCCGAGGGCGATGAGATCGAGGGCGGCCGGGATGAGGGTCCGCGGCCCGAGCACGTCGAGGTCGAGAACGAGCAGAACGCTCGTTTCGTCGGCACTCGCTGAACGAGACACGATCGCGGGTCGGGCCGGTGAGCAGCGCAGACGCCGAGAGCCCCGCGGAGCATCCGGCCCGCGGGGCGAAGCCCGTTGTCGAGCAGCTCACGGCGAGGGCGTTCACGGTGCCGACGGACGCGCCGGAGGCCGATGGCACGCTTAGCTGGGATACGACGACGATCGTCGTCGTGGAAGCCCGCTCAGCTGGACATACCGGCGTTGGCTATAGCTACGCGGCGGGTGCGGCAGCCGCGCTGGTCTCAGAGCTCCTTGGCGAGGCGGTTGTTGGCGGGGATGCGCTTTCGCCGTCGGCGGCGTGGGCAGCGATGCGTCGTGCGGTGCGCAACATCGGCTATCCGGGGGTGGCCTCGAGCGGGATCTCGGCCGTAGATGTCGCGCTCTGGGACCTGAAGGCAAGGTTGCTTGGGGTCGCGTTGAGCACTCTGCTGGGTCGGGTCCGCGAGCGGGTGCCGGTGTATGGCAGCGGCGGGTTCACCACCTACACCCCGGAGCAGATGCAGCGCCAGCTCACTGGCTGGGTGGCACAGGGAATCGGCGCGGTGAAGATGAAGGTGGGCTCAGAGCCTGACCGTGATCCTGAGCGCGTTCGACATGCCCGCAGCGTGATCGGCGATGGGGTCGAGTTGTTCGTGGACGCGAACGGCGCTTACTCGCGCAAGCAGGCGCTGGCGCTCGCCGAGACGTTCGCCCGAGAGGCTCGGGTGTCGTGGTTTGAGGAGCCGGTCTCCTCCGATGACCTCGAGGGACTCAGATTGCTGCGAGACCGCGCCCCGGCGGGGATGGAGGTCGCCGCGGGCGAGTACGGCTATGACCTTTTCTACTTCCGGCGGATGCTCGACGCCGGCGCGGTCGACGTGCTGCAGGCAGACGTGACGCGCTGCGGCGGCATCACCCAGATGCTGCAGGTGGGCGCGCTGTGCGCCGCGCGTGGCTTGCGGCTCTCGGCGCACACGAGCCCGGCGCTGCACGCGCACGTGTGCGCGGCGATCGAGCCGCTCGCGCACGTCGAGTATTTCCACGACCACGCCCGCATCGAGGAGCTGCTGTTCGACGGCGCCCCCCCGCTGAGCGAAGGCGCGCTCTGGCCGGACCCGACAGTCTCTGGGATGGGGCTGTCATTGCGTGAGGGCGAGGCGGAGCGCTACGAGCACTGATGCCGAACACGGCGCACGCCTACGAGCACGTGGAGGGGATCTACCTGCCGATCGCCGTGGGCGTGTTCGTGCTCGTGCTCGGCACGCTGCTGGCGCTGCTGATCGCAGGCGCGAGACGCAAGACACCGGGGCGGCGCTCGCAGGCGCTCGTGCTGGAGACGGCGTATGCGTGCGTCCTGGCGGGCGTGGTGGCTTTCTTGTTGTGGGAGACGTTCACCGCGGAGACGCCGATCGATCGCACGGCCGCGCATCCTGGGGTTCGGATCAAGGTGATCGCCGCGCAGTGGAGCTGGCGCTTCATCTACTCGGACGGCGTGAGCATCGCCGATGTCGACACGTGGCATCCGACGCCGGCGTATGTGCCGACGGGCAGCGAGGTTGAATTCGTGGGTAGCTCTGAGGATGTGATCCACGGCTTCTGGGTGCCCGGTCTTCACTACCAGCGGCAGTTCGTGCCCGGCTACACGACCCGCTTTGATCTCCTGTTCGGAACGCCCGGCTATTACGGCGGTGAGTGCTCGGTGCTCTGTGGAGAGGACCACAGCGAGATGCACTTCGCCATCCGGGCGGTCAGCCCGCAGCGCTTCACAGCGTGGCTCGCGCACGAAGCCGTCCGGCAGGGAGTGTCGTCGTGAACGCGGTTGCGGTGCCCGCCCGCGCGGCGTCGCGCACGTTCGCCTCGAGTGACCACAAGCGGATCGCCGGCGCGGCCTGCATGGTCGCGTTCGTGTTCTTCCTGGCGGGTGGGCTGTTGGCGTTGTTGATGCGAAGCCAGCTCGCGGCGGACGGCGGCGTGGTCTCCCAGCAGACCTACAACGAACTTTTCACGATGCACGGCTCGACGATGGTCTACCTCGTGATCGTGCCGGTCGCGCTCGCGGTCGGCGTGTACTTCGTCCCCTTGCAGGTCGGGGCGGCGGAGATCGCAGGGCCGCGCGTGGCGCTGGCCGGGCTGTGGATGCTGTTGTGCGGCGGTGTGAGCATGTGGTCGGGGTTTCTGACCAGCGGCGGCGCCGCGGCGGCCTCCTGGTGGGGGTTCGACCCGCTCTCAGATTCGATCCACTCCCCGGGCAGCGGCATGGAACTGTGGATCTTCGGGGTGATGCTGGCGACGCTCGGGCAGATCCTGTGGGCGGGCTGCATCCTGTCGACCGCGCTTCGCCGGCGGGCGCCGGGGATGACGTTGATGCGGATGCCGGTGTTCACCTGGACGATGGTCGTGACCTGCGTGATGGTTGTGTTCGGGTTCCCCGCGCTGCTGCTCGCGCTCGGGTTGCTGTGGGCGCAACGGCACTTCGGGGATGTGCTCGTCGGCGGCGCCGGCGCGGTGGACTACCAGGCGCTGTTCTGGTTCTACGGGCACCCAGTTGTGTACGTGATGTTCTTCCCGTTCGTGGGGATGGTCGGCGAGGTGCTGGCCACGTTCTCATCCCGGCGGTTTTTCGGTTACTCCGCGTTCGTGGTCGCGCTGCTCGCTTTCGCTGGCTTGTCGATGACGGTGTGGGCGCACCACATGTACACGTTCGGGGTGCTCTCGAACAAGTATTTCGCGCTGACATCGACCGCTTTGATCGTCCCGGCGGGCATCGAGTATTTCGATTTCCTGGCGACGCTGTGGCGAGGCAGGCTGCGTTTCACCACCTCGTTCTTGTTCGCGCTCGGCTTCCTCGTGCAGTTCCTCGTGGGTGGGTTGACGGGGGTGATCCTTGCCTCGCCGCCGTTGGATTACGGGCTGAACATGTCGTATTTCGTGGTGGCGCATTTTCACTACACGATCTTCGCGGGCAGCGCGTTCGGCTTGTTCGCCGGCATCTACTACTGGTTTCCGAAGATCACCGGGGCGATGCTGCGCGAGCGTCTCGGCAAGCTGCACTTCGTGCTGATGGTAATCGGGACGAACGTGACCTTTTTCCCGATGTTCATCCTGGGTGCTGAGGGCATGACGCGGCGGATCGCGCGCTATCCCGCCTCAACGGGTTGGCAGGGGTTGAACATTCTGGAGACTGCCGGGTCGGTCGTGATCGCGCTGTCGGTGCTGCTGTTCATGTGGAACATTCTGGTCTCGTTGCGTGACCGGCGCGAGGCTGGAGATGATCCTTGGGGGGCGCAGACGCTCGAGTGGGCGACGAGCTCGCCGCCACCCCGCCACAACTTCCACGAGCTGCCGCCGATACGCAGCTACGCGCCCCTTTTGGATCTGCGCGAGGCGCGCGAGGAGGTGGGCGTATGAGACGCGCGGCTGTCGTGCTGCTCCTCTGGGGGTTGTGGCTGGCGGTGCTGACCGGCGTGCAGGCCGTGTTCGCCCCGAAACTGATCCAGTTCGCGATCCCGGCGGTGGCCAGCGCAGCTTGTGTTCTCGTCGGGCTTGTGGTGTGGGCGCTCGACATCCGCCAGGGGCAGGTTGGTGGGCCGCGGCTGATCACCGACAGCTCGGTCGCTACGGTCGCGCTGGTCGTCGGGGTTGCCGTGGCGCTCATCGGCGCCGGGTTCGGACTGTGGCTGATCTTGATCGGCGTCGGCATCACGGCGCTCGGCCTCGGCGGCGTGGTGCGTGAGCAGCGCGAGCGCTCGCGGGAGCTGCGTAGGGAAGGCGTGCGGTGAGCGCGCAGCCGCCGACCCTTGTGCGCCTGCTCGGCACCTGGACCGTGGACCCGGTGCTGCTCGGCGTCTGCGGTGCGGCGGCGGGCCTGTACGTGTGGGGCATGGTCCGCTCACGCAGACGCTGGCCCGCGTGGCGGCTCGTGTCGTTCACCTGTGGACTGCTGGTGCTTCCGCTCGCTTTGCTGTCGGGCATCGACCAGTACGCCGATGAGCTGCTCTCGATCCACGTCGTCGAGCATCTGCTGCTGATCCTCGCCGCGCCGACGCTGATCCTGTGGGGAGCGCCGGTGAGGCTGGCGTTGAGCGCGTGTCCACCTCCCGGCCGGCACGCGATCGTCAGCTTGCTGCGCGGGCGCTGGGTGCGGTTGTTGACGCGGCCGGCGTGCGGGTTCGCGCTGTTCACGCTCGTCGTGCTCGGCACGCACATGACGGGCGTCTATGAAGCGGCGCTGCGCAACCAGACGATCCACGCCTGCGAGCACGCCGCCTACTTCTGGTCGGGGATGCTGTTCCTGCTGCCATTGCTCGCGGCTGACCCGATCCCGCATCCGCCGGGTGCGATCGCAAGGTTCTCGTGGCTGATGGCGGCGATGGTCGTCATGTCGGTGCCGGCAGGGGTGTTCTTGTTCGATCGGCACGTCCGGTACCCGTTCTATTTGGCGCCGGCGCGTGCCCTGCACGTCTCGGCGCTGGCAGACCAGCAGACGGCGGGGGTGCTGATGCTGGTGGCTGGCGGCGTGGTGATGGGTGTGCTGGCGATCGTGATCGCGATGAGCGCGATGCTCGCCGAGGAGCGCCGCCAGCAGCGCCGCGACCGCTACGCCGACCGGAGTACCGGGTTGCCGGTGCGGGAGCTGGCGGGCCGATGAGACGCCGGCTGATGATGATGGTGGCGCTTGTGTGCGGCGTGCTCGCGCTGACTGACTTCGCCGCTCACTGGGACGCCAGCGCAACCCCCTCGCCCACTTCCACTGCCGCTCCTTCTGGGCTGGTGGCGCAGGGTCACGCGCTGTTCGACTCCTCCTGCGCGTCATGCCACGGTTTGAGTGCGCAGGGCATCAGTGGCCGCGCCCCGAGCCTGCATGGCGTCGGCGCGCTGGCGGCGGACTTCTACCTGCAGACCGGGCGAATGCCGCTACCCAACCCGAAGGCGCAGCCGCTGCGGACGAGTCCCGCGTTTCCGCCGAGCAAGATCAAGGCGCTCGTCGCCTATGTCGGATCGTTCGGCGGCCCTGGCATTCCAACGGTGCAGCCGAACCGAGGATCGCTCGCGGAAGGGCAGCGTCTGTTCGGACTGGACTGCGCGGGCTGCCACACGATCCAGGGTCAGGGCGGGATCGTGACCGGCGCGATCGTCCCTGCGCTGAATCAGGCGACACCGAGACAGGTCGGTGAGGCGGTACGGATCGGCCCGTATGTGATGCCTCGCTTCGGCGAAGGCGAGCTCACCGACACGGAGGTGAACTCGCTCGCGCGCTACATCCAGAGCATCCAGCACCCGAAGAACCTGGGCGGCTGGGGCATTGGTCGGATCGGCCCGATCCCCGAGGGGATGGTCGCGTGGCTGCTGGCCGCCGCCGCGCTGTTGTTGATCGCCAGGCTGCTCGGCGAGCGCACGAGCGAGCAGCCCGAACGTCCACCGCGGCCAGGGAGCAGCGCGTGAGCCGGGCCTGGAAGGCGATCGTGATGTTCGTGCTGTGGCGCACCGGAGGGCTGCGCTCCCGCCGCCAGGGGCAACCCGAGGTGGACCCGTCTGTGCGGCACACAGGCGCACCCGCATGGGCGGAGCTATTGGTCGTGGCTGTGCTGCTGCTGGTGGCGGTCGCGGCGCTCGCGTTCGTCGCCTTGTTCGTGCTCGACCCGAACACGCAGCTGCTGGGTCTCGCACTCGGCGCGGCGCTCGCTTTGCTGGCTTGTGCGCTCGTGCTCGCGGGCCGCTGGCTGGTGCCACAAGAGACGAAGGTCGAGCAGCGCCCCCGACTGGCCGACCCAGACGCCGCTCGTGAGGTCATCGAGCAGGCCGCCGAGGGTGTGGAGGGCATCACGCGCCGACGGCTGCTCGCCGGCGCCGCCGGGGTCGCGGGCGCCGGGCTGACGGCGGCGGTGGTGATTCCCGTGGCGGCGCTCGGCCCTGGTCTGGAGGAGCAGCTGCGACGCACACCGTGGCGGGCAGGGCGCGCGCTCGTGGACGAGCAGGGCAACCCGATGCTCGCGGCCGACATCATCGAACGGAGCTTTCAGACCGCGTTCCCGCAGGGCGCCGATCAGGAGGACCTGGGCTCCCCCGTCGTGGTGGTGCGCGTTGACCCCGCGACGCTGCGGCTACCCGCCGAGCGTGCCGGCTGGGCACCGCAGGGCATCCTTGCCTACTCGAAGATCTGCACCCATGCCGCGTGCGCTATCTCGCTGTTTCGAGACCCGCTCAGCCCATCAACCGAGTCCAAGGGGCCGGCGCTGGTGTGCCCCTGCCACTACTCCACGTTCGACGTACTGGACGGTGGCAGCGTCGAGTTCGGCCCCGCCGGCAGGCCGCTGCCGCAGCTGCCGCTGACTATCGACAGCGCTGGTGTGCTGCGCGCTGCTGGGCCGATGTCGGGGCCTGTCGGCCCGTCCTGGTGGGGAGACCCATCGTGAGCCACACCGCCAAGGACCGGCCGGTGGACGCGGTGGCGTTCGTGGATGAGCGGCTGGGCGCGGCGCGTGGGATGCGCTGGCTGATGGATTACGTGTTCCCTGACCACTGGAGCTTCCTGCTCGGCGAGATCGCCCTGTACTCGTTTGTGATGCTGGTCCTCACGGGCACGTTCTTGGCGCTGTTCTTCGACCCGGACACGACGCAGACCGTCTACCACGGCAGCTACCAGGCATTGCAGGGCCAGAGCGTCTCAGACGCCTACGCCTCCACCCTGCACATCTCCTTTGATGTATCGGGCGGGCTGCTCGCCCGTCAGGTTCACCATTGGGCGGCGCTGGTGTTCGTCGCGGCGATCACCCTCCATCTGCTGCGGATCGTGTTCACCGGCGCTTTCCGCAAGCCCCGCGACATCAACTACTTCATCGGCGTCACCCTGTTGGCGCTCGCGATCTTGGAGGGCTTCGCTGGCTACTCGCTCCCCGACGATCTGCTCTCGGGGATGGGGTTGGCGATCGCGTGGGCAGTCGCGATGTCGCTCCCTTTGATCGGCGGCCCGTTCGCGACCGCGTTGTGGGGCGGCAGGTTCCCTGGGTCGACGGCGTTTGAGTCGCGGCTGTTCATCGCGCACGTGTTCCTGCTACCGGCGATCATCGGCGGCCTGATCGCGGTGCACTTGGCGATCATCATGCGCCAGCGCCACAGCCAGTTCCCCGGCCCCGGCCGGCGTGAGGAGAACGTGGTGGGCACCCCGATGTGGCCTGGGTATGCGCTGCGCTCGCTCGGCTTGTTCGCGGCGGTCGCCGCGCTGCTGGTGCTGATCGGCGGTGAGATCCAGATCAACCCGGTGTGGCTGTGGGGCCCCTATCACCCCTATATCGGCACGAACGGCGCCCAGCCGGACTGGTATCTGGGGTGGCTGATCGGCGCGCTGCGACTGATGCCGAACCTGGAGATCCACGCCTTCGGACACACGCTCGTACCGAACCCGTTTTTTGGCGGGGTGTTGTTTCCCGGCATCGTGTTCGGGCTGTTGTATGCGCTGCCGTGGCTTGACAGGCGCTTCATCAGCAGGGACTACCGGCGCCACGATCTGCTTGAGCGTCCGCGCGATAATCCGCGGCGCAGCGCGCTTGCCGCTGCGCTGCTCTCGGCGGTAGCGGTGGTGTTCGCGGCGGGCTCGGCCGACCGTCTGTTCTTCCAGTTCGGGTTTGGCTATGAAGGCGCGGTGTGGTTCTTCCGCGGCGCGTTCCTAGTCGTGCCAGTCATCGCCTATGCGGCAACGAAACGGGTGTGCGCGGGACTCGCGCGAGAGCAGGCGCATCCGTTGCGGGGCTGGAGTGGCCACGTCGTGATCCGCAACCGCAGCGGGGGCTTCGACGCTGACGGGGAAGCTATCGAGCTTGATACGGCCGAGCGCTAGAGATGAACGTAATCCCCTGCCGCTCGTTCAGCCTGATTGCGTGCGCCGCGTCTACCTTCCGCTCTGCTGCTGGTCTTTGATGGCGGCGCGCATGATCAGGCGGGCCCGGTGCGCCTCGCTGCGCAGACCGGCTCTTGAGATCATCGGCTCCGCGACGGGCGTGGGGGCTCTGAGGAGCCGGCGCGCTGCTTCGGAGAGGCTGGTGAGCTGTGGCCCCGGTGCGCCGCGCCAGCCTGGGGGGCGAGGCGTTGGCGCGGATGTGGCATGGGTGCTCATGCTGTGGTTGAGATGAGTGTTGAGGCGTCGCTGTTGAAGTGCGGCAGGATCTCGTTGGCGTAGGTCTGGAAGAAGCGTTCTTGGTCGGGGCCGATCTGCTGGATGTAGAGCTCGTCGAACCCGGCGTCGCGGTAGCGACGGATCGCCTGCAGGTGCAGGTCGAGGTCGGGGCCGCACGGGACGGCTTCGGCCACCATGTCCTCGCTGATGAGTTCGCTTGCTTGCTCGAAGTGTGCGGGGGTCGGCAGGATCTGCGCGAGCTCGCCGGGTAGCTGCTCGTTGGGCCACAGCCGGTGTGCGGTGGTGCGTGCTTGGTGCTCGTCAGGGGCCCAGCAGACCTTCATGCCGCCCGCGACAGGCCCGTTTCCACCGGCGCCGCGGAACCGTTTGACTTCTTCCTTCTCGGGCTGGACGGTGCAGTAGCCGTCGCCGATTCTGGCGGCGAGGCTGGTGGCCTTGGGGCCGAACCCGGAGATGAGGATCGGCGGTGTCTGCTCGGGCAGGTCGTAGATGCGGGCGTTCTCTACTTGGTAGTGGTGTCCGCGGTGGCTTTGCATCCCGCCCTGCCAGAGGGTGCGGATGACCTGCACGGCCTCCTCGAGCATCTCTAGGCGCTCGTCAGCCGCGGGCCAGTGGTCGCCGAGGATGTGCTCGTTGAGCGCCTCGCCGCTGCCGAGGCCGAGCGCGAAGCGTCCCTCCAGCAGCACCGCGCAGGTCGCGGCGGCCTGTGCGATTACGGCCGGGTGGATGCGGACGGTGGGGCACGTCACTGCGGTTGTGACCTTCATCGCGGAGGTCGCCTGTGCGAGGGCGCCGATGGTCGACCAGACGAAGCCGCTGTGTCCCTGCTCGTCGTTCCAGGGGTGGTAGTGGTCTGAGATCCACAGCCCTTGGAAGCCGGCGTCCTCGGCCATGCGCGCCTGCGCGATGAGCTCGCGGGGGTCGAACTCCTCGCTGGACAAGAAATAGCCGATCCTCACCTCATGATCTCCTTGATCGCGGGTTCGCGGCTTTTCTACCCCACGGCGGCGTGACTCAATCGTTCCGCACGTCTGAGCGCTGCGACCCGTGCAGTTCTTCTGGGAACGGATGAGCGCAGCGTCAGGAGGGTCATCGTGGCGCCCCTCGAATAGACATTGATGGCCGACGCTCCCGAGGGCGTGGTGCTTGAGCGCAGCCGTGACCTGGTGGGCCGGCGGCACCATCCCTACTACCGCAGACTGTTGCTGTGCGTGATCGCCGCCTTGCCGGTGCTAGCGCTGCTTGGCGTGTTCGGCCAGAAGCCGAGCACGAGTTCGGCTGACGCAAGCGCCGCGAGCCTGAGCGTCACGGCACCGACTCGGCTGCGCAGCGGATTGATCTTCCAGGTGAAGGTCAGGGTGATGGCCCACCGTCAGATCAAGAAGCCCGAAATCGTCTTCGACGAAGGATGGTGGGAATCGATGAGCGTCAACTCGATCGAGCCCGAACCGACAGAATCGAGCTCCAAGGACGGGCGAGTCGTCCTGTCATACGGCAAGCTCGAACCGGGCGAATCGTTGACCAGCTGGATCTACTTCCAGGTGAACCCCACGAACGTCGGCAAGCGCCGGGAGGACGTTCAGCTCGATGACGGCGAAACCCCGCTCGTGAGCGTCCATCGTTCGCTGACGATCTTCCCTTAGCTCATGGACCTCGTAATCCGCGCCACCGTCGTCTTCTTCTTCATCTTCCTGGTGACCCGCGTTGTCGGTCGGCGCCAGCTCTCAGACCTCGAGCCATTTGACTTCATTCTGCTCGTGGTCTTGGGTGATCTAGTCCAGCAGGGCATCACGCAGAGTGATCAGTCGGTGACGGGCACGCTGACTGTGATCTCGACGATCGCGCTCCTGTCGGTAGCGGTGAGCTGGATCTCATTCCGCTCTCCCCGCGCACGGCTGATCGCCGAGGGGGAGCCGATCGTGCTCGTGCAGGACGGCCGGCCGATCGAGCGTAACATGCGACGAGAGCGCATCACGCTCGCAGACATCCAAGAGGAGGCCCGACAAGCACAGATCGTCTCAATCGGCGACATACAGTGGGCGATCCTTGAGAACGACGGGAAGATCAGCTGCATCCCCCGCCACGACTGACCGCAGACAGGGAGAGTAATGACCGACGGTCCTCAGTCACCACACGCCGATCGCGAGGATGCCCCCAGCGGCTCCGAGCGCCGGGAGACGGACCTCGAACGACTAGATCGCAATCTGGAGGAGCTGACCGGCGAGCTGCGCGTGGTCGTCACGGGCGTACAGGTGCTCTTTGCCTTTCTCTTGATCGTGCCGTTCAACACCGGGTTCGCGCATGTCGGGGACTTCGAGCGCACCGTGTACTTCGTGACATTGGTGTTGGCGGCGCTCGCAGCGGTCTGCACGATCGCGCCGTCTGCTGAGCACCGCTTTCTTTTCCGTCACGACGACAAGCGCCACATCGTGTTCAACTCAAACCGCGTAGTGATCGCGGGGCTGGCGTGCTTGGCCCTCGCGATGTGTGGCTCTCTGATGCTCGTCACCACCAAGTTGTTTGGTGTGAGCGCGGGTGTGGTGACGGCGGCGCTGGGCGCGGTCCCGTTTGTGCTGCTGTGGTTCGTGCTGCCGCTGAGGAGATTGCGCCTGCTCGACGAGCGCGACCCGACTCGACGACGGTAGCGCGTCGGCGGCTTCGCCGCATGGCTAGTAAGCGAGTGGCTTCACTGCTTCTCAGAACAGGCTGTCGGCGTCGGTGATCTTCGCTCGCATGTTCGTTTTCATCATTTGTAGAGCAGCGTCAGCGAGGTGCTCGTGAATGTGCGCCACGGCGTCGCGGGGGACGATGACTTGGAAATGGCGGACATAGGCGTCTAGGGCGGAGTAGAGGACGCACTGCTCGGCGACTTGGCCGGTCAGGATCAGCCGCTCAATCCCTTGGTTTCGCAGTAGGTACTCCAGGGAGGTTTCGTAGAAGATCGAGTGGCGTGCCTTAGTGATAAACGCTGCCCCTGGCGGCGGCAGAATGGGCTCAACGAGAGCGCGGTGTGCTCCGGCGAGTGCTTGCTCGCAGAGCTCGGCGGGACCTGCGCTCCAGTCGTCGTAGTTGTCGTTGACGTAGACGATCGGGGCATCTCGCTCGCGCGCTCGCGCGATCAGCGCCTGCATGACGGGCAGCACCTCCTCGACGGAGTTCCTCAGCGTGTCGGCGTCGTCATGCTCGTAGCGGTTGAGCATGTCGATGACGACCAGCGCGGTGCCTGCGGCCATCAGCCTGCCCTCAGCGTTTGGCGGGGGTACGTTTCGCTTTGGCTTTATTCGTAGCGACTCGTTTGGGGCGTGCCCTGGTGGTTGCTTTGCGGCGTTGCGCGGGCGGGATCTCGGCTTGTACGACGGCTTTCGTGAGGGCCGGGATCTGGCGCTCGAGGAAGCTAGCCATGCTTTGCTCCTCACGGCGGATCGCGCGTGCGAGCTTGGCGGTTTGGGTGTCGCCGAGCGTCTCGGCGAGGATCTCGATCGCGGTGTAGGTCGCGATCTCCTCGTGCTCGTCGGCATACTCGCTCTTCGCGTTCTTGAGCATCTTCTCCTGCTCGCCAGTGCCGCGGATGGCGTGCAACGGCCCCTTCGCGGCAGCTACGGCGCGACCGGCGATCTCGACTGCGGCGCCAGCGCCTTTGGCGAGCGGATCAAGGCCCTCGATCGGCACTGTCTGCGGGGTGCCGCCGAGCTGCTTCACCCGTTTCTCCAGCTCGCGGGCGTGACGCTTGGTCTCTGTCAGGTGCTGGCGCAGGCGCTTCTTGTAGGGCGCTCGCGTGGTCATGCCGATATGTGCTTGGAGTGCGGTCTCGAGCTCCTTCTCCTTGCCGTATGCCTCGTTGAGGTACTGCACGAGCTTGCTGTCTCGCGCGCTCAGCTCAGCCATCCTGCCCTCCTTGTGTCGTGGGTTCGGAACGTGTGTATGAGCACTGACGCTGGGTCGGTACTGGTGGTTTTGCCCGTTTCGCGCCGTGGGAAACGATGCGGCTGTGGGCTCGGCAGCTGGCTGGAGCTCGGCGAGCAGCGGGGAGTGATCGGATAGCCCCGCCCTGCGCAGTGGATGCAGGTAGCGGCAGCTCGTGGCCTGCCACGGCCCGGATACGAGCAGATGGTCGAGCCGGTATCCGCCCCCCCAGCGCGGCCATTCCCAACTGAGCTCGCGCTGCTGGTAGCCATGCAGCTGCCGGTAGGCGTCGTGGAACCCGTGGGCATGAAGCCCCTGGATGAGCGCCAGCTCGGCGCGGTCCCATGCCTCGCCGCGGTCGGGACGCAGACGGCCATACTGGTCGCGTGCGAAGGTCCAGATCGTCCCGTCGGCGTGCTCCTTTCGCGGGGTGTTCAGATCGCCGCAGAGCACGCGCAACCGCTGCGGCGCTGGGTTGGCCAAGTGCGCGAAGACCGCTTCGTGGGTGCGTGTCTTCGCGAACTCTGGCTTGGGACTGGTGGGCGAGTGAACGTTGACGATTTCGCTGCCGTCCTGCAGACACGCGGCGAGCACTCGCTCGGGCCAGGGAACGCCGGGCACGGGGATCTCGTGGAGCGGCTCACGCGCAGCGGTGAGCACCCGCAGTGGACGGGAACGCTCACGCGAGTCGGGTGCTGCGAGGGTGTGGTAGCCGGCAGCTTGCAGGTGCTCGCTCCAAGCGCTCAGCGTCGAGGGTGCTAGCTCCTGAAGGCAGATCACGTCAGCCGCGAGCGCGAGCAGCAGCGTGGCCTGCTCGGACAGGCGCCTGACGCGGCTGGCGAGATTCCAGGCGACCATCTGCACGCCGATGATCGGTGGACGTACTGCTCCTGTTACCCGCGGTAGCGGGCGGCCGCTGGCGAGTGGCCGTCTGCGCTTGCGGTGGCGCCGTCGGCGAACGGCAGGAAGTCGGTGGTACCCGTCAGCTCGAATAGGCGCTGGACGTTAGCGGGACCGGGAATGATCTGCAGCTCGTGGCCGCGTTGACAGCAGGCTTGGTTTGCGGCTATCAGACAGTGCACTCCGGCGGAGTCGATGAAGGTGACTTTACGCAGGTCGAGCACTATCGTGCGGGGCTCGCCTGCGCAGACGCCTGCGATCACGGCGTCGAGCTCTGGGGCGCCGGCGAGGTCGATTTCTCCTTCGAGGATAATCGTGTGGCGCTGGCTGGTGGCGGCGAGTTGAATGGTCAGTGGCGAGTGTCCACTAGTCATGCTTCCTCCATTGCGTTAGCGTGCGCGGACCTTCGCGGTCGCCGTACACACGGGGGCGCGCACAGTTCCGAGTTGTAGCCGGCGACTAGCCGACACGCCCAGCTTGTTGCCGAATTCTGTCTAGAGGCTCTACATCCCCCCCAGGGTAGATGCGAGTCGGCGAGAAAATACCAGCTTGTGCGCCACGCTACAAGAGGCGCGGTGGTGCTCACGAGCGAGGCGTAGCCGATGCAATGCGCGGTAACCCTCACGGCTGCGGAAACTCGCCACAAGGCGGCCCGGAGAAGCCGCCCGCCGGCCCGAGTGTGGCGCCGCTCACGCGGCGATTTGATCGAACCGCAATGCAGCCCGCGACAGGAAGAGCCATTTGCCGGCGCCTTCCAGCAACCCGGCCGCACGCAGCCGTCCGATCGCGTCGATGAACGCGAGTCGGTTTGTCTTTTTCACCTGCATCGCACGGAATAGTGCTTTGCGGGTGATCGCCTTTCTGCCGCTGCAGTCGCGCGCCAGAAGGGCCTCCAGGACCGCGAACTCGTGGATACGCTCCTCTTCCGACTCGGAGCGGTCGTGGTGTATCCCGAAGAACCGTGCGGCGGCATAGGTCGGGGAGGCCAGGTCTCCCCAGCGGTTCACAAGCCCGTCGTAGCTGAGCCGTGCCAGCGCCGACGGTATGTCCCCTGGGAGGCTGGTCGTGCGGGCGAGTTCAAACTCGCTCCACGGCCGGGGGTGGTCGAGCATCAGTTCGAGAAGGGCGTTATCGAGCGCTCCTGCGGCCTCCGTGCTTTCACGGTGTTGCATATTGGTCTGTGACCTCCATGCCGCCGCCCTGCTAGCGCCCCGTGGCGCCGCAATGCGCACGGCTTCCGGTTACAGAACAATCAACATACGGGCGTTGTGTGGAAGTTCAGCGCGGGACGCGCAGTTGACACACACTTGAATCACTGCGGACCACGCCACCCTCACGCCGCGCGCATCGCCGGTGCTCGATCGGCGGCGCGATCTCTGACGCACAGCGAGTAGCCGACCCCGCGAACGTTGACGATCCAGCCCTCGGCTCCCACCGCCGCGAGCTTGCTCCGCAACCGTGAAGCATGCGAGTCAACGGTGCGGGTCACGCAAAGTGCCTTGTAACCCCACACCTCCGAGAGAAGCTCCGACTTCGTGAACACCCTCCCTGGACAGCGAGCGAGGCATACAAGCAATTCGTACTCCATCCGCCGCAGCGCGACAGGGTGAGACCTAAACGTCACGCTCCGCGCCTCCTGGTCGATAACGAGGTCGCGGTGCGACACCAAGCCGAAGGAGGCGAGGGCCGATGAACGCCGCACGAGGGCGGTGATCCGCGCGAGTAGCTCCCGTGGGTGAACGGGCTCTCGGATAACATCGTCGCTTCCAGCGTCAAATGCGCGCAGCACATCGCTCTCGGTGTCACCCGGCGCGATCCATAGAACTCGCACGCTCGGACTGACCGCCGGGGCAAGCGCGCCCGCTCGAAGTTCTCGGAGCACCGCGAGCGCTGCCGGGTCGCGCCCGCAGCCAAAGATCAACAGCTCGACATCCCCGGGCTCGCAGCACAACCCCAAAAACTCCTGATTGGGTGCCTTTCGAGCATCAAAGCCGTCGAGTAGTAGCTCATCCACTATCGGTTTGTTCCGCAATGCATCCCCAAAGACGACAATCGCTTTGCCTATGGTGTTTTCGTTGCTCGGTGCATCTGTCATCTATTCCGGCCTTTCCTTTCCAAGTGGCATGACCTCGGCTCCCGGCTGCAGGCGAGCAGCGACACTTCACCCCTGAAGGTGAAGTGCTGGAATCGTGCGAGTTAGGTGCCCTGGCCCGCTTCGCGCGGCTTGCCTCGCTTCGCCGCGCCGCCACGGAATCGTGTTGACGGCACACACATCTAACTGCCCTACCGGACGGGTTAACTCACGGCAGGAACCAGCACCGCAAGGCTCTCGGTCGTGGTGAGAAAGGCTAGGCCAGCGAGTGCCCGGCCGTGGCGTGCGATTCTCGACCCGGAAAGGTACACGTGTGGTGTGGCGATGAGAACGGGCGACTGAGACAGGTGCGATGAGAGCCCAACCGCGCGGCGGAAGTGGGGCTATTCTCTGCGCCATGAACCGGCATTTGCTCCCTTCGAGTCCTGCCCTCGTTGCGCTCGCATGTGCCGTTCTCGTTGGGGTCGCCTTACTCGCGATCCCGGTTACAGCGAGCGCCGGTGGCGGGCAAGTGTTCGTCAACTGTCAAACCTTTGGGTCGAGCGGCTTCGGCTACCACGCTAGCGTCCGCCCGTCTACGTGCGTCTTTCAGGGGTTGCCGCCGAGCGGCTCGAAGGAATGGAAGCTCTCGAGCTTGCGGTGGTCCGGCTGGGACACGAGCATCGCGGTGGCGACCGGCCTCTACCACTACCGGCACGGCGAATACCGGGACGGGAGGCTCGTTTACCCGGTCGTGTCTACCCGGATCGTACTGTCGCGTATCCGGGTCGGGTGCGACGGGCGGCGCTACTACACGAGCGTGGGCGACGGCGAAGCGACCAACCGGCTCTCGGCTAGCTGCACCGCCGGTTAGTCGCTCTATGATCTGCGTCATGAAACGGCTGATCGCGGCTCTCGCCGTGCTCACCCTCGCCGCGGGGGTCGCCGTCGCGACCGCTGGCAGCACAAGCGAGCCGATCCTCACGGGACCAAACCCATTCAACGCAAAGGGGTTTGGCGAAGTCAAGCCGAGGACTATCTTTCTAGGTGGCGATCCAACGGGCCTTGTCTGCCGCATTCACTGGCTCTCGTGGGGCGGCGAGTTCGCCGTGGGGAACGGCATAGGGTGGTACATCAACTCACACGAGAGTGTCGCTGAAGGTCACGCGGCACCAGCAGTGGTCGTGCTCTACCGACTCGGTACGTGGGAAGGTCGCAGTGCGTATAAGGCATGGACCTGGTACTACCCCGGCAATGGGAGCGGGTTCGGTCACATACCCCGATGCAGCGTCGGACAATGACCAAACGGAAAGGCATCACAATCGTCGTCGGTGTAGCGGTTGCCGCGCTGCTCGGGCTGTACTTCACGGGCAGCCTCGACCGCCCGCTCTACAGCGTCGGGCTCAACTTCCATGAATGCGCCCGAAACGGCTTCGGCGCGACCTTCTGCGGCAAGGAACTAGACGAATACCGCGCACGGATCGAGCGCGTCAAAGAAAGCGTTACGCACGCGAAAGAAAACCTCGAAACCAGCGAGCGGGAAGCGGGCGCGAAAGCCAGAGAAGCGGCTCACGAATCCGAACAACAGCAGCAGCTCGAAGCGGCAGAGCGGCGTAACAAAGAAATGCGCCAGTTGATCGCGAAGATGACCGAAGAGCGGCATATCTATGAAAGCGAACCCGAAAGCTCAGTTGCTGGCGCAACAGCGAAGGGCACCTACGAAGCCGACCGGGCGCAGCTCCAACAACTCCAGATCGAACAGAAGAACAGCGCCCCGTAGCGCACCCTGCGTCCCAGTCGTAGCCGGATCGACTCCTTCGACGGGTCGATGCCTGCACTATACGGAGTTATAGGGGGTTTATCGAGGTCGCGTAAACCCTCTAAAACTCGGTAAGACTCCCGTTGCGAAGGGGCCCGCGCTCATGCGAGCCGACCGGCGTCGCAGGCGCGTTCGGCGAGCTGATCCCAGCCGATGTAGTGGGCGCGCGAAGCGCGACCGTCGCTGTCGACCGGGACGCCCTCGCCGGCCAGCAGCCGCACGCACTCTCCGGGCTCGGCGGTCTTGGTCGCAAAGCTCCGCCACGCCGCGGGCACTCGCCCACCTGGCGGCAGCACGCGGTGAGCGGGAAAGTCGGGCAGCTCGACGGCGGCGCGCAGCACCTCGCGGCCGTGACGCAGGTCGCCGTGTACCACGAGGGAGATGTCGTCAAAGGTCGTCCACTCGCCGGCCGTAATTAGCTGCGCGATTGCGAGGTACGGGTTAGCGGACCGATACCTCGGCGTGAGTCGCCAGCGAGTGTGCTCGCCGTGGCGGAAACCTTCCGCGACGCCGCGCGCGGCGAGGGCGTACAGCGCGGCGTGAATGTTCGCCGCGTCGTAGTCGATCTCCCGCGCTACCTCGCTCGTTGACAGGCCCTCATCGGTGTCGAGGCCGGCCAGCGCCGCGATCTCCTGCTGGCGGCGGCCGAGGCCGAGGCTGGCGAGGTCGGCGCCGTCGCCGTCACGGTCAGAGGCGGGGCGGACTGCCTGCGCGAACGCGAGCAGCGCCGTGGCGGTCGACTCGGCGAGCTCGGCGAGTGTCTCCTGGGCCTGCGGGGTATCGATCATGGCTCTGCTCTCCTTCCGTTGAGGGATTGCGCGCTCGGCCCGCCCCCTCGCTCCACCGCCTACGTGGGCGGCGGGGGTGAGGGGGCGGGCGCCGCTATCGGTCAGCGCCACGATCACGCGAGGCTGTAACGGCGCGGCTTCTCATTGACGAGCTTCACCTTTTTCGCCTCGGCGAGCCGCTCGAGGCAGTTGCCGACCGCACCCGAGCTGCGCTCGAGGGCGTTGGCGATCTCGGTCGGCCCGTGCGGGCCGCTGCCGGCGTTGTCCTTGAGGTAGCCCATCACGAGCGGGTCCAGGCCACCCGGTTTGAGCTTGCCTCCCTCGGGCTGGCTGGCGCTCGCCGCGGGCGCGCTCTTCCCGCCGGCCGGCTTGTCGGCGGCGGGTGCCTTGGCGCCCTTGCCGTCGCCCGCCGTAGCGGCCGGCTGCTCGGCCGCGAGCACATGCCCGGCGTATGCCTCGGGCATCTCAACCCCGGCGAGCGTCCAGCGGTCCGGCAGCCGCTTCCCGCGGTCGCGCCCGCCCTGATGGCGGGTGACCTCACCGGCGTCGGTGAGCCGCCCGAGCACCTTCCCGGCCGTGGAGCGGCCGATCCCGGCGACCTGCGCGATGCCCTCGGTCGTGCCGCCCGGGGTCGTCTGCACCGCCGCCTTGACGGCCTCCTCGGGCGAGCCCTTCGATTCGGTCTTCGTCTTGCTGCTCATCGTCGATTCTCCTTTGTTAGAGCCCTTTCCGGGCCTTTGGCGGAGGACGTGGTAGCTCTCCCGGCGGGGCAAGTCAAGTCCTCTCGCACGACCCTCCGAGGTCGATGGCGCCGTTCGCTAGCACCCGTGCGAGACACGGCCAAGACGACGATTCGAGGCGGCGGATGCGCGCTGCGGCGGATCGGCCGCCCCTCGCGCGCGGCTCGGCCGAGGCCGGCGAGAGCGCGGTGCGGCGGACCTCGCAGGCGAACTTGACTTGTGCCGGCGGGTCGAGCT